>JAYSYY010000136.1:0-17203 GCA_043727215.1 Chitinophagaceae bacterium | reverse complement strand
AGATTTTGTTATCACCGGTGAAGTAAGGCCGGGTGAAAATAAACCGGAAGGTCCGTTCGGTGATCACCTGGGCTATTACAGCCTCGCTCATTTATTTCCCTTAATGCGCGTGCATAAAGTCTATGCAAAAAATAATGCCATCTGGCCTTTCACCGTTGTGGGGCGGCCACCTCAGGAAGACACCAGTTTTGGCCAGCTCATTCATGAAATTGCCGGAAACGCATTGCAGCAGGAGATACCCGGTCTCAAAGAGGTGCAGGCTGTGGATGCTTCTGGGGTGCATCCCTTACTGCTGGCAGTGGGAAGCGAACGTTATACGCCATACGCGCAAACCAAACAACCGGCGGAATTACTCACAATCGCCAACCATATACTGGGTACGGGCCAGCTGAGCCTCGCGAAATTTTTGTTTATCACCGCTGATGACGAAAATACCTTGACGACCCATCCTATAGAAAAATACCTGCATTTTGTCTTGCAGCGAATAGACCTGGAACGAGATGTTCATTTTTATACCAACACCACAATCGACACACTTGATTATTCCGGCACAGGTTTAAACACCGGCAGCAAAGTTGTGTTTGCTGCCTATGGCGAAGTAAAAAGGGAACTGGCAACTTCTGTACCCACAGTATTGCAGGAACTAAGTGGTTTTGTGAATCCAAAGCTGGTGATACCAGGTGTGGTAGTTTTACAGTCGACAATTTTTGGGTCTTATGACACAACTGCTGCTGAAATAAAAAAACTGGATGAACAGCTGGTTCCGCATGCTGACCTTCTCAGCAATATCCCTTTCCTCATTTTGGCGGATGATGCTGGTTTTGTCAGCGAACAATTAAATAATTTTCTTTGGATCGCATTCACAAGATGTAACCCCTCACATGATATCTACGGCATTGGGGCTACTACCGTACACAAACACTGGGGCTGCAGGGGGCCGCTGGTAATGGATGCCAGGATAAAACCCCACCATGCTCCGCCCCTCGTCAAAGACCCGTCGGTGGAGAAAGCCGTTGACGCTTTATTTGAAAAAGGTGGCAGCCTCTACGGCATTGCGTAAACATTAACCAGTCACTTATAATCAGGAACCTGATTTTATTCCGGCCATCATTTGTCATTTGGCCAACCCTTTTCCATATCATTATAAGCCTCTTTAGTTACTGTGGTTTCTTTATGTCCAATAATCGTTTTATCAACCTGTGGCACATCAGTGAAACTGCGAGGTTCAACAGCGTGATAAAAATACTTACCCTTTTGCTGCACGGTTGCCCGCTTTTTTCTTTGAGTTAATTATTTGCTATTTTATGCTGTGGAGAAGCACGGCCCCCGCGAATAACCTATTGCATTAAAAAAAGATTATTTTCGCACTCAAACGACTCAGATGAAAGCTACTTTTTTTTTATCACTGCTTTTGGCAGTGCTTGGCTGCCGTTCCCAGCCGGCTCCAACTTTACCCACCAATATAGATGGCAACAGCCTGCTTTGGGAGATCTCCGGCAAGGGCCTGAAAAAACCAAGTTATCTTTTTGGTACTTTCCATATGATGTGCAAAGATGATATCAGGTTTAGCGACAACCTGCTTTCCGCTCTAAAAGATGCAGAGGAAGTGTATTTTGAAATGGACCTTGATGATGCAGCAAATACACTCGGTGCGATGTTTTTTATGAATATGAAAAATGGCCACACACTCAAAGCTCTTTACACCGAAGATGAATTCAACCGCGTTAATACATTTTTTAAAGATTCTCTTCATGTCGCCCTTACGAGTTTTCAAAAAATGAAACCTTCCTTCCTTGAGGCATTTCTATACCCGAAAATGATGCCATGCAAAAACCCCAGTGGTGTAGAGCAGGAGTTACTGAAGATTGCAGGAAAGGACCATAAAGAAATAAAGGGATTTGAAACGATCGCCTTCCAGGCTTCTGTTTTTGACAGTATTCCGTACACACAACAGGCAAAAAGTCTGTTAGGCAGCATCGATAGTCTGTCGAAATACCGGATGTATTTTGATACGATGATGACCGTCTACAAATCGCAAAAAATAGAACAGATTGAAGCAATGTTTAACCACCCGGAATTTGGAATGCAGGATGGCCTCGAATTTTTACTGGATAAACGAAACATCAATTGGGTAGGCCAGCTCAGGACTATCCTCCCTGAAAAAAATATCTTTATCGCGGTTGGTGCAGGCCACCTCGTCGGAAATAAAGGACTAATTGCATTGTTGCGGAAGGAAGGATATACAGTGAGGCCGATTGAGAATAGGTAGTTGATGGTTGATGGACCACGGTCCATGGACTATTGCATGATGCGGAGGATTGTCCATTGCTCACTCCCTTTTACTTATGGTCAATTGGCCACTGTATTTTGACTACGGACTTTCAACTATCAGCAATGAACTATCAAATATGAACTTACTTAATCACCACTTCCTTGATAACGTTTTCTCCAAATGAGTCGTTCACACGTTGGATGATGGTATCTTTCTGGTAAAGTAATTCGTTTTTAAGTGGGGCAACTGTGGTGCTGATGAAGAGTGTGCTGCCGATGATCTGGATCTTATCGGTGTATTTAGCAACAGTCTTCCCCATGATCTGCTCCCACACTTCTTCTACCTGGATGGCCTGGATATAAGTCCGGAACTTACTGTTCCGCAAAAACTGCTGCATGGCATCCTGTAACGACATCTCTCCCATCAAACAAAGGTAATTTATAATTCTATTATCTGCCCGTCCACTTTTAATTGCTCGAATGCAAATTGCAGCCGCTCGCGGTGGGTATCGGTGATAAAAACCTGGCCCTGGTTTTCATTGCACACCCAGTGAAGAAGGTTTTTCATCCGCGTATCATCCAGTTTTTCAAAAACATCATCGAGCAGGAGGAGGGGAGCAAACCCTTTCTTTTCCTTTATGATTTCATATTCTGCAAGTTTTAAAGCGAACAGCAGGCTCTTGCGCTGGCCCTGCGAAGCAATGAACCTGAAAGCCTGGCCATTCAATTCAAAATAAAGGTCATCCTTGTGTGGCCCTGCATTGGTACGCTGGAGGTAAAGGTCGCGATCCCGGTTCCTGGTAAGGAGATCCTCAAAACTGTGCTGGTGCATTTTACTTTCGTAGAGAATACGCACCTGTTCGTCATTTTCGGCGATCTGCCGATAGAAAGCCTGCACCATCGGGAGGAAACTGACCGCAAAATTCTTTCGGGATTCAAAAACGTATTTCCCGGGCCCCGTAAGCTGTTCATCCAGGATCTGCAGGAGTTCGTCATTCGTACTACCTTTTTCGGCAAACTGCTTCAGGAGGCTGTTCCGCTGCAGCAAAACCTTGTTGTAGGTCATCAGGTGTTGCAGGTAAAGGGGATCCAGCTGGCACAAAATAGTATCTACCAGTTTTCTTCTTTCCTCACTGCCCCCTGTGATGATCTCTACGTCATCCGGGGCAATAACCACTGCCGGCAGCAGGCCGATATGTTTGGAAAATTTCTCATAAGGTACATCGTTGAGGTACAGCTCCTTTCTTGCTGATCCGCGGTTGATGCAAACTACTTTTTGCGGTCCTCTTTCATTATGAAAATTAGCTTCCAGCCGGAAGCCTTCTCTACCAAAACCGATATTCAGCTGATCGCTGCTGGTAAAATAACTTTTCGTAAAGCAGCAGTAATAGATGGCATCCAGGAGGTTGGTCTTGCCTTTGCCATTCAGGCCACAAATACCTACCACCCTTGATGGAATGTCAAATGAAGTAAAATCGTAATTTTTAAAATGAGTGACTGATATCTTCGAAAGAAAAAGCATGGGACTGCAAGTTAAAGCCTTTAGGGTTTAGCCTTGTCTTTGTAACTGGTCAGGTTACATTTTTTTAGCGAAGGTGGGGGTCCCGCCCCGTTCATCAACATTAGAGGAATACAATTTGGCAGTTATGAAACTAATTCCTCTTTCTCCCTTATATTTGCAACCTAAAATTTTCAGGATTGGCTACAAAATTTTCAAAGGAAACCTACCTCTACTGGTATGAATTAATGTTGTTACTGCGCCGTTTTGAAGAAAAAACAGGCCAGTTGTACGGGATGCAGAAGATTCGTGGATTCTGCCACCTTTATATCGGGCAGGAAGCAGTAGCTGCAGGTTGCATGACCGCCACAAATCCGGATGATAAGTTTATTACCGCATACAGGGATCATGCCCTTGCAATTGCGAAGGGTATATCTGCTAAAAGCTGTATGGCGGAACTTTATGGTAAAGCCACCGGCTGCAGCAAAGGAAAAGGGGGCAGCATGCACTTTTTTGGCGTAAAAGAAAATTTTTTTGGCGGCCATGGTATCGTGGGTGCCCAGATTGGTACCGGCGCAGGCCTTGCTTTTGCTGAAAGGTATAATGGCACCCAAAATGTGGTAATTTGTTTTTTTGGGGATGGTGCAGCCAGGCAGGGAATGTTACACGAGACCTTTAACATGGCGATGTTGTGGGACTTACCGGTTGTTTTTATTTGCGAAAATAACCATTATGCAATGGGGACTTCCGTAGCACGTACGAGTAAAACCCTTGATATTTATAAACTGGCGGACGCCTACGAAATGCCAAGCGACAGTGTCGATGGCATGAGCCCCGAAGATGTACACAATGCCGTATTGAGGGCTGTTAACCGTGCAAGAGAGAAAGGCGGTCCTACGTTGCTGGAAATAAAAACTTACCGTTACAAGGGCCACAGCATGAGTGATCCACAGAAATACCGCACCAAAGAAGAATTGGAGGAGTATAAAGAAAAAGATCCTATTGAACACGTCCTGAAAGTCTTGAAAGAGCAGTACAGTTTGCCGGATAGCGAGATCGAGACGATTGTTGAAAGGGTGAGGCTGGAAGTGGAAGAGTCTGTGAAGTTTGCGGAGGAGAGTCCATGGCCTGCTGACGACGAATTATTAAAGGACGTGTATGTGCAGAAGGATTATCCTTTTATAATGGATTAATTTTTTGAAAAAATATAAACCAAATCAAAACCGACACAATAACTTTTATAAAAAATGGCAGAGAAGAAAGCAACAGAAACTGTAGTAGCAGACACACCGGTAACGGAAACAAGGCCGTCTAATTTTTGGGAACAATACAGCAGGCCCATCATTTATGTAGGATCAGCCATTATACTTTTAATTGCCGGATGGTACGGTTATAAAAATTTCGTTGCTGCGCCAAGGGAGAAAGAAGCCAGCGAAATGGTTTTTGCTGCAGAAAGCCTATTTGATAAAATGGCTGCCGGCGGTTTTAACAAAGATTCAGTAAACATTGTGATCAATGGGGGAGACCTGGAAGGCGCTAAAGTAACAGGCCTCCTGAAGGTGATCAATAATTATGGCGCAACTGCGGCGGGTAACCGTGCAAAGTATATGACAGGTGCAAGTTACCTGCATATTAAAGAGTTTGATAAAGCGATTAAGTTCCTGAAAGACTTCGAGGGCAATGGCGCATCCCAGGTTCAAAGCAAAGCATACCTGATGCTGGGCCATGCTTATGCAGAGCAGAAAAAAACATCCGATGCGTTGGAATATTATAAGAAAGCTTCTAACGTCAATGAAAAAGATGAGTTTTTTGCGGCAGATGCACTCTTAGTAGCAGCGAAATATTCTGATGCTACCGGCAACAGCAAAGAAGCAATCAGCCTTTTCCAGGAACTGAAGGAAAAATATCCTTCTAATGCCGCAGTGCAAAGTGGTGAGATCGATAAATACCTGGCCAAACTGGGCGTACTGGATTAATAAAAATAAATATGGCATTCAGCTCATCTGGAATATTTGACACTACAGGCATTCAATTAAAAAAGGATGCCTGTGTTGTTATTGTGCGCACTGCATGGAATGCGCCGGTTGTAGATAAACTTGAAGAAGGTTGTCTAAGGAAGCTCCGGGAACATAATATTGCGTCCACTATTCTTACAGTTCCCGGTGCGTTTGAAATTTCATTCGCCATTAATTATTACTGGGAGAAAAATAAATACAAGGATTGTAAACCCGATGCCTTTATCGCACTAGGTTGTGTGATCAAAGGTGATACGCCGCATTTTGAGTATGTCTGTAATGCTGTTACCAACGGGGTTGTTCAATTAAATCTGCAATTACCCATTCCCACCATTTTTGGTGTACTTACAGTAGATACCCAGGAACAGGCAGATGAGCGAATTGGCGGGATCCACGGACACAAAGGGGAGGAGGCTGCGGCCACAGCAATTAAAATGGTCGCGCTTGCGCACTCTATTTAAGGATGGTGGATTTCGAATCCCGAATAGTGCCCTCTTATTCCGAGGCAATATTAAAAGTTGGCCCATCTGATTTGACAGCACCTTGAACCAGGAACACGAAACTCATGAAAGTTCAGTTATTCATTCCCTGTTTTGTAGACCAGCTCTTTCCAGAGACTGCTTTTAATATGGTAAAGGTGTTGGAGAAAGCCGCCTGCGAAGTGTTCTATAATACCAACCAGACCTGTTGCGGCCAGCCCGCTTACAATGCGGGTTTCACAGATGAGTGCAGGGCAGTCGCTACTAAATTCCTTAAAGACTTTGACAATACAGATTACATTGTATCCCCGAGCGCTAGCTGCACGGGGTTTGTAAGAAATTATTACCCGAAATTATTCGATAACTCCGCGGCACCTAATACCGTAAAAGGTCTTGGCAAGAGGGTGTATGAGTTCACCGAATTCCTGACAGAAGTTTTAAAAATAGAAAAGTTTGGTGCTGTGCTGGAAGCAAAAGCCACTTATCATGACAGTTGTGCAGCGCTGAGGGAATGCAAAATAAAAACCGGGCCGAGAAAGTTGCTAACACATGTGAAAGGGCTTGAATTGGTTGAGATGAACGATAATGAAACCTGTTGTGGGTTCGGCGGCACCTTCGCGGTAAAATTTGATTCAATCTCTACGGCAATGGCAGACCAAAAGTTAACCAATGCACTTGCCACCGGCGCTTCGTTTGTCATTTCTACAGATCTTAGTTGCCTGATGCAACTGGATGGTATCATTAAAAATAAAAGCCTGCCGATACAGACCAGGCATATTGCGGATGTATTAGCAGCTGGCTGGGAATAACGGGTCCAGAAAACTAATCACCAGCCATTTCCAGTATTATATTCCATTCCTCCTCCTTGACAGTTTGAACAGACAGCCGGCCCAATCTTACCAGGTCCATCTTTGCCAATCTAGTGTCTTTTTTTATTCTATCCAACGGTACAGCTTTTTTAAGTTTTCTAATTGGTTTAAGGTCCACCACCACCCAGGCTCCATTGTCAGTAGTGGGATCCTGGTAAGCATTTTTTGCCACTGCAGCAATCCCTACTATTTCCACACCCACATTGCTATGGTAAAAAAAAACCATATCCCCTCTTGACATCGCTTTAAGATTATTCCGGGCTGCATAGTTTCTTACTCCATCCCACACGGCCTTTTTGTCCTTTACAAGATCATCCCAACTATATTTAAAAGGTTCTGATTTCACAAGCCAGTATCCCATAATAATTGAATTTATTTTTTAAAACCAAGGAGCACTTCTTTTCGTAAATTTAGTGCCTGTCATTATTAGATAACGGGCAAGCTATAAATATTTTTCATACCTATAAATTAATTTTATGATTAACAGTATTCCATCTGCTACGTTGCTTTTTTCAATGCCCGGCGGATCTGAGTGGATTTTTATAGTAATAATTGTGTTATTATTATTTGGTGGTAAAAAGATTCCTGACCTCATGAGAGGAATTGGAAAAGGCATCAGGGAATTTAAAGATGCTAAGGACCATGTAACATCTGAAATTCAGGAGGGAATGAAAGAGGGAACTATTAAAAAAGAAGAGGTTGTGATTCCCGCGAAAGCCTGATTACATACATAATATTTATAAAACCGGCAGATTGCCGGTTTTTTTATGACTTAAACTGCAGAGGTAACTCCTAACAGATTGACTGAATTTTATTGACTGGAAAGATCGCCCAATGCCTCACTCTACGCCGTGTTTTGACTTTCTACCTTCATAGCGGGCCGGATGCTTATTTTATAAAGTATAACAAGTGGAATGGTAACTGTAGCTGGCTGATTCAATCCGGCGAAGGGGCTATCACTGTCAACACGATCAAAATAATCCCGAGGGCATATTTCGGTATTGATAATGAAAAAATCTTTTGATCCCGGCTGTAAAGGCTATGAAGATGGCAGACATAAAAGGACCGCTATGTTGATTCCAACTAATTTAGTATCAATCGGGGGCATGCACAGGGGGTCACCTAAATGCAACTTTTTTCCAATGCTGCGCCGACAGACCTTACCAGGTGCCCCTGCAACCCTTCCAAGTGATCCATAAAACTCAGAACGCTTCAAATCAATTAGTTGTTTATCACTAACGAATGTGTTTTTATTGGATAAAATGCGTTGCATGAACCTGGCAGATCAGGCAAAAAAAAATGGCCATGCGTTTTACATGACCATTATAAATTGTAAATTAAAACTAGCGAATAAACGGAGCCACGATCGCTTCAACCTCTGGTTTGGTAAGGATTTCATCAAAAGCTTCTGATGCATTTTCTGGAGTAAATGTCTGTCCTCCCACGTTCAGGATGTTAACACCTGCCTGTGTGGTAACTTGTTCACCATTATAACTCGCCTGTACAGCCGAAGAACCAATGTTGCTATTGTTAAGTGTGATCCACGGTTTAATATTACCAACGTATAAAGCATTTGAAGGATTAGCAGTTTGCCTTTCTTTTCTCATATAACGAATATGAGCAGCGTGCCTGGCTTCCACAGAGTGAATATTCAATGCTGCGGTAAGTACATCATTGTTTGACATTAAATTGGCTGCCTGTCCTTTATAAGCTCTCACACCCGTATCTTCAAATGTTTGTGCTACAGCCAGAAAAAGATCATAATTTGTAAAAACCGTATTGAAATTACCACGTGCAGTGAAATCAAAACTGGCTGCTGTTAATGTAACCGGGGTTCCACCAGCTGCAGTGATTGCACTGCGTAAAAACGTCACGTGTGCATTTTCATCATTCCTGATTTTTGTAAGTGCAGCTACTGCCGGCGTACCGGCGGGGATTAAGAGTGGAGCAGCTACACCTGCCTTATAAAACTCTGACTCAAGGTACTCCAGAGTAAGTGCAAAGTTTAATACGCCAATAATATCGGCGGTTGTTTGACCATACGCTTTTTTGAACATGGTTCCAAAAGCAAACGGAAGAGACGCCAAGGCAACTTTACCTGCGAAGCGGCTAAAATCCTTCATTACTTTTCTCCTGTCACTAAGTTTATCAAAAACTTCAGGATCTTTTTTTTCTATTTCGGTTATTATATTCTGCAAATTCATAATGATTAAATTTAAGAGGTTGGTAAATTACTTGCATTGATTTTTGTAACGATGTAGGTATCTGCGATTGCTAATACCTGTGCTGGCGTCCTGGCTGTGTCGAGTCCATTGGCATCTGTTGTATCGGCGAAGGTGCCGTTAGAAATTAAATCTGCAATTAAAGCCGCATGGCGTGCTTCAACTGAAACGATTTTACCGGCAATAGTAAGATAGGCTGGTGTGGTAAGCAGCTTTCCTGCTCCGTTATATGCCGTAACACCAAGATCCTCAAAAGCTTTGGCGGCACCCAACACGCTTGTCCGGCTTCCGAAATTAATTGAACTAAAATCTACTTCCAGGTCCTGAAGGGGTGTAGCTCCTGCAGCTGTTATAGCAGCTTTAAAGAAGTTCCTGTGGGCTACCTCATGCTCCCTGATGTCAGTAAGTAAAGCCTGTTCAGCGGGGGTAATTCCCGAGTATACAGAAGAAATAACCTTTACATAGAATGCAGCCTCCAGTTGTTCGAGTGCATAGGCATAGTTTAAGATGCCCACATCTCCACTCCCGAGATCTACACCCCCGTTGTTATCATCATCTTTATCGCAGGAGGCAAGGCCTGCAGTAGCTAAAAGTGCTGAGCCTGCCCCAATGTAACCCAGGAATTTCCTGCGGGATACTGCAGAAGCAACTCTGTCATTCGGTGATTCATGTCCGGTTTCGGATAATTTTTTGATTAACATTGTAAGTTTGTTTTATATGATTAGTAAGAGAAAAACTGATACTTCTATCAGGTACGATACTTTTTTAACTTCGGTTTGGGGGTTGATAAATTTCTTTTTTTGCCTACATGCGCACTTTCCACTTTTCGTGGCAGGAATGGGTGATCAGTGCGGAACCGCATCCAAACTGCAGCGGCAGGGTATTGCACATCTTCTTTTAATAATGTGCAGCTCGGGCTCATCACGATCTGGCCATTGCTGCTGATCCTTTTTGGCGCAATATATTTATGGAGAAAAAGACGACGGTTAAAGTCCCGCGGGTAAAGCCTGAACTAGGCCTGTATTTTTACCTACATTCGTATCCTTAGTTTTACTGAATGGCACAGAAAAAACATATCGTGGTACTAACGGGTGCGGGTATCAGTGCAGAAAGCGGGCTTAAAACTTTCCGCGATGGTGATGGTTTATGGATGGACCATAATGTAGAAGATGTAGCCACGCCGGGAGCTTTCCGCCGCAACCCACAACTCGTGCTGGATTTTTACAATAAACGCAGGAAAGATGTAGCTGCTGCTGAACCAAATGCTGCACATGTTGGATTGGCAGAACTGGAGAAGGATTACAAGGTTACCATCGTTACTCAAAATATAGACGACCTGCACGAACGGGCCGGCAGCACAAACGTTGTGCACCTGCATGGAGAAATTTTTAAAATGCATAGCCTTGGAAGCCCGCAAGAAGTTTTTGAAATACGGGGTGACATCAACCTGGGCGACAGGGGAGAAGATGATACGCAGCTGAGACCACATATCGTTTGGTTTGAAGAGCCGGTGCCGTTAATTGAAGTGGCTGCTGAGATCATGACCTTTGCTGATATTTTTATAATTATAGGCACATCATTGCAGGTATACCCGGCAGCCGGGCTCATCCATTTTGTACCATTGGAGTCCCTAAATTTGTTATTGACAAATCGATTCCGGCGATCGGCAATTATCCGAATACACACTTCATCAAACGACCGGCCACTGAAGGCATAAAAACTTTTTTATCCTTGCTGAACGCCGGCAATTGATCGATCATATCAGGTGAGTTTTTCCCGGAAACAGATATCGTGCAGTTCCAGTTCCCTCAGAACTGGTTCATAAATTTCTTTAAGCGTGGGAATGTAGAGACCTTTTATTGTGAGGGTCCCTTCAAGAATCATCTTTGCCGTGATGCCCAGGGGCAGGCCTACTGTTTTCGCCATGGCGGTGTGAAGGTTGTTTTCCCCTTTCACGATAAGGCTGCTGTCCAGGTATTTTCTTTCACCGTTGAGTTCATATTCAAACTGGTGAAGCATCACGATCATATCTTTATCAGCGGTCTTCAGGCGCCACTTCTTTTCTACAAGCCATTGCAGGATATCCGCGGATGTTTTCGCATCCGCCGGTACAGGTTGCTCTTCAAACAAACCGAGGTAGTTGAGCAATTCCCGGTTATTTTCATTTACAAAGGGAAGAATATTGACCGACCATTTTGCAAAACTTAAACCTTCGGGGTTCACAGGGGCAAAATCATTGGTGAGGCCTGCATGCACAATTGCATTCCACCCGATAAAAAAGGAGGGGTAACGCAGGGTTGTGCGCTGGAAAGTTTCTGCTTCCTGTAGTTTATAAAGTGGAATGTAAGACAAGGAGTCACGGTTAGGGTAATACGCCAATGAACCGAGTCCATCCACCGTAACCGAATTCGCGGTATCAAACAGGTTTACGTAAGATACTTTTTCCGTAAACCCGTTCAGTTTGTATTCCGCACCGGCACTTCCGGCCATCACAATGTTCCGGGGATTCCAACTTATCTTGTAGTGCCAGGCATTATCATCACTCTCTGGGGCTATTAACCCACCGCAATGGCTCTTAAAGGAAAGGATGGTGCCTCCCTGGTCCTTGATATTTTGAATGATCTTCATGGCACTCATGTGATCGATACCCGGATCCAGGCCCATTTCGCACAGGAAAAATAATTTGCGGTGATTGATCTCATCTTGCAGGCTTCTTATCTTCTCATCCAGGTAAGAGGCCGTGAGTAAATGTTTTCTATGCTCCACGCAATCCTTTGCGATTAAAAAATGCAGGGCAGGAGGCATCATTGAAATGACCACGTGGGCCCGCAGGATTAATTTTTCTCTCTGCCGGTCATCGGTCACATCCAGTTGCACCGCTTCGCCAAAACGGCTATTGTTGGTTTTGGCCAGGACCGTATTTATGTCCGCATCAGCGATGATAAATTTCCAGCCATTTTTTTCCGTTTCCAGCAGCAGGTAGTCGATCAGCACAGAGGCAGATTTGCCGGCGCCGACCAGGAGAATTGTTTTCAATTAGAAATGTTTTGCGGCAAGTTAAAAAGATTTGGCCAGTTTCGGATTTTCTCGGTCGTTGATCTCTGCCTAATTCGTTGAAATACTGGTAAATAAGGGTGATTTATTCCTCTTTTTCGGGCAACTCGGTTAGACCTCCCTATACTTGTCCACACCGCAAGGGAAAATGTGTAAAATAAACTCCAATCAAGGCTGTTTTGCTCATGTTAAACGGTTGAAAATAGTTACTTTCGCCAGCCTACAAGGGAGGAAATAAATATATGGAAAATCTGGATAATTTAGAAGGTACCAACCTTAACAACAGGGGCAAAATAATCCCTGTAAACATCGAGGAGCAAATGAAGACATTCTACATAGATTACTCTATGAGTGTGATAGTTGGGCGTGCTTTGCCGGATGTGAGAGACGGTTTTAAACCGGTACACCGCAGGGTGTTATTTGGCATGAATGAACTGGGAAATGCGAGCAATAAACCCTACAAAAAATCTGCACGTATTGTGGGAGAGGTGATGGGTAAATACCACCCGCATGGTGATTCCTCTATTTACTTTACGATGGTAAGGATGGCGCAGGATTGGGCCATGAGATATAAAATCATCGACGGCCAGGGTAATTTTGGAAGTGAAGATGGAGATCCTCCTGCTGCTATGCGTTATACCGAGGTAAGGATGGAAAAATTTGCCGAGGCAATGATGGAAGATATTGACAGTGAAACCGTAGACTACCAGCTCAACTTTGATGATTCCCTGAAAGAGCCAACGGTATTACCAACGCGTATCCCGCAGTTGCTGGTAAATGGCAGCAGTGGTATCGCAGTAGGTATGGCTACCAACATGATGCCACACAACCTGAGTGAAGTGGTAGATGGTTGTATTGCCTATATTGGTAACAATGATATAGAAATAGACGAGCTGATCAAATATGTGAAAGCTCCTGATTTTCCCACGGGTGGAACGATTTATGGATTCGAAGGGGTGAAACAGGCTTTTCATACCGGCCGGGGAAGGGTAGTGCTAAGGGGTAAGACTACCATTGAAACGGATGCGCGAGGCAGGGAAAAGATCATCATCACGCAGGTGCCTTACCAGGTGAACAGGGATACGCTTACACAAAAAATAGGCGACCTGATCCAGGATAAAGTCATCGACGGTGTGAGTGATGTAAACAATGAAAGCAACAATAAGGAAGGCACGAGGGTTGTGGTAGAGCTGAAAAAGGATGCCATCGCGCAGGTGGTGGTGAACCAGTTGTACAAGTATTCCGAACTGCAAACTTCTTTTGGTATCAATAACGTGGCCCTGGTAAAAGGAAGGCCAAGAATTCTGAATTTAAAGGACCTTATCTCTGAGTTCGTGGCGTTCAGGCACGAGGTAGTGGTTCGCCGCACACAATTTGAATTACGTAAAGCACAGGAGAGAGCACATATCCTGGAAGGTTATATCATCGCGCTGGATCACCTGGATGCGGTCATCAGGCTGATCCGCGAAAGCGCCACACCAAATCTTGCGCAGGAGGGCCTGATTACTAGTTTTGGTATGAGCGATATCCAGGCAAAAGCGGTACTGGAGCTGCGCCTGCAACGTTTAACTGGTATGGAGATCGATAAGATCCGCGAAGAACATGCAGAGATCATGAAGCTGATTGAAAGATTAAAAGAGATCCTAGCAAATGAAGGTATGCGTTTCGATATCATCAAAACCGAATTGCTGGAAGTAAAAGCAAAATTCGGTGACGAAAGAAGGTCTGAAATTGAATATGCAGATGATGAAATCAACATGCTGGACCTGATTGAAGAGGAAGATGTTGTTGTTACAATCTCTCACCTGGGATACATCAAAAGAACGTCTGCCACTGAATACAGGCAACAACGACGTGGTGGCCGTGGTGCGAAGGGCAGCAGTACCAGGCAGGAAGATTTTATCGAACACCTTTTTGTGGCTAGCACGCATCATACCCTGATGATCTTTACAGAAAAAGGAAGATGTTTCTGGTTGCAGGTTTACAAGATCCCTGAAGGCGATCGTGTGAGCAAGGGACGTGCCTTACAGAACATGATACAGATCCCACCCGATGATAAAGTCCGCGCCATCATTGACGTAAAGAATTTTGAAGATGAAGAATATGTAAACAACCACTTCATTTTGTTATGCACCAAAAATGGTATTATTAATAAATCAAAGCTGAAAGATTTCAGCCGGCCACGCCAGAGTGGTATCAATGCAATTGATATCAGGGAAGGGGATCAATTGATCTCCGCAAAAATGACGGATGGTAACTGCGAGATAATGCTTGCGGTTAAAAGTGGCCGCGCGATTCGTTTCCCCGAATCAAAAGTTCGTGCAACAGGCCGCGGTGGTATCGGTGTGTATGGGATTGAAGTAGATGAAAAAACAGATGCTGTGGTGGGAATGATCTGCGTGAACAAGGACGACAAAACCAGGACAGTGCTGGTGGTAAGTGAAAAAGGATATGGAAAACGTACGTTGCTGGATGACCCTGAAACAGGCGAGCCAAATTACCGGATAACCAACCGTGGCGGAAAGGGGGTGAAAACGATCAATGTTACCGGCAAGACCGGCGGGCTCGTCGGCTTACTGGACGTTACCGAGAAAGAAGACCTGATGATCACGTGCGTATCCGGTATTACCATCCGTATGGCGGTAAGCAAGATCAGTGAACTGGGCCGTGCAACACAAGGTGTGAAACTTATCAAAGTGGATGATGGCGATGAAATTGCAGCCATTACTCAACTGGATGAGCAAGAGGAAGAACTGGATGAAATGGTTACTGAAGCAGGGGGTGTGGAGAGCGGTGAAACCGTTGTTTTAACGAATGATGGTGTTAACAATGCAGGAGTAGAACCGGATGCGGCGGCCGATCCGGAAGAAAATGAAGAAGAAGTGTAAGACGAACTTTTCCATTAATAGGAAAATGGCCTCCATGGGAGGCCATTTTCCTATTAATGGAAGCAGGTTTTTTCACCCTTTATATAAAAGGGACTAATCCATCCCGCCTTTTCGGGTGGGTTTTCGTTGTTCCGGCCAGGCACCAGGTTCACCGGTGCGGCTGTTTATGGGAAGTTTAACTTTTTCGCGGGAAGCTTTTGCAGGGTCTTCGCAGGCCATGTAAACCAGGATGGCAGCAAGAATGGCATTGTTACGCACATCATCAAACACGATCTTATCGTAAGTATCGCGGTTTGTGTGCCAGGTATAGGAACCGTAAAGCCAACTGTTGGAACTTAGAGAAAAAGCCGGTGCACCTGCTGCCACAAAAGAGGCATAATCAGAACCTCCACCACCCGGGGAACCCGGGAAGTTCGTTTCAATGTGTTTCCGCACGTCCGCAGGTACAGCGTTAAGCCAGCGGCCGATATACTCATAGGCGTTAAGGAAACCCTGGCCAGCTATATTTACCACGCGGCCTGTGCCATTATCCTGGTTAAAGAGGGCCTGGATATTGTTCACAATTTCCGGGTGATCCTCAACGAATGAACGTGAGCCGTTCAGTCCCTGCTCTTCGCTTCCCCAGTGCCCCACCAGGATGGTACGTTTTGGATTGGGATATAATTTCTTGAGAATGCGCATGGCCTCCATCATAATGATTGTACCTGTACCGTTGTCTGTAGCACCTGAGCCGCCATCCCAGGAATCGAAGTGCGCAGAGAGCATTACATATTCTCCCGCTTTTTCCGTTCCTTTTATTTCTCCTACAATATTAAAAGCCGGTGCAGTCGACAGATTTTTACTGTCTATTTTCAGGCCCATTCGTGGTTGGATGCCGGAGGAAGCAAGCCGGTAGAGCAGGCCGTAATCTTCTACGGAAATATCCACAGAGGCAATTGTTTTTGTGTAGGCGCTGAAAATTTTATTGACCCCAAAACCCCTCGACCAGTTGCAGGTAACCACAGCCAGGGCACCGGCTTTTTCTAGTACAGGCGGTAGTGTACGGCTGCTGTAACCTGTATTCGTGATGCGTTTATTCCACGCGCTTGTCAGCGAATCCCGGTCTTTTTTCATTTTGTCCACTGATTCTTTTGTACCAAATTCATCCCAGTTATAGTCGGGCCTGCCGGTGGGTTGATTCATAGAGGTCAGGATGATCTTTCCTTTAGCAGCGGGCAACCATTTTGCAAAAGCAACGGAATCTTCCAGGTAGGGCAGTATGATCACTTCTGCTTCAATTGTTTTTCCATTGGTACCCGGGCTCCATGCCAGTTGCATACCTTCCAGCGACTTAGCTCTTGGGTGAACCATATCAATGTGAGAAGCACCGCGCTGCCATCCCCGCCATTCCCCCCATTTTTCGTTGCGGGCGTTGATCCCCCATTCTTTATATTTAGCCAGGGCCCAATCACCGGCTTTTTGCATCTCAGGCGTGCCGACTAGCCGTGGACCGATGCCATCCATTAGTTCATGGGCCAGTTTTTCCAGCTGCGAGTTATCCGTAGCTTCCTTTACGATAGCTTCTACAATAGTATTTTTCATTTCTGCGGCGGGCTCTCGCACTCTTTGCGAAAGTCCGGCAAGGCCTGCCAGGAGCAGGGGGGTAAACAGTAGTTTTTTAATATTTCTCATATTTTTTTGAGGTTGTGCTTTGCATTAATTTGTAACAATTGAAAGATAGGAAATGCATGGGAAAATTAATGAAGTGAGGGGTAGTTATTGAATAATCTGCCGGTTGAAAAGTAGCGCCGGTGTTTAACATAAAATTTGTTATCCTTAACCGTTGGTTTACAATCGTTTACCTGTACGATCCGCCGTTCGCCGAAGGCAAATGAGAGGCGGATCGTACAGGTAAACGCAAATGCAGC
>JAYSYY010000135.1:0-6120 GCA_043727215.1 Chitinophagaceae bacterium | reverse complement strand
ACAACAAAAACCTGGACAGTAACTGACAACTGTGGCAACACACAAACAGCTACTCAGACAGTGACCTACACAAGAGACGTTGTTAAACCAACGATCGTAGTAGCCACTGCAGGTACTTTGGCTTGCAACCCAACTACAGCCCAGATAGCTGCTGCCTTTGGTGGAGCTACTGCATCTGACAACTGCAGCACCGGCTTAACGGCTACAGGTGTGGTAGGATCAGAGACAGGATCTGGTTGCAGTTTCTCAACAACAAAAACCTGGACAGTAACTGACAACTGTGGCAACACACAAACTGTGACACAAACTGTGAGCTATACCAGGGATCTTACCAAACCAACTGTCAGCAACAATGCTCCAGCAACAATTGAAGCGATATGTACTGCAAGCTTCAGCACGCTTCCATGGAGTGCTCCGGTATTCACTGACAATTGTGGTGCGGTTACTTTGGTTTCAGACGTAACCACTCCGGGACAGGAGATCACAGTATGTCCCAAGGTTTATGTGAGGGTTTGGACAGTTAGAGATGCTTGTGGTAACACAGCCAGCTTTACACAAACCATTACCGTTCCTTGTTGCGAAGGTTGTAGCCCAGGTTTCTGGAAGAACCATACTGAACTGTGGGATCAACTGGCGGATTATCCTGTTGCTCAAATGCCTGCTGGCTTGAAGTTTACAACAACAACAAACTTCAATACATATTTCAACTTACCAGCTGGTACCAACGGGTTTGACAATAATCTGACCATGCATGGGGCCATCTCTCAAGGTGGTGGAGATTGTAAGGCCTTTGCAAGGCATGCAGTGGCAGCACTGTTGTCTTCTGCATCTGGTTTAAATATCGGGTATCCTACAGGTACAAGTAATTTTACCAGCTTGTATAACGCAATCAGGACTGCACTTCTTTCCGGAAATTGTAGTGGAACGTTGTTCAGCCAGTTAGAGGCTATAAGCGACGGTGACCATACAAACTGTGGTCAGTTCGACCCAATCATTACAATGAATGGTGTAGTGAATCCGGATCCACAGGTAACAGTTTCCGCTTATCCAAATCCTTACACAGACAGAATTGTATTCACAATCAAGTCTGCCATTACCGGATCTGCTTCCTTGGAACTTTATAGCCTGTTAGGTCAGAAAGTGACCACGGTTTACCAGGGTTCCATCGAACAGAATACCGTGAGAACATTGATTTATGAAGTTCCATCAGCGCAACGTAAAACAATGGTCTACAGGCTGAGAATTGGCAAGGAAACAGTTACCGGAACGGTGATTGCTCCTAACTAATACGATCCTCCTAATTTGATAAAGAAAAAGGCTACCCACGGGTAGCCTTTTTCTTTGGTTTGATTCAGGTTGTGGGTAGCTAAAAAATTAAAATCATGAGAGCCCTTTTAATCCAATTTGTTAGTGTGCCCGTGATAGAATAAATTTGCCAACAATTTTATAGTACCGCCTGGCACAAGGCACTAAATTATAATCATAGATGCGACAAATAGCCTTTAGGGAAGCTTTAAGAGAAGCAATGCAGGAGGAAATGAGAAGGGATGAACGGGTTTTTTTGATGGGAGAGGAGGTAGCGGAATATAACGGTGCCTACAAAGTGAGCCAGGGCATGCTGGATGAGTTCGGCGAGAAAAGAGTAATCGATACACCAATTGCAGAGTTGGGTTTTACGGCTATCGCCGTGGGTGCAGCGCAGAACGGGTTAAGGCCAATCGTTGAATACATGACCTGGAATTTTGCGGTATTACCTCTGGACCAGATACTAAATACAGCTTCTAAAATGCTGGCTATGAGTGGGGGACAGGTCGGTTGCCCGATTGTTTTCAGGGGTGCGAACGGTAGTGCCGGACAGTTAGGAGCCCAACACTCTACGGCTTTTGAAAGTATGTATGCCAATATCCCGGGATTAAAAGTGATCTCGGTGAGCAATCCATACGATGCAAAGGGCTTATTGAAAGCAGCTATCAGGGATGATGACCCGGTTGTTTTTATGGAAAGTGAAGTGATGTATGGCGAAAAAGGCGAAGTACCGGAAGAAGAATATATTTTACCGATAGGTAAAGCTTTTATTAAAAGGGAAGGGAAAGATGTTACCATTGTTTCTTTTAATAAAATGATGAAGATCGCTTTAGGGGCAGCTGAGGAACTAGCCAAAGAAGGCATTGAAGCAGAGGTCATCGACCTCGCCACGATTCGCCCGCTGGATTGGTTTACCATCCTGGAAAGCGTTAAAAAAACCAACCGCCTGGTTATCGTGGAAGAACAGTGGCCATTTGCCTCTGTGAGTTCCGAGATCACCTACAGGATCCAGAAAGAAGGTTTTGACTACCTGGATGCACCCATCCGTAGGATCACATCTGTGGATGCACCTATGCACTATGCACCAAACCTGGTAGCAGCCTACCTGCCGGATGTTCCGCGTACCGTAAAGCTGGTGAAAGAAGTAATGTACCAGAAGAAGTAACGCGAGGGTGGATGGTGAAAAGGAGTGTTGAGGCCAGGAGGTAAAAGCCAAAGATAGCAGGTGCGGGGTAAGAGAAGGAAAGACGAAAGTTATAAAATAATAAACGGGAAGCAAAATGCTTCCCGTTTGCATTTGTCAAATGGTTTTTTCCTTCCTTATTTGGCGATGGCGATTTTTACTTTTTTGTTTTTGATCTTTTCGTCCTGGATAGACCGAATCACCTGGTCAACTTTTGATTTGCGGATGGCGGCGAAAGCGGTAAAATCTTTTACTTCTACCAGCCCGATCTCATCTTTTTTCAGGTTGCCTTTTTGAGAGAGAAAACCAACAATATCAATCTTATTCACCTTGTCCTTTTTGCCTGCAGCTATAAACAAAGTGCTCCACTTAGGTTTTTCGGGCAGCGTAAGTCTTTGGGGTAGTTCGAATATAGCTGCATCCCGCGTGATATATTCAGGCAGCTTTTCATCAGAAGAATAAACAACATATACGTTCCCGGTACTATTCATTCTTGCCGTCCGCCCATTGCGGTGGGTAAACGACGCTTCATCGGGGGGAAGATGGTAATGGATGATATTGCGGATATTGGCGACATCCAGTCCCCGGCTGGCAAGGTCAGTGGTAACCAGGATGTCTGAACTGCTGTTCCTGAACTTACAAAGCGCCACTTCACGATCCTGTTGTTCCATCCCACCATGATAAAATACATTCACGATTCCCTGATCTTTCAGGAACGTACTCGCCCTTTCAACAGACTCCCGGTGGTTGCAGAAAACAATGGTTGATGTGTTACTACAATAACAGATCAATTGTAAAAGAGTATCTAATTTATCTTTATCAGATGAAAGTAAGGTATTAATCCTCAACACGTCCGATGCAATCGTATTTTCCGGCAAAACATTTAGGGTCACAGGGTTGATCATGTTAACAAAGACAGGAACTACCTCGGTGTAAGTAGCTGAGGTCAGCATTTTTTTCTCAACTGCCGGGAGTGAACGGATGATAAATTCCATTTCCTCCAGGAAACCCAGTTCAAGGATTTTATCAAATTCATCAAGTACCAGGAACTTAATATGGGTCAGGTCTATATTATCCCGGCGGATATGGTCAGCCATTCTGCCTGCGGTACCAATGATAATCGCTGGTGGCTGTACCAGGTTGTTTTCTTCAATTTCTCTTTTGTGGCCACCATAACAGCAGGTGATTTTGAAACCTGCCTGCATCTGTTTAAGGACGCCATCGATCTGGAGTGCCAGTTCGCGGCTTGGGACGAGGATCAAGGCCTGGCAGAGTTGCAGGGTTGGCTCCAGGGATTCCAGTATCGGCAACAAAAAGGCCAGTGTTTTTCCCGACCCGGTAGCAGATAATAATATGACTTCATCATTGGCACTGATACTTTCTACGGCCTCCAGCTGCATCGCGTTTAATTCCTTAATTTTCAGCCGCTCCAGGTACGCGGCTCTTGTTGTTTCTGCTGTATTCATGCTGCAAAGCTAACCTTTAAAAAATTCACGGTAAAATTGAGGGAGCCCGGCTCGAATCTAGATGGTAAAAAAGAGAGGCACAGCAGTTTCCTAAGGTCAAAGTGTGATTTTCCAGGGATATTATTTTAGAGTGTTCTTAAAGTCATCCTGGTTACTATCGTGGCTATCTTTTCCTTTTTTCTGTTCGCGGCGATGGTAGTCCCGGGATCTTGCCAGCCACGAATGTATACGGTTGATTGAGGACAAGGAAGCGTTGGAAAGTTCAGGAAATATTTGCCAAACCTGATATTACTGACAATTTTCACCAACCTTATTTTCAGATAGAAGTTGAACAATCTTATCCTTCAAAATATCTGAGGTTTCTTCAGGGAAAGATGCTACAATCGATTTGTCGACTTTCCTTGTAAACAATATCTGTGATTCTTTCCCAATGATAAAATTCTGATTGCTATTCAGAAAATTTAATAAACTCATCTCCAGGCAAACATATTCAGATGTTTGATTTTCATGCCGGGCTGTAGGTATAAATCTGCCTTCTTTAGTAAGTATTAATTCAATATCCATACTCTTCACATATTTTATCCGGATCTGCCCTGGGAAACATTTTTTCAAAATATGCCTGTTAACGAAACGGAAATTCGTTACAATTTTGTTTACCTTCTTGCTGGCAATTTAGCCTTTTGTTAGGGAACTGCCAAGCATGTGAATAGCTAAGGACAAATTGCCCGCCGATTATAACTGCATATAAAATACAGCCTATAATTAATATTATGTTAAACAGGCGCGCAAGTTTTATTCTTTTTCTTTCCCCTGCCACACTGGAGTATTAGATTATGGAGTAGATTAGCGGATGGCAAAAACTATTTCAGGTGATAAATACGAAAGAAACAAAGCTGATTTTGATTTGGAATTACATCGGCTTCAAGTGGAGCACTTGAAACTATCCACCAAACAGATAAGAAGATATTGGTGGTACACCGCAATATCATTCACGTTGGGTGTTTTATCAACGGAAGTTACAAAATATATCGGTGGAGCAGATAAAGCGGATAGAATGCAATTAGAACGTAGGATAACATCATTAGAGCAAATTGCAAATCCATCGGTAAATTCAACTCAAATCTTAAAAGTTTTAGATACCATTTTAATGGATTCATCTTTGAAATAAAGCGCGATTTTAAAGGATGGATTTTTGCAAAATCCTGTGCTCCGCAGCTAAAGAAAAAGAACAAAACGCCAACGCGATTCCCCACCCCTTCATGCAAAAAGTTTGTAAATAAAACTTAACTTTTTGCCCGTCCCACAGGCTAACCTGAGTAACATAACATAGAGTTATCCTCGAACCGGGTTTTTTCTGTCTATGTGCAGCCAAGGGGCTGCATTTGCGTTTACCTGTACTATCCGCCTCTCATTTGCCTTCGGCGAACGGCGGATCGTACAGGCTCATTCTCACTTCAGGACAAATATAAACATTAGTTTTAAATCCAGGCAAAAACTTTAAGCGTTTAACAATTAGCTGAAATCCTTTAACGGCGTGGCTATTGTAGTCCGGTCGGCTCCACCTTTCAAGGCCCTGCAAACCCCTGTAAATGCTGTATAATACGCATCTACACCGGTTTGCAGGGTTTTTATTTCTGCCTAATTAGCCGTAATAAAACGAAATATCTGCATAGACATTGTATATTTGTTTCACAACCGTTTCACAATTTGTTAAACATTTACAATGCCGAGTGTATCAATTCTCCTAAATACTGACCAACCCCGCAAAGATAAAACCTGTGCCATCCGTATAAGGATCATCATTGAGCGTAAAATAAGATACATCCCCACCGGGTACCATGTAAAGCCATCACAGTTCAAAGAGGGTTTTGAAAACTGGGTAATAAAACATCCCGATGCCTACCTGATAAATGCAGCCATTGAGAAGAAACGCAGCCAGTACGCCGAAAAAATATATCTGTCCGATATTGAAGGGGGAGAGATTGACGTTTTAGAAATAGGCAATAAACGCGGCGGGAAAACCTTTTTTAAGGCCCTGGAAGATCAACAGCAGATTTATGAGGGCCGGAACCAGGTGGCCGGGTTCTGGAAAGTAGAAGCCCTAATAAAAGCATTCAGGAAAGCATGGGGGAAAGATGTACCCCTGAATCAAATTAATAAGCATTG
>JAYSYY010000134.1:0-51196 GCA_043727215.1 Chitinophagaceae bacterium | reverse complement strand
TTCAAATCGGGAACACCTGCCAAATTCTCTGCAACCGTTTTACCGGTTACTGTCAAGCAATCGCCGTGTAGTAATCCTACACTTAATAAATACTTCATCACGCAAGGAACACCCCCATGGGCGTGCAGTTCCTGCATGAGGTATTTTCCGCTGGGTTTGAAATCGGCCAGCACCGGTGTTTTGTCGCTGATGCGTTGAAAATCGTCCTGTGTTAATTCCAGGTCTACAGATTTTGCCATTGCAATTAAATGCAATACGGCATTGGTACTTCCGCCAAAAATCATCACGGTGACTATTGCATTTTCAAATGCTTTTTTTGTCATGATGTCTTTTGGTTTAATATCTTTTTCCAGTAATACTTTTATTGCACGTCCTGCATCCAGGCATTCATTTTTCTTTTCCTCGCTTAAGGCAGGATTGGAAGAAGAGTAGGGAAGACTCATACCGAGCGCTTCAATTGCACTTGCCATTGTATTGGCCGTATACATTCCACCACATGCACCTGCCCCAGGGCAACTATGTTTTACCACTTCCTTAAAATCTTCTGTAGTAATGGTGCCTGCTAATTTTTTCCCCAAGGCTTCAAAAGCAGAAATAATGTTCAGGTCTTCTCCTTTGTAATGGCCTGGATCGATTGTGCCACCGTACACCATGATTGACGGGCGGTTGAGCCTGCCCATGGCCATTATAGAACCAGGCATATTTTTATCGCAACCCGGTAAGGCAATCAGGCCATCATAATAAAATCCCCCACAAACGGCTTCAATGCTGTCTGCAATAAGGTCGCGGCTCACGAGGCTATAGCGCATACCGTCTGTGCCATTGCTGATACCATCGCTGATACCGATTGTATTAAAGATCAATCCCACCTGGTCATTATTCCACACACCCTGTTTTACGATCTTTGCCAGGTCATTTAAATGCATGTTGCATGTATTGCCATCATAACCCATGCTGCAAACGCCGATTTGTGGTTTCGTCAAGTCTTCCTCAGTCAACCCGATGCCGTACAGCATAGCCTGTGCAGCAGGTTGCGTTTCGTCCTGCGTTAATACTTTTGAATATTTATTTAGTTCAACCATTTTATCTTTTTTTACCCGCCAGACTGTGTAACGGTCTACTTAATTCAGGCGGGCACTGCCATGTTTTCCGGTAAACCCTCTACCACCCGTTGTTTATAAGCCTCCTGAATTTTTTGCGCCAGAGACCCGCCCCACGTGGCCCCTAAAACCTGGTCATCCAGACTTTCCCAGCCTATGACTTCTGCCGCGGTTCCACAATAGAAAATGGTGTCCGCCTGCCTCAGTTCTTCAATGGAGAAAAATTTCTCTTCCACTTCAATACCCAGTTCATTACAAATCTCGATCACCGTAGCCCTGGTTATTCCCGGGAGGATATTTCCTTTGGCAGGGGTAAACAATTTGCCATCTTTTTCAAAAAAAAGGTTAGCGCCGGGTCCTTCCGCTACATTATCATTCATGTCAAGTAATAAAGCTTCATCAAAACCTTTTGCCTTGGCTTCCTGGCTTGCAAGGATAGAGTTCACATAATGCCCTGCGGCTTTAGCTTCAATTTTAAAGCCCTTTGGATTCGGACGCTGGAACGAAGAGGTCATTACCCTGAGCAGTTTTTCACCAAGGAATGGCTGCATTTCCCATACTTCTATAACGATAAATGATTCTTCATTTTGAACGAAGCTCATATTAGCCGGCGCATAAACCACGGGACGTATATATGCATCCTGTAAATTGTTCTGGGCTAATAATTCGTAGGTCGCTTCTATCAACCCATCTATTGTCCAACTGAAAGGCATGTTGAGTAAAGCGGCAGAATTATTTAAGCGTTCAAAATGTTCTACCGGTTTAAAAATCTTTGTATTCCCCTTCACTGTCCTGTAACTGCGGATACCTTCAAACACGCTATATCCATAGTGTAGGCTTTGGCTATAAAAATCCATACGCGCTTCGGAAGCTTTTACAAAAGCCCCGTTCAGGTATAGTGTCGTATTTTCTGTGTAGTACATTAATTTATTTTTGGGCGTGTATAAAAAAAGCGACCCGCCTTTTTGGAGGCGGGTCGCTTGTATTTCGTTTTATAGATCTTACAATTTAACCACCTCCATGCAGTGCAGGAATAATAATAATCACCGCCACAATAATTGCGGACAAAGCGGAGATGATCTTATGATTTCCTGAATTCATCATGAAGGATGTGTTTTACGAATATACACCCGCCATCTTGAAAAAACAAACTTCCGGTCAACAAATTTGTCAAAAGCTGCAAGCTTCACTAATCTGTAACCCTTTATCAGCAAAGGTTTCCGCCACTGAACAAAATCGGCCGTGTTTGTTTAGAAACTATTAATAAGAACTGCTTTTTTTGTATTACAAACTTTCAACCCAAGGTTCCCCTTTAGGGCCCAAGGGCTCTGTTTCTATATAATCGTCGACTTCCTCAACTCGATATTATCTTTTTTCAGGCTTGGAATCTTCCCGGTCACATAATCACTGATTAGTTCCCCGAGCGTGGATGTGAAATAAAAGTTCACGGTGTCAATGTCTTTGGTCACAAATCCATTTTGTAAGGTCCAGTTGACCGCATCTCTCACAAGCGTCGCTTCCTCCTTTAAACCCAGGTGGTCTAATAACAATGCCGCGCTGAGAATGGAACCGATCGGGTTGGCAATATCTTTTCCGGCGGCTTGCGGGTAAGAGCCGTGAATAGGCTCAAAAAGTGCAGAGCCGTTGCCGATGGATGCTGATGGCAGCAAGCCCAGTGATCCACTTATCACGCTGGCTTCATCACTGATAATATCCCCGAACATATTTTCTGTGAGGATCACATCAAATTGTTTTGGATTGAGGATGATCTGCATGGCCGCATTGTCCACGAACAAAAAATCAAGTTCCACATCCGGGTATTGGGCAGCCAGCTCTTTTACAACCTTTCTCCACAACCTTGATGTTTCCAGTACGTTGGCTTTATCTACCAGGGTCAATTTTTTTCTTCTTTGCTGCGCAGCTTTAAAAGCCAGGTGTGCCACTCTTTCAATTTCTTCCTTGCTATATGCACATTCATCAATGGCATAGGTCTGGTCTTCGTTCGTCTCTTTTTTTCCGAAATAAATGCCACCGGTCAGTTCACGGAAGATCACAAAATCTACCCCGGTGATATTTTTGGTTTTCAGCGGAGACAAATGATGCAGCGATTCATAAGTGGTTACCGGGCGAATATTCGCAAACAATTGTAAAGATTTGCGCAGTTTCAGCAAACCTTGCTCAGGCCTCACTTTCGCCGTTGGATCGTTGTCATATTTTGGATGGCCGATGGCGCCAAATAAAATGGCATCACTATTCAGGCAAGCCTCGATTGTTTCGTCGGGAAGGGGATTGCCTGTTTTGTCGATAGCAATAGCACCCATCAAACAATACCTGTAATTAAATTCATGGCTAAATGTTTCAGCGATGGCATTTAAAACGATCACTGATTGTGCTGTCACCTCCGGCCCGATGCCGTCTCCTTCTATAATTGCAATGTTGTAACTCATGGTACTAAATCCTGGATAATATTTTATCTATTTTAAAAAGCTTTTTCTGTTTCAAATGTGCTAATGTCTTCTTGGATGCTCAACAGGTAATTGATATCATCATACCCGTTCAGCAAACATGTTTTTTTGTAGGAGCTTATTTCAAAACTCTCCCTGTCGCCGGTAGCATCCAGTGTGATCGTTTGTTTTCTCAGGTCGATTGTGATGGGTGACTGGTTTTTCTGGTTGAACATTTTTTGCAGGAACTCCTCCGAAACCGTTACGGGTAGTAAACCATTGTTCAGGGCATTGTTTTTGAAAATATCTGCAAAAAAACTAGAGACCACCGCTTTGAATCCATAATCAAGGATAGCCCACGCTGCATGTTCCCTTGATGACCCACAGCCGAAATTTCTACCCGCAACAAGAATGTTTGCTTTAAAATGCGGTTGGTTCAGTACAAAACCAGTCCTTGGTTTAGTCTCAGCATCATCCTCGTACCGCCAGTCACGGAAAAGATTTTTGCCAAAACCGTCCCTCGTGGTTGCTTTTAAAAACCTGGCTGGTATGATCTGGTCGGTATCTACGTTCTCTATGTTCAGAGGGACGTAGGAGGAACGGAAAATCCCTGACCCCCTGAAGGGGGAACCTGGTGTTAAATTATGGGTGGTCTGTTCAGCCATTATTGTGCTTCGATGCTTTTAAATAATTCAAATCTCGTGTCACGCTCCCCTTTAGAGGCTGGGGGCATCCACTCGCTAATATCGCTTACAACTCCCGTGACAGCGGCCACTGCTGCGGTAAGAGGGCTTGCCAATAAGGTTCTGGCACCTGCGCCCTGTCTTCCTTCAAAATTGCGGTTGCTTGTGCTGATGCAATATTTACCTGCAGGAATTTTATCTTCATTCATCCCCAGGCATGCAGAACAACCGGGTTGACGCAGCGTGAAGCCCGCTTTTTCAAAGATCTTGTCGATGCCTTCCTCGATAGCTTGTTTTTCTACCTGCCGGCTCCCGGGTACAACCCATACTTCTACATTTTCGGCTTTCTTTTTGCCCTTAACAAAAGAAGCTACCATCCTCAGGTCTTCGATGCGTGAGTTTGTGCAGCTTCCGATAAAAACGTAGTCTATCTTTTGTCCCTTTATGGCCTGGCCCTGTTTAAGCCCCATGTAAGCAAGGGACTTTTCCAGCCCCGACTTATCATTATCATTTACTTCTGCAACGGTTGGGATATTTTCATTTACGCCAATGCCCATTCCCGGATTAGTGCCATAAGTAATCATCGGCATGATGTCCGCGGCATCAATATTTATTTCACGGTCAAATGCGGTTCCTTCATCACTGAATAATGTTTTCCAGTAAGCCAGTGCTTTATCCCAGGCTTCACCCTGGGGTGCAAATTGCCGCCCTTTGATATATTCGAATGTTGTTTCGTCCGGTGCGATCATCCCGCAGCGTGCACCCATTTCAATGCTCATGTTACATATGGTCATCCGCGCTTCCATAGACAATGCACGTATTGCCGCGCCCGCAAATTCAACTGCATAACCCGTGGCACCACTTGCTGTAATTTGTGAAAGGATGTACAATACGATGTCCTTGCTTACAACACCCAGGTTTAACTCCCCGTCAATATTGATCCGCATTAATTTAGGTTTAGTCTGCAGCAGGCATTGCGTACCCAGTACCATTTCTACCTCGCTTGTGCCGATTCCAAAAGCGATAGCACCAAAAGCTCCGTGGGTGGAGGTATGCGAATCTCCACATACGATCGTGTTTCCCGGGAGTGTGATCCCTAACTCAGGCCCTATCACATGCACGATACCCTGGAAAGGATGACCGAGGCCGTATAATTCTACCCCATGTTCTGCGCAATTTTTGATCAGCGCTTCCACCTGTAACCGGCTAAGTTCTTCCTTAATGGGAAGATGCTGGTTGATAGTGGGAACGTTGTGATCAGCTGTGGCTATAGTTTGCTGTGGACGAAATACCTTGATACCCCTTTTGTTCAACCCGTTAAATGCCTGCGGGCTGGTAACCTCGTGGATAAAATGTTTATCAATGTAGAATACTGAAGGCCCGTCAGCTATTTCTTTTACCACGTGTTTTTCCCACACTTTTTCAAAAAGAGATTGGGCGTTTCCGCCCTGTTGATTTGATCCGGTGATATCTGTCTGGCTGTTCATTATGTCTTGTAACAATTTAAACCCGGGAGATTTTTTAAAAAAGTGGAGGACGAATCCTCCACCCATTAAACAAAAACTAAGCACGAGAAATGTTAAGCCGTAGCTACTATCTTTTTTTGGTGTTCGAAAGCGAGCATATTCAGGTCGCTGTCTTCAATTTCTTTTTTACTGTCTGCCAGTTGCAGGAAGTACTCATACAATACATCAATATCATTCCTGTCGAACTGGAAATCTAATTTCTGAAAACGGTAAGCCAGGGCGCTGCGGCCACTCCTTGCCGTGAGTACGATGCGGGAACCCTCCGCACCAACTTCCTCGGGTGCAATGATCTCATAGGTCTGCGCATTTTTCAGGAAGCCATCCTGGTGGATACCGGATGAATGAGCAAATGCATTGCTGCCCACGATTGCTTTGTTGGGCTGCACCGGCACACGCATGGTATCAGAAACAAGCCGGCTCAGCGGGTTCAGCTGCTGGCATTTTACATTGCTGTAATACCCCAGGCCGCTATGTTGTTTCAGGATCATCACCACTTCTTCCAGGCTGGTATTGCCTGCCCTTTCGCCCAGGCCATTGATGGTACATTCGATCTGGCGGGCACCATTCAGCACACCGGCAATGGAATTTGCCGTAGCCAGCCCAAGGTCATTATGGCAATGGCAGCTGATGATGGCTTTATCAATATTGGAAACATTGTTTACAAGGAACGCTATTTTTTCACCGTATTGGTGGGGCAGGCAATAACCGGTAGTATCAGGGATATTAACCACCGTTGCGCCGGCTTTTATGACCGCTTCCACCACGCGGGCCAGGTATTCATTATCTGTACGGCCGGCGTCTTCTGCATAAAACTCGACGTCATCCACGAAATTTTTTGCCCATTTCACCGCCTTTACACCTCTTTCCAGGATATCAGCTTGTGTAGACTTAAATTTTGACTTAATATGATAATCAGAAGTGCCGATGCCCGTGTGAATCCGGGGGCGAATCGCATATTTTAAAGCTTCCGCTGCTACTTCGATATCCTTATGAACTGCGCGGGTGAGCCCACAGACCGTCGCGTTTTTAATTACTTTAGCAATCTGGTTTACCGAGTCAAAATCCCCGGGTGAGGAGATAGGGAAACCCGCTTCAATGATATCTACGCCGAGTTCTTCCAATGCCAGGGCGAGTTCGATCTTTTCAGTGCTATTCAATTTGCAACCAGGGACCTGTTCGCCATCCCGAAGTGTCGTATCAAATATGTGAACTTTTCCTTCTGACATAATTCCTGCTTGGATAGTGTGATAAAATTGCTTGCACCTATATTTGTATGTGCAGTGCACTGATGTTGACTCTACTAAAGTATGATACATATCATGCGAACTGAAACCATAATAAACGTTGTTTTACGGATTGTATAACCGCAAAAAACAGACGGAAGCCACTGCAGCAAAGGATCTTAAACAAACGGAAATACGATGCCCAACCGATCAACAGACCCTCTTTTTCAGCTAATTAAGTCACTTGAGAAGAGTGAAAAGCGGAATTTCAAGCTGTTTGTGAAGCGAAATTCCTCTAGTGAAGAGTTAAAAAGCATCCAGTTATTTGATGCAATGGACAAAATGGGGGAGTATGACGAGGCCGTTTTGCTCCGGAAAAACAAGGTTATCAGTAAAAACCAACTCAGTAATCTCAAGGCCCAGCTTTATCGCCAGGTGTTAGGGAGTTTACGCATTATAAGGGATGAAAACAATATCGACCTTCAGTTGCACGAACTCCTCGATCATGCCCGGATCCTGTATAATAAAGGACTTTACCTTCAGAGCCTCAAGGGCCTTGATAAGATCAAGGAGATGGCGCGGGCCCATCACCAATTGACCTACCTGCAACAGGCGCTGTTTTTTGAAAAAAAGATTGAGGTGTTGTATATCACCCGTAGTATGCAGAACCGCGCCAACCAGCTTACCCAGGAAAGTGATTCCGTAAATGACGATCTGCAACTGGTAAACAAACTTTCCAATCTTTCCCTTCAGTTATATAGCTGGTATATCCAGAACGGGCATGCGCGTAACGCAAAAGACTTATCCGAGATCAGGGAGTATTTTGAAAACAGTTTGCCCGCAAATGCCAGAGAGGCCAGCGGCTTTTATGAAAAACTTTACCTGGCGCAGAGCTACGGCTGGTATGCCTTTATCCGGCTGGATTTTCTGCAATATTACCGGCATTGCCAGAAGTGGGTGGATGTATTTGAAGAATTTCCAAATATGCTGGCAGTGGAAACGGCTAGTTATATCAAAGGAATGCACAACCTGATGAGTGCTCACTTTGACCTGCGGAATGAGCACCGGATGATGGAGACTGTCCGGCAATTTGAACAGTTTGCGCGACATAAAATAGTGAGGGAAAACCATAACAGCCGCATCCTGGTTTACCAATACCTCTATACTGCCCGCATCAACCTTTATTTTTTGCAGGGTACTTTTCACAATGGGATCCGGCTTGTTCCCTACCTCGAAAAAATGTTACAGAAATACGAGATCTACCTGGATGGACACCGGGTATTGGTATTTTATTATAAAATAGCTTCTCTTTATTTTGGCAGCGGCAATCCTGGCCGGGCAATTGACTACCTGAACCGCGTCATTAATCAAAAGGGAAGTCTGAGGACTGACTTGCAATGTTATGCGCGCCTGCTGCACCTTATCGCACATTATGAGCTAGGGAACTTTGACCTGCTGGAGTACCTGATAAAATCAGTTTACCGTTTCATGTCAAAAATGGAAAACCTGAGTAAGGTGGAGGAGGAGATATTTGCCTTCCTTAGGAGGAGTTTCGGAGTAGGCGCCCATGCCCTTAAACCAGAGTTTGAAAAACTGCTCGCAAAACTTAAAAAGTATGAGGGCAACCCTCTGGAAGCCAGGACTTTTGCTTACCTGGACCTGATCTCCTGGCTGGAAAGTAAGATCAGCGGGGTGAACGTGCAGGATGTGATCCTGGAAAAGAGTAAGTTGAGGAAACAGAGGGGATAAATTGCTGGCCCCGCGCTACGTCCGGGTTGCCCTTTGAAGCGGTAAATGAGAGGCTATACCTGATATCAGCCGCTTATCATTAAATGAGTATTTCAGCGCCCGCTGCAAGGATTTGAATTTATTTTTACGCACAAATAAAACACTATGTTGAAACAAGCAATTTTACTTCTCTCTTTTTTACCTGCAACGATGCTTCACGCGCAGAAGGTTTCCTTTACGGAATATGACCTGAAAAATGGCCTGCATGTTATCCTTCACCAGGATAAAACTGCCCCGGTGGTGGTCACATCGGTAATGTACCACGTTGGGAGCAAAGATGAAATACCCAACCGTACCGGTTTTGCGCATTTTTTTGAACACCTGCTGTTTGAAGGGTCCAAAAATATCAACCGCGGGGAATTCATGAAAATCGTGAGCAGCAAAGGCGGGAACAACAACGCCAACACCTCACAGGACAGGACCTTCTATTACGAGGTTTTCCCTTCTAACCAGCTTGAAACGGGCTTGTGGCTGGAAAGCGAGCGAATGATGCACCCGGTGATCAATGAGATCGGCGTAAAAACGCAGAATGAAGTGGTGAAGGAAGAAAAAAGGCTGCGGGTAGACAATGCGCCTTACGGCAATTTCTTAAGTGAAATGATGAAACGCCTTTTTAGAAACCATGGTTACAACTGGGTGCCCATTGGTAGCATGGAACATCTTGATGCAGCCACGCTTGAGGAATTTATCGCTTTCAATAAAAAATTCTATACACCTAATAATGCCGTTCTTGTAATTGCGGGCGATATCGAGATAGATAAAACCAAACACCTCGTAGAATCCTATTTTGCAGACGTTCCTGCAGGTGTTCCTCTGGAAAAAAAAGTGGCGGCGGAAGTTCCCATTACCTCACAGATTATTGATACGGCTTACGACAGTAATATACAGATCCCCGCAATTGTTACCGGCTACCGCACACCAGGGATGAACAGCAAGGAATCAATAGCCCTTCAGCTGGCTTCAGATGTCCTGAGCCAGGGTTCCAGCAGCAGGATGTATAAAAAGATGGTGGATGAAAAGAAAAACTCCCTGCAGGTTGGTTCATTTAATTACTCACTGGAAGATTACGGCACCTATTTCACTTTTGCTTTGCCTAGCGGTGATGTAAAGCTTGAAGTGCTGTTGAAAGACATGGAAGAAGAAATCGCCAAACTGCAGACGGAACTGATCAGCGAAACGGAACTTACTAAAATCAGGAACCAATACGAAAACAACTATATCGGCAAAAATGCCCGTATGCTTGGTGTTGCAGAAAACCTTGCTGCCGGGTATACCTTCCGCAATAAAAATACAAACCACATCAACGAGGAGTTGGAGGAAGTGAGAAAAGTTACCAGGCAGGATATACAGGATGTTGTAAAAAAATACCTGAATCCAAACCAAAGAGTAGTCGTTTATTACCTTCCTAAGAAATAACATTCAATCAACACTAAATTTAGTCTAATGAATAAAATATTTAATTTACTGTGCGGCTGCATGCTATCCTTTTCCATTCAGGCACAGGTGATAGATCGCAGTAAGCCACCGCAGGCGGCGCCTTCAAGGCCGGTATCATTCAATGATCCTGCAACCTTCACCCTCCCAAATGGCCTGACTGTGCTCGTTGTGGAAAATCACAAATTACCAAGGGTTTCTGCCACGCTTTCAATAGACATGGGGCCGGTAAAGGAGGGCGATAAAGCCGGCGTAATGCAATTGATGGGCCAGATGCTCTCTGAAGGAACTACTAAAACACCTAAGGCAAAGTATGATGAAGCAATAGACTTGATTGGAGCTAATGTTAACCTCGGCTATAGTGGAGGTTATGCGTCTGCGCTTACCCGTTATTTTGAAAAGGCTTTTCTTTTGATGTCGGAAGGCTTGCGCAACCCGGCTTTTCCGCAGGAGTCTTTTGACAAACTGAAAAAACAAACAATTACGGAATTGAAATCAGGAGAAAGAAGTGCAGCAACTATTTCCGGCCGGGTAGTATCAGCCTTATCGTATGGCAAAAACACGGCGATGGGTGAATTTCCCACAGAGGAAACGATCAAAGGCATTACACTTGATGAGGTGAAACAATACTACAGGAATTACATCACACCTTCCCGGGCTTACCTCACATTTGTAGGGGATATCACACCCGGGGCCGCAAAATCTATGGTGCTGAAAGCTTTTAGTGACTGGAAGGGTAAAAAACTGGAACTGCCCCAAATTAAGAATGCAGAAAATCTGAAAAATACGGAGATCAACTTTGTAGATCTGCCCACAGCTGTGCAAAGCGAGATACGCGTTACAAATCTCATCAGCAACCCGATGAGCAACCCTGACTACCATGCGCTGTTACTTGCAAACCAGGTGCTCGGAGGTGGTTCTGAAAGTAAGCTGTTTATGAACCTGCGTGAAAAACACGGGTTTACCTACGGCAGTTATTCGAACGTGGGCGCGAGCCGGTTCCAGAGCCAATTTACAACAAGTGCCCAGGTGAGAACGGAAAAATCAGACAGTGCCATTGTTGAGATGCTGAGAGAGATCGAAAACATGCGTAGTGGCAATATCACTGCTGCTGAATTGGAAATGGCAAAGGCAAAACTCAATGGAAACTTCGCTTTAGGGCTGGAAGATCCTGCACGCGCCGCAACTTATGCCTCTAACATCCTGCTCAACAACCTGCCAAAAGATTTTTATCGCACCTACCTTCAGAAGATAAACAATGTAACAGTGCCGGATATTAAAAAGGTGTCGAACAAATATTTCAACAGCGCCAATAGCAGGATAGTAATGGTAGGCAACGGGTCCAAGGTTTTACCAACACTTACGAGACTCGGTTACCCGGTTCGGCAGTATGATAAATACGCAACACCTGTGGAAGAAAAGTCGAAAGAGGTGGCCATGAAAGAATCTCCTAAGACTACGGATGCGATCTCAGCCTACAAACTGATAGAAGATTACCTGCAGGCGTTGGGAGGTAAAGAAGCATTGAAAAAAATAAATTCTGTGAAGACCAGTATCAGTATGGAAATGATGGGTCAACAAATTTCTGGCACAGACATTCTGTTAGCGCCTAATAAGCAATCCACTGAAATGAAAATGGGCACCATGACCGTATACAAAAAAGTGTTTGATGGTACGAAAGGTTACCAGGGGCAAATGGGCCAGAAGAAAGAGTTTGATGAGAAAGAAATAAAGGAAGCACTGGATCAGAGAAGTATCATCCCCCAGTTATCTTACATCAGTGCAGACTTTTCAACATCTTACCTTGGTACCGGAAAGGTTGGCAATGAAGATGCTTATAAATTGAAAGTAACAAAACCAAGCGGTAAAACTTCGGTAGAATATTATTCTATCAAAACGAGTCTGCTATTACGGGAGGAGAGTTCAACAACTACGCCACAGGGCGAAGTTTCTGTTACAACGGACTTTAGCAATTATAAAAAAGTGGGCAATTTAATGTTCCCATTCACGATCACACAACTGGCAGGAGAGCAGGAGATCGTGATGAATGCAATGGAGATAAAAATCAATGAAGGCGTTTCCGAAGCTGATTTTAAATAATTATTTGTTTTGTATAATAAAAAAGCCGCCATGGAAAGGAGCGGCTTTTTTAATACACCTTTTTTTCACAACGCTACTCCTTTTTGTTATAAATACAGCTTCATATACATCAAATGTGATTTCCTGGTTACGATAAAATTTTGCGATTCTTCCATTTCGGATTACCGGCGTCCATACCGGGCAGGTACTTATAAACCTGCTGACTTCCGCTTCCATTCCATAGCCATGTTTGCGGATCGGTGGCATAACTGTGACCTTACCCTCCCTGGTTACAACATAATTAATTCTTACGACCTATTTTCCTCCGGGAGCGCCATTCAGTACCGGCACATTCTTATTTATATTCCTTCGCAGGTAGGTTTCCCAATCCTGATTCCATTTTGAAACCTCGCTTCGGTTTCAATAACCCGGCAGGTATATTTCCGGTTTATTGAAAAACTATTTGTGCTGTCATTTTGATTATCCTGGCCGAAGGAAGCGCATGGAATTTGAAGCAGCAAATAAGTTAGTAGCAGAAATTTACTCATAGATTAACTGAAATTTGTAGGAATCACCTTTAAATTCAGAAAGTAAATATTTCCATAATTATTTTGAAGATTTTTGAAGTGCCGTCTGTTAGCAGAACACGTGGAGGCGGGGTGCGTTGCAGTTATTAAATGATTTGTGTATCGAATGTCCGGAAGGGCAGGTGCAGCATTTATTGTGTGATGCTGCCTAAACGGAGTTAACAACCGCTTTCGGTTAGCATATAGGTTTGTGCCCGGTTGAGGATACAATGTGCTGATTTTTTTAAAAATCTATTTCACCTTCCAGTGATATGGATCCTTTTTTAGAATTATCATCATGCTTGCAGTCGCCTCTCAATAGCCCGTTGATGTCATTGAACTGGCCAGTACCACCAGTGATGGCGTGAACAAAATGTACCGTTGTAGTACCGCCCTCCTTTAATGTGGTGCCCGTAAAGCTGGTGTAAAATTCATCGCCGCTGGCGGCAGTGAAAGTCGCATTACCTTTTAAATGTCCGGGTAGAGCGCCGGAGGTTACGACCGTGTTCACTTCAATATAACTGCTACCGAGATGGGAGGCAAAACCCGCACCGGAGAAGTGCATGGTTTGTGCCGTGGCGTTACCTTTTAATTCCATCACGGTGCTCATAGTAGCGAAGAAAATCATCGGCTTATTATCCTGAAAATAGGCGCCCACCCCGGGTTGAGGAAGGGTGGAAGCGCCACTGCCGGCAAAGAATAAGATGGATATAGCTGCTATATTTAGCAACGGCTGGTGGAGCCTTTTTAATGGAGGCAACCAATCCCGGCATTTTGCTGATATACACATGTTTATAAATCAGGGTTAAAACTGTTCGTAAAATAGGCGTTATTACGATAAAGTCCAGCGTTCCTGAGCATCCGGACGCAGTCATTGTGTGTGTGGACGATATATTCATACTAACTTCAAGAGCAACAGTAGCAGACGCACGGTGATCGAGATTGTGGGCGACAACGAAATAGTTTTTACTGCTTTTAATGTTTCACCAGAGGGAGAGGCTGTGAAAAGCACTGAAACTGTGTACCGTCGCAAGTTAGAAGGATAGGATCTCAAAATGCCTGCCTGCTTTGGTTCCGGAAAAACTTCGACAATCCGTCCCCCGGCATTTAAACACTGTTTAGTACAATAAAATGCTGCCTTCCTTCATTTCCGGATAACGGTATATAAGTTGTATGTAGTAAATTGACCCCGGAAAAAATAAATGAATGTTGTAACCCGGAGGGTATTTTGTTTAAGTCATATTTAAAAGAAAAATTTATGAAATGGATTGGCAGACGAGAAAGTTCAAATGTGGATGACAGACGTGGTTTATCAGGTGGCGCAGTTGCGGGGGGCACGGGTATCGCTGGCGTAGTGATATACCTGCTGTACACTTTTTTAAGTGGCGGAAGTGTAGATACTTCAGAAATAGTCAGGCAGGTACAGCCTGGCAGTAACCAAACCCTTACTGCAGAACAACAGGCGGCAGATGAACAACGGGCGAAATTTGTGAAAGTTGTTCTTGCTGACACCGAAGATGTTTGGAACAAGCTTTTTTCTGAAAACGGCAGCCAGTACCAGGAACCCACCCTGACGCTTTTCCGGGGGGGGGTAGAATCCGCTTGCGGCAGTGCAAGTTCCGCTTCCGGGCCTTTCTATTGCCCGGGTGACTCCCGTTTGTATATTGATCTTTCCTTTCACGAAGACATGCAGAATAAATTAAACGCACCCGGTGATTTCGCTATGGCGTACGTGGTGGCTCATGAAGTAGGGCATCATATTCAAAACCTGATGGGAACTTCAGAAAAAGTGCAGCGCCTCAGGAGACAATTGAGTGAAGAAGAATATAACAAGTACTCGGTTAAACTTGAATTGCAGGCAGATTTTTATGCCGGTGTGTGGGCGCACCATGCTCAAAACATGCAAAGCATACTTGAGCCCGGGGATATTGACGAAGCCATGAATGCCGCCAATGCGATCGGTGACGATCGCCTGCAAAAACAAGCCACAGGGCAGGTGGTGCCGGATGGTTTTACGCACGGCACTTCTGCCCAGAGGATGTTTTGGTTCAAAAAGGGTTTCGAAACCGGTGACTTGAAACAGGGAGATACTTTTAAAGACCCGTCTTTGAATTAATTGAATGAGAAGGAACTAATAAGAAACATAAGTAGAAGCAGTAAGAATGCTGCATGAAACTGAGCCTGCTCCTTGTTTTACGTTTCCCCTTTATAACCATGTTGGAAAGGTCCGAGGCGGGTGTTTTTTACTCAACCGTGCCAGTGCCCAACTCTTTCTATACAGTAAAGTGCCTATCGAGCCGATACACCGCCGGTTTTTCGTTCCACTTTCTTATTTCGGATCTGAGCTATTTCTTTCCAATGCGGTACAAACGGCCTTCATCGGTTACAGCATAAAGTGCACCATCTTTTCCCTGGGCAATATCCCTGAATCGCTGCCCTTCGTTCGCCAGTAACCTTTCTTCCCCAACTACCTTGTTATCGCGGATCACGATGCGGGCGATATGTTTGCTGTTGAGTCCCCCGATGAACAAATTATTTTTCCATTCCGGAATATTATCTGCACTGTAAAAAGTCATTCCACTTGGAGAAAGCACGGGGTCCCAGTAGTAAACCGGTTGTTCCAGACCATTCTGTCTGGTAATTCCCGCGCCTACTTTGTCGCCACTATACTCAACCCCGTAAGTAATCGTGGGCCAGCCATAATTGAGACCCGGCTTTATGACATTGATCTCATCACCTCCTTTGGGGCCCATTTCGCTATTCCAGAGTTCGCCTGTTTGGGGGTGAATGGCGAGGCCCTCGACGTTGCGATGCCCATAAGAATATAGTTCCGGCCTTGCATCGGTTCTGTTCATGAATGGATTGCCGGGAACCGGGCGGCCTTCTGTTGTTATGCGGATTATTTTACCCAAACCGGAATTTACATCCTGGGCCTGTGGACGTGTCTGTAGATCTGACCGTTCGCCGGTGCTCACAAAAAGATTGCCGGCTGCATCAAACAATATCCGGGATCCATAGTGCAGGTTACCCCTGTAAGCGGGTGTGGCCCTGTAAATAACCGTAGCATTTTCAATCCGTGCATCGTCGGCCGATAAAGTGCCCTTTCCAACGGCCGTGAGGTTGCCTTCCGGCGTATTTTCCGCAAAAGTCCAGTAAACCATCCGGTTGGTACTGAATTGAGGGTCCACAGTTACACCGAGCAACCCGCCTTGCCCTGCAGCATTTACTGCCGGCATTCCACTGATGGGAGCACTTAATGCCCCGCTGGTACTTGCCAGTCGCATAGTGCCACTTTTCTCCGTAATGAGTAACCTGCCGTCCGGTAAAGCCGTTAAACCCCAGGGTCTGTTCAGTCCGGAAGACAGCACTTTTCCTTCAAATGCTGTTGTAGTTTTTACAGACCCTATCCTCGTCTGGCCTGTGAAGGCTGGGGTGTAATTAGTATTAGCCGGCTTTGTTTCAACGGGTGCATTGGCTGTACCGGAAGAACTATTTGAACCGGACGTGGGAGCATGGTTTGCGCAGGAAACTACAAGAATTGCTGCAGCTGAAAAAACTAGGTGTCTTTTAAACATGGGAATTATTTTAAATGGAAACGTATGATGACATAACAGGAAAAATTATACCAACCTGCTTTCCGGCAAGACCGTGTGTAGGATGTAAAAGCTGCTACGGATGGAAAATTATCCCCGGCGCCTTTGAAAAGATCCCATGCTTTGGTATAATTTGTGTTCCTGAGAGCATCATGGCAAAAGCGGGACCAATCGTACTAATTGAGGATGATTCAGATGACAGGGAGGTTTTCCAGGAAATTTTAAAGGAGCTGAATGTTACTAATAAAATAATCTGCTTCTCTAAATGTGATGAAGCTTTTCATTACCTCGAAACAACTACTGATCAGCCATTCCTGATCTTTAGCGACGTAAATCTCCCAATGCAGAACGGGATAGAATTTAAGAGGCAATTGGACAGCAATGAACAACTTCGAAAAAAAAGTATCCCCTTCATTTTTTATTCAACATCGGTCGCACAAAAGTTGGTGAACGAGGCCTTCACTAAAATGACCGTGCAGGGCTTTTTCCAAAAGGCCAACAGCTATGAAGAAATCAAAGCTAATATTAGACTGATCCTCGATTATTGGTCTGTGTGCAAGCACCCCAATGTTTAACGTAAGGGTAATGGCGGCACAAGGGAACAGGCCTGTTAGCAAAGCCTTATTAATTCAGTACCTTTAACCTGCACTAATACAACCGTTAAGATATGGAAACTTCAGCGCCGGGAACCTGGAGGCATGGGTTACATGCGATCATCTACGAGTCTGACACCACGCCTGGTAAAGTCTTTGATATAAGCTTGCTTGTGTTGATCGTTTTCAGTGTCATAATAGTGATATTGGATAGCAGCAAGGACTGGCACAACCAGTACGGGGACCTCTTCAGGCGGCTGGAGTGGGGTTTCACTATTCTTTTCACGATTGAATATATTCTCCGGCTGGTATGCATAAAAAGGCCGTGGCGGTATGTATTTAGTTTTTTAGGTGTTATCGACTTGTTGAGCATCATCCCGGGTTTCTTAAGCTTTTTTTATACCGGAGCACAATCCCTCCTTGTGCTGCGGGCGCTGCGCCTGATGAGGATATTCCGTATTTTCAAACTATCGCATTACCTCTCCGAAATGCAGTTCCTTGGTGTTGCCATCAAAGGGAGCCTGAAAAAAATAAGCATTTTCATGTTGTTCGTTCTTTTCCTAGTCGTGATCATGGGTTCCGTAATGTACCTGGTGGAAGGTGGTAAAAATGGATTCTTCAGTATTGCAGACAGCATTTACTGGGCGATCGTAACGATTACCACCGTTGGGTATGGTGATATATCACCAGTTACTTCGCTGGGAAAATTTGTGGCAAGTGTTATTATGCTGATGGGCTACGCCATCATTGCGGTACCCACCGGTATTGTTACTACTGAAATGGCGCTGGCCATGAAAAGTAAGGAGCAACTGAGCCAGGCCTGCCCGGGTTGTGGACGCGAAGGCCATGACAGCAATGCCCGCTTTTGTAAATTTTGCGCAGAAAAACTTTGAAGACATTTGTGAAGCCGGGAAATTAAACAAGGATCCGAAGTGATTGCGTAAGTCATCTTTATGATCAGATTTTTAGCACGTCATCGAATTTTGGGAAGGAGAATAATCCCTGCGGAGGTCGGGCCTACTAAGCTGAGGCGAATAGGGAGCGAAACCGAATTAACCGGCCCTCCCCTCCGTATATGCAACGCTTTCGATCCAGCCTTTTATGTGCTCGGTTGTCCTCCCCATTTTTGTGGCGAGACGCTCCAGTAACTGATCTTCTTTTCCCAGCTCATAGTCCAGGTCTCGTTCGGTTAACAATGGCTCTGCTTCCAGCAATTTTTCTTTCACATCCTGCCATGGAAGTGTTAAGTTTAATATTGTTGTCATGGCAAATGAGGAACAATTTCTGCGCCATTATTCAGGACACCGATTTATAGACTTCCGAGAAATTTATGTCGGGGGACGTTAGGCGGAGAAACATTTTTCCCTTTACGAAAATAAAATCTTGCTTCACCAATTACGAAAGGGCAGCAATCCTGCTGCCCTTTCGTTTCATTTTTTTTCAGAGAATTCCACTGGCACCAACCCATGCCAATACATCTTATCCCGGGATCCATCCTTAATTGGTAGGAGATTCCTGCGCGGCCAGGTTATTACTCACGTAAAACTTATCCCTGTGTTCCTGAAATTCAGTCATCAGGGTATTCACAATTTCAATACCCGAGTCCACTTCAGTGTGTAGATCTGGTAAGCGCTCGTCCAGCAATTGAACACCCAGGTTGATGTTATCGGCTTCAATCTGTGCTATTTTTTTCAAAACAGCCGTCTGGCTATTGTTCAGATCTTCTAATTCCCTGAGGATCTTATCCATCAGGGTTAATTCTTGCATCTTATCCATATTAAATTTTGCATTTGGTGTATATACCCACTGCCAGAACAAACATCGTGCGGGGATTTTTTCCGCCGTCCAAATAAGGGCGACTATATTCTCCAATGGTGGACAACCATCCGATAAATAACTGCCCAAAGGCTTTGATTTTGTAACGCTTGTTGTTACTTTGTCTCCCTTAAACCATATTACAAAACTTAAAGCAGCGTGTTATGCCAAAGTATGTTATTGAAAGAGAAGTTCCTGGTGCAGGTAAATTAAGTGCCGCGGAGTTGAAAAATATTTCAGAGACCTCCTGCAACGTGTTAAGGGAAATGGGGCCGGAAATTATCTGGCAACACAGTTATGTAGCAGCGGATAAAATCTATTGTGTTTATATCGCTCCGAACGAAGAAGTGATACGGGATCATGCAAGCCGTGGTGGTTTTCCGGCTAACAGTGTTATGAAAGTTTCAACAATAATAGATCCGTCCACTGCTGAATAATTGAGGCCGAAAGGCTCGGTTCATGGGTAGGAAAAGCACCGTCTAAACTTTTTACTTATCGGCAGATTCGTATGCACTTTTTTATTGTACCCATAGCTAACAGGGACAATATAAGAAGAGCCCGCCCCAAACTTTTCAAAACTTTTGCAGAACTACCAGGAGTTGGGGATCCATAAAGGCTATCCAATCTTCGGCTGTTTTTCCAATTCACCCGCAGCGAGTGTTGATCACCATCGGTTGCATTTTGCAGCGGGGCGCGATCCTGAAAAAGATGGACTATTTGGATATTTGATAAAAAATAAATAGTACGAATTTACATAAGGGGTTGCTCTTACAGCCAGGGCATTATGAAAGTTACGGGAAGTAGGTTACAAAACTATTCCACCCGAGGGGACATCCTTTTTACCATGACACCGGAAATTACAATTACAGGATTTTTACCTTCAGGCTCGATTCTCTGCCTACCCAGCCGGGATCGGCAGGAAGCCGCATCACCCATACGCGTGGGCTTGCGAAGTCATAGGTAAATGTGGACAAAGGATCTGTGAAAGGAAGGGGAATCCATGGCATCATTGCATCGATCTGCAGGGATACAACCGAAGGTATCATTTGGTTCCAGGCACTAAAAAGATTTGGTTGGGCAGGAGCCACGATGTCCAGGTCCAATACACCAATACCATATTCGTCTGCCAGCCGCCATTTAAGATTTTTAAAAGTAATTGTATTACGGTCAGCAGGATCATCCAATACCAGCACAGTCATAGTATCCGCTAAGTCCAGCGGGCCGGGTAATGCGAAAGAAAAAATATGCAGGCCGGGTGAAAGGTTAGCTGTCAGCGCCATCCCCGCATGTAGCATGTTTGCTGTGGATATCGCGCCTCCCGCTGGTCCGGAAATTTTTGTCCACTGGAAAGCCGCGTTTTGAACACCAAACCATTTGCCATCCAGGTAGGCAGAATCCAATGGTAAGGTGAGTATAATATCCGGTCCCGCATCCACCATAGGTCCCGGGCTGGATGGCGGCGGATTGACCGTAAGGCTCATGGTATCCTTAGCGGACAGCCCCCCTACATCTGTTACCCTCAGTTCAAAATGATAATTCCCTTCCAGCAGGTTTGTCAGGAGAGTAGTCGCTGTATTCGGTGAAAGCATACTGTTTGAATTTGGACCAGCTATTTTTGTCCATGCCCAGGACACGATATTATTATCAGGATCTGTAGAGCCCCTTCCATCAAGGGTTACAGAGCTTGCAGAAAAATTCACCACTTGGTCTGCACCAGCGTTAGCACGAGGCGGGCGGTTTTGTTGCCCAGCAGCCAGTACCGTCACCTGCACGGTGTCTTTGGCCGAAAGTCCTTTATCATCTGTTACAGCGAACTCAAATAAATAGATTCCGGCTGTCATTCCTTTTGCAACAACCAGCAGCGCAGATGCGGGCGAAATACTTGCAGGTACGGTTCCGGAAATTTGCCGCCAGCGAAAAAGGGTCATTGTTCCATCGGGGTCATAGGAATTAGCACCATTGAGTATGGCAGAGTCAGCAGGCAGCATTACAATTGTATCGGCACCGGCATTGGCGACAGGAGCTTTGTTGCCGGGAACATAGCAATCTTCACAGGAAAGTTCTTTCTGGCAGGAGAGCAGGATTCCTGTAAAAAGTAGCAGGCTATAAAATAAAATGGGTACCCATTTCAAAATGGTAGTATTTTAAGATTAGTTGTTGATAATACGGGCGATCAACTATCCTGGGCTTGCTCCACGAGTCCACTCACTAAAGATAATGGAAAATCCAGGAGTTTGTTCGCAGGGACACTACCGGGCAGACTGCAGCCATGAAGATCCAACGTACAGCCCCTTCTTTTATTTAAAGAACTGTACGCTGGATTAATTGTTAGAAGGGTCCTGTTATTTTAAGAAGTTTAGTTTGCTTATTATATTCTGCGCTACTTTTCTACCCTGGACTAAACTTTTTTCACAGGTTTCCCTGTAATGTAGACCTCCGTAGAACCTGCTTTCTGTTATATCCGGCCCCATTTTGGTAGACTTTTTTCAGGACAGGTCAGTGAATCATTCGGCATTTGTCCCAGGCTGACCGAACTCAAAAGTCAAGCCCATCGCAAAGCCGTAGACCTTAGGGTTCAACCGAAATTGAACAACTTTTCGATAGGACCATAATCTTTCAGCATTCAAGCAAATGGCTAAGAACAAAACAAGGGTGTTTGCTTCTTTGCTATAGCAGGCATTACCTAACAACCAGCAAACACCCTATTCATATTTTAGAATTTCTACTTCCAAATAGAATTTAGTTATTGATACTCAGGTCCCACTACCCGAACCTTGTCGATCTCATTGCCTAATTTTATTCCTATCTCAACAGAGGCATCCTGCGTAAACCTGTAATGAATGCCCGCGTATATCCTTGAATCGGAGGCCTCACGCCGCATTTGGCTAAGAGATGTAAACTGACGTGCAGGCGAATTTCTCCAACCATAAGCATTATCCGTTACAGGGATGTCACCAAATTCCTTAATTAATACCTGTATAATGGAACCGTAGAAGCCCACCAGGCCTGAGGGATATTCCGGGTATGGGGGATTGGCTAAATGAGATAACCAGGTTGCATCCATGTGTCGCCGTATATAAGTGATAGGGCGAATAAAATTGTATTTATATTTTGCCCGAAATGTATTGATCGGGCCATCCTTCATCGCTATCCCTGTTTTGGCATAAACTTCTGCAGCTTTCCAAAGCCCGGCATTCTGACTTTCCAATACGCTTGTTATACAAGAAAGGAAGTGGTAAGGTGCAGGCAGGCCTGTGCCGACGCCACCTGCGTCGGCCCACCAGTTAGCAGTTGCCTTATTCTGTGCTGTAGCCGTTAGTGTACCCCCGAGGTCATATGTTTCTTTTGCCGCTTTATAAAATGCGGAAGAGGGATCTTCCGAATAAGGAACCGGTATTGCTGGCACTGTGGAGGTCAGGGTGTACTTTAGAAAAGGCCTTGAGTGCTGCAAATTATCCCCTATTGCTGACGCAAAAGCCGATGGGGTAGGAACCCAGGCCCACGGGGCATTAAGCGGGGTATATCCGCCGCTGGTTACACTGAAATTATCGGTGGTTGACCAATCGTAGATAGCCGTGGCAATGGAACGACCAAATGCTTCAGAGCGTTTCATAACATCTTCTGACGCCGTGAACGTTAACTTTAATTGGTTGTAGATGGCTATTTCATGCGCATCAATGCTGGCTTTATTGGCTAAAGACAAACTGGCCAAAAATTGTTTGAACATACTAGCCAGGGCGGCATTGGCAGAAGCACTCCACAAATAGTCTTTCGAATGATCCGGCTTAGGCATGGCCGGCATCTGGTAAAGTTTGGGAGCAAAACTCGATCCCCCCGGGATGCCGGGTTGCACCGATTCGAATAAGCCGACGCCAATGTAAGCAAAGGCCCTGGCTTGAACAAATACAACAGGCTGAGGAGTCACGGGACGTTGAAGCGTTTCCATGAACCTATACCATTGGTACACTATATCAGCGCTTTCTTCACTTTGCCTGGGGGAGTGTCGTGCATTTGATAAAGATGCTGCGTCCGATGTCAATGGATCGGAGATTCGATCTGTCTTTTTACAACTGTGCATAACAACAAACACCAAAAATACCATCGACAGCTTTAAAAAGAAACTGTGTTTGATCGATAATTTCATAATGATTAGTTTAGAAGTGAAAAAAATAGTGAGTATGAAAGAGAGTTGAATCCGAAAGAAGAAAATGAACCTCAATCTAAAATTTACAAGGCTCCTGATCAGGTTCAGTTATATGATTTCGGTTACAATGTGAATAAATGAATATTTAAAACCATCTTCATCAGTAGATGAAATCAGTACCCGCCATCACAATGGGCACAGAAACTTTTAAAATCGTCCTCATATTTTTTTTATTTCCAATAAATGACTAAAAAGACAACGACAATTTCTTATGGCAGTTTCCACTTCGTTTTACGGAGAATATTGTCTTTTACCCTGGAGAATTTCAGGCCAAGAGATAATCCTGAAAGCAACGCTGAAACTACGTGATAATGTAGAAAGCGAAGACTACAGTGAGTGGGCGGTAGCGGGCAATTAGCATTCGGCAGTTCATCATGAGCAGGCGGTTAGCAGGATTTAAGTGCGTTTGCAAATTGCACCCATCGCATGAGGGTTGGCTTTTATGGCGTTTTACACTGCTTCAGGGTGGATCGGACATGAAGCTTGTTTACATTTTTGATATGACGGCGAACGCCATCTATACTTATTTTAACAGGATCTCTTATCATTTTATAACCGTAGCCATTCACAAGGAGCCTCAAAATTTCAGTTTCCTCTACAGTAAGATGGGATGTTCCTGTTCGGTTGTTTTGGCAAGAGGCTTAATATTCCATTCGGATCACTGGAATTGCTGCCATCCAGCGGGATGTTATCGGCTGGCAGACTGAGTGTATGGTCCGGCCCTGCTGCAGCAACAAGAGGTCTGTTTTCATCAATACAATTTTCACAGAAGAGTCCTTTCTGGCAGAAAAATGCAAGTGGTAAACTTTCGTAGAAAGGTTATTCGTTTTTTTGGTTAACAAAAAATCTCCGGTTTATAAAGCCGGAGGAGTGATGTATGTCATAAAATTCTTGTGCTATCTAACCACATACCTGTAGCAGTCGCTTGTTAGCACAACTGCCAGATTCGATTTATCTACTACCCGAAAATGAATATCGAATGCAGAACCGCTAGCAATGGCTGTTATGTCACGCCATAATGATTCGCTTCCGGTACCGGTGGCATCGGTTAAAATAGATTGCGGAGTTAATCCTTTACCAAGTGTGAGCCAGCTGGTACTGGTACAGTTGCCATCAAGGTTATTATCAACAGCTCTCTGGAGCAGGTATTCATGATTCGGTGCAAGATCACGCACCCATGTATCAAGTACGATTATTTTTGCCGGATCTACATCCTGCCTGAATTTTACAAGGCCGAATTCCTGGCCATCGCCACGTAAGATTACCTGCATATTGAAGGGCGGTTTTGCAGCTAAAGCGGCAACTGTGGCCATTTCTTCCTGTAGTTGTTTTTCCTGCACTTCCTTTTGACAGGAAAAATTAAGTAGCGAGAAAGATAGCAGTAGTAAAACTGCGATTAAAAATTTCTTTTTCATAACAATTTTGTTTGATTTTGAATAAACGACTGAAAATAAATCGTTAAGTCCTATGGCAGGTCTGCTAAGTTTTACGAGAGAATATTGCTTTTTACCCTGGGAAATTCCGCATCAAGATATAATCCTGAAAACAACAATGAACCTACATGATAATGTAGAAATGAAATGTTGTAGTGAGTGGAAGGTTGCGGGTAATTAGTAGCCGGCAGTTCATAATGAGCAGGCGGTTAGCCGGATTTAAGCGGCGTTCGCAAACCGCAACCATTTTACTAGGCCAATTTTGAGGGTCTTACACATTGCTTCAGTGGCGAGTGCACACGAATTTTATCGTAGATTTTTTGATGCCAAACGGCACGACGTTTATATTTATTTTAGCACCGTCTCCTCTCATTTTATAACTATAGCCGTTCACAAGGAGCCTCAAAATTTCAGTTTCCTCTCCAGTATGATGGACATGTTCCTGTTCTGTTTTGGCATGAGGCTTATTATTTCATTCGGATCACTGGATTGCTGGCATCCATCAAAATGCTATCAGCTGGTAAAGTGAGTTTCTGGTCCGGCCCTGCTGCAGCGACAAGAGGTTTGTTTCCATCAATACAATTTTCACAGGAGAGTCCTTCTGGCAGAAAATAGGAATTAATACCCCTGTTAGCACAACTAAAGCAGTAAATATTGTTTACCATTTCCTGATTAAAATGTTTAATGGATTTACAAAATTAAAATACCTCGCAGGCAAATGCAAGTGGTAAACTTTCGTAGAAATGTTATTCGTTTTTTTTTGGTTAACAAAAAATCTCCGGTTTATAAAGCCGGAGGAAAGATGTATGTTATAAGATTTGAGCTATACAGCCACATGCCTGTACCAGTCGCTTGTTAGCACAATTGCCGTATTCGATTTATCCACTATTGCAGTTTAAATAATTTGTGCTAAAATGAAAACCATCGCGTGGAGGCGATGGCTTTTATTGCGTCAGGATGTTTGTCATTACTTCACCTGGTAGTGATCAGCGCACTGGCGCCAAGGATAGCAGCATCTGCTTCCTTTAATTCGCTGAACAGCAACTTCACTTTATTCTGGAAAACAGGAAGAAGGTTGGCTTCCATATGTTTGCGCGTTGGCTTCAGCAGCAGCTCACCTGCCTTGGTAAGTCCACCAAATAAAACGATGGCCTCAGGGGAGGAGAACATGATAAAGTTTGCCAGGGATTCGCCGAGGATCTGCCCGGTGAATTCAAAAATATCATTGGCCACTGTATCCCCTTTCATGGCACACACATATACCGTTTCACTGGTAAGTTCATTAATGGTATAATTGCGCAGCAGGCTTTCCTTTTCCGGGTGTGCCGTCAGTAACTCAATTGCGGTTTCACGGACACCCGTAGCCGAAGCATACGCTTCAAGGCTGCCTGCCATACCGGTGCTTTTATGCATCCTGCCGCCCGGGCGGATGATTGTATGTCCGAGTTCACCGGCGAATCCATCATAACCAACCACAATTTTTCCATCTATCACAATGCCACTGCCTACGCCTGTGCCCAGGGTAATGGTGATGAAATGTTTCATATCTTTTGCGCAGCCATATATCATTTCCCCCATGGCTGCAGCATTGGCATCATTGGTCAACCTGGTTGGGAGGCCGAATTTTTCTTCTATAATATCGGCTATTGGGATAATGCCCTTCCATTTCAAATTGGGGGCATACTCAATGGTACCGGTATAAATGTTGCCGTTAGGGGCACCCACACCAATTCCTCTGAAAACATCTGTTCCACCGGCTTCAACGATGACCGGCTGTAGTTTTGCGTATAGGTCATCCACAAAATCTTCCACCACTTCGTGGGTGTTGGTAGGTATACGCTCCTGCCAGAGTATCTTGCCATCCCTGCTTACCACACCAAACTTGCAGGTGGTGCCGCCGATATCTATTCCGATAGAATATTCTTTCTCCATTCAATTATTGTATAGTAGTGTATCAATATTGTATCAATGCGAGCCTCCGCTGCTCAGCTTATCAAAATCTATTCCCTGGGTTTTTAAAACTGCTTTAGCCCTGATGGCATAAAAAACCAGGTATAGAAAACATAGGACGCCTACGATATAGCTGTATTGGATACCGATCTTGTCTGCCATGACACCCTGCAGGTAACTCACAATACCACCGCCCATGATCATCATGATGAGGAGGCTGCTGCCCTGGTTGGTATGCCTGCCAAGGCCTGCTACCGCGATGGTAAATATACATGGCCAAAGTGTGCTGCAAAATAATCCGACGCTTGTGAAAGCGTAGGCACTTACCATTCCTGAAGTAGCCATACCTATACAAAGGGCTGCAATGCCGGCGGCGGAAAAGATGAGTAACATTCTAACCGGGTTGCCTTTGCTCATAATGTCACAAACGATCATAACCGCTATCACCACCGCGTAAATATAAAAGGGAGTTATATCGTGGTTGGCAATTACGTTCACCAATAAAAAAACCGCAAAAGCGAGGTAGGGCATAAAAAAACTGAGCATTTTTTTTGCGCCGGCACTTACATCAAAAGCACCCACGGCACCGGCCCAGCGGCCAATCATGAGACTTGCCCAGTATAATGAAATATAAGGTGCGACCTTTTCGGTAGGTATTGCCAGGCGTTCTTCCAGGTATGCCGGCAGGTTACTTGCTGTAGAAACCTCCACGCCAACATAAACGAAAATCGCGATCATGCCCATTATGAGTTGGGGGTATTGAAATGCAGATTTTTTGTCTAATAATTTTTCCCCGCCTTCCACAGCTTCTTCTTTCGCTACTTCTTCCAGGTCTATTTTATTAGGCACAGAGGAAAACTTAAAAAAGATGGCAACCAATAAAAAGGCAAGGCCTAAGATCAGGTAAGGTGTTTTTACACTTTCGATGCTGGCTTCTGTGGAACCGGCAGAAACACTTCCAAAAATGGCAAAACTTACTATCAGGGGGCCAATGGTTGTTCCAAAATTGTTGACGCCACCAGCCATTGTCAGCCGTTGAGAACCCGTAGCAGGATCGCCCATAACGATCGCCAATGGGTTGGCAGCAATTTGCTGCAGCGAAAAACCAAGGCCTACAATAAAGAGCCCGGAAATCATCAAAGCAAATGAAGCATTATTTGCAGCGGGATAAAATAATAAGGTGCCGAGCGCTGAAATAATGAGACCTAATGCAATACCGTTCCGATAACCAATCTTATTCAATACATCACTGCCAATCGCTTTTGATATGGCAAAGTAAATCAACGATCCTACGGTGTATGCCACATAAAAGGCTACGGATACCAACTGGCTCTGGCCCTGCGTGAGATCGAACGCTTTTTTAAATACAGGTATAAGGATATCGTTGCTTGCAGCAACAAAACCCCAGAAGAAAAATACGGAAATAAGTGTACCGAATTGCCCCCATTTAGTGGCATGTTTATTAGCGGTTGTTTGTAGCATATGACTTTGCGATTTTTTGTACGGCTGAAAGTATAGTAATTTGATGAATAGGAAAAATTTTCACGGTTTAATTTGTTTATAATGAAATCATCGTTAATTTAAACCATTGTTCAAACCTGAATTTATTCGATGGAAATTTTACATGTGAGTGCGGAATGTTACCCGATGGCCAAGGCAGGCGGTCTTGCAGATGTGGTGGGGGCACTACCAAAATACCAGCATGACGGGGGGCACGTTGCCAAAGTGATAATGCCAATGCACCGCACCAAATTTTTATTGAATAATCAATGGGACGTTGTGCACAAAGGCAGTTTATTCATGGGTAATGTCTACTATGAGTTCACTGTGATCAGGGAAAAAACAAATAAACTGGGGTTTGAGTTGTATTGCGTGGATATTTACGGGTTGCTTGACCGGGAAAGTATCTACAGTTACCCGGATGATCCGGAAAGATTTTTGGCATTCCAGATAGCCGTATTGGAATGGATGTCTATGTGGGCACACCGGCCTGATATTCTGCACGTGCACGATCATCACACGGCGCTCATACCTTTCATGATGCACCACTGTTACAAATACGGCAGCCTGGCAGGCATCAAAACGGTTCTTACCATACACAACGCGCAATACCAGGGGTGGATGGGATGGGATAAAGCCACCTATCTTCCTGCATGGGACACCTGGAAAGCGGGATTACTGGAATGGGACCACAATATCAACCCCCTCGCCTGCGGTATAAAATGTGCAGATAAGGTGACTACGGTTAGTCCTGGTTATATGGAGGAACTGAAGTTTGCAGCCAACGGCCTGGAACATCTTTTTTACCTGGAAGGCAGCAAGTGCACAGGGATCATAAACGGGATAGATTACGCGGTCTGGGACCCACTGAAGGATACGTATATACTTGATAATTTTTCTGTAAAAGATGTAACTGCGGGCAAGGCCCTTAATAAGAAAAAACTCTGTGATGATTTTGGATTTGATAGCGAACTTCCACTGTTTGTTTTTATAGGGCGGCTGGTAGGAGAGAAAGCCGCGGACCTGCTCCCTGTGTCTATCGCGGTAGCCTACGAAATGCTGGGCCACCATTTTAGTTTCCTCATTCTTGGGAGCGGGGAACAACAGGTAGAGCAGCAACTGGAGGCTTTGCAGGGCAGCCATGTGGGTTACTATAATACCCAGATCACCTACAACGAAAAGCTCAGCCACCAGATGTATGCCGGTGCAGACTTCCTGCTGATGCCAAGCCGGGTGGAACCCTGCGGTTTGAATCAACTGTACGCTATGCGTTACGGTACAGTGCCGGTTGTACGCAGAACCGGTGGGCTGCAGGATACGGTAAAAGATTTCGGCGACAAGGGAGGTTACGGCATCTGTTTTAATTATGCTACGGTAGAAGATATTGTTCAATCTATGAGCAGGGCACTATCTTTATACGAGGACGCCAAAAAAATGGAAGAAATGCGCTCGAGAATGATGAACATTGAAACCAGTTGGGAAATGAGTGCTGCCCAATATAATGACCTTTATTTATCTATTTAATATGTAAAATTTATGCAACCGAAACAAGTAATAGCCGTTATCCTGGGAGGTGGTGCGGGGAGCAGGTTATATCCATTAACTGCAACGCGTAGCAAGCCTGCCGTACCTATTGCGGGTAAATACCGGCTGGTAGATATTCCCATCAGCAATTGTATCAACAGCAGTATTAACCGCATGTTCGTACTGACGCAATACAATTCGGCATCCCTGAATAAGCATATTAAAAACACTTACCAGTTCAGCGGGTTCAGCACCGGTTTTGTTGATATCCTGGCGGCAGAACAAACTCCGGATAGTCCCGGGTGGTTCCAGGGAACAGCGGATGCAGTAAGGCAGTCGCTGAAACACTTCAGAAGAAATGATTTTGAATATGTGTTGATATTAAGCGGTGACCAGCTTTACCAGATGGATTTTGCAGAGATGATCGATAAACACGCAGAAAGCAAAGCGGACATCACCATTGCAACCATACCGGTCGGGGACAGGGAGGCACCGGAATTCGGTATCCTTAAATCAAATGCTGAAAACACTATTACGTCATTTGTGGAAAAACCGGCAAAGGAATTATTGCCGGACTGGCTAAGCGATACAGGCGAAGAAATGCAGGCCCAGGGCCGGAAATACCTGGCTTCTATGGGTATCTACATCTTCAACCGCAAACTTTTATTTGACCTTTTGGAGGTTGAGAAAAAGGATGCTACAGACTTCGGTAAAGAGATCATCCCGGATGCCATCAGCAAATACAAAGTGCAGAGTTACCAGTATGAAGGTTACTGGACGGATATTGGAAATATTTATTCCTTCTTCGAAGCGAACTTATCGCTTACGCTGGATATCCCGCCTTTCAATTTATTTGACAAAGGTAAACTGGTCTTCAGCCGTGCAAGGATGTTGCCACCAGCAAAGATCAGCGGTACTTACCTGGATAAAACGATCATTGCGGAAGGTTCCATCATTATGGCGAAATCCATCTCTAACTCAGTGATAGGTATTAGGAGCAGGATCGGTGCAGGTACCGTGCTCACGAGTTGCTATATGATGGGTTGCGATTTTTATGAGACGATTGAAGAAATAGCGCACAACCATGAACGTGGCATTCCCAAAGCGGGGATTGGAGATAATTGTGTGCTCAATCATGTGATTATGGATAAGGATTGCAGGGTAGGTGATAATGTAACCATTAACGGTGGCCCTCATCTGCCGGATTCTGATCATTCACTGTATACGGTTAAAGACGGTATAGTGGTGTTGAAGAAAGGAGCGATTGTACCGGATGGGTTTAGTATACAATAATCTATTCTTAAATTAATTGAAAAGGCCGGCAATACGCCGGCTTTTTCAGTCATAACAAATGAAGCTTATTCGGGTGACGGCACCAGGTACATGACAGTATTCGGTTTAGAGTAAAAACGATTTGAGTACCTACTTATAACCCTGTTGTAGATCCAGGCAGAACACGCTGCAGGGGATTTCGTGTTAGTGTTGCCAGTCAGCGTTCCAGCCGCCGGCCACAATGATGCCTCCTGCAGAACCGTCGGCGGAGACCCATGAAACGTCCATGCCCAACGAGGTGTAAGCTATCTTAGTCCCATCGCCGGACCATGAAGTCCTTGTCCATACTGCCGCCCCGGACCTGAGTACGGTAATACCACTGCCATCAGGGTTCATGACACCGACCTGCGTATTGTATTGATTGATACCAGTTGTTTGAGTGATCGCCATGGCGAGTTTCGTACTACCCGGCGACCAGCTTGGATGCAGGTAATCAACGAAATCAAAGATGTTACTGGTGAGGGCAGTAAAGCCAGTTCCATCAGCATTGATTATGTAGATGTCATAGACGAAGTCGTAAGCTGCCCAGTCGCTGAACAATGCGATCTTAGTTCCATCTGGCGACCATGCGGGATGGTCGTCATATCCCGGTGCCCCGAATAGTAGCGATGCTGACCCACTGGTTACGTCAATCACCCAGATATCGCTGCTATTTCCCTGGACCGAGTAAGCAATTTTTGTTCCGTCAGGTGACCAGGTTGGGTTTTGACCTCCCGAAAATGTCTTGCGCACCACATTCGATCCGTCAGCATGCATGATGTAGATTTCAGGACTGCCGGTGCGGTCACTGGTAAATGCAATGCGGGTGCCATTGGGCGACCAGGCTGGCATGTCATCAGTCGCTCCGTGGTTAGTAAGGCGAAGAATATTGGATCCATCAGGGTTGCAGGAATAGATTTCCAAATTGCCATCGCGGTTGCTTACGAAAGCGATCCTGCAGTCAGTGCATCCCGGCACCGGGCTCATCACCGTTGCCTGCAGGGTGTCTTTTGCAGCTAATCCTCCTGCATCTGTTACCTTGATTTCAAACAGGTAAACTCCAGCTACAAGACTGGTTACCTGCGTTTGCACAGCATTTGCATTCGAAAAATTAAATGCGGCTGGCCCTGAGATTTTTGTCCATACATAACTGGTAATATTATTGTCAGGATCGTGAGAGGCACTGCCATCGAGATGAACGCTATTCGCTGGCAGGGCCAGGCTGATATCTGAACCTGCCCTGGCAATGGGTGCGTGATTAACTGTTGGATCAGCCACTGTTACCTGCATCGTATCTCTTGCAAATAGGCCGCCATCATCAGTTACTTTTAATTCAAACTGGTAAGTTCCTGCAACAAGGCCTTTTACACTGGTTGCTGAGACGGTCGGGTTGGCGAGCGTAAAAGAAGCGGGGCCGGCAATTTTAGTCCATAGGAAACTGCTGATGGTACCATCCGGGTCACTGGAGGAATTACCATCCAATAAAATGGTATCGGTTGGTAAAGTAATAACCTTATCTGGCCCGGCAACAACTATGGGCGGCTTATTAGCATCTCTGCAGCTTTCGCAGGAGAGATCTTTTTTGCAGGAGAGAAATATCAGCGCAGCTATCAACATCAGAAACACCTTGATGGTTAAATAGGCTCCATTGCTAATGTTTTAATAATATATTTTTATTTTATCTTTTTACACCTGGAGGAATTTAAGAGAGCATCAAGGGAAATTGACATTTTTATTTTTGTAGGGTAGGTTTTTAACCAGAATAAAAATACATAGCAAGTACAATTTTTCATAGTACCATTTAGTTAAAGGTTAGATACCCACATTTTTAACTGCCTTTTAGTTAATGCCTTTGCAATATTCCATAGTGGTTACCGCTAGCGTCATCTTTTTAGGAGAGGTCTTTTTGGCAAGAGATAAAAAACCAGATCATTAGAACAAAGACGTTGTGGTTGGAATGTGCTTCATAATCGGTGATGTGAATGATCACAGGTAAAATCAAAAAGCATTGGGTGATGACGATTCTTCATTCCAATGATCAGCGCATCGAAGTATCCTATTGTGTTGTTATAGTACGACCGGGAATTAGTGCCAATCGTGACACGGGTGCCTTCTCCACTGTGTCCTTTAGGGGTCGTATCAACGATCCGTGCATTTGCGTATTGAGGGAGGCTGATTAATTCCTGTGTGGTACATTCACTCCCGGAATTCCAGGAGAAAACTTACCTCGATATGCCAGGTTCCTTCCAAGGCATCCCATTGCCGCCATTTATTTACCAGGACGCGGTGGAAATTGCCTCGCTCAGCGGGGAGTCGGGCTGAAAAAATATTAAAATCTTTAGCCTGGGTGGGAGAGCTCCGCCACGACTGCGTTCTTAACAAAATACCCGGAAGTGGTATCTTTTATGGTACCAGAAACATCGGTAGATTGCGAGAAGGATAAATAGGAGGTTAGGGAAAGGCCTAAAAAAAGTAGCAGTTTTTTAAACATGAAGTTAGTTTTATCTGGTACCTGGCAAGGGTGTTTTAAAACTATGGTAATAAATATGGAATGCAAACTAACTATTACTAAATTTACGTTAAATGCAAAGAGATACAAACGGCTCTTAAACAATTACAATGGCATACGAAGACATACATTTTGTTGACAGCGCAAGGGCAGTTTGGAACTACTCCCTTTTTACAGATAAAGATATCCATGCTTACCAGCGCGGTGATCTACACAACGGGTATGAGAAATTCGGGAGCCACTTCCGGGAGGTATTAAAAACCGGCGGATTTTATTTTGCGGTTTGGGCGCCCAACGCAACGGCCGTGTCTGTGATAGGAGACTTTAACGGCTGGAAAAGACAACAACATCCTTTATTTGTCCGGCTGGATAATTCGGGGATCTGGGAAGGATTTATTCCGGAGCTGCCAATTGGTACTTTGTACAAATACCATATTACAGGCTTTAATGGGGTAGAGACAGAAAAAGCAGACCCCTATGCCTACTATGCGGAATTGAGGCCGGGTACAGCCTCTATCACCTGGGAACTGGACAATGTTTGGGAGGACGGCGGGTGGATGAAAACCCGGAAGAAGCATAATTCATTGCATGCCCCCTGGTCGGTTTACGAACTGCACCTTGCAAGCTGGATGCGGCCGGATAGCAACAACGAAGAAGCATATAACACTTACCTGGAAACAGCAGAACGTCTTGTGCCATACGTCAAAGAGATGGGTTTCACACACGTCGAATTTATGCCGGTAATGGAACATCCTTTTGATGGGAGCTGGGGTTACCAGGGTACGGGTTATTTTGCAGCCACCTCGAGGTTTGGAACGCCACAGGAGTTTATGCAGTTGGTGGACCAGTTGCACCAGAACGATATCGGGGTGATAGTGGATTGGGTACCATCTCATTTTCCTTATGATGCCCACGGGCTTTACATGTTTGACGGTACCCATACTTATGAGTATGCTGATATGCGCAAAGGATTTCACATAGACTGGAATAGTTATATTTTTAATTATGCCAGGGGCGAAGTGCAATCTTTCCTGCTAAGCAGCGCCCATTTCTGGATGAACAAGTACCATATTGACGGTATCCGCGTAGACGCGGTGAATTCGATCATCCGGCTGGATTTTTCGCGCAAGGTGGGGGAGTGGGAACCCAATATTTATGGGGGACATGAAAATATTGAGGCGATCGATTTTCTTAAAAAATTCAATACCGTAATTTACAGGGACTTCCCGGACACACAAACAATTGCAGAGGAAGCGTCCGACTGGCCGGGAATGACGATGCCTGTTCATGGAGGTGGTTTTGGTTTTGGCATGAAATGGATGATGGGATGGATGCATGACAGCTTTCGTTATTTTAAAAAACTCCCGGAGCACCGCCCGCTGCACCAGGATGATCTAACATTCAGCATGATGTATTTCTATGATGAGAACTTTATGCTACCGATAAGCCATGATGAAATTGTGCATGGCAAAAGTCCCATGATCTATAAGATGCCCGGCAATGAGTGGGAGAAATTCGCCAGCCTTCGTTTATTTTATGCCTATATGTTTACGCACCCCGGTGCTAAATTATTATTTATGGGCAATGAATTTGCACAAACATCCGAATGGAATTATAAATCGGAGCTTGATTGGGGACTGTTACAATATGCCCCGCATAGCAGCATGCAGGAATGTATGAAACAGTTGAATCATTTGTATAAATCACATCCGGCGTTGTATGAGCTACAATTTGATCCCAAAGGTTTTGAATGGGTGGCTACAGAACACCGCCACGAAGGCATCCTGCTTTACAAACGAAAAGGAAAGTTAAAGGAACAGGACCTCCTGGTCGTTTTGAATATGACAAAACAGCCGCACCGGGGATGGACGGCTGAAATAAAAGGTAAAATGGAATGGACAGAGATCTTCAACAGCGACAGTAAAATCTTCTGGGGAAGCGGTGATTATTTGAATCACAAAGTATCCTGTACAATTGTTGATAAAAAAACAAAGACCTGCGAAATAAAATTTGATATTCCAGCGTTAGCTGCTGTAATATTCCAGTAATTTGGAATAAATATTGCTCATACTGCAAATTATGAAAAACCTCCTTTTAGCAGCGGCAACGCTCATTGGCAGCCATGCAATGGCGCTCGATCCCGACAGTTCCTCTATTTATTTTAACAAAGGCTTGCAGGAAAAAACTAACAAGCGTTTACTTGTAGCCAGCCAGGCGTTTGAAAAAGCAATAATATTCAACCCAACGTTTAAAGCTGCTTACCTGGAAAATGCGCAGGTGCTCATGGAAATGCGTCAGGTGCATAAGGCAAAAGAAAATTTTACAAAATTATTTGAGCTGGATCCTTCGAACCAGGTTGCGATCCGTGAATTGACAGCGCTCTATTATAATTACAACCAGTTTGATAAAGCAATAGAATTCGCTAAAAAATGCAATGATTGCGGCAACACCCAGCGCGTCATTGGCATGAGTTTATACAAACAGGAAGACTATGCAGGGGCAGAAAAATACCTGCTGGCAGCTATTGCTAAAGATCCGCAGGATGCCGAAGCTGCTTACACACTTGCCCGCAACTACCTGGATATGGAAGCTTACACCAAGGCAGTTCCCTGGTATGAAAAGGCGTTGATCATGAACGGGGCAAAAAATGCATGGATGTATGAGCTTGGTTTGCTTTACTACAATAACAATAGTTATAAAAATGCAGTGATCGCTTTCGAAAAAGCCGCTGCCAACGGTTATGAACAGAAAAACGATTTTAATGAAAACCTGGGTTACGCATCTTTATATGCCGGTGATTATGGCAAAGGAGAAAACCTGTTACTTGGTATACTTAAACGTAAACCGAATAATACCACTATTCTGCGCGACATGGCGGAAATATTTTACCAGCAGAAACAATATGATAAATCCCTGGAATATTGCCAGAAGCTGCTGGAACTGGATGCAAAAGATGGCAAGGCACTTTACCAGGCAGGGCTGGCCTTTATTAAAAAAGGAGAAAAAGATCGCGGACAGCAGATGTGTGACAAGGCCATTGAAATAGACCCTTCGCTTGCAAACCTGCGGAAGAAAAAAGAAATGCCAGGCAATATGTAATTATCAACGCACCCTGAATTTTTACCAAAACCTCCTTAACCATGGCATTTAGCAAAACACCTAAAGCAGGTGACTATGCAAACGTATCTCAATATGTGACTATGAAAGAATTGATAGCAATGACAGAATACATCAGAAATTTTAAGCAGAAATATTCTTCCAAAAAATCATTGACCAGGAAAAAAACAAACAGGTACTAACCCCCCCACATAATACAACATGGGCCGGAAATTTATTTCCGGCTTTTTACTTCTTTTTTGAAATTTTTTTCGCCGGCTGTTATTGCAATAGATAAATTGTTTTCCCGGGGAGGTATGGGGCAATTATAGCCAGTGGTGTAAGCACAATATGGGTTATAAGCTTTGTTAAAATCGATGAGCACCTGGTCGTTCTTTATTTCGTTCATCTCCAGGTCGATGTAGCGGCCACCGGCATAGCTTTTTTGTCCACTGCTTAGATCCGTGAATGGGAGAAACAGGTAATTTTTATAGGAGCTGTCGTGCATCAGTTGGTCACTTTGGTATAGTGTAAGCTGCACTGGCAAGCCATTCCAGGCAAAATGAAGTAAGCCGTACCGGTAAAATCTTTTGTCTTTTGTGCCGGAAGTTTTCATTACAAAACCAACCGTGTCAATTATTTTGGTGAACCTTGCGGCCACTTTATAGTTTTCATCAACAGGGTAAAAACGAAAATGATTTTTGTCTTTTCCCTGCACCACTTCATGTTTTATAACATAAGATTCGCGGTGATCTTTCATTTCCTCAACGTAGTTTCCCTGTTGGGCAGCAAGGATCATCCCCGGTAACAAAAAACAAAAAAGTAAAAACATCCTTTGCATAAAAACTGTTTAAACCGTTTAAACCTCTTAAACCTTCCACCTTCTACCTTCTACCGTCAACCATACAGCCCTAATTCATCATCAACACATTCACACTTCTTTGCAAAATATTAAAAGCGATTTCCGCCATAAGGTTTTCCTTATCCAGTGTTGGATTTACCTCCGTTATTTCAAAACAACAGATCTTCCTGTTTTGCATGAATTTACTGATAAGGTCTTCCACTTCTCTTTCCTTTAGCCCGTTGCTCACGGGTGTTCCTGTGCCCTTTGAAATAGCGGAATCCAGGCTATCCACGTCAAAACTTACATAAATGTCTGTGCAGTCACTCAAATAACGGATCACCTTGCGGCTAACATTTTCTGCACCTATGCGCCTTACTTCCGCGGTGGTGATCACTTTCATGCCATGTTTTTCGATCAGGTATTTCTCTTCTTTTTCATAATCCCGCAGCGAAATAAAAACCACATCTTCAGGGAGTACTTTTTGCGGGATCTTCCCGATGCTTTTCAGCTGATCCCAAAGCAGGGCCGTCTTGGCATCGAGTTCATGTGTCCTGCTTTCCCTGTTATCTTCTGCAATGGCAGCCGACAAGGGCATACCATGCATATTCCCGGAAGGGGTTGTGTAGGGTGTATGAAGATCGGCATGCGCGTCTATCCAGATAACTCCGAGCTTACTTTTCGGCTTGGCCATTTTGATGCCGGCTATAGTTCCCCCTGCATTGCTATGATCACCACTCAGCACAACCGGAAAAAAATTGCTTTTGATACTTTCACATACGGCCTTGCTGATGCGTTCGTTCATGGCAAGCACGCCATGGATCCTTTTGGCGTAAGGAGAGTGAATGGGCTCAAATAATAATTCATTAGGTGCTTCCAGTTTTTCTGAAGGGAAATGCACAAAGAAGTTACTCATAAAATCCAAGGCAGCGATCTTGATAGCATCTACACCCATGCTGGCACCACGGGTACCGGCGCCTATCTCAGAAGGGGCTTCGATGATCTTGATATTTTTCATTTGGTAAATTTAAGCATTTAGTTCTGGCAGCATAACCGGGTGAATGCTACTGTTGATTTAACGGGTCCTGCTGGTGAAGGGAGCCGAAAGTTTGCAATATTTTAAACCGGGTGAACATCTCCTCACTATACCAGTCCTGCCTCCGTGTTTTTTTAATTACCTCTGCATGTTCTTTCATGCCGTAAGCGAAAGCCTTCATGTCTTCTTTGCTCTGCCACACACTGAACGTTGCCTGTTTGATCCATGGTATCTCACCAACACCTGCGGAGAATAAAAAACCCTTTGCAGTAGCCATCCGGTTAGCCACAGGTGCCACATTACTCCAGAAATATTTTAGCTTGTTCAGCCGGATCGTTGCCCGTGTAAGCACTGCTATCTTACCTTCATGATCGTTCTTCGTGGGCAAGTTGCCAAAAACCTTTTTGCCGTTCCAGTAGCCATGGGATTCCAATGGTTCCAGTAAAAGCGTATAGGTTTCACAATTGAAGAGTGAAAACCACCGACTGATGAACTGCCCCAGTAACTGCTCTAAGCTAACCGGGCGGGTGCCAACAGAACCCGGCGGATCCTCGCTTTTATTCTGAATGTTTTCAGATGTATCATGAACGGCTAAAATTGCCCACTGTTGGAGATCCGGCACTTTATCAAATGTCCCGTTTTTTCCAGTCCCCATCAGTTTGAAAAGAAGGATCTTTTTATTCATCCATAACGGCAACCGGTGGACGGCCATCGCCAGGAATGCAAAAGGGATAAAAATCTTTTTGTACCGGATAATGGTGAGTGACACAAGCATATGAGTGGTTTGCAAGATAAGGCAATGGGGGAATAGGGCAATGGGCGGATGCTGAATAGGTGAATGGGTGAATAGGTAAACAGGGCAGTGGGGCAGTGGATCAGCAGGGGGATGTTTTTTACAGGGGAGAAGAGAAAGTTTGGCTGGGGGCTGCCGGATGTGAAAGGGCAGCCCCTGGTGGGGCCGGAGTGAAAAAGTGCCTGGGACAGCCGGAACTCCTGCCCGGCCGGTGAATGCTGCCGGGAGCCAAAAAAAACGCCTCTCATATTATGGAAAGGTATCCCTGATAAAAATGATGTTTAATTAAAACTGTTCCAGCCTGCTAAAGAAAAAGTTACCTTCTATTGTAGCATTTTCGTCACTGTCGCTGCCATGTACGGCATTTTCACCAATGGAAGCCGCGTATAATTTACGGATGGTTCCTTCTTCTGCCTGGGCCGGGTTAGTAGCACCAATCAGCTTACGGAAATCTTCTACAGCGTTGTCTTTTTCCAGGATGACCGCAGAGATGGGGCCGCTGCTCATAAACTCCACCAACTCCCCATAAAAAGGGCGTTCTTTATGGACATCGTAAAACTGCCCTGCTTTTTCTGCGCTCAGGTGTACGGTCTTTAAAGCCACGATACGAAAGCCCGCCGCATTAATCATAGATAAAATTGCCCCGGTGTGGCCTTTTTTGGTTGCGTCAGGTTTAATCATCGTGAATGTTCTGTTACTCATTTTTTTCGATTTTGGGCGCAAAGATAGGAATCTTGTTAATTTACTAAACAGCTAATTTGCCAATTAGCCAATTACACCTACTTTTGCGCCTCATTATGATGAAACCGATCGCTGAGATATTCCCGGATTTGCGTGTTCCGAAAAAGATTGTAGTAACAATGCACCAGAAACCGGACGGTGATGCGATGGGATCTACCCTGGGTTTATTCCATTTTTTGAAACAACTGGGCCATGAGGTTGTAGTTATATCACCGACCAACTGGGCAGCATTCCTGAACTGGATGCCAGGCTGCAAAGAGGTGATGGACTATGACAAGACCTCGGCAACTGCCACCCAACTGATCAATGCTGCTGATTGGATCTTTTGCCTGGATTTTAATACCTTGGGACGTACGAAAAATATGGAGAAGGTACTCATGGCCTCACCTGCTAAAAAGATATTAATAGATCATCACCAGGAGCCGCAGGTGGAAGTGTTTGCCTATGGCGTTAGTAATACCAGCAAAAGCTCCACGGCTGAAATGGTATATGATTTTATAGTGGCATCCGGACATTCGGATCTGATCAATAGTGAGGTGGCAGAATGTATTTATACCGGTGTTATGACAGACTCCGGTTCTTTTCGTTTTCCTTCTACCAGCGCCAATGTGCATAAGCTGGTTGCTTTTTTAAAGGACAAGGGGCTGGAACATAGCAAGGTGCATGAAGCTATCTATGATAATTTTTCCGAAAACAGGTTACGCTTCATTGGAAATGTTTTATTAAACAGGATGGAGATATTCTATGAGTATAACACGGCGCTCATCACCATTCCGGCAGCGGACCTGCTGAAATACGACGTAAAAACGGGCGATACCGAAGGGCTGGTGAATTACCCGTTAAGTATCGAGGGCATCAAACTGGCTGCCATCATCATTGACCGGGGAGAAGAACGCAAATGTTCTTTCCGCAGCAAGGGTGGCTTTGATGTAAACACTTTTGGCCGCACCTACTTTGGCGGGGGAGGCCATTTCAATGCAGCCGGCGGGCAAACTACGCTGCCGCTGGAACAGGCAGCCGCCCATTTCATTGAAGCTATGAAGGAGAATAAGGAACAACTTTACGCATATAAATTTTAAAAATAAATAAACACAAAAACCAAATGAAAAAAATTTCTTTTGTTGCTGCCGTTTCTTTGCTGGCATTCAGCGCTTGCAAGGAGTCTTTCAAAAAAGGCGATAATGGCTTAGAGTATAAGATCGTTGCAAAGGGAAGTGGCGAGGCCATTCCTTACGGGCAATATATGCAGATACATGTTGCCCAGTACTACAATAATGGTAAATCAGATTCATTGTTGTCTGATTCCCGCACAAGCCCGCAGGGTAGCCTCATAGAGGTACTTGATTCTGTAAGCACACCTCCGCAGTATTTTAAGATACTTAAGCAACTGAAAAAAGGCGACAGCCTGGTGATCAGGCAGCTAACAGATTCTGCATTTAAAGGAAACATGGAGAGTATGCCACCCTTCTTTAAAAAAGGCCGTTACCTTATTACAACGGTAAAACTGGAAGCTATTTATGCTACCAAAGAGCTGGCTGATGCCGCAAGAGTAAAATCAATGGAGGCTGCACAGGTTAACCAAAAAGCAGCCGCTGCTGAGCAGATCAAAAAGGATGATAAAATCCTGACAGATTATTTTGCTAAAAATAATATAAAGGCCAGTAAAGGAGTTTTGGGTACTTATGTACAGGTCCTTCAGCCAGGTACAGGAGCCACTATTGATACGGGTGTAGTAGTAAAAGCAAACTATACAGGTAAAACGATGGAAGGTAAAACCTTTGATTCCAATACTGATCCTGCCTTCAATCACCAACAGCCTTTGCTGGTGAATATGACCAGCGATCCTTCTTTGGGAACAACCGTTATCCCGGGCTGGACAGATGGTTTTAAATTGCTGAACAAAGGTGCGAAAGCAAAATTTTATATTCCTTCTTCCCTTGCTTACGGTGCACAAGGTGCAGGTGCAGACATTAAACCAAACAGCATACTTGTTTTTGATATCGAAGTGCTGGATGTACTGGATCGTGCACAAGCTTCTGCAGCCGCAGGAGAACAACGCAGGCAAATGGAAGTTATGCAGCAACGTTACATGGATAGCATGCAAAAGGCACAACCTCAGCCCCAGCAAGCGCCTCCTGGCAATTAGATCTTTAAGATTTTTTAAGAATACAAAAGGCTTTCCTTTACTGGAAAGCTTTTTTTATGAGCTGCTGTAAATGGCTACCAGTTCAACCGCCTCTTTGGCTTCCTGAGGGTCATGCACTCTTAGTATATTGGCGCCGTTCAGCAGGGCGATGGTATTTAATACAGTAGTGCCGTTTAGTGCCTCCTCTGCTGTTGTGCCCAGCGTTTTGTAGATGGTGCTTTTTCTGGAAATGCCTGCCAGCAAAGGCCTGTCCAGCATCCCAAAAACATGTAAACTTTTTAATAGCGTAAAATTTTGCCGGATAGTTTTCCCAAATCCAAAACCGGGGTCAATGATCACGTCGTGAATACCAGCTATGCGGCACTCTGTTGTTTTGGCGATAAAAAAATCCAGCACTTCCTGTACAAGATCTTCGTATACGGCTTCCCGCTGCATGGTTTCGGGTGTACCTTTCATATGCATACATATATAAGGTACCCGCAAAGCCGCCACGGTGCTGATCATTTTTTTATCCATATTACCGGCACTGATGTCATTCACTATCCGTGCACCTGCTTTTACGGCAGCGGCAGCCACGGAACTATAATAAGTATCTATGGAGATGACAACGCTTGGGAAATATTGGTTCAATAATTCAACCAATGGGATCACACGGTCTGTTTCCTCTTCCGCAGCAATCCGAAGGCTTCCCGGCCGCGTGCTTTGGCCGCCGATATCTATGATTCCCGCACCCTGTTCCAGCATCCTGCCCACGAGTGTAACCTGCTCATCGCGGCTGCTTTCAAGATATCCTTTGTAGAAAGAATCAGTGGTAGCATTCAGGATTCCCATCACTACCGGCTTTTCCAGTGACAGCAATTTTCCTTTGCAGTTAAGTGTATACATTCACAGACTAATTGTATTTTTGAATCAATACACAAATTTGCACTTTATTCATGAGCAATAGTACGATGGCGGGAACCACCAATGAACAATACGATAAAATAATTGAACATTGCCGGTCTACCTTTTTACAAAAAACGGCGGATTACGGCACTTCATGGCGGGTGTACAGGACCATCTCGGTGGCGGACCAGGTTTATATTAAAGCTAAACGTATCCGCACGATCCAGGAAAAAAAAGTGCAGAAGATAGGAGACGACATCCGTAGTGAATTCCAGGGTATTCTTAATTACAGTATCATTGGCCTGATACAATTACAAGTGCAGGATGAAGACAATGAGCAGCTACCGGTTGAATTGGTGAAGGAATATTATGACGAAATCGCCCGGCGGGCAAAACAACTAATGGAAGCCAAAAATCATGACTATGGAGAAGCGTGGCGGGAAATGAGCCAGGAAAGTTTTGTCGACCTCACCCTGGCGAAGATCCTCCGGATTAAGCAGATCATTGCCAACGAAGGGAAAACTATTGCAAGTGAAGGGATCGATGCGAACTTTTATGACATCCTCAACTACGCTTTATTTGCCCTGATTTTGATAGAAGAAGGAAAACAATAAAATTTATGAAGATAGCGGTAACGGCTGCCCGAATACTCACAGGTTTACTATTCATTTTTTCCGGCCTTGTAAAAGCTATAGATCCCCGGGGCCTTGCTTATAAAATGCAGGAATTTTTTGAGGCCTGGGGCAATGCGGGTTTTATGAAGGGTGTTATGGAAGGCCTGGGTCATTATGGTTTGGCTTTTTCAGTCGGTATGATCACGCTGGAAGTTGTAGTGGGCCTGGCCTTATTACTGGGCTGGCAAAAAAAGATTACGACCTGGGTACTGCTGCTGCTAATCCTTTTTTTTACATTCCTTACCAGTTATGTTTTATTCAGCGGCAAAATAAAAGCCTGCGGGTGTTTTGGTGATTGTATTCCCATCACTCCTACACAGACTTTTACCAAGGACATAATCCTGTTGCTGCTTTCCGTGTTATTTGTCAGCAACCAGAAGTATATAACACCGGTCTTTAAACCCTTCATAGGAGGTCTTTTTATTTTTATTGTTTTAGTCGCCACGCTGTTCCTGCAGTGGTGGGTGCTGAGGCACTTACCGCCGGCAGATTGCCTTCCTTACAAAAAAGGGAACAACCTCCTTGAGTTGAGAAAAATGCCGACCAATGCTATCCCGGATAAATACGAAATGACATTCGTGTATGAAAAAAATGGTGAGCAAACAGAATTTACCACGGCAGCTCTGCCCGACAGCAGCTGGACTTTTGTGGACCGCAAACAAAAACTGGTGACGCCCGGCAAAAATAATATTCCTGTGATCAATGATTTTTCTTTTACGAATGAAAGGGGAGAGGATGTAACTGATAGTGTGCTTAGCCAAGACGGGGTTTATTTCCTTCTTTTTGTAAAAGATCTTGAGCCGCTACCAAACGATTTCCGGGAAGACCTGGACATCGCAAATGAAGCTATTGATTCCCGGATCCCCTTTTATATAATCACTGGTCAAAAAACCGCCGTCAAAAACAGGTTCAGTGAGCATGGTTTAGTGGCTGGTCAGCATCCCATCCAGGTGTTTACCTGTGATGCAACCGCCATAAAGACTGCGGCCAGGGCAGCTATGGTGCTGTACCGGATGAAAGGCGCTGTGGTAGATAGGAAGTGGGGCTGGGCGGACTTTGATGATGTGGTCGTTAGGTAGGGTTCGGGGCGCATGGTTCGCGGTTGAAGGTTGAGAATGGCAGGTGAAGGGTTCGGGGTTGGGAACGGCCAGCTTTCAGCCACCGCAGTTCGGTATCGACAAAAGATTTTATAACTGTACGGGATTCAGCGCGATCATCGACTCACCACTCACCACTCACCACTCACAATTCACAACTCACAACTCACAACTCACAAGATGATCCTTGCGAAAAAAATACTCTATTCCCTGCTGGTTCTGCTGGGCGTTGCCATGCTGGTCTTCACCATGTTCCAGGGGTTTGGCGACCCGGCAAGAATGATCGTGGGGCAGACTGGGGATAAAAAAACGCTGGAAAATATTCGCAGGGACCTGAATTTAGATCAACCTAAATGGAAACAATTTTTATTATACCTGAATGATATCTCCCCCGTGGCTATCCATAGTAAAGAAGAGATCACTAAAAAGGAACTGAAAGGTTTTTTTGCCGGCAGCGGCCACAAACAGCTGTCCCTTAAATTACCCTACCTCGGAAGGAGTTACCAGACTAAAAAACCTGCCCTTATCATTCTGGCTGAGGCACTTCCCGGCACCCTGGTACTGGCGGTGACTGCTATGGTTTTTGCATGCCTGGTGGGAATACTGCTGGGGGTACTAGCGGCGGTTTACAAAGATACCTGGGTAGATAATACAGCTGTTTTTAGTAGTATTGCTGGGATCTCCGCACCGTCTTTTTTTATGGCAATCCTGGTGGCGTATCTTTTTGGAATTGTATTGCATGATTTCACCGGGCTAAACCTTACCGGCAGCCTTTTCGAGATTCATGAAGTGACAGGAGAAAAATTCCTTGCATTGAAAAACCTGGTACTGCCAGCCTTCACGTTGGGTATCCGTCCCCTCGCCATGATTACCCAATTAACGAGAAGTTCCATGCTGGATACTCTTTCACAGGATTATATCAGAACGGCTTATGCAAAAGGATTGGGTAGGCGAAAGGTGATTTTTAAGCATGCACTCCGGAATGCGCTGAACCCGGTGATCACAGCGGTTACAGGATGGTTCGCAGAACTATTGGCCGGTGCATTTTTTATCGAATATATTTTTGGGTGGAAGGGTATTGGCAAAATTACGGTAGACGCTCTCGAAAAACTAGACTACCCGCTTGTGATGGGCGCTGTTTTATTCAGTGCTGTCATTTTCATTTTCATCAATTTTTTTGCGGATATGCTTTATCGTTTGGTAGACCCGCGGATCCGTTCCACATAAAAAAAGCCGTTGCAAAATGCAACGGCTGTAGTTTTTTCACTTCATTTATATTAAGCTTCGCCTAATACAACCAGCAATGCATAGATCACACCTGGCAGGAAGAACAACAGGGTAAGCAAAAGGCTTATCCAAAATTTGTTGTTGATCTCACCCTGGTGAAGGTAAACTGCCAATGGTGGCAGCAGGATAGCCAGGATAACCAGTAATGTAGTGTTGGTGCTGGGGGCGCCGCCGTTTTTTTGCTGATTTTTGAGCGATTTTAATTCTTTTTTTGCTTCCTTGAGACGCAATTTTCTTTCACTGCGCGAAAGGTTTTTAAATTCCGAAAGCGCAGCTTTTAGGGAAGAAGCAGGAACCGGGTCCGAAGAAGTTGCCGGGTTGTTTACTGCGGAAGAAGGAACTACCGCGGCCGCCATTACCGGGCCGGTGATAGTGCTGATACATAAGAGTACCACGAGTGTTTTGTAAAGGATTTTTTTCATACAATTAGTAGTTTTTATTGTTTAAAGATAGACACTTTGAGAATGCATACGATGAAGGGATACCATATTTATTTCGCGTCAAAGGTAAACAGCGGTTCTGCCGCGGCCACCGGAAGCAACTCTTTTGGTTCTGCAGGGGGTTTGCGTTCGCCGATCTGCTGCCGCCACATTGCATAATACAATCCTTTTTGTTTCAATAATTCCAGGTGAGAGCCTGTTTCTGCGATCTTCCCTTTCTCCAGTACAAAAATGCTGTCTGCATGCATAATGGTAGACAGGCGGTGGGCGATACTGATGATGATCTGCTTTTTTTCGCCGGAGATCTGCTGGATGGTTTCCGTGATAGCTTCTTCCGTAAGCGAATCAAGCGAGGCGGTGGCTTCATCAAAAATGAGTATCCGCGGATCGCGTAATAGTGCCCTGGCGATAGAAAGCCGCTGTTTCTCGCCCCCAGATAGTCTGGTGCCACCTTCTCCCAGCACCGTATCCAGGCCCTTGTCACTTTTTAACAAATGATGAGAAGAGGATTTTTTTAAGGCCAACAGCATTTCTTCTTCTGTTGCGCTGGCCTTTATAAATTGCAGGTTTTGCCGCACCGTGCCCGCAAACAACTGCGTATCCTGGGTAACAAAACCTATCTGCCTTCTTATCTTATTATAGCGTATATCCTTTACTGATACATCGTCAAAGAAAATATTGCCTGTGAGTGGGGTATACAAGCCCACTAGTAATTTTACCAGCGTAGACTTCCCTGAACCGCTGGGTCCCACGAATGCAATTGATTCCCCGGTTCTTACTTTAAAAGAAATACCATCGATGGAGTTTTCGCTGGCAGTTTTATGTTTGAAGACCACATTTCTGAATTCAAGCGTTTCCACTTCTCCCAGTTCTATTGGCTCCTCCGGACGCATTTCTACCGGTTTCTTCATAAGGGTGTCAAAATTGTTCAGCGAAACTTCCGCTTCCTTGTATGCAAGTATAATCGTCCCCAGGTCCTGCAGAGGCACGAATATGATGTTCATGATAAACTGCATAGAGATGAGTTCACCGGGTGTTAGTACTTTCCGGAAAATCAGCCAGAGCAGGATAAACAGGATGGACTGTTTTAGCAGATTTAGGGTGGTGCCTTGCAGGAAAGTTAGGGTCCGTACCTTCTTTACCTTCTGCATTTCCAGGTCAAAGATGCTCTGGGTAAATGTTTTCAATCTTTTTATCTCGGGATAAGTAAGGCCCAGGCTTTTCACCAGCTCAATGTTGCGCAGCGATTCCGTAATATTCCCGGACATGATCGAATTTTCCCTGAAGATCTTTTTTTGAATGGTCTTGATTTTTTTGCTCAACAGTCCGGTGAGGCCGCCCAGCAATACCACGCCCACGAGAAACACCGGAATGAGGGCCCAATGTTTGGTTAACGCGTACCAGATTAGAAATGCAATGCCTACCAGGGTGGATACAAGGATATTAATAAAATTTGACAGGAAGTTTTCTGTATCCCTTCTCGTTTTCTGCAGAATGGAAAGTGTTTCACCGCTTCTTTGCTCCTCAAACTCCTGGTAGGATAAACGAAGTGTCTGTTTAAGCCCGTCATCAAATACACTTTTACCAAATCTTTGCACCATCATTTTTAGCACATAGTCCTGGAAAGTGCGCGCCAGTCTGGCCGCCAGGGCAACCCCTATTGCCAGTAACAGCAGCCACAAAATGCCAGTCACCAGTTCGTTTTCGGATTTGTTGCCTGGGTTCAGTGCATAGTCATCTATGATCTTTCCAAATATCACAGGGTCCAGGAATGTGAGGGCCTGCGCTACTATCGCCAGCAGGATGCAAAGTGCTGCCAGCATTTTATAAGGTTTGAAATATTTCCAGAATAAGTTCATGGTTGATTGTGCTAATATTTGTATGCTAACAAAAAAAGGGCTGCGAGGTTTAAAGCCTACAAGCAGTTGAAGCATTCTTGTTAGTGCTGCTATTAGTGCGCCAATATGCGTAACTTTGCGGGGCAAAATCAAAGCCATATTTAAAAATAATTTTTACTATGAAAGAAGTATATATACTGTCAGCTGTCCGGACCCCGCTTGGAAGTTTTGGAGGATCATTAAAAGATTTTTCTGCTACAAAACTGGGAGCAATTGCCATCAAAGGGGCGCTGGAAAAAGCTGGAGTGAAGCCCGATGAGGTGAACGACGTTTTGATGGGCTGTGTTATCCAATCCAATCTCGGGCAAGCACCTGCCAGGCAGGCTTCAAAATTTGCAGGCCTGCCGGATAATGTGAACTGTACCACCATTAATAAGGTTTGCGCAAGCGGCATGAAGGCCATTGCACTTGGGGTCCAGAGTATATTGCTTGGGGACGCCGATATTGTTGTGGCGGGGGGGATGGAGAGTATGAGCAACGTTCCTTACTATGCAGAAAACGTGCGTTGGGGAAATAAATATGGCAACGTGAGCCTGGTAGACGGACTTGCCAAAGATGGGCTCACAGATGTGTATGATGGAAAGGCCATGGGTAATTCGGCAGAACTTTGTGCCTCTTCGTGTAAGGTAAGCCGTGAGGAGCAGGATGCCTATGCAGCGGAGAGCTACAAACGAAGCCAGGCCGCTGTGAATGCCGGTAAATTTGAAAATGAAATTGTGCCGGTGCCTATTCCGCAACGTAAAGGTGATCCGGTATTATTTACCAAAGATGAAGAACCTTTTAATGTAAAATTTGAAAAGATACCGGAATTGAAAGGAGCATTTGTAAAGGAAGGAACAGTGACTGCCGCCAATGCCTCTACCATGAACGACGGGGCAGCTGCACTCGTGTTAATAAGCAAAGAAAAAGCGGACGCGCTCGGCCTGAAGCCTATTGCAAAAATACTTGCTTATGCGGATGCCGAACAGGCGCCCGAGTGGTTTACCACTTCGCCATCCCTGGCAGTACCCCTGGCAGTAGAAAAAGCAGGTCTCCGGATGAGTGATATCAACTTCTGGGAACTCAATGAGGCTTTTGCCGTTGTGGGGATTGAAAATTCCCGGCGGATGAAGTTGAATCCCGCTACGGTGAATGTGAATGGAGGTGCTGTTTCCATGGGTCATCCCCTGGGTGCCAGCGGAGCCAGGATCATCGTAACACTTATCAACGTGCTCAAACAGCATAATGCACGCTATGGTGCGGCTGGAATATGTAATGGAGGGGGCGGAGCAAGTGCCATGGTCGTAGAAAACTGCTAAGAGCCTGATTTACATCAGGGGGGACATATTCTTTTTTCCGATGATGTTAATAAATATTTAAAAATCTTTTTCCCAAAAATTGTTTTAGTCAATATATAGTTCTACCTTGTTGCCTGTTACCGACTGAATAAATACATTTATATCCTCTCGAATTGCCTCTGACTTAAACCAAAATAATCTCGCTTTTTTATTGAAATCCTTTATCCTTAGATAACTAAGTTGGCTTTTGACTGACTTAACAGTATTGGTCCATTCCTTTGATTTACTTTACCTTCTCTTACCACATTAACGGCAGTTTCCTATATCCCGAATTATCGAATAGTATCCCTATGTGTTAATGTGAAATCCCATTTTTTAAATTTTTTTAGATCGTCAATTCCTAAGATTATCACGCTTATCCATCCACTGAAATTCCTATTTTTTATTTACTAAATTAAAATTTATGGAAGGCATCAATTGTACACTTAAAGAAAGGTACAATCATACTTCTTTAAAGCTGCACCCTGTGACAAGCTTCTTCAGGAAGATGTTCATGAGTGTATTTTTATTTTTGTGTGGTTTAACTTTCTCCAGTACTGTCATCGCACAGTGCGCAAATTTATTCAACGTCACAACAACACGTACGTATGATCTTGCCAGCGACAAGACAACGTACATTTTTGCTGTTACAAACGTTGGAGCAAAAAATGCATTAAGTCATTTTGGTATTACCTATGACTTTTGCCCCGGGCAGCAGCCTGTTTTTCTGAATGGCGCTGTTATTTCTTATTCAGTTAATGGCACCAATTACACGAGCCTTGGTACACCAAATTATGAGGTGGACCCAAGCCAGGACTGTTACACGGGTCCCGTTTTGAAATTCGACTTTGGTCAGGGTGGTATTGGCACCACAACCTATTACAAGTTGTTAGTGAATGGCGCCTGGATGGGCAATTTTAGTACTGTAGTTTACAAGTACGGAAGAAATTGCTGTACCCAGCCTTTTCCTGGTACACGGGTTTGCCTTGCTGAACCGGGCCCACCAATCTTAATTTGCCCTCCTGGGGTTTTGCAATTAGCGTGCAATCAAGCCTTACCTGCACCGAATCCTGCATCTATTCCTGTTACGGTTGAATGCCCTGAAGGTATCCTGTCTGTAACCTTTATAGGCGATGTATTAACAAGCACCGTAGGGTGTGTTCAAACATGGACTCGTACTTACCAGGCCACGGACAGATGTGGTGGGATAGCTCTATGTACACAAACAATCACCCGCACAGTAGACAATATTAAACCAACGATTACACTCACTCCTGCATCTACTGTTCCTCTTCCATGCAATCCTACCACCGCTCAGATAGCGGCCGTTTTCGGCACAGCTAGTGTGACTGATAATTGCAGCACCGGTCTGACAGCTACGGGTAGTACTGGTGGGGAAACAGGAACCGGTTGCACTAGAACAGTAACAAGAACCTGGACTGTAACCGATGCCTGCGGCAACACACAAACTGCCAGTCAATCTGTGAGTTTTACCCGCGACACCCAGGCTCCCGTAATTACTTTTGCAGCAACGGGTTCGATTCCTTGCAACCCAACCACAGCGCAGATCGCGGCCGCCTTTGGTGGAGCTTCTGTAGCTGACAACTGCAGCACTGGCTTAACCGCCACTGGTACTGTAGGTGCTGCAACAGGCACAGGTTGTACAAGAAC
>JAYSYY010000133.1:0-2537 GCA_043727215.1 Chitinophagaceae bacterium | reverse complement strand
CTACCCAGATAAGGAAGCCCGTCTGGCGTTACAGGCCTTAATCCATGCCATATTTTTTCGGGTGATGGCTGGTCAATTTCTAATCCGGGATAAAAGTTTTTTATAGAATCATAAATCCCCTGCATTCTTTTCACCAATATTTTACTATTAAATCCACTGAGTTCCATAGTGCCACCTATGCGGAGTTTATTTTCCCAGGGGCTGATGGCACACCGTCCATCTACAAGGATTGCAGGATAATTAATATTGTTTTCTACATGGTCATATGTATGACTATAACCTTTTCCAGGTTGTAATAAAAGCCGGGTCCCCAGCATACGTGCAACTTCTGGTATCCAGCTGCCAACTGCAATTACTACCTGGCTGCACGAAATCTTTTCATTTGATGTTAGCACCGCGGTTACGCTGTTATTCGTTTTCTCAAACCCACTAACGGTGGTGTGTAAACGAAAATTGACATTTTTACTTTCCAGGTGAATTTTAAGTTGCTTCATTAACTTGCCCGGATCAAAATGACAGTCATCTTTGAACAACACTGCCCCTGCTACAGACAGCTCAACTGTCGGCTCCATCTGCTGCACTTCGGTGCCGGTAAGCCTTTCAACATTGAGCCCAAGCAACTCGCCTGCGGAAGCAAGCTCATATTCATGTTGCAATGTGGCTTCCTCCTTGCACATCATCAGGCAACCTTTTTCTTCCAGGCTGAATGTATCTCCCAGATCCGCAGTAAGATCTTTTACCAACGACCGGCTCAGTTTTAAGATACCATAAAGAGGCAAGCCGTTTTTTGTTGCTGTTTGGTGGTTGCTGTTTCGGTAAAAATGATAACCCCATTTTATAAAATCCAGATCGAGTCTGGGCTTCACATAAAAAGGACTATCACTTTTCAGCATATATTTAAACCCCTCAGAAATGATTCCTGGTGATGCAAGTGGAACAAAATGACTGGGGGAAATAAAACCCATATTCCCAAAGGAACAACCATCCGTTATGTCCGACCGGTCAATAACGGTAACATCATAACCGGCTTTGTTTAAGTAATACGCACTGCAAAGACCTATTATTCCTCCTCCGACTATAGCTACGTGTTCCATATGTTGATTAATAATCTTTTCGTAAATCTGTGTTACACAACCTGGAAGCCATATGCATATGGATCATCTTCTTTATCAATTGTAATAACATTTTGTCCGTAAATTTTCGCCCAGCCCTCTATGCCCGGTCTTATTGCGGGTATCCCATGTACAGTTGTTTCTTCTTCGATAGTCCCGATAAATTTGCTTCCTATTATACTTTCATGAACGAATTGTTCTCCTTTTTTCAATTTGCCCTTGGAATACCATTGAGCCATCCTTGCGCTGGTGCCGGTACCACACGGGCTGCGATCTATTGCTTTTTCTCCGTAAAAAACGGCATTCCTTGCAGTAGAATTTTTATCAAGAACTTCCCCTGCCCACAAGATATGGCTGCATCCTTTTATAGTTTCATCCTCAGGATGTATAAATGAGTATTTCTCATTTATAATTTTTCTTATGATTGTAGAAAATTGAATCAATTCGATTGAAGAATATTTTTCCAATCCCATAAATTTTTTTTGGATATCTATTATTGCATAAAAATTTCCGCCATAGGCAACATCAATAACAAGTTCGCCGAGGTGTGGTGAATCTACGACGAGTTCAGAAGCTGCCAGGTAGGAGGCCACATTTGTAAGTTTAACTGAAGATACTTTCGAACCGTCCTGTTTATATGTTACAAATACAAGCCCTGCAGGAGTTTCCATTCTTATGGTGCCTTTAACCTTAGGAACGATCAAGCCTTCTTCCAGCGCGATGGTTATCGTTCCTATTGTACCATGTCCGCACATAGGCAGACAGCCACTGGTTTCAATAAAGAGAACCGCAATATCATTCATCGGGTCATGCGGCGGATACAGTATGCTGCCACTCATCAGATCATGGCCGCGTGGTTCAAACATCAGGCCGGTGCGAATCCAGTCATACTCTTTTAGAAAATGCTGGCGCTTTTCACTCATATTTTTTCCTTTCAGCTCAGGCCCGCCTGTTTTAACAAGACGAACAGGATTGCCGCAGGTATGGGCATCGATGCAGGTAAAGGTTGTTTTCAATTCAATATTTTTCAAAGTTTAAGGTTGTGACTTGATTTGAGTGAAAACATTAATTAAATTTGATTGGTGAATTTATGGAAACATACGGTAAAATATTATTGATAGCAATGCCGCTGTTTTTGTTCTTCGTTCTTTTCGAAAAATGGTATGGTTGGCGAAAAGGGAATGACACGGTTAACACCATGGACATGATCAGCAGCCTTACCAGCGGCGTTACCAACGTTACGAAAGATGTATTGGGTCTTAGCCTGGCTATTTATTCATACGAATGGATGGTTCAGCATTGGGCCATTGTACAGGTTAGTTCCACAGTGTGGACTTTCATTATTGCCTTCATCGCCCTGGATCTCGCAGGTTACATTGTACATCGGATAGCCCATGTTTACAATGTTTTTTGGAACAGCCATAT
>JAYSYY010000132.1:0-6351 GCA_043727215.1 Chitinophagaceae bacterium | reverse complement strand
ACAGTAACTGGCGGGGACCGGTGTGGATGCCGATCAATTACCTGATCATTCGCTCTATCCGGAAATACGGCGAATTTTATGGAGACAACTTGACGGTTGAATGCCCTGTGGGCTCCGGCAGCTACCAGAACCTTGTGGCAGTTTCGCAACTTTTGTCGGAAAGGGTCATTAGTCTGTTTGCAAAAGATAACACAGAAGAGAGAAAGTTATACGGGACCTACAACTGGTTTTATAAAAAACCCGGGAATGAAGACCTTGTGTTGTTTTATGAATATTTCCATGGGGATACAGGTGCCGGGTTGGGTGCCAGTCACCAAACAGGGTGGACGTCACTTGTTGCAGACCTGATCGGGGGAAAAGAAGTGCCCCCTGACGAGTAACTGCAGAGATAATTTTGACACTGCATCCCTAAAAAATGGCAAACAACATTGCGCACCAAATAGCAAATACTTCGGCATTGCTGCTAGGCTGGAGAATATTGGTGAGTACTAGGGATCATCATTCTTTTGATATTTTTAATTTCATTAGATAATTTTACACTGAAAAGGAAGGTCAAAGCCGCTAAGTGAGGACGATATAGAACTTTCAAATACGGTCTGACAAAACATAATATGATAAAGATAATTACCTACAGCCTTGCGATGTTTGCCATCGGTTTCACGCTTAGCGACATGAATGAGATGGCAAGGAGCAAGCCTTCTCCTTCCATTGAACGGCACAGCCCGATGAGCCCTTCAGACTCCAGTGAAGTGGAAGCGCGATATAAAAGTTTTTGTGGTGGCTGCCATGGAGAAAAGATGGATGCATTTGTGGACCGCAAATGGAAATATGGCAATACCAGGGAAGACCTTTTCAAAGGGATCAAACATGGCTATGAAGATGGCGGTATGCCTGCCTATGATTCTGCGTTTAATGATAAAGAAATGTATGCGCTTGCCGATTATATACTGGAAGGCATCAGGAACCGGGAGCGGTATGACTTTGAAAAGGAAACAAAAAGAGTGAACTTATTCGTTTCTGATCAACAAACCGTAAAACTCGATACGGTATTCCGTGGCGTGGAGAGCTGCTGGAGCCTGGCATTTTTACCGGGAAACGAAATGCTGGTGACAGAAAAAGCTGGAAGACTTTTCCGGATCAAAAAAGACAGGACAAAACAGCTGCTCGGTGGAACCCCCGCAGTACATAAGGAAGGCCAGGGTGGGCTTATGGACGTGATCTTACACCCGGATTTCAAGAAAAATAAACTGATCTATATTTCCTACTCTGCCGTAAAAAAAGAGGGTACCACTATTCTTGCCACAACAGCTATCATGCGGGCAAAACTGGAAACTGACCGTCTCGTGGATCAGCAAATCATATTTGAAGCCTTACCTTATTCCCGCACCCGTCTTCATTACGGGTCAAGAATGGTGTTTGGACGGGATGGCCTCCTGTATTTTTCGGTGGGTGAAAGAGGAAATGAAAAACAAAATCCGCAAACAACAACTAACGACCTTGGTAAGATCCACCGCATAAAAGATGATGGCAGTATTCCCGCCGACAACCCTTTTATCAATGTTGCCGGGGCTAAACCTTCAATTTATTCTTTCGGCCATCGTAACCCGCAAAGCCTTACCCTTCACCCCGGGACGGGAAAGCTCTGGGAAACAGAGCACGGGCCGAGGGGCGGCGACGAACTGAATATCGTGGAACCCGCCAAAAATTATGGATGGCCGGCGATCTCTTATGGTATCAATTACAATGGAAAGATCATGACGGATAAAACCGCACTACCTGGAATGGAACAGCCGGTGCTTTACTGGATACCCTCTATTGCCCCCAGCGGGATGGCCTTTGTGGAAGGCAACCGGTACAAAGCCTGGAAAGGTGACCTTTTGGTAGGATCGCTTCGTTTTAAATACCTGAACCGCTGCAAAATAAAAGACGGAAAAGTGATAGGAGAAGAATTATTGCTGAAAAACATCGGCCGCCTAAGGGATGTAAGAATGGGGCCGGATGGATATATTTATGTGGCGGTAGAAAACCCGGGCTATATCTTTAGGCTGGTACCTGTAAAATAGCTTTCGCTACAGCAGCTTGTCAATAATCAGGTTTACAATTTCTACTGCAATCAGTGCGATCACGATAAGTTCCAGCGTACTGCTGTGAGAGTGCTGGTTGATATTTTGCAGTATTTCCAGGTTTTCCCTGACAGTACTGAGGCTTTCCTGGAGGCTGCTATGCCGCAGTTTAATATCAAGTTCCCGGCTCAGGTCAGTGTTGATCACATTCAGGTATTCATCATTCCAGGTGAGATTCGGGCTGTCAAAGATGTAGATATTTTGTGCAATCTTATTTTTGAGGTTCAGCATTCTTCCAATGTATTTGAGTAATCTCTTCCCCTTAATGGAAAATTTTCCTTTTTCTTCCAGTTCCAGGCTGAACTGGTGAGTTTGTTTAAGAAGAACCGTGGATTGGTCAATGTAATAATCCAGCGCTACAGATTGTGCTATATTAAGCATAATGATCTTTGCAATGTCGATACTTATTTCTTTAATGATAAGGCGGTCAAAAATTACTTTATATGAAGCCTGCGGATCAATCTCTACATCGAAGTTCTCCCGCTTTAATTCTGTGCTATCCAGTTTTAAAATAGTACGCACAGCATTAATTATATTTGTCTGTGCACTGTTATCCAGTCCGAAAAAAACTATGCTCCCGTAATCGAAGATGCCGATATAAGAACTATTTTCTACTTCATACATTAATTCGGTAGGATCAGCATATACGCAGGTATACGCCAGGTTGTTCTTTAATTCTTTCAGATCGAGCCTGTCGCCCAAATGATACCCCGTCACTGATTTTTTCATATCCTGATTTACAATTGAAAATCCCTCTTAATTCAGTACTTCCACGGGTCCCGGATTTCAACCTAATAAAAGTACGATTTATGTTCTGTCATGGGTTACTAAAGGTAGCATTGCACAAAATCCATGTACCGCGGCCTCAAAGAAACTCCTTGCATTTGTACCATTCCTTTTCTATTTTTAACGAAACGATCAGCTACTCTCCTTCCACCAGGATAAACGCCAGGTATATCTATGAACAATCAGGCCGGCAAATTCTATGAATACCAAATGAGAAATTTTTGTCCGTTTTTTAAGTTATTTAATAATGACCAAAAAATAAAGACCACCATGAACCATCCTTTTCTTTCCAGGGTAACCGCGTTCTGTTTACTATTTTCATCCGTCGTTTACTTTGCGTGCGACAACAAGGAAAGCAGCAAAAAAGAAACAGGTAAGAACACGCCCGGTGATGCAAAAGGCAATGCTGAAAATGGCGAATACCTTGTTACTATCGCTGGTTGCCTTGACTGCCATAGCGAGCGGCAATTCCAGTTTTTTTCCGGCCCCATCCGTAAGGGCACCGAGGGTATGGGCGGCGAACTGTTTTCATATAAAGTTTTCCCGCTGCCTGGAGAGGTATACTCAAAGAATATTACTTCTGATACCGCGACCGGCATTGGCAACTGGACAGATGCAGAACTTATAAGAGCCATTACGCAAGGTATCAGCAGAAATGGGGATTCGCTTTTTCCATTAATGCCATATAGCCACTTTAGCAAGCTGGCAAAACAGGACATACTGGATATTGTAGCTTTCATTCGCACGTTGCCGCCAATAGAAAATACAGTACCCGCGCGGCAACTCATGGGTCCCATCAGTGCATTTTACGCATCCCTTCCCAATACCATCGAGGACAACAAGAGACCTTCTCCTGAGGATAAGGTGGAATATGGAAAATACCTTGTGAATATGGCCAGTTGCCAAACCTGCCATACACCTGTAAACGAAAAAGGTGTACCGGGTCAACCTTTTAGCGGGGGATTAAGGTTTACTACACCTACATTTACGGTACAGAGTGCTAACCTTACTTCAGACTCTGCTACCGGCCTTGGCACCTGGACCCAAGAGCGCTTTTTAAATAAATTTAAAACATACCGGGAAACTTCCGGATACGTGTTTGACCCTAAGGACCAAAACACTTATATGCCCTGGAGCGAATTCGCCAAACTGAATAACGATGATCTTTCTGCCATCTTTGCATTCCTGCAAACCCTTGAACCCGTAAAGAATTTGGTGGAGAAATACCCGCTGGCGAAGAGGTAATTGACTCGTTTCAAGTTTACCGTATAAAGTGCTCCTTGCGGAAATTTGATGCGGAGTTCCAAAACTCATTGTCTTGTCACTTATAACTTATAGCCCTCAACTTTCTTCTTCAAAATAAATCTTATAAAATTTCTTACCGCTTCTTTCATCAACACCTTTTTCTATAAGGTCCCTTCGGCCATGGATATAGATATGAAAGTTTTTATCGAGTTTCAGCACCGACTTATACATTTTCTGTTGCTTTTTTACGGCTGATAAATGAATGTCAAATTCATCCTCGATCTCGTAGTTCCTGGAAGTTTCAAAATTCTTTTTGTACAGGATGAAACTGTCCACCACCTCGGGATGATGGATCACATCCCCGGTGAACTCCTCCAGGTTAAACTGGTCATGGGTTTTAAAATAATCCATGCTCCTGTTCAGCATCTCCAGCTGATCAGATTTTTCTACCTCGAACTTGTTGGCATATTCTGTGGTTACAAACTGCTTGCACAAGGAAAGATACTTGTCTGTGTGGTGGTAATCATTGGCAACAGGTTGCACCTGCAAAAAATCATTGACCCAGTATTGTGCCTCCTGTTGTTTGTTGGTGTGGTCTATCACGCATACCCTGAACCCTTCGGCATCGGCTGATTTAAAAACAAGGCAGGCCTTGTCCGGCTTATTGATACTGATGCCATCCTCGGCAACCATCTCCAGGCTTTCTCCATGCTGGAAAACCTTTAAAAAACTTTCTTTATGCTCAGATTTAAAAATGCCTATCGCCGGCACGAAATCATTTTCAAATGGCACGTTGTCCATCAACATCAAACACATTTCTCCTTCTTTAACTTTCACGTGGGTGGACTTGCTGTAAAGAAACTGCGCCAGGTTATTGGATTGCTGCACAAATGTTTCTTCCCTTTTAAATATCGCAGAAATGTAGCTGTACACTTCATTCATTTTGATATCAGAGAGGTGGGTGAAACTATGCAGTTCATTTTCATTGATACTACCCAAAAAATATTTGAGCAACATCTTCTCAACTGTTTCATCGTTCAGGGTAAGTGCATTGGGAGAAAGCTTTAATTCTTCTCCACGGGATGGGTTCCCCACTTTATGTACAATGGCTTTTTTGATAACCACATTTTCTATTCCAGTCATGCGGCAAAAATAAGGGATTACCTATGCATATGTTGACACTACCGCTCCGGAATTACCGGGACGTCAATAACCTATTCGGTTCACACAGTAATGCCCGCAACTTATCCCGCTATTTTACAAACCTGATTATTTTCGTCTCTTTTCCAACCCGCACTTGCAGGATATATACACCCCGCCGCAAATTTTCAACGGGAATAGATAGTAGGCCACTGACAGCGGGCCTTGCAAAACTTTGGATCTTCCTGCCGGAAGCATCAAATATGGTAAGCTGCATATTTTCCCGCATGCTTGCAAGCGTAATTTTTAACAGATCGCTGACCGGATTTGCAACAAGCCTTGCATCCCAAACAGCATTTTTATCCAGCCTCAATAAAATGATATTGCTGGTATTTTTTGAACCATCCAGATCGTTTATCATTAACCGGTAGTAAATAATTTTTTTACCGCTATTTATCACACCCAGGTCTGTAAAGGAGTATGCCATTGAGACCGTACTGGTACCCGCCGCAGGGACCGTTCCTATGTCAAAGAAGTTTTTGCCGTCCTCACTCCGTTGGAGAGTGTAATCTTTGCTATTTAATTCCTGGGCTACCTTCCATTGAAGAGTAGCATCCTTGTTTCCCGCCTGCACCGTAAAGTCCAGTAATTTAACCGGCACTACAATGGGAGCAAAAAATCCATTCACTGCATAGAGATCGGTTTCAGCCATGTTATCCTTATTGTCGGCTTCAAACACAACCCTGCCGCTGATCAACAAAGGCGCCATGAAAATAAGGTCACTTCCAGTGGCATTGCTCACAATATCCGCAACCATTGTGGTGCCAGCCAATGTTCCATTGCTCCTCCAGGGCTCGATCCCGTTCGCCCCGTTGGTAGCCGGGAAAAAGAGGTCTGTTGTAGTGTAGATATAGGAGATGTTGTCTTCGTCCAGGCCATGCGCCGGCCCGGGATTGATATCCCGGGTGATCTGTGTACCCGCTACCGTTCCATCTGATATCCATAACTCCCGGCCCTCCGCAGGAGTGGCAGCCATAAAAAAGAATTTATTACCCTG
>JAYSYY010000131.1:0-6367 GCA_043727215.1 Chitinophagaceae bacterium | reverse complement strand
ACCAGATTCTTTTTTCCTGCTGGTTTACGGTGTAATTATATTCGCACTCATACAAGCCATTGTCATTAAAGGCCCGGTTGATAGCTGCGTTTATCCTGGCAACATCGGGCGGATATACGTTGCTCAAAAAGCGCTCCATAGAAACCTCTTCTTCAAAACCGAATATTTCAAGTGCACCGGGGCTGTAAGTAGAGTTACCTCCTTTAATGTCCCAGAAAAAACTGCCCATCTCTGCAAGGGTCTGGGCTTCCAGCAGCTCTTCCTGCTGCCGCGCCAGTTGCGCATTAATTTCGCGGATATTTTCCTGCTGAATTTTATGGTATGCATGAAAAGAGGCGGCTTCGCTGGCTGCAGTAAAGCGGTCAGCTTCCTCCATCACGTTGAAAAAATGGATGGTGTCTGTTGTATAGTTTTTCAGGAAAAAACGAAAAGCCCGCCTTCTGACCAGTGCAACCAGCGTGATGTCTTCTATGATCACCGCATCCCTGTTTACGGATCTGAGTTTATTTGATATAAAGTCTTCACTGGATTGTGTTATGTACGCATCCGACTCATTAGCGGCCAGCATACCGAGTAAATGCGTATTGGAAGTTTGGCTTAGGGTTAAAAGCTGGTCCGTGGTATAAGCAGTAAAATACCTGAGTAGTGGAATGTCCTCTTCTCTGCTCAATCGCAAAAGTTCCCGGGTAAACTCCTCCAGGTGATTGTTTAATAACCAGGCCGCATAAGCAGGAAAGTATTTCATCCGGGTTACAACCCTGGGATCCTTTTGTGGCTGCTGTTGCATCGGGCTGGCATTGTGCATAGGAGGCTCTTTATAAAACTTAAGCGGAAATTACAAACTGGTTCATCGGGGGAGCTGATGTTAAATTCCCAAAATCTAATGAAAGAACTTTTGTTATTACGGCGATCAACTCCTTAAAACTATTTGGCTTTGGCACATACAAATTGGCCCCCATACCATGTGTATCCCGGATATCCCGTTGGTTCACCGAGGTAGAATAGATTACAACCGGTATGCCAGAAAATCTGGGGTTATTCTTAATTTCTAACAGGCACTCCCTGCCATTTTTGCCCGGCATATTCAGGTCAAGAAAAATGATAGCAGGCAAGGCTTCTTTTGTTTCATTTAAGATACGCATCAGGTGCAGGCCGTTTTCCACTGCTTTCACTTCTATAGCATCACTTATCTCAGAAATCACTTCGGCAAAGAGTTCCCGGTCATCACAATCGTCGTCGGCGAGCACTACCAGTAGTTTGCCTGCCAGGGCAACTTTTCCCTTTTGAAGATTTTGCCTTTCAGCAATATCAATGTTTACCTGTTCAAGCAGGCTGGCTAATAAGCACAGCCCTGCGAGACGATCCTGCAGGCTGATGACCGCGGCGGGTGCCAGGGCTGGTTTTAAAAAGTAATAGGTGGAATTCAGGTTCATAAGGATCATTTTATATATGTACGAGTGGTTGAAAAGCAATTTAGACAAAAATCGTATTGTATATAATTAGGGCCAAAAGTTTTTATCCTCCAGCACCAACCCTCACAGCGGTGGCGGGATACACAGTGCCCATGCACCCGGGCACTGGTTCTTTTTTCCTTGCATCTACGAGCTTTATTTTATCTGCCATAGCAATGAGTAATAGCCGAAAACCATTACAAGGAATTCGCCGGATCGACCATTACAATATCGATGTGGTTTATAGCATGATTAAAAAGACGGCCCGCATTACAATTTTTACTTCCCTGCTCCCGGATGCTTGTTATACGGCAGTGCATGGTGCACCCAGTATCATTTCTTCCACATCGTGCAGTGGGGTCCGGCTACCCGGGATGTTATTCCTTTCGCAGCTTGCAGGATAATCGGACTTTGTGGTTAGGAAGACTTGTAGCCGCGGGTAAGTTTAAAACTTTCCATTCGCTTTATTACTTACTTGCGCGAGTGTTCCGTTAAGGCTGGTCGCTTAATGCCGACTGTACATACCCGTCTGCAACGGGATTTTGAAAAACCAAAGATGATTATTTTTCTGTCGGACTGGTTATGTCCAGTGCCCTCTTCGCGGCAACCTGCCGCCTGTTTTTAAGCCCGGGCAATTCAGTAAAAAGGGTCGATTTATGTGTTCACGAAAAAAAAAGTTGCCTTTTCCGGGAACGTTTGACCTTAAAAATGCATTTATTATATTAGAGGGGTAAGAATTAACCACTGAGAATCGACTGGTTAATGCAAGGGCAGGTTATCGCAATTGGTAAGCTGCCCCCCGACGGCACAATAATGCCGGTCATTTTTTAACAAACACAACAATTTTAAAATGAAAATACATTCAAAAGTTACCATCATATGTATCAAGGACATTATGCATGTCACGGGGAAGTCGCTAAGAAGTGCGGAACGTCTGCACAGCAGTATAAAGAAGTACTTCAATAAAAAGAGGGCCGATTTTGTCGTCATCGATGAGTTCTGTTCCTATACTGGTGTGCCAGAAAGCAGGGTAGTGAATATGCTGAGATGAAATAAGAGAGAACAACGGAAAACAAAAAGGGGCAATGCAAATTGCCCCTTTTATATTTGTCCACGGCGAGCGACTAATCATCACAGGAGGAAGAAACACCAAAAATCACCACAGCAGCAACTGCGGCCCCCAAACTATATGGACAACGAAGGGAAGCATAATTCTCACTCAGAACGCTTAATTCTTCCATCTTAATTTTCAACTCTCAACTCTTAACTCTCAACGCTTCGGTCGCCTTTTCCTCATGTCTTAACTGTCTCTCCTTTAGTTCATGTTCATAGCCACGGCCGCGTGAACGGATAAAAAACAAGCTAGTTGGTTATCTCTTATTCGAGGATTCCCGAACAAGACATAAAGAAGAGATAGAGAAGACATAAACAAGAGATAAACAAAAGAGGGAAAAGTGGGGGGACATCCTGGTCATTCGACACGGCATCGACCCGTAATAAAATCGACGTGCCTGTAATAATGAACCGCCAAAACCCGTCAATACCCGCCAATACCCGCCACTTTCTTGGATTATGGACCTGCCCGGCTCTACATTTGATTCGTGAAGGCCAGGTACCTGGTTATTATTTATTAACAATTAAAAAAAAACACAATGGGACAATTAATAAAGGGGATCCTCGGTGGATTCTCAGGAAAAGTAGGAACTGTAATAGGCGGAACCTGGAAGGGGATCGACTACATGCGTAGCAAATCCGGAAAACGTTCCGGAAAGGGCACCCAGCTGCAGATAGAGCAGCGGGCAAAGTTTGCGATTACCACCAAATTCGTCCACAGCATGGGCGACCTGCTGATGGTGAGCTTTAGGAAGTTCGCGGTGCAGCAAACCGGCATCAACAGTGCATTTGCACATGTGTTGGCCAACTGCATCACGGGCGTGTATCCGGCGTATGCCCTGGATTATACCATGGCGCTGGTGAGTAGGGGAGATCTGCCAAACGCCACTGCGCCCACCGCAGCCGCGGCGGGAAATGGTGAAATTGGTTTTAACTGGCAGGACAACACCGGCAGAGGAAAAGCACTGGGTACAGACGAGGCCATTTTGGTGGCCTACTGCCCCGCGCAACAGGCAGCCGTTCACATCACTGGCAGCGCCCTCCGGGCGGATGGCACAGGGAAGTTGAACGTTGCCAGCTTTGCGGGCGAAACCGTGGAAACATGGATCGGCTTCATCTCTGCCAACGGCCGGCAGGTAGCCAGCAGTGTGCACACGGGGCAGGTACTCGTGTCGTAGAAAATCATGTTTTTTTTTGTTATGAACAGGAGCCAGCGAAAGCTGGCTTTTGTTTTTTCATGCCCGGGGCCTTAAGGTTGTCAGGATCTCGTCTTTGCCCAACGCATATATCATAAACTAATCCGCAGAGCGACAAATCACCAATCCCGATAGCTATCGGGACAAATCATCAAATTGTTCCTGGTCCATGGGTGGTTACCAAAGCGCAGCCCCATAGGGGCTGCTGAGATGCATTGCCCCTTTGTCTCCTTTTGTCTTTCTCTTTTTCTCTTTGATCCTCTTAGCAAAAAAAAAGAGCCCCCTGACCCCCTAAAGGGGTGACCTTTTATATAAGTATTTTTTTTCGATGAAACGCTAAGAGTGCCGAAAGAGTGAAGTGCTTTCTCCTTGATCTCTTTTTCTCCTTTTTCCTCTTAGCAAAAAAAAAGAATGTAGTTGCCACGGACTTCAGACTGCAAACTAAAAATCGCTGAAGGGTTCATAGTCCATAGTTCATGGTTCATGGCCGTTCGTTGGCGTGCTTCAGATGATTGTTATTTGTGAAGGGAAGCTGCTAGTCTATGGTCGATGGTCGCTTTTTTGTTTACCCCAGCCTCATTAGAGGCGGCATTTTGGTAAGAGAGATATGCGTTGAAAGAAAAGTCCCGTAGGGGCGATATTTTTGATTGAGTGCTGGGCAAATAATTGAGATTGAATGGTATGCTGAGGCTGTCCTGTCTCCTTTTCTCTTTTTCTCTTTGATCCTCTTAGCAAAAAAAAGAATGTAGTTGCTACGGACTTCATACTGCAAACTAAAAATCGCTCAACTTTCTCATTCCTTATTTCTCATTCCTTATTCCTTATTTCCTGCCTCTCAGCTAAATTTTCCCGCAGATCACGCCGATAACCGCAGATCATTTTGTTGTTAATCCGGAACCCTTTGACCACCTGGCTGGCTGTCATGCTGAGGAACGAAGCACCTTTACCTTCGAACGCTGAGATGCTTCGTTCCTCAGCATGACAGGGCCAGTTTTATCCGCAACCCGCAACTCTCTAACTGCAACCCGTAAGGCGTTCCACTTTCTCATTCCTTATTACTCATTCCTTATTCCTTATTTTTCATTCCTTATTTCTTTAGGAAGGTCGTTGGAAAATGTCGCCCAGAGGGGCTTAGGCAATTTCTTTTGTTGCGTGGTTACCAAAACTGCGCCCTTCTGGGGCTGCTGAGATGCATTTCCCCTTTGTCTCTTTTTCTCCTGAGCTCTTCGCCTTCTTTTAATAGGAAGAAGGGAGGAACAGAGGCGTAGCGGAGCATCGAGGTTCCGACAGTCCCCAGGTACCCACCAGGTTTCCAGCCCGGTTTTCATCCAGCTTTTTTGGAAAATAAATCAGCGATAATCTGATCAAAAAACTAAAATAACAACGTAACTTACGGATAATCCGTCCCTCAAAACCGTTGTCAAACATATCCGTGGAAATCCGGCACTCCCAAAGCAACTGTTATTTTGCTATCATCAATTTCTGGATAATGGGCCATCCTAACCACTTTAAACGAAAACGATTTTATTTCACAATATTTTTGGCTTTATTGCTTACGCCTGGTCCAGCGTTATTATTGGCACAGGGCGGCCCCGGAGGGCCAGGCTCTGACCCGGGCTGTGATCCATGCTGCCCTACGCAGGGCGGTACGCCTCTTTGCCCGGGATGCCCGCCACAGTGTATTCCAATTGACGGGGGCCTTGGATTATTAATAGCTGCGGGAATTGGGACCGGGATATTTAGGTATAGGAGGAAGGTTAAGGATTTGATGAAGAATTGATTTGGTGATTTGGTAATTTGATGATTTGATGATGGGAGGAACAATTTGATGATTTGGTGATTAGATAATGGCGGTATGATTGTTTTTTCAAAGCCTCGGACCTTTGCAAGACTTGCGAAATTACGGACGGCTATGGACCATGGACTTCTCCCGCTTTACAAGTCAATGAAATTTTGTAGTTTTGAATAAACACTGTTATGGCGGGAGCACTAAAATATATGGTTGACGAGAAGGGGCACAAAACTTCTGTTTTAGTTCCAATAAAGACCTGGGAGAAGATTAATCATGAGTACAACAAACTTCAAAATAAATTGAAGGTGTTTACTGGGATCAACGAAGGTCTTGCCGAGGTTAAAGAAGCACGAAAGTCAGGGAACAAATTGCAAACGCTGAAAGATTTTTTGCGTGAAAGTAACAGTTAAGATTACCAAATCTTTTAAGACTGCAGCAAAACCCCTCCTAAGAAAGTATCAATCTTTATCCAAAGACTTACTGAACCTCGAAAAGGATTTAGTGAGGACACCAGGACCTGGAACACACCTGGGTAGGGACACCTACAAAATACGGCTTAAAGTTACGAGCAAAGGCAAGGGCAAAAGCGGAGGCGCAAGAGTAATCTCGCTTGTAGAAACTATTTTGGTGGGATTTGCTGAGGTAGTTTCAGGTGAGGAAATAATAGTCAACCTCATAACTATTTTTGATAAGGGAGATGTTGACAACATCCCAGATAAAGAACTAAAAGAATTGATACAAAATTTCAAAACAGACTGAAAAAAGCACTAACTATTTACCCTCCACCGTCAACCGTCAACCCTCAACCGTCTCAG
>JAYSYY010000130.1:0-18383 GCA_043727215.1 Chitinophagaceae bacterium | reverse complement strand
TCCGTCATCGGAATATTCAAAAACCGGTTTAGCCCTCCGGGCTGAAAAATAATGGATACGGTTTTATGGCTTTCTTCTACCAATAGTTTGAAGGGAGTGATTTGCGCCCCCATCAATGAGCAAGACGTAGCAGTATTAAAATTCTTCTCGCCTGATTTTTTGGATTTTAACCGGGTATAAAGATTGATGAACATTGCCTGGTCGGGTGAGGGCAAAAAATTACCTTCTATACTAACAGGAGTATTGCCAAAATCAGCTTCTATAATAACGATATGCCGTATGAGCGAACGTAATGCAGGATGAATTTTGCATTGTGCTGTACGAATATTTGGCATCGGGTTAGTCATCTTTTACTGTCAGGAGCAATGGTTAATATTTTATTCTTTCCCTTATTTTGCTTTTGTTTTATTGGGCATTCCAAGATTACCGCTAACGTCAGGGCTTTCTGCTGTGCTGATATTCTGTGTTCCCTCAGCCGTAACAGAAGCAGATTGAAAAACTGAAGTTGAAGTTAACATATACAGTTGGGATATATTGTTCAGTCCGAACTGTAGCTGGTAAGCGTTATGTAGATCAGGATGTATTCTTCGCGCCGCCGGCAAATCTGCTGCTCACCCATAGACTTGATAACACAGCGGAAGAAAAATGATAATTTTTGGGATAAATGCAAATGGCTGCTTTAATGGGGTTGTAGTGTATTAGTCTGATTTTTTCGCCTGCGGCGCTTTTTTTTGTATTTTTTTGGGCGAGCAAAAAAATACAAAAAAAAGGCGCCCGGCAATAATTACCCCCAATTATTCCTTTTCTTTTATCTCCTTTTAATTGTAGTCATGCATGCTGCGCATCTGCCGGGTGGGTCCCTGATTAAACTTTAGTACTACTGTGGTGAAGAACATCGGTTCCGTGATCTTGAGCCGGGACAGGATAGTTCCTAAAACCTGTGACGCTATATCGCGGCTCCATCATGTTGTACCCCGAGAGGGAATTTTCAATGGTTGCGATGCAGGTGAAAACCTGCCGACCGGCAGGCAGGCACCTGGCATCGGAGTGTAAGGGTTGAGGTATCGTCTTGTGAGTGATGGGGAACACCTGCAGCGACGAAAATAGTCAATATACGCCAATGCTTGTCTGTAAAGCGTTTCGATGAAATTCGGTGCGTCAAAGCTGGAAAAAAAATGACGCACCGAATGACGCACATTTTCTTTCATTTTGATTCTTTTTCTTTGGTTACGCACCTAATGCAAAAAACCCACAAAAACTTAATCTTGTGGGTTTACCGACATTTTGTGATCACAAGTGTGATCCGGATTGGATTCGAACCAATGACCGCCAGCTTAGAAGGCTGATGCTCTATCCAGCTGAGCTACCGAACCAATAAAAAAACAACTATAAAAAGTCGAACCAATAACCCTCCCGATCAAAAATCGGGATGCTCTATCCAGCTGAAGTTCCGAACCAGACGCCTTTATTTGGGCTGCAAATATAAGGTTTATTAAGTGTTGGGTAAATGCAGTAGCAGAAAAAGTGCAAAAAATGAGGGAGTGTCTATCGCTTGTACTACATTTATTTCAAAAGGATACCTGTTTTAATTCTATATCTTTGTTAAAGATTTGGGGCTATGGTATGGTTTTAGATACTACATTTGCCTTTATAAAACCTGTTTTATTCTCTGACAAGGGTCATGAGTTCATTTTAAATTAAAAACTAAGCATTTATGAAACAACAAATTACATTGTTATTTTCTACCCTTCTCCTGGCATCGGGCTCATTTGCACAGGATGTCAAAAAACCCAGTTTAGTGGGGATACACTTCAACGCAATTGATATTTATACACCGGAAACGCTTAAGAGCAGTTCCTCCAACAGAACTTTCACCAAATTGAAAGATATGGACTTCGGTTTTGGCCTTTCATACTGGAAAGGACTGACCAGGACCATTGACTTCTCTACTAAATTGAACACCATGTTCCATGAGTACTCATCTCAGGATCGTGGACAGTTTGAAGATAAGACTGAAGTGGGTATTGAGCTTGAACCCACTCTAAATTTTCGTCCATATGGCGATAAAAGCCTTATCGCTCCATTCCTGACCGCAGGTATCGGTGGTGGCTACTATTCCGGTGAGTGGGGTGCTTATGCGCCAACAGGTGTAGGTATCCAGTTGAACCTTCAAAGCACAACGTATGTAATGCTGCAGGCTCAATATCGTTTTTCCCTCACAGAAGATGTTTTAAAAGATAACCTTTTCTACTCTTTGGGTTTCGCCCAGAGAATTGGTGAAGCTGCGCCGAAAGTGGTTCCTCCGCCACCAGTTCCGGTTGTTTTAGACCGCGATAATGACGGTGTACCTGATGCCGATGATAAATGCCCCGACACTCCAGGTCTTGCCGCTTTGCAAGGTTGTCCCGATAAGGATGGCGACGGTATCGCTGACGGAGACGACAAATGCCCCGATGTGGCAGGTATTGCTAAATACCAGGGTTGTCCTATTCCTGATACTGATGGAGATGGTATTAATGACGAAGAAGATAAATGTCCCACCGTGGTTGGTGTGGCACGTTACCAGGGTTGTCCGATTCCTGATGGTGATGGCGATGGGGTAAATGATGAAGAAGATAAGTGTCCAACACGTCCAGGTCCGGTAAGCAACCAGGGCTGCCCTGAGATTGCTAAAGAAGTTATCGAAAAAGTAAACATGGCTGCTAAAAATGTATTTTATGCTACTGCCAGCTATAAATTATTACCTAAGTCATTTAAGTCTTTAAACGAGGTTGTTGCAATTATGAAAGCAGATGCTTCGTTAATGATCGACATTGATGGCCACACAGATAGCCAGGGTTCAGATGAATACAATCACACACTGTCTCATAACCGTGCAAAATCAGTAAGCGATTACCTCGTGAGTAAAGGAATCGAAGAAAGCCGTTTGAAATCTACCGGATATGGTGAAGAAAAACCAGTTGCTGATAACGCAACCGCTGCTGGCCGTGCAAAAAACAGGAGAACAGAAATGACTGTTAGAAACTATTAATACAAAAAGGTTATAATCAAAACCCCTTGCATTTAATTGCAAGGGGTTTTTTATTTGGAAGTGATGCGTTGGTAAAGTGTTTTGGTGAATGGGTGAATAGGGGGTGGAGGGTGGACGGTGGAGGGTGAACGGTGGAAGGTGCACAGGAAGGGGATTCATAAAGAAACCGACAATACTACGCAGCAAACAAAAAAGCTAAAAAACAGCTTTGTAAAATCGGGGTTTCAAATTTCAATGCAACACAATGGACAATCAAACCAACATGGCAGACACCAAGGCCGGCACCGTTGGCGGTGTAGCGCTGGTAATGCTTCTGAACATACAACCGGAAACAATATTTAACACCATCGTGCAGGCAGCCGTCGCTGCGGCAGTGAGATTTGACTAGTTCAGTTACGACGATGGTTGGTTGCACAACGGAAGATAAAATAAAAAAGATTTACGACCTTCCACCGTCCACCGCTACCGCACCATAATCATTGATTTCATTATACAAAGTATCTCGTTCTACCGGCCGCCTTTTTACTTGTTTAATAAGGGTCACCAATTCGTCTGTACTCATCGTTGGGGTTTGTTCTTCGCTGCCTGCCATGGAATAGATCTTCGTGGAGTCATCGATTGTTCCATCGATATCGTTTACACCAAAAGCAAGACTCAGCTGTGCATTGTGCCGCCCAAGCATCGGCCAGTAGGCCTTCAGGTGAGGGAAGTTGTCCAAGTAGATCCTGGCGATGGCATAGAGGCGCATGTCCTCGGTGATGGTGCTTTCCGGCACGTCGCTCATGTCGTTATTATGGTTCCTGAATTTTAATGGGATGAAGGTATTGAAGCCCTTCGTTTTGTCCTGCAGTTGGCGCAACTTACTCATGTGATCCACCCGGTGCTCATATTTTTCAATATGACCATACAGCATCGTCGCATTGCTGTGCATGCCCATTTTATGCGCCGTTTCATGGATATCCAGCCAACCTTGCCCGCTCACTTTATCTGCCGCAATGATATCCCGGATCTCCGGGTGAAAAATTTCTGCGCCGCCGCCAGGTAAAGATTGCAGCCCCGCATCATTTAATTGTTTCATTCCTTCTTCCGTACTCAGTTTCGCTTTTCGGAACATATAATCCAGTTCTACTGCGGTAAATCCTTTTACATGCAAGTCCGGCCGGTGGGCACGGATCTTTTGAATAAGTTCAATGAAATAAGCCATATTCATCTTAGGGTGTACACCCCCTACAATATGCACTTCTGTGATGGGTTTGCCGTCATAACTTTTTACAATATCCAACATCTGGTCAATGCTAAGTTCCCAGCCTTCCTCCTTGTTTGCGTATAAGCGGGAGTAAGAACAAAACTTGCAACTGAAAACACAAACATTCGTTGGCTCAATGTGAAAGTTCCGGTTGAAATAGGTTTTGTCAGCATGCAATTTTTCCCGGATATAATTTGCCAGGGCGCCTACAAAAGCAAGGGATCCTCTTTCAAATAAAACCAGGCATTCTTCATCTGTAATCCGGCTGCCATCTTTTACTTTTTGGGCAATTATTTTTAAGTCGGTATCGGTGACTGACTGCACCAATGTGTCTATAGCGCTGCTCATCGGGAATAATTTTTGCAAATTTACGATGATATACACTCTCCCGGCACTCTTTTTTGGTTTCAGACCACGTTTGTTGTCACTGCAGGAAACGGCATTGTATCAAATAAATCAATACCTTTCGGCAATCAATTTTTTTCAATCCAACTGTATATGAATATTAAGTTCAGGCTTACGCTGATGAGTTTTCTCCAATTTTTTGTATGGGGAGCATGGTTGATCACAATCGGCGTTTATTGGTTTCAAAACAAACAATGGGGCGGTGCCGAATTTGGAAAGGTTTTTTCCACCCTTGGGTTTGCATCCCTGATAATGCCTGCACTGGTTGGTATCGTGGCAGACCGGTGGATAAATGCAGAAAAACTTTACGGGATATTGCATATCGGGTACGCAGCAGCATTGATTTACCTGCCGCAGGTGAATGACCCGGGTACGTTTTTCTGGATAATGTTCCTGGCAATGCTTTTTTATATGCCAACGATTTCCTTGTCTAATTCCATTGCTTATACCATCCTGAAAAATAACAACCATGACGTTGTAAAGGTCTTTCCACCGATAAGGGTGTGGGGTACCATTGGTTTTATCGCAGCAATGTGGGTCACCAGTCTCACGGGCAGTAAGGCCACGGCTAACCAGTTTTATATCGCTTCTGCTTTTGCATTCCTGCTGGGCCTTTATTCATTTACCTTACCCAAATGCCCGCCTTTGAACCTTACAAAAAAAGGAGCCCCTTTTTACGAAGTACTTGGCCTGAATGCATTTAAGCTGTTTGGCACATTTAAAATGGCGCTGTTCTTTTTCTTTTCCATGCTCCTGGGTGCTGCATTGCAACTGACCAATATGTATGGCGATACCTTCCTGTCCGATTTTGAAAAAATGGCTGCGTATAAAGACTCGTTTGTGGTAAAGTATTCCACCATCATCATGTCTATCTCTCAGATATCCGAAACATTATTTATCCTGGCCATACCTTTTTTCCTGCGCCGGTTCGGAATCAAATATGTAATGCTGTTCAGTATGCTGGCGTGGGTACTTAGGTTTGGGCTATTTGCCTACGGCGATCCGGCCGGCAATTTGTGGATGATCATTTTGTCCTGTATTGTTTATGGGATGGCCTTCGACTTCTTTAATATTTCAGGTTCTTTATTCATAGAAACCTCCACCGATCACCGGATACGGTCTTCCGCACAGGGCTTATTTATGATGATGACAAATGGTGTGGGAGCTATCCTTGGAAGTCTTATCAGCGGTTACGCCATACAGAAATATTATACGGATGTCGCTGGCAATAAAATGTGGCCGGAGATATGGACCGCTTTTGCCATTTACTCAATGATCATCGCTGTTTTATTCTTCGTATTGTTTAAACACAAACACGATATACGGGAATTGGAAAAAGTTACCCAGGCCCATTAATAGGTGCAATAAAAAAGAGGCCATCTAATAGCTGATGGCCTCTTGTTAAAAAGAAGGTTAATTGCTTATTTATGCGCCTCAATTTTTTTCACAAAATTAGCTTTTGGCTGCGCACCAACCAGTTTATCCACTACTTCACCATTTTTTACAAAAAGGATAGCAGGTATGCTGGTAATGCCGTAATTCATAGACACCTGTGGGTTATGATCCACGTTCACCTTACCAATTTTAACCTTGCCATCGTATTCTTTTGATAACTCTTCAATCACTGGCCCGATTGCCCGACAGGGTCCGCACCATTCTGCCCAAAAATCTATTACCGATAATTTATCTGAATCCAACACTTCCGTTTTGAAGTTTGCGTCTGTGAGTTCTAGTGCCATATTCTATTTTTTTAATTTTAATAAGTATGATAAGGAATGCAAATTTATAGCCATATTATTTAGCATCGCAGAATGACATATCCACAATCCAAATGGCAGTGTGAATAGGTAGAAACGTCATGCAAATGTTAAGCCGTTAACACATTTACTTCAAAATATTGGTTTTCGTTAAGGAAATGAGCCAATTCGTCGTTCATCGTAAAGCCATTCTCAATGCTGTACATACTCACCCGATGATTTTTCGTACTGTCGTATATGTTAAACTTCATGGATGACTTCCCGGGGTGGGACTTAATGTTCTCATCTATAAAATTTACAAAATTCTCGTCAATAAATTCCGGTGCCACATCTATCACCAATTGTTTGGTAAGCGTGGATTTTACGGTTTCAAGTAAGTGCAGCTTGGTAATACTGAATTCATATTCTCCCTGCCTGAACCTCTTTTCCCTGAAGGCTCCCTCGATCATGATGATCATGCCTTTTTCGTAATAATTCAGGTATTTCACATAATCTTCCTGGAACATGAAAAAATCTGTTTTCCCGGTGAAGTCCTCGATGAATAAAACCCCGTAGTTTTTACCGGTTTTAGTAAGCCGGTGCTGCGCATCTATAACCAGGCCGGCCAACCGGAAAGATTTACTGGTGGGTGTGTTATTAGCCAGGGCATTTTTCACTTCCAGGTATTCCGCAATCGGTGTGATATTGTAATGGTTCAATTCAAACTTGAAATTATCCAGCGGGTGCCCGCTCATATACATCCCCGTTACTTCTTTTTCAAAATCGAGTTGTTCAATTAGTTGCCATGCAGGGCATGCCGCTAATTTGGGCGGGACAATATCAGGCATCTGCAGGTCCCCGAAGAGGGTGTTGGTGGAACCTGCAGAGTTACTCTGGTACACCTGGCCAAACTTCACGATCTTTTCCAGGGCCAGTAGGTCGCCTGGAGCGGTGTAAAAATATTGTGCACGGTGCATATCTTTAAAACAATCAAATGCCCCGCTATAGATAAGGCTCTCCAGGGATTTTTTACTTACTGCCCGCAGGTTCACTCTTTTCATCATATCGAAAATATCTTTGAAGAATCCGTGTTTGGTTCTTTCTTCGATGATATTTTCAATCGCATTTTCTCCTACACCTTTCAGCCCGCTGAATCCGAAACGTATTTCGCCTTTGTCATTCACTGCAAAACCATTCTGGCTTTCGTTGATATCGGGCCCCAGTACTTTTAACCCCATGCGCTTGCACTCCTCCATGAAAAAAGTGATCTTTTCGATTGTGCCGGCGTGATTGAGCACAGCGGCCATATATTCGCTAGGATAGTGCGCCTTCAGGTAGGCCGTTTGGTAGGCCACGAAAGCATAACAGGTACTGTGTGATTTATTGAAAGCGTACTGCGCAAAGGCTTCCCAATCTGTCCAGATCTTTTCCAGTTTATCCTTCGGATGTCCTTTGGCCACGGCACCATCCATAAACTGCACTTTCATTTTATCCAGGATATGCTTCTGCTTTTTACCCATGGCTTTCCGGAGAATGTCCGCATCGCCTTTACTGAACCCGCCCAGCTTCTGGCTGAGCAGCATCACCTGTTCCTGGTACACCGTGATACCATAGGTTTCCTCCAGGTATTCTTCCATGTCCGGCACATCATAAGTGACAATCTCACGGCCATGCTTACGCGCTACGAACTGCGGTATATAACTCATGGGGCCCGGGCGATACAACGCGTTCATTGCAATAAGGTCTGCAAATTTATCGGGCTTTAATTCGCGTAAATATTTTTGCATACCGGCACTCTCAAACTGGAAAGTTGCATTGGTATCACCCTGCTGGTACAGCTTGTATGTTTTTTCATCATCCAGTGGGATATCGTCAATGGCGATAGCTACATCATGGTTTTGTTTGATGAGGGAAAGTGCGGTTTTTAATATGCTCAGGGTTTTCAGTCCCAGGAAATCCATTTTTATTACGCCTGCTTCTTCAATGCTGTTGCCTTCAATCTGTGTCAGCCACAATTCAGATTCCTTTGAAGTAGCCACAGGCAAAAGATCCGTGAGGTCTTTAGGTGCGATGATAATTGCGGAGGCATGGATGCCAGTATTCCTTACCGACCCTTCCAATATTTCAGCTTCATGCAGGATCTTGCTATTCAGGTCAGTGCCGGCATAAATTTCCCGCAGTTTTTTTACGCTCTCAATGTCTTCACCACCCAGTTGTTCTTTTTCTTCCAGGGATTTTTCTCCTGCCTTTGCTTCTTTAGTGGTGTAAGGGGCATGTAATAATCTCTTTAAGTTAATACCGGGTCGCTCCGGTACCAGCTTGGAAATGGCCCTGCTTTCTGCCAGCGGAAGGTCCATCACGCGGGCCACATCCGCAATACTGCTCTTGGCAGCCATTGTGCCATAAGTTATAATTTGTGCCACCTGGTTCTTCCCATATTTCTGCACCACGTAATCAATTACTTTCTGGCGGCCGTCATCATCAAAGTCCGTGTCTATATCGGGCATGCTCTTACGTTCCGGGTTCAGGAAACGCTCAAACAGGAGGTTGTATTTAATCGGGTCGATGTTGGTGATACCGATGCAATACGCCACGGCGCTACCTGCAGCCGATCCACGGCCGGGGCCAATGAACACGCCGATATCCCGGCCATGGCGGATAAAATCGCTTACAATAAGGAAGTAACCCGCAAACCCCATTTTCCTGATCACATCCAGTTCAAACTGCAGCCTTTCTTCACTTTCCGGGGTGAGCACCTGGTAACGCACTTTTGCCCCGCTCCAGGTGAGGTGCGCGAGGTAATCATCCTGTGTTTTATAGGCAGGAGGAACTTCAAAGAAGGGGAGCAGGATTTCCTTTTTCAGGTCCAGCAGGTCTATCTTGCTGATGATCTCGTTGGTGTTATCAATAGCCTCGGGAATATCCTCGAACACTTTGGTCATTTCAGCCGTTGTCTTCAGGTAAAACTGGTCGTTGGGAAAAGCAAAACGTTTATTTTTCATGCTCACGTCATCGTCCGTGAAGTCCCGCATCGCAGGCGTACTTTGTTTTTCGCCGGTATTGATGCAAAGCAGGATGTCGTGCGCATTAAAGTCCTGCTGGTCCACGTAATGGCTGTCGTTGCTGGCAATTACTTTTACATTGTATTTTTTGGCAAACTTCAGCAACACTTCATTTACCTTGTCCTGCTCGGCCATACCATGCCGCTGCAATTCTACATAATAGTCTTCCTGGAAAATATTGAGCCACCATTTGAATTCATTTTCACCTTCTGCTTCTCCCTTCTTAAGAATGGTTTGAGGCACCAGCGCGCCCAGGCAGCAGGTGGTAGCGATCAATCCTTCGTGGTATTTATGGATAAGGGTTTTATCGATGCGCGGGTATTTGCTATACATCCCTTCGATATAGCCAAGGGAGGTAAGTTTTACGAGATTTTTGTAACCCTGTTCATTTTTGGCGAGCAGGATCTGGTGATGCCTGGGATCTTTTTCTTCCTTGCTGAAAGTTTTCCGTGTACGGTCCTGCGTGATATAGAATTCGCAACCCACGACCGGTTTCACTTTTAAAGTGCCGTCTGCATTTTTATGGTTGTAAGCTTCTTTTACAAATTCAAAAGCGCCAAACATATTTCCATGGTCGCTGATGGCCAAAGCAGGCATTCCATCAGCTATGGCTTTTTTATAAAGGTTCTTTATGGACGCGGCGCCATCAAGCAAAGAAAATTGCGTGTGAACGTGTAAATGAGAAAATTTCATAATTGCCCCTGAACCCCTTTCCCGGAAGTTTTCCGGAGTGCAGGGAACCTAGATTTAAAGTTTGTGATATTCCTGGTTTTCAGCAATAAATGCCAGGCTTTCCTTTATTTTTCGGGTAAAACAGTCCTTCTGATTTTCTGCCAACCCGAACGGACGAATTTCGGTAAAAATGTGTAGAAGGGTGACTTATTTTTTTCACAGTCCGGTTGTGTATTGTGGGTAATTTAATCAGGTGCACCGTTTGTAAAAATCCCGCGTTTTTTTACCCTGCAATGAATCATCTTGCAGCCCGCACACCTGCCGGTTTCCCGGAGGATATTCAAACGAATTTGTCCTTACCTTACTATCCTGTACTGTACTGGTTTGGGTATTTTATTTAATGTACAGGCGCCTGTTAACCGATAAGATTGGCGTCTAAGGCTTAAATAACTGATTTTATGAAGAGGATTGCCCTTCTGGTTTGCTTTATTTTTGCCATCCATTCCCTGGCGACCGCCCAAAAACCGGGCGTAAGTATCAGGGGTACAGTAGTGGATAGTGCGGGCAAAGGAAGTGTGACAGGTGCCACCGTTTCTGTCCTGAAGGAAAAGGATTCTTCGGTCGTTACTTATGTTGTGACTGATAGCACAGGTCTATTCGAGATCCGGGATCTCGCTGTTGATAAATATAAACTCATCGTGTCTTCCCAGGGTTTTGAGTCCTACGAAAAAAACATCCGCATCACCGCTGCCAGCCCGTTGAATGATCTTGGCCGTATTACACTTAAAAAAGATATCAATACATTGGATGAACTGGTGCTAGTGAGTAATGTGCCTATCCAGATCAAAGGCGACACCACCCAATTTAATGCCAGCGCTTTTAAAACAGTTCCCAATGCCAATGCCGAAGATCTTTTGAAAAAATTGCCTGGTGTGGAAGTAGATGTGGACGGGAACGTGAAAGCCCAGGGGGAAGAAGTAACTAAGATCTATGTAGACGGTAAAGAATTTTTTGGAAAGGATCCAAAAATGGCTACCAAAAATATCACGGCAGAAATGATCCAGTCTGTGCAGGTCTATGATGACATGAGCGACCAGGCTAAATTTACCCGGATCGATGATGGCAGCCGCAGCAAAACAATTAATATCGTGCTGAAGAAGAACCGGCGGAAGGGGTATTTTGGGAGGGGACTGCTGTCTGCGGGAGACAATGAGCGGTACCAGACTTCACTTACGGCCAACCGTTTTGACGGCGACAGGCGTATTTCACTCGTAGCGGGTTCTAACAATATTAATAAACAATCTTTTGGAGGTGGCGGAGGTGGTGGAGCTGCAAGAGGCAATGCACGCGGTGGTGGAGGTGGTGCAATTGGCGCTGGTCTTACTACTGCATCCAACCTTGGATTAAATTATACGAATAAACTAGGAACTAAGGTAGATATTACAGGGAGCTACAATTATTATGAGACCCTTAACAGGCGGGAGCAGACCAGTTTTCGGGAATCTACCTTTTTTAATGATTCCTCTGCAACAGAGACCAGCAGCAGCATTTCTACTTTCGAAAGTAAAAATCACCGGGTAAACCTAAGATTGGAATATTATATTGATTCATTCAATTCGATCCTGTACACACCAAATATTACGGTACAGGAAAGTGAGAATTTCAGCAGTGGCTCCTCTTCAACGATGGCCATCTTACCCTCACAGAAATACCAGTCCAATAGTAATGAGAGCAGGTACAACAGTAATAATAACTCGACCAGTATCACCAATGAATTGATGTATAGGCGGAAGTTTAAAAAGATTGGCAGGACCTTTACCCTTGGGTATTCAAATGGTACCGATAAAGGGGATGGAAATGGTACCAATCTTTCCCCGATCATATTTTTCAATGCTGATGGCAGTACCTTATCGGTGATAGACCAGAATTTTAAAAATTCGCAGCGCTCTGCCAGCCGAAGCAATGTGATAACGAGTTCTTTTACTGAAATGTTTGGTAAACATAAGATCCTGGAGCTGAATTACGCTTACACCAACAGGCAAAATAATTCCGGCCGGGATGCTTATGATTATAACCCGGTGACCGATGAGTTTGATATCCTGAACAAACAACAGACGAATTATTTTGAAAACGATTTTATTGCCCATCGTTACGGGGGCAATTTCAGGTACCTGCAGACGAAATATAATTTCCAGGTAGGCACATCCGTGCAATCATCAGAAATAGATAACCAAAGCATGCGGGGTATCTATCGTAATAATGGCAAGGATTCTGTGATTTACACCAAACAGACGTTTACCAATCTTTTTCCTACCGCCAACTTTACCTACAACTTTTCCAAAAAAACAAATCTCAGTTTACATTACCGCGGACGCACCAACCAGCCTACGGTGGCGCAATTACAGGACGTGCCGGACCTTACCAGCCTCCTGCGTATCAGGGTAGGCAATCCCTTGTTGAAACAGGAATTCGGGCACAACGCAGATATCAGCTTTAAGACCTTAAATACGGTGACGTACAAATACCTGAATGTGACGGTAAATGCTTCACAGACCAGCAATCGGATCGTGAACAGCACGGACAGTTTAACATCCTCCACCCTGCAGAGCCTCGGACTGCCGGATTCGCTGATGCGACCAGGTGTGCAGATCATCAAACCGATCAATCTGAACGGCGCCTATAATGTCTCCTACAATATCACAGTGGGCATCCCTTTTAAGAAAATGAAAGGTAGCAGTGTTAATTTTTCCAATGTGCTCAATTACAACCGGGGTTTAAGCATGTTGTACAAGCAACTGAACGTTACCAATAACCTCACTGTGTCCCAGTCGGCAGGGTTGAACCTGGATGTGAAGGATAAATTCAATGTGGGGCTAAGGGCCAGGGTTTCGTATTCACAGGCGACTTATAGCATCACTCAGCGAAATAATAATAACACCAACTATTTTACCCAATCCTATTCAACCGACATCAATTATTTTATCACTAAATCCTTTATCCTTTCCACCGACTTCGATTACCTGAGGTACACCGGCCAGTCTGCCGGGTTTAACCGGGACATTCCTTTATGGAACGCCAATATTGCAAAGCAGTTCTTTAAAAAGAAAAACGGGGAGCTCAAGTTATCGGTAAATGATATCCTGAACCAGAACCAGAGCATCACGCGCAACCAGGGAGAAAATTATTACTACGACAGCCGTACGGTGGTGCTTAAACGTTATTTTCTTCTCGCCTTTACTTATAACTTAAACCGTTTCGGCGGCAAGGCCCGGCAAGGCCAGGGGATGCGTAACAACGGTAATAATAATAATAACAGGATGCCGGGTGGTACCAGAACGGGGCGTAACATGTAAGCCAGCGCCTTTTGTTCGGGATCTAATGCACCGCAGAAACATTTACCACTTCTATACCGGGCAGGTGTAATTCGATATGCCTGTCGTGGGCCTTGTTTTGCAATTCGCTGATGATCTCCAGTATGTCGTAGTCGATGAAGTTACATTCACTGCCATCTATTGTGAGCACGCTGTATTCCGGCACTTCATCCAGCGCCTCCCGCAATTTTACTTTGTTCAGAAAGCTAACATTACTGTTAAGTTTTATCAGCGATGCGCCATAAAAATTTGTTTTATTGTTCAGCAGCAACCTGGTATCGGCGCGTTTGTAGCCAAATGTTTTTTTGTAGACGGGTTTGTTATTATTGAATACCGAGATAGCTAGCCCCTGTACCCTGGCGCCCGCCAATAAAGATTGAACTTTTTCATTAAGTGCAGCACCCGTTAGCGTCGATTTGTCCAGCCTGGTAATTTGCTGGGCCGTACTCACAGATAATAATAAAACAGGAAATAGTAAGAGATAGAATAGTGCCCGGTAAAACATGCGATTATATTTGAGAGGGTGATTTCCATTTACGGTTGTCTTTTTTCGGTTTTCCGGGGGGTATTCCTTAAAGATACATGCTTATTTTTCTGCCATCATTTTTAGTGTTCTGGCATTCTCAAAAGCTTCTCCAATTGTATTATTAAAATAAGCAAAAACATCTTTGCCGTCCTTTCGCCAGGCTTTGAGGTTCGCTGCCTGCTCTGCCAGGTAGTTTTCCGGATAACTGCCCCTGTAATCCCCTGCAGGGCCGTGAAACCGGAGGTACACAAATGCCGCGTCTTTATTTAACCGGATGTTTTGTGCTTTTGGCATATCATGCAAGATCATCGAGGCGCCGTATTCATCCATCAGTTCAAACGTTTCGCTTACGTACCAGTCGGGGTGCCTGAACTCGACTGCCGCCCGCCATGGGTCTCCCGTCTCCATCATAGCAATACGCTGCAATATCTTTTCAACCGCAGCATAATATTGCAAACTGATCTTGCCAGGAAATTGAACCAGCAGGCAACCTTTTTTTTGTCCAAGCCCCTCGGCCGCATTTAAGAAATGATAAATATTGGTAAGATCATACTGCAGGTTTTTTCCATGGGTGATCTCCTTCGGCAATTTGATAGAAAAAAGAAAACCCTCACCAACTTCCCCTGACCATTTTGCAAAAGTGGATGGCATCGGGACTTTGTAAAAAGTACTGTTTAGTTCCACAGTAGGAAAGATGGAACTGTAATAATGCAGCCGGGACTTTTGTTGAAATTCGGTGGGGAATGTAAGTTTATTTCCGGGTACAACAACATTACTTGTACCGATATTCAACAGGCCTGGCGGTTGTTTTTTCATAAGGGAGATTCGTTTACGGCTTACCTGCTACAACAATTGTGCAAAGTTTAACCAGCGCCTGCTACTCGCGGGGTAGGTTTGACATAAGCGGAACGGGAGCCAGCATGGTCTTCTCCCAATCCGCATACATTTTCTTCAACTGCAGCAACAAAGACGCATTGTCCTTTTTGCAATCTTTTTTTTCGGCTTCATCATCGGCCAGGTTAAAAAGGTATTCCCCCTGTTCGTCCTGCAGGTATTTCCAATGTCCCATTCTCATCGCCTTCTGTTGAACCCGCTGCGTGGCTCGCCAGTAAAGGGTTCTATCGATTGTCGTAGGGTTGCCTGCCAGCAGTGGTAAAAGGTTTACTCCATCCTGGGGAAAAGCCGGGTCTTGCTTTGCGCCCGCTGCGGCAAGGATCGTTGCAGTCCAATCCATAGTGACGGCGACCTGCGGGGTGATCTTCATGGGTTGTATTTTGCCCGGCCAACGCACAAATGCCGGCACTCTTATCCCGCCTTCCCATAAGGTTCCTTTTCCGTTCGAGAGGCCGCCATTATCAGAAAAACGTTCTCCGCCGTTATCATTGGTAAAAATCACGAGTGTATTGTTTGTAAGTTTAGCATCGTCCAGCGCTTTCATCAGTTGCCCGATGCCATCATCCAGGCTCTTCATCATGGATGCATAAATGGCGGGTGACCCACCCATCCTGAAACCCACGCTATCCTCGTAGGGCTTGTCTCCCGGTCCCTGCCATGGCCAGTGTGGCGCATTGTAAGTGAGTGATAGAAAAAAAGGCTTATCATGTTTTTGCCGGATGAATGCGATTGCTTTTTGTGAAAATATATCAGTGAGGTAACCCTGCATCGGTATGATGGTATCATTTTCAAAAAGATCGGGCTTGCGCCAAAGCCCTCTGTGATTTATATAATCGGCGGCGCCGGATCTGATGCCAAAAAAATAATCATACCCATTTTTAACCGGGCTGTGCTGATCTCCTGCGCCAAGATGCCATTTTCCGATCAATGCCGTTTCATACCCTGCCCTTTTCATTAGAGTAGGCAGGGAAGTCACCGCCGCGGTAAGTCCTTCGGCAGTATCCGATTTATCACCAGTGAGCGGTTCAATCAGGCCGACCCTTGTCCTCGCCGGATAACGACCGGTTATAAAAGCTGTGCGGGTTGGTGTGCAAAGCGGGGCGGCGGCATAAGCATTTACGAATTTCATGCCCTGGCTAGCCAGTTTATCAAGATTTGGGGTAAGGTACTCCTTACGACCATAGCCGCTCAGGTCCCCGTATCCCATATCATCGGTCATGATATAAATCACGTTGGGTGTTTGAGCCTGTGTGCTCAGGCGAAAAAAACCCAATAGCGCGGAAGCCATTACAGCAGGTACGAGAATTGTTTTATTGAAGTAACTCATAGTTCCGATTATAATGGTTGCCACGAAAATAGAATTGCCGTGATTTTACTTCGCTGTCATAGCAAAACGGAGAAGCAATATTTGCGCTTAGTATTCGTTTTTGAAAGTCACCTCTAATATATTAACTTTAAGACATATTATTAACTGCAAAATAGTTCCGGGGCGTACTTCCATAGTGTTACGCCATCCCCGGCCAAATAAAGCCGGTGGTTATTCCCGGAACTGTCGTTAATGTATACCAGTTTCATTTTAGCACCCGCAGACGGTTATTATGAGAAAAAATCTACTGTTCATTATTTTTAGCGGGAGTTTTTTTGTAGCGGCCGCTCAGCCGGCGAATAATACCTGTACTAACGCCCAGGTAATTACACCGAATGGTACCTGTGTGAGCGGCACTACTGTTGGCGCTACTGACACCTGGCAGGGTACTGTAGGCTGCCAGAACGGAAATAATAATAGCAACCACCCTGATGTATGGTATTCGTTTACGGCTACAGGAATACAGGGGCAGTTCACGATCACCGCGGGTGCGGGCTTTACCGGCAATATTGAGTTGGTGATAGTGGGGGGAACATGTGCGGGGGGCCTTGCCTTGTTGAACAGCCAATGCGGGGCCTCGCCGTTGAATGCATCCATTAACGGGTTGGTTGTGGGTAACACCTATTTTTACACCATCTCTAATTCGTCCACCGGAACTGCCGGCGCTTTTCAAAGCTGTTTGACTACCACTAACCCGCCTACAGTTTCCGGCCAGGATTGCACTACATCGGCCATCTTATGCGATAATACCTCGTTCGGCCAGGGGAGTTCAGTTGCCGGAGCGGGGAGTATATTCGGAAATTCATCTGCGGAAAACCTGTCGGCTCTTGGTTGTCTACTTGCTGATGAACGACAATCGAAGTGGTTTAAATTTACGGTTGGCTGCACGGGAACTATCCAGTTTCTTATTGATCCTGTTAACGACCAGGATGACTATGATTGGGCTATCTATGATATTACCACATCTGGTTGCAACCTTACTCCTGGAGGAAGCGCAGCAGGAGGAGCCACACAAGTGGCATGCAATTGGGCAGCATGTGCTGGTAACACAGGGATAGTTCCGGCCGGCACAGGTTGCGCATATGCAAGTTTTACTAATTGTGCAGGCAATCCTAATACTTGTGAGGCGGGCGACTATGCCCAGCTTTCTATGACAGCGACAAGCCTGATCGCCGGGAATGTATATGCGCTTGTGATAGATAATTATTCGCAGACAAATTCCGGATTTAATTTTACCTGGCTGGGTGGTACGGCTACGATCGGGCCAACAGCTGATTTTACCTATACGAGTCCATCCTGCGGGGCATTTAATTTTATAAAAACATGCCCCACTACTAATAGTACATTTCTCTGGACCTTTGGGGATGGGGCTACCTCGACCGTTCAGAACCCTTCCCACACATATGCAGCTACGGGTACCTACACGGTTGTGTTACAGGTGACCGATGCCCTTGGTTGTTCCAAAACTTTCAGTGTAACAATCAATGTAAATATTCCGGTTGCCACGGCAACAGCAGCTACGCAAACGATTTGTTCCGGAAATGCAACTTCCATCGCATTGACCAGCACGGTGGCCGGCACAACTTATGCCTGGACCGTAGTGAGCCAGGCTGGCGCTACAGGAGCAACAGCCGGGACTGGTGCTTCAATTGCACAAACATTAACGGCCACCGGGGCTGTAGCTGGAACGGTAACTTACAGCATTATACCCACAGCGGCCGGCTGCGCAGGAACGCCTGTAACAGCAACCATCACTGTGAATCCATCAGTTATTCCCACCTTTGCTGCGGTAGCACCGATCTGCAGTGGGGCAGTAGCGCCAACCCTGCCCCCAACCTCCACGAACGGCATTACAGGCACCTGGAGTCCAACAACTGTAAGTAACACGGCGACGGCAACTTATACATTTACACCTGCAGCAGGGCAATGTGCAACAACAGCGACACTTACGGTAACGGTTAATCCCTCGTTGGTGCCCACGTTTGCTGCGGTGCCCCCGATTTGTAATGGAGCAGTGCCACCAATCCTTCCAACAACTTCCACGAATGGTTTTATGGGAACCTGGAGTCCGGCA
>JAYSYY010000129.1:0-53593 GCA_043727215.1 Chitinophagaceae bacterium | reverse complement strand
TGAATGCAGAATGCTATCCTGACCCGCGGGATTTTATTCCACCCCTTTGGGGTGCTTTAACCATTGAAAATTTTTCTATAATAATTTCAACCCTTCGGGTTTTTGCAACCCGAGATTGGATAAGTAATTTCCCATTGGGAACAGGCAAATTGACCTATTAAACGCTCGTCAAATCCCGAAGGGATGGCATTATTATAGCCCGGCCATTGATCAGGGCATAAAACCCCGAAGGGGTGGAATAGCCGTGTCGATTTATACATTCAAATGCGTGTTTTAGTTTCTTTTTATAAGAATGAAATCCGACAGGATTATTCACGGATATTACCCATACCTGACCTATTTAAATTCCGGTCCCTACACAGAAAACCTGATTAGTTTTTAAAAAATATTTGTCTATTTTACAGGACTAAAAATTACGACCATGTTATCAAAACCAATGCAGGATTCCCTGAACAACCAGGTAAAATTAGAAGCAGCTTCGTCCCAGGCTTACCTCGCCATGGCAAGCTGGGCAGAAATACAACCCGGGCTGGATGGCGTCGCGGAATATTTTTTTCAGCAAAGCGAGGAAGAGCGGGTGCATATGCTGAAGCTCATGCGTTTTGTCAACGAAAGGGGTGGTTTTGCAATGGTGCCTGCGCTTGAGCAACCGATCGTAACTTTTAAAAGTTTGAAGAGTTTGTTTGAAAATTTTCTTCAACATGAAATAGAAGTGAGCAATAGTATCAATGAACTGGTGGACCAGGCGTTGAAAGAAAAAGATTATGCCACCCATAATTTCCTGCAGTGGTATGTGAGTGAACAAATTGAAGAAGAAAAAAGCGCTCGCATCTTGAACGATAAGCTGGAACTGGTAGGCGATGATAAAAGTGGCTTGTATTTGTTTGACAGGGACATTTTAAATACAAGGCAGGCAGGTGGCCGAAAAAAATAATTGATTTTACCCTAAAAAAACTGTTACCATGAGCAAATTTTTACTGCTGATCTTCGGCTGTGCAATTACGCTGGCTGCAAATGCCCAGCAGGGAACTGAACCCGTGAAGGTCACCGACCTGCTGAGTATAAAAACTGTCGGTAGTATCAGTTTAACCAGGGATGGTTCACGGGCTGTTTTCACCGTAACCTCGGTAGAGCCCGATGAAAAAAACAAACGGGATTATAAATACCTGTCGCAGGTTTACGCGGTGTCTACCGCAGTCAACGCACAGCCCGTGCAGTTAACCACTGCGAAGGAAGGTGCTTCGCAACCTGCCTGGAGCCCCGATGGTAAAAAAATGGTTTTTGTGCGGGTGGTGGGCGATAAGCCCCAACTTTTTATTTTATCGATGGAAGGTGGAGAGCCCATGCAACTAACCAAACACCAGTATGGCGCCGCAAGCCCCAAATGGTCGCCTGATGGTAAACAGATACTGTTTTCAGCGGCAGTAGGCTTTAATGATCTATTGAAGGATTCCACACTCAATGCCAACCGTTCGGGACCGCCCTGGGCATACGAACGTGCCGGGCTTCAAAACATCCAGTGGGCTGGCAATGCCAAACCGGATCCAGATGGTACAATCGAACAGATCAGGACTTACCTGGACAGCAATGCGGCCGACAAAAAAGCCATTGTATTAAACAAACTCAATTTTCAAAACGAAGCCAATATTTCTGCTGACCAGAACTTCAACCAGTTTTTTATTATCGATACGGAAAATCCGGGAACGCCCGTAGCAGTTACGAGAGGGTATCATCGTTACAACAACGCTGATTTTATTCCGGGAACCAACCGCATGATATTTTCAGGGGATGTAGATTCCCTGGAAAATCCTGACCGCTCGCTGGAAAATGAAATTTTTATCGGTGACCTGAACGGCCAAAATTGGAGGATGCTGCTAGGCAAAAAAGATAGAATTTACACTGCGGCCACGGTTTCCTCATCAGGCAAATGGATCGCATTCCTTGAGAGTGCTACAGCTACCGTTTCTATTCCAAAGTTGGGGATTATGCCAATCAATGCCAACGAAAAAGATATTGTCTATATTCCTTTCGATGGAACCATCAATGGACTTACCTGGAGTGGAGATGACCAGTATCTTTATTTCCTGTCTAATAAAAATGGCGGAGTACCATTATACAGGTTGCAGATAGCTACAAGAAAGATGGAGGTCTTGTCTGGTGTTGATGCCGGTGTCACCGATTTTGATATAGCTAGCAACCGCATCGTGTTTGCAAGAACGGCTGTGGTTAATCCGTCGGAGTTGTTCATGGCCGATGCAGTTATGAAAAATGAAAAAAAACTGGGCAGTTTCAATGACTGGGTGAAGGCCAAAAAATTGTCTTTCCCGGAAAAACACAGTTTTACAAATGAAAAAGGGTTAAAGGTAGAATATTGGGTGATGAAGCCCACCAATTACGAAGCTGGCAGAAAATACCCGCTATTGCTCGAGATGCACGGTGGCCCTGCCGCTATGTGGGGACCAGGGGAAGCCAGCATGTGGCACGAGTTTCAATATTTCTGCAGCCAGGGATATGGGATTGTTTACAGCAACCCCAGGGGCTCAGGAGGATATGGCGTCGATTTTTTACGCGCAAATATCAATGACTGGGGTAAGGGCCCTGCATCCGATGTGCTTACTGCGCTGGATAAAACCGTGGCAGAAGGATGGGCAGATACCGGCAGGTTACTTATTACAGGTGGCTCTTATGCGGGCTACCTTACAGCATGGATCATTTCCCATGATAAAAGATTTGCTGCAGCCTGTGCACAACGCGGCGTTTATGACCTGCCAACATTTTTTGGCGAAGGAAATGCCTGGCGGCTGGTGCCGAATTATTTTGGAGGGTATCCCTGGGAACCGGACGTGCGGCAGGTGCTGGTACGGGAGTCACCGATGAGTTATGTACAAAATATTACTACACCTTTTATTATTTTTCACGGCGCCAACGACCGGCGAACTGGTTTTGTGCAGGGGGAGATGTTGTACCGCAGCCTTAAAGTTTTGGGCCGGCCTGTGGAGTACGTACTTCACCCCGGTGCCACACATGAGATCACGCGCAGCGGGGATAACAGGCAGCGAATAGACCAGATGTTAAGGACCTGGGAGTTTTTTGAAAGGTGGATTAATTAGAAGGTTCAAGGTTCAAGGTTCAAAGTTCAAGGTTCATGAGGTTTCAGAGGTTTAAGAGGCTACGCTTTTTCGGGAGGGTTGCAACTAATATTTTTTTGGCTAAGAGCGTGAAGGAGAAAAAGAGGAAAAAAGATCGTTTTTTTCTTTCCTGGCTTATTTGTTTTCTTTCCTGCTTTGCGTGAAACAATTATTAATTTCTTTTTTCTTTGGGTGAAACCTGCGTTTCATGAAACCTTCCCATTCTTCCTTAATTTCGATAAAATTTCCAACTAGCATGAACCTCAAACAATCACTGCTCCTGCTTGCCAGCTGCTTTTGCGTTAGTCAAATTACCGCACAGGAAAAAAAAGACCCTAAAAAATGGGACGTTAATAACCCGGAAGGAACCTTTAAAGAGGTAACCTTTAGCACCAGCGAAGGTACCTGGATGAACGTGGATATTTCCCCGGACGGGAAAGAAATTTTATTTGACCTGTTGGGTGATATTTATACAATGGCTGCGGAGGGTGGTACAGCCCGCCTGCTCCGTGGGGGTCATGCTTTTGAAGTGCAGCCACGCTATAGTCCCGATGGAAAAAAGATCTTGTTTACTTCCGATGCCGGTGGCGGCGATAATATATGGGTGATGAACCGTGATGGCAGCAAGCCCTTCCAGGTAACAAAAGAAACTTTCCGGTTATTAAATAATGCAGCCTGGAGCCCCGATGGCGAATACATTGTGGCCAGGAAACATTTTACCAGTACGCGTTCACTCGGTGCCGGCGAGATGTGGCTTTACCATACCGGTGGTGGCGGTGGCCTGCAACTCACGGTAAGAAAAAATGACCAGCAGGATGTGAACGAACCCGTGTTTTCTCCCGATGGCAGATATGTTTATTATAGTGAAGACATGTACCCGGGAGGATTCTTCCAGTATAATAAAGATCCCAACAACCAGGTGTTTGTGATCAAACGTTTTGACAGGGAAAAGGGCACCAATGAAACCGTTACCGGTGGCCCGGGAGGTGCAGTGCGCCCACAAATCTCGCATGATGGAAAATTACTGGCATTTATAAAGCGAGTGAGAACGAAAACAGTACTGTACCTGCGGGACCTGGAAACAGCTGAGGAGTGGCCGGTGTATGATAACCTGAGCAAGGACCAGCAGGAAGCATGGACCGTGTTTGGCAGTTATACTGGTTATGCATTTACACCCGATGATAAACATATCATCACCTGGAGCCATGGCAAGATCATGAAAGTGGACCTGGCCGGCGCCAACAAGGCCACTGAAATTCCTTTTACCGCCACGGTAAAACAACGCATCTATGAAGTGCCCCGTTTTCAGCAGGAACTGAACCCAACACAATTTACCGCGAATGTTATTCGCAACGCGGTGAGTTCCCCGGATGAAAAAACTATATTATTTAATGCCGCTGGTTACCTGTGGAAAAAACAGTTGCCCAATGGTAAACCTGAAAGGCTCGTCAGCAGCAGCGATGCGGCTTACCGCCACGCGGGGTTTGAATCCGAGCCATCTTATTCTGCAGACGGAAAAAATATTATTTACGTTACCTGGAGCGACTCGCTATCCGGGGCGATGTATAAAATTGCGGCGCAGGGCAATAGTAAACCTGTGAAAATTACAACTGCAAAAGGAATCTACCGCCAGCCTTTTTTTTCGCCGGATGGCAAATGGATCGTCTTTATCAAAGAAGGGGGCAGCGATGCCATGGGTTCCGGCTACACTGCTAAACCTGGCATTTACACAATGGCTGCTGATGGCAGCAATCAAAATTTTGTTACAGACCGCGGAGATATGCCGCGCTTTAACAATAGCAGCAACAGGATATATTACCAGGTGGGTGGGGGTATGAATAGGACCTATGCCAGCAACCAGCCCGATGGCAGGGATGAACGCATTCACCTGAAGAGCACGTACGGCAGCCAGTTTAAGGTTTCACCGGATGAAAAGTGGATCGCATTTGTAGACCTGCACAATGTTTATATCGCGGCATTTCCAAAAACAGGGAGAATCATCGATCTTGGCAGCAGTACCAAAGATTTCCCGGTAAAAGTTGTTTCCAAAGATGCTGGCACCAACCTTCACTGGAGTGCCGATAGTAAAAACCTTCACTATACTTTGGGTAACCAGTACTTTACTATTCCCCTGCAGGACCGTTTTGAATTTGTCGCGGGCATAGCAGATAGTATTTTTAAACCATCAGAAAAAGGAATCGATATCGGACTGCAGTTAATAACTGACAAACCCTCCGGCCGCATTGCATTTACCAATGCACGCATCATTACCATGAATGGCAATGAAGTGATAGAGAATGGCACCGTGCTGGTAGAATCCAATATTATCAAAGCTGTTGGTAAAAGAGGGGAGTTGCAGATACCTGCAGGTACAAAACAAATCGACTGCAATGGCAAAACCATTATGCCGGGTTTCATCGATGCCCATGCACATGCCAGTCATTTTCGCAGGGGGCTCATTGCGCAGAAACATTGGCCCTATTATGCCAACCTTGCTTATGGTGTTACCACAATGCATGATCCTTCTGCCAACAGTGAATATGTTTTCGGCTTAAGTGAACTGGTGAAAACAGGACAGGTAGTAGGGCCGCGGATATTCAGCACCGGCACTATTTTATACGGTGCAGATGGTGATATCAAAGCCGTGGTAAATTCCCTAGAAGATGCACGAAGCGCACTGCGAAGGACAAAAGCATTTGGTGCATTTTCCGTAAAAAGTTATAACCAGCCCCGCAGGGAGCAAAGGCAGATGATCATCCAGGCTGCGCGTGAATTAAAAATGGAAGTGGTGCCCGAGGGGGGATCATTTTTTTATCACAACCTCAGCATGATCCTGGACGGCCATACCACCATCGAACATAACATGCCGGTAGCCCCGCTCTTTAATGATGTGCTGCAACTCTGGAAAAACAGTAAGACTGCTTACACACCCACATTGATCGTAAACTACGCCGGCCTCAGCGGCGAATATTACTGGTACCAGCATACGAACATTTGGGAAAAAGAAAGATTGATGCGGTTTACACCCAGGGCTGTGATCGACACACGGAGCAGGCACAGGACTATGGCGCCGGAAGAGGAGTATGAGAATGGTCATATCCTCACTTCCAAATCGTTGAAGAAACTTGCAGACGAAGGCGTCACCATCAACATGGGGGCACACGGCCAGCTGCAAGGTCTTGGAGCGCATTGGGAAATATGGATGATGCAACAGGGTGGTATGAGCAATATGCAAGCCCTGCAAACGGCTACTATCAATCCTGCACGCAGCCTCGGTTTTGACAAATGGATCGGTTCACTGGAAGCTGGTAAACTCGCCGACCTCATCATCCTGGATAAAAATCCCCTGGACAATATTCAAAACACAGAAAGCATCCGGTACACCATGGTGAATGGCCGTTTATATGATGCAGACCAAATGTATGAGACCGGCAACCACAATAAACCCCGCCCTAAATTTTTCTGGGAAACCGGTAAGAACGTGGACAGTTTCCCGTGGCATGATGGCACGCAGGAGGAGGGATGTGTGTGTGGGAAACATTGAGCGGTTGGAGAGCCTGAGCCCGGTAGGCAGGGTTTGAGAGGTTCAAGCGTTTCAAGAGTTACAGGAGGTTAAGCGGTTTCTTTTTCCCTTTTCTCTGAGGCAGGTCCCGCTAACAAAATTTATATAATTTTCAGGATTGGAATTTGTATTTTATTGGAGCAAATATTTTAGCCATCCAAAAATTGCCCGCTAATGGGGAAGGTAAAACAGATAAGGCGATTGAGATCTTCGTAATGAATCCAAAGCGTTTTCCCAAAAGCGCCAATGCCTGGGATCGTCTCGGCGAAGGCTATTTCACGAAAGGGGATAAGCAGAATGCAATCAGCAGTTTTAAGAACCCGCATGGATTAAACCCGCCACCGAATGTGAAGGCGAACTCGGAGAAGTTTATGAAGGAGTTGGGGGGATGTAGTTCAGTTAATCATCTTAGGTTTTTGCCGCGGAGAAGAGGGGAGCGGAGTAGCAACAGAGAACCTCTGCGTTAACTCCATTTACTCTTATTCTCTGCGGTAAGAAAACCAAAATAAAATGAATATAGGATTGAAAAACAGCGTGAGAATGAGACCGTTTATGGACCATCGCCCATGGACCATGCTCCTGCTCCTAATCCTCCTTTGCGGCCCGGGTACTGGTTTTAGCCAGCTGCGTGATTCGTTAGAGAGGGAACAAGTAACTACATTAGAGGAACTTTACCAGGACCATGTAAAAGAACAAAAAAGAAAGGATGGTAACATGGTTCGTTCAGGGCTGGCTGTTACAGCGATCGGGGTTTTGATGGTCATAATATTCGACGACGCCATGCCAGGCTATGATGATGCGTCCATCGGAATGGCGCAAGCCGGGCTCGTCCTTTGTATAGTGGGTACGGCCGCATTGGGTCGCGGAATTTATTCAATCCTCAATGAGGGGTCTAAGAAAAAAAGGAAAAATTTTTTCATGCAATACGGGGCCGAAGCTAAATATAATGGCCTCGGGCCAGGCCCGGGATTCGTGGCGGCAGGAGTAACTATAAAGTTTTAAGAAGCGTCTGGATTGCGGGTTGGTTGTAAAACATAGAAGGTTTACGCTGGAACCTATTTTAATTGAAAAGTTGAGATGCACAAATGAAATTTTATTCCACCGCCATTTTAGGGCGGCGCATATAATAGAGCCACATAAAAAGTAAACTGCTAAACACTTGAAAGCAATCATCTACAAAAAATACGGTGGGCCGGAAGTGCTCGAGACCGGGGAGGTAGATAAACCTATTCCGGGGGATGATGAAGTGCTGGTGAAGATTTATGCCGTGTCTATCAACGACTGGGACTGGGGATTGCTGCAGGGCGATTTGGTAAACAGGATGATGTATGGTTTATTCAAACCCAAAAAACAAATACTGTGTTCGGACATAGCAGGAAAAGTGGAAGCAGTCGGTATAAATGTAAAAAAATTCAGGGTGGGAGACGCCGTCTATGGCGATCTCAGCGGCCGATGGGGTGGAATGGCGGAATATGCATGTGCGCCGGGGATTGCTTTGGCGTTAATGCCGCCGGGGATGTCTTTTGAAAACGCGGCTGCCATACCCCAGGCAGGCATGTTGGCGGTGCAGGGGCTTATTGATAGAGGTGAAATAAAGCAAAGGCAAAAAATTCTTATCAATGGTGCGGGTGGAGGTGTAGGGACGTTAGGACTGCAGGTAGCCAAAACCTTCGGAGCGGAAGTGACTGGCGTAGATAGTGCTCTTAAGCTGCAGATGATGCGCTCCCTGGGCTTTGACCATGTGATAGATTATGCAAGGGAAGATTTTACAAAAAATGGCAAACAGTACGATCTGGTTCTGGATGTAAAAACAAATAGGCCTGTTTTCGATTGTGCGAGGGCGTTAGTACCCGGTGGCATCTATGTTACTGTTGGGGGCTTAATGCCCAGGCTCCTGCAGGCTTTATGCCTGGCGCCATGGATATCCCGGACAAAGCATAAGCACATCCGGATCGTAATGCTAAGGCCTAACAAAGACCTGGGCTATATGAATGAACTTTGGGAATCAGGGAAGCTAACACCAGTAATAGATGGACCCTACAAACTGAGTGAAGTGAAGAAGGCCTTTGCCTTATTTGGGAGTGGAGATCATAAAGGGAAAGTGGTTATACAACTGTGCGTTTAGGGTTTAGGGTTCAAGGTTCAAAGGCTGGAGCATGGGTTCACCGGGGAGAAAGGAGCAGCAGAGTGCAGGAGAGACAGTGCGAAACGTTTCACCCTGGTTCTGGCCGGGTGAGCCACCCTTTGGGGTGACCTACTCTGGTTCTGGCTGGGTGAGCCACCCTTTGGGGGTGACCCACCCTGGTAAGCCTATAGTTTTATGCGGTGATACAAATCTTCAATTTGCAAGACTCTCCGGTGCACCAATCGTCTTAATTACACCAAATAAAATTGTCTTCCACAAATGGGTAAAAAATCCCGGGTAGGCTTTCCGGTCTACGACATATTCGAATTGTCGTGGATCATTCCCTTTAGTAGGATTGGAACTTTTTATTTTAACGAGGTTCGCGATAAAACCCAATAGTTTTTGTGTCTTTAAGGCACCATTTTTATCGTCTTCTTTTTTTAAGGGAATAATGTAAAGGTCGTCATATAATAAAACTATGTTCGCGCGGGCTTGTTTATTATCGCCTTTTAATTGGGCATTTACTTTTTTTACATTTGCCCGCTGCAGGTGAAATAGCCCCAGCGGTTCCGAGAGTTGATTCAGCAGCTCGTGTTTCATTGCACCGCCGTTTACCTTTGCTTCAAAATTCCCGGTTTTAACTTTAGCAAGATCAAACTTCAATTCCATATCCAGCGGCACAGATCCCATGAACATTGCATTGGCTTTTAAGGTCATGAAGCGGTTTTTTTTTATCCTGCCTGGCATGTTGGTCAGGTTCTGTATGGTGCCACTTGTTTTGGTGAAGGAGACGGTGCCGGTTTGTTCCGAAACAGGGTTATATTCATCGTAGGTTACATCCATATCATGAATATGCACTGTGCCTACCGCCAGCGGCAGGGGAATACGCAGGAGCGCCTGGTGCGGGTAATTATCGGGTTTAAATTTTTTCGGTGGAACTGATTTATCGATATAGTCTGAAAGACTGCCGCCATAAATATCAGCGCGGGATGCGATTAGGTTTTCTGTGTTGGCCAGCAGCCACCAGTCTATTCCCGACAATACCAGGCGGGGAACTTTTATTTGCAGCCTGTCTTTTCTCACCTTGGTTAACTGCTGAAATTTTGCCCTGGTGTGCCGCGGCAGCAACGCTATGTCCAGGGCTGTTAATGTATTGCGGGTAGCAGAAATGTTTATCCTGCCAGTGTTAAAAAAATACAGGCTGTCCGGCGTGCGGTACGAGTATTTATCCAACACGATGTCTGCTTCTCTGGCAAATAAAAACCTGTCTTTGTCAAACTGTGTTGTGGAGTCTATCAGCAATTCTTTCAGCATTACATTGAGCCCCCGGTATTCCGTGGGCACCGCTTTTTTGCCCGGTCGGTGGCTGATGACTGTGGCATTTTTTACCTGGATCTCACCGATGGCTACGCTGTTGAGCGCCTTATTGACCTGTTCATATAAAGTAAGGGTATCCTTCTCTTCCACATTGTAAGCGCGTTTTTTGGCAAATACTTCTATGACCGGATCCCGTATAAGAACAGACCGGAGGTCAATATTTTTTCTAGACAGCAGGTCTTTTAATCCGAGGCCATCTATGTGTAATCCCTGGAGGGAAATCCTATATACATTATCGGGAGCCATTTCCATACTATCCAGGTGGGCAAGTACCGTACTGTCCACCACTAATTTTATGTCCTGCAGGTCCAGCGTCGCCTCGCTGATGGAGGGGTCTATCTCCTGGATGGTTAATATGTAAAGGCCTTTTGTCACGTCTTTTACAAGTTGCTGCAATTTTGCGATAAGAGAAGGCCGCAGGTCTAATACAGTGTTGGATTCTGGTGAATCTGCCTTAAAATCCGGGCTTTTTAAAACGCCGTAGCGGAGGTAAAGATAACCACCCGTTACGGCCAGCAAAATGATCCCTGACAGGAGGAGCAATTTTTTTTTCATGAAATGAAACTTGTAAAAAATGAGATGTCGCGGGCTATAAGTCTATTGTTATGCCAAAATGCGGCCATCGGGCTCTTAATTATGATAATCTTTCAGCGCCATTTTCCCTGGGCTGTTATGCCGGGGGCAAATAGAAAGAACAAAAACGCGGCTGGCAAACGAATGTTTTTCTATTGCCATGCGGCAGTTCGTCAGTCATTGTCCTCCTCGTTATTGTTCCTTTGGTTAAATAATTTAAATGCAACATCGCCAAACTTGTAAGAAAATGTAAGGCGGAAACTCCGTACGTTGCGTCGGCTGGTTTCCTGGTAAAAAATTCCTGTGTCAAAAACGGTTCCGTTCCTATCCGTCCAAAATATATCATTGGCACTAAAAGTGAGCGATGCCTTTTTCTTTTGTAAAAAATCCTTCCTGATAGCGACGTCTACACTGTATTCGGGAATCTGGTTGCCTTGTGGCATCACTCTCGGTGATTCATACTCGCCGATGACCTGGAAACCAAAATTATTGAAAAAGGAAGCTTTAGGAGTTACCACCTTATAGTTGGCGATGAGTTTAGCTTCCCAATTAAATCCTTTATTACCCAGGTCCAGGTTGCCTACGGTGGCATTTGCTACCTGGTATTCCCCGTTGATGGTAGGGGTGAGGTCAAATAATTCGTTGATCTTATGTTGCACCGTAAACTCGGCACCCAGCCGGTTCATGTTTTGTGCATTGATAAAGGTGTTCAGGATGGCATTGGGTGCTATCGCAGCTTCATTCAATTGCTGGTATTGTGCAGTGGAAATAGTATCGCTGTAGCGGGTAATATCTCCCTCGGTATTGCGATAGTAAACCGATGCTAAAAAATTACCTTTATTATATTGCTGGCTATAATTCAACTCAAATGAATTCGTGAACTCCGGCTTTAGTTCCGGGTTGCCCTGGCTGATGTTTAACGGATCATTGATATTTACAAAAGGATTGAGCTGCCAGAAATTAGGGCGGCTGATTCGGCGGGAGTAATTGAATTGTATTTCTTTCCCTTCGCTGATGGTCTTCGTTAAAAACAGGCTGGGAAACAACGCGTCGAAAAGCCGCGCCAGGTTGGCAGGGTAGTCGTAACCAAATTCTTTTCCCGTATCCAGGAGGGTGCCATCAAACCTGGAATGTTCAGCCCTTAAACCCGCCTGGTAAGAAAATGTTTTGATCTTGCTGGAATAAGTAACATAAATAGCGTTCACCATTTCCCTGTACTCAATGTTATTGCTCAGCGATAACGACGTTTCCACCCCATTGTTCAGGGAACGCGCATCAAACTGGTTCTGAAAATTATTGATGTAAGACCTCAGGCCTGTTTCCAGTTTGGTATGTTCACCTTGGGGCTGCACATAATCCAGCTGCAGGGTTACCTGGTCATTGTTATTACTGCCTTTATTTTTTACCACAGCGGGGTCGGAAATCAGCGTGCCATCGGGGCTATAAAAGCTGTTCAAAATATCTGTAGCACTGTTTCCTTTTCCGTAATTGTAATTGATGTTTGCGCTCAGTTCTTTGCCCTGTTGCGGGAACTTATGCGCAAAATTCAACTGGGTATTGTAGCGGGAAAAATTATTTTCACTTTCAGACGAACGCAGGCCAAAACGCTCCGGTGCCTGGTTATTGTTTAAAAATTCCTGGTCCTGTTTTTCCGCGTTGTCAAATGTGCCTTGCACAAAACCCTGGGTGATGGAGAAGGTGTTGCGGTTATCCATAAAGAAGTCTGCTCCAAAGCGTGCAGAGTAAAACCTCCGTTTCCTTTTCTCTTCCGAAAACTGGTTGAAATAATTTTCTATTACACCGTTTCTTTTGTTTTGCCTTAAAGTTTTACCATCGGCTTTTCCGCCTGATTGGTTGTAGCTCCCGGTAGCAAAAAAATTGAATTTATTCTGCCTCATATTGAGGCTGGTATTGCCGTTCAGGATACCCGGATACCCGGCACCCGCTGAAACAATCCCATTAATACCCACTCTTTTATTTCGCTTCATCACTACGTTGATAATACCTCCCGTGCTGGCAGCGTCAAATTTGGCGGAGGGATTGGTAATGAGTTCCACTTTTTCAATATCACTGGCAGGTATCTGGTTAAGGGTGAGAATGGTGGGGCGGCCATCCACGAATACCTGAGGTGTGCTGTTGCGAAGTGTCACATTTCCGTCTACATCTACTGTCACTGACGGGATGTTTTTCATCACATCCGTGGCTGTGCCTCCTGTGGCGGTAAGGGACTGGTCTACATTGAATACCCGCCTGTCTATGCCCATCACCATAGCCTGCTTTTCTGCCGTTACTACTACCGTGGAGAGCACCTGGGCTTCCTGCAGCAATGTGATATTCCCAAGGTCTTTTGCCTCGTTTTTTTCTCGGCTGGCTGCAGCAAACAATAACAATTGTTCCTGGGGAGTATACCCAATGCCGGTAACCACCAGCCTGAACGTATCCGAGGGAGGCAAGTTTTCAAACCTGAAATCGCCGTTTGGCCGGGTGAACATGGCCGTTACCATAATGTCGGGCAGGGCACCCTGGTAGAGCTGGACTGAAATAGCCTCCAGTCCCTTGTTGGAACTGGCATCCATGATCCTGCCGTAGATACTATTGGAGCCGGTGCTAACCTGCGTACGGATGGCGGGGGCCTGTTCTCCCTGGGCATGGGCCGAATCCAACAAGATAGGGTGTAGGAGTAGTAGAAATATATACTTCATGTGGGTTTTAAACAATAATAGTGCAAAAGTGTTCGGAGGCGGAGAGGTGTTGCGCGTTGCGGGTGGCGGCTTTTCACCGGTGAGAGGGGATCGGCAGAAGTTAGGCTGAGTCCTTACAACGGTCGTCTGAAGGGCTGATAAGATTATACGGTTTCGATAAATTAAGAACCCAAACCCCAAAAGGGTGCATTTTTTAATATCATTTTTTTTCCAAAGTCACATTGAATCAAATCGGCGATTGTTTTTTAACATCGTTTCACCCTTTGGGGTTTAGTTCCAAACTGCTTTTGTTTTCAAAAATCCTTTCTCTCCCGGGGGTTTTTGGAATCTGCGGGGCTCTCCAAAATCTACCATTCATCTCGCTTTAATTTCATTGCTGGCAAAACCCGCAGGAGTAGTATGTTAACAGGGAATTAATATTTTAAGTCAGCAAACCCCGGTGGGTGACATGATTACAGGACATCGATTAAAAGATCCGGAACTAAAAAAAGCGGTGGAGCAGTATAACAATACTCCGCTTTGCAGGCGGAGGCTGATGTTCCGGGTTCTATACCCAGCTGCCGAGCTGGCACTGGCTCCGGGAGGCAAATTTTCCTGCTTCATAAGTAGTTTTGCAACAGGCTACTGGCAAGTACTTTTGCAGACCAGTTGTGCATTATATGCACCTTAAAACTGCTTCTGCTTGCGCCGGGAGTCGTCTGTAGGCAGATTAAAATGGCTCGGGGATTTTACTTTTCAATTATCCTACCGCGCCTTTCGGTTGCAAGGGACCACAGTCCCTCTAATCTCCGCAACGCATCCCTTCTTCGGGCATTCAACACCAAATATGCCTATTAATTTTCCATGGCACTGTTATTGGGCACAAGATTACTGTTTGAACGTTAAATTTAAAAACGATGGCATACAAAACTGTAAATCCCTTCACGGGCGAAGCAATGAAATCCTTTGATGAAATAAGTAAAGAGGTATTAGACGGGAAGTTGCAAAAAGCAGCAGCCTGCTTTGAAACCTGGCGCAGGACATGTTTTGAGGAAAGGAAAAAAATAGTACAAAGGGTTGCAGACCTGATGCGGGAAAGATCAGGTGAGTTATCGGCAATCATTACACTGGAGATGGGAAAGCGCATAAAGGAGAGTAAAGGTGAGGTAGAGTTAAGCGCATCTATCTACGAATATTACGCTACCAATGCGGAGCAGTTTTTGGCGGATGAGCCACTTGCTCCGCTGAAAGGATCGGCCTATATAAGAAAAGAGCCGATAGGTGTATTACTGGGCATAGAGCCTTGGAACTATCCATACTATCAGGTGGCCAGGTTTGCTGCGCCAAATATAATGGCAGGTAATTGCATCATGCTAAAACATGCTTCTAATGTGCCACAATGTGCGTTGGCAGTTCAACAATTATTTGATGATGCGGGAGCGCCAGCAGGTTTGTATAGCAATCTTTTTATAAGCAGCGACAAAATAAACGACCTTATTGCAGATCCTGTGATCAAAGGCGTTTCGCTCACCGGGAGTGAAGGAGCGGGTGCAAGCGTAGCTGCTGCTGCCGGGAAAAATTTAAAGAAGTCTGTACTGGAACTGGGAGGCAGTGACCCGTTTATTGTTTTGGAGGATGCAGAATTGGATAAGACCGTACAATGGGCCGTATATGGCAGGATGCAAAACTGCGGACAGGCCTGTACTGCAGCTAAAAGATTTATTGTGATGGATAAAGTGTATGACGAATTCCTGGAAAAGTTTAAAGCAGCACTGGAGAAAATGGAACCCGGTGACCCCATGCAGGAAGCAACCATGCTTGGGCCGCTGAGCAGCAAATCTGCATTGGAGGACCTGGAAAAGCAAGTGAAAAAATCTGTACAAGCAGGAGCAAAAGTAGCAACGGGCGGTAAGCGTTTTGATAGGGAAGGATATTTTATGCAGCCAACCATTCTTACGGAAATACCGGAAGATGCGGAGGCTTATCATGAAGAGTTGTTTGGACCCGTGGCTTCTGTATACCGTGTTAGCTCAGAGGACGAAGCTGTTGTGGTAGCCAATGCCACAAGGTTCGGCCTCGGCGGCGCTATTTTTACCAAAGACGAAAAACGTGGCCACAAACTGGCAGAAAGAATACACACAGGAATGGTGTTTATCAATCATCCCACCGGCTCACAACCTGATTTACCTTTTGGCGGCACCAATCAAAGTGGCTATGGCAGGGAACTATCATCGCTGGGCATAGATGAATTTCTCAACAAAAAGCTGGTACGCACCAGTGATATCAATGATAAATAACAGCTTTATACAAATGAAAAAGAGAAATAATGACTACTGAACAAATCGTATTGGCCTCCAGGCCGAAAGGGCTGCCGGTAAGCGACAACTTTAGAATGCAGGAGGTTGAACTCCCAACAGTAAAGGCTGGCGAAATATTATTGAAGGGCCTGTATTATTCTGTGGATCCCTACATGCGCGGTAGAATGAATGATGCTAAATCTTATGCTGCTCCATTTGAAATAGATAAACCTTTTAATGGAAGTGTAATAGGGAAAGTGGTGGAAAGTAAATCGGACAAGTTCAAACCGGGTGCTGTAGTGGTGGGCCATTTTCCCTGGCAGAAAGATTTTGTTGCTAGCGAAAAAGAGCTAACAAAGGTGGATACAGAACTGGCTCCTGCAAGTTATTACCTAAGTGTTTTAGGCATGACGGGCTTAACCGCTTACTTTGGCTTCATGCACATCTCCAAACCAAAAGCGGGCGAAACCGTTGTTGTTTCTGGTGCGGCAGGAGCCGTGGGCATAGTGGTAGGACAGATAGCAAAAATACAGGGATGCCATGTGGTAGGTATTGCAGGGTCTGAGGAAAAAATAAAGTTACTCAATACTGAATTCGGTTTTGATGAAGCTATCAACTATAAAACCACAAAAGACATGAATAAAGCAATTGCATCCGCTTGTCCAAAAGGCGTCGATATTTACTTTGATAATGTGGGAGGTGAAATTTCAGATGCGGTCATTAAGAACATAAATTTTCATGCAAGGATACCATTGTGCGGGCAAATATCATTGTACAATAGCACCGAAGCGCCCATGGGGCCACGGTTGCAGCCAATGTTACTCACCAGGAGTGTGTTGATGCAGGGTTTTATTGTAAGTAATTTTCAACCCTGGTTTCCGGAAGGGATTCAAAAGCTGGGGCAGTGGGTAAAGGAAGGCAAATTAAAATTTACCGAAACAATTGAGCATGGTTTTGAAAATTTACCAAAAGCATTGCTAGGTTTATTCAACGGGGAAAATACCGGCAAGATGGTAGTAGAAGCTTAATTGGCCGTTCATGAACCGATCATTGACAGATCAAAATAACTGGTTTATCTACTCTCGCTTTACTGTAGGTTTTGCCTCTTGTTGTTACAATCGTATCCACAAAATATTTTTGTTTTCGGCACTTTGTTTGTCTACCATTTAACAACAACATTATTTATTGATGCATTTATCATTTAAAATAAAATTAAAATCATGAAAGTATTATTTGTATTAACCTCCCACAGTGAGTTGGGAAATACCGGCGAGAAGACCGGGTTTTGGATAGAGGAGTTTGCAGCGCCGTATTATGTAATGGCTGATGACGGTGTTGACGTGACCATCGCTTCCCCAAAAGGTGGTCAGCCACCCATCGATCCAAAGAGTGAGGCACCGGATGCACAAACTGAGGCAACGAAGCGCTACTATGCAGATGAGGCACTAAATGAAAAGCTAGCAAACACAAAAAAATTGACCGATGTGAACGCTGCAGATTTTGATGCCGTGTTTTATCCAGGCGGTCACGGCCCTATGTGGGATCTTTATGATGACAAAGATTCCATCGGATTGATCCAGGATTTCTGGACTGCCGGTAAACCCGTAGCCGCGGTTTGCCATGCGCCTTCTGCCTTGCTAAATGTAACAGATCAAAATGGTGATCCGTTGGTAAATGGAAAAAAAGTCACCGGTTTTACAAACACCGAGGAAGAGGGTGTGAAATTAACCGATGTGGTGCCTTACCTCCTGGAAAATGAACTGAAAGCCAAGGGTGGCAAATATTCCAGCGGCAGCGATTGGAGTTCCTACGTAGTAAAAGATGGCATGCTGATAACCGGGCAAAACCCTGCAAGCAGTGAGGAGGCAGCAAAAGAATTATTGGCTTTGCTGGAAAAGACGGACGCATAATAGGGTTTGATTAAAATTTTCATGAAGGGCACTATCAATCGACTATTCCATTGATAGTGCCTTTTTGTTTATGAATGTGGTGATACCAACAATGGCCCGCCACTGGATGCTACAAGGCAAAGCAAAAAGCCGAATGTAAAATGTTCAGAGGCGATTCATTACGATTAAGTGTGAACTTAGCAAAATCATAACAAACTTTTTGTTCGCCTTATCAACAAAATAATTTTAAAATATGACAAATCCTTTGGTACATCCCATAGCCAGTATTGACAACCCGGAATTGGAAGCGCTGGTGCAATTCTTTAATGAAACGCTGGGCTTTTGTCCAAACAGTGTGTTAACGATGCAGCACCGACCACATCTTGCAAAAGCATTTGTAAACCTTAATATGGCTGTTATGCAAAACAACGGCAGGGTCACAAGTGTCTTAAAGCGTTTGATTGGCTACCTGTCGAGCCATGCCGCAGGTTGCAACTATTGCCAGGCGCATACCATTCGCGCTGCCGAACGTTACGGAGCTGAGCAAGATCAACTCAATAATATTTGGGAGTATAAAATGCATCCGGCCTTTGGCGAGGCTGAACGAGCTGCATTCGATTTTGCCATTGCTGCCAGCACAGTGCCTAATGCTGTTACGGATGAAGTGGCAGACAATCTTCGCAAGCATTGGCATGCCGGGGAAATTGTAGAAATTCTAGGGGTCATCAGCTTGTTTGGTTACCTGAATCGATGGAATGATTCCATGGGTACGGCGTTGGAAAATGCAGCGTTGCAATCAGGAAATACCTATCTTGAAAAAAAGGGTTGGAATGCCGGAAAACACGGGTATTAATACAAGAAAATAGGATTAGATCTGTCTTTGATACCAATGGTGTAATTATCCTCAGCACACTGTGTGTTATCCTATTTTTACTTAAATTCAGCTATCATTTTAAAAAATCGAGTTTAGGGAAGAAGGAAGAGAATATTCATCAACAGCATTTTACCTGTTCCTGCTTTTGCTTTACTGAGACTCCTGTTTATTCCCGCAACACAATAACCCAAACATCATTAAATTTGGGATTACGGGAATAGGCATAAAACGTATATCACATGGCAAGAGAAATTGGAGAAACCCGAGAAATTAAGAAGAATGGCGCTCAATCCTACCATACACATAATTTCCCATTCGTAGGCATTGGAGCCTCTCCCGTCGGTCTTGATGCGTTTAAACTATTGCTGGAGGCAATACCCGTAGATTCTAACATGTCTTATGTAGTGGTGCAGCATTTAAACACGGACAATCAGAGTCACCTCCCTGAAAAATTCTTTCAGGGTTTACTAAATTGAGGTAAGTACAGATGAGGTTTTGAATATATGTCTATAGCATAAAACACCCTTATAATTAAAGTACCAAAAAGTTAATGATCTTATGGAACAGGTTAAAGATTTCTTTTATGGATTGTTTAGTACAGCCTCGTGGCCTCCAAGATGGCACTGCGGTACATGGTCCGATTTTCATGGTTGGTTATATATCATAAGTGACTTACTGATCTGGCTTTCGTATTTCCTGATTCCTGTCATCATTATTAATTATTTATCAAAAAAAAAGGATGCCCTTAAGTTTAACCAAACCTATCTTTATTTTGCAGCCTTTATCGTTTTATGTGGAACGACGCATTTCCTTGATGCCATCATGTTTTGGGTACCCATGTACCGGTTAAATGCACTGGTAAGATTTGCTACAGCAATGGTGAGCATACTCACGGTTTACCATTTGATTAAAATTCTGCCTGCCGCTTTTTCCCAAAAAACAAGCCTAGAACTGGAGCAGGAAATTTTACGAAGGATTGCAGCCGAACAGCAACTTGGAGATGCCAATAAGAGGCTGGAAGGTTTTGCTTCAATGGCGTCACATGATTTGCAGGAACCATTAAGAAAAATATCAATCTTTGCAGCAATGCTGAAAGAAGCCAATACCGGCAAATTAGATACAAAGAGTTTACAGCAGATGGATAAGATTACAGCTGCTGCCGCCCGCATGAAATCACTCATTGATGATATACTAATGCTCTCCTCTATACAACAGGAAATAATTTTAGCTCCTTTAAGTCCTCAACTTTCTTTAGTAAGAGCCATTACTGACCTGGAAATAAAGATTGCGGAGAAACAAGCTATCATCCATTATTCAGCGTTACCGGCTATTACAGGAAATGAAATATACCTCACCCAGCTTTTCTTAAATCTTTTAAGTAATGCTTTAAAATTTAACTCCGGCAAACCGATCATACAAATTACAGGAAGCCAGGACGGTGACCGGGTAATAATATATATCAGTGACAATGGCATTGGAATAGAAACGGCTTACTTACCAAAAATATTTGACGCTTTTGAAAGGGTACATTCTAAAGCATCTTATGAAGGTACCGGCATAGGCCTGGCTATTTGTAAAAATATAATGGATGCTCATAAAGGAAATATAACAGTAAGAAGCACCCCTGGTGAAGGAACCACATTTGAGTTAAGTTTTTTAGCTGCAAATTAAAAATAAAGCAACAATAGGGGCGTTAAAGAACTTTCTTTACCATCGTTGTAATTGTTTAAAATATTCGCAAGTCCACGGCACATGACCGACTCCGGGTGCTGTTTTTCTTCTGGTGTAGGGCCGCAATAATTACGAAGCCACCGTAACGACCCTCACGTGTTGTATCAAATGTAGAGAGGTAACAGTTATGCTTAGATGTAATGGGTCAGCGAAAAATACCTGGTCCCGGCAGGCCGGCTGATAATCGAGCGGTTCCCGAAAATTTCTTTTTAGTGGATAAATAATCTTTTTGAATCCTCCCATTCCTGCCTGGTCATTTCAAACTTCACTTCTCCTTTATTCACCACACCTGCATTCTGCCATCCCTGTTTTGCATAAAAAACTTCGGCCCTGGTGCCCGGCGCAGTGCCCAGCCAGGCAGGATGATCTGTCTGGCTAAAATACCATTCCATCATCAGCCGGTGCAACTCCTTTCCGATGCCCTTGCTGTCATAAGCAGGGTCCACGAAAAGTGCCCAGATATTATGATCACGCAGGTCTGCAATCGCAAAGCCTACGACCCTTTCATCGATCGTACAGACCCAGCCTTTGCCCCTTACCGTTAGGAACTCTTCACAGTCTGCATCCGTTACAAGAGCAGGGTCCGACAAACTGTTTTCTTTAACGGCATTCCTTACTACCTGTATTTGTGGAATATCATCGATGGTAGCTTTACGGTAGATCATTAGAAGATATTTACCGGGTTATCTTTTTTGCTTTTTGTAAATAATGCAACGATTGCTGATGTTATCAGTCCCATTATGGCGGCCCCGATCAGTCCCTGTATGATGTAGGATTTTAAGTTGAAAAAACTCACTGCTTCCTCCTGCGTCATCTTACCGGTGCTAACCGTATAATCAATGATGTTCGGAAAATATTCGGGGGTAATAAAAGTAGAAGTGACGTATTGTGTGAGGGGGCTTAGCAGGGTAACTATAACAGTTATGACCAGGCCGGTCCTAAATCCCTGTTTATAACTCATACGGCCGTGGTAAAAATTCTCCCTTTTATCCAGCAATGCCAGCACATAAAGGATGATGGCGGGTAGCGCGATAAAATTTGTAAAAATGGCGTGGTTACTGATCTGGGTACTGTGCAGGCCTGCCATTTTCTCAATGACCATCCACAGCAGGCTCATTACCACGAAAAAGATCGCCCATTTAATCTCAATTGAATATTTTTTCATTGTTATTTTGGTTTTTTCCGGCTGATGTTATCCGAAAGGAAGATACAAATCTTTTCGATTGTTTAGTCTTCCTTTTCCGCAGCCTGAACAAAATCACCAGGAAAATAAAAAGTGTTTTTGTACTCACATTTTAAGTACCTTTTCCCTTACTAAAATAACTGTTATGGTCAAACGAAATTTATTGATGCTGGGTCTATGCGTTTCCCTGGCAGGTTCGGCGCAGGAAAAGCCGGTTGCTTTTAAGGGTGCAATGATTTACACTATTGCCGGTTCGCCTATTCCCAATGGGACGCTGATTGTTCAGAAAGGCAAAATCCTTGCTGTGGGCAATGCTTCCCTTGCGGTTCCTGCTGAGGCAATTATTGTGGATGTGAGCGGGAAGGTAATCCTGCCCGGGCTGGTAGACAGCCATTCCCACCTTGGCGGGCCGGAAGGAGGGGATGCTTCTGCGGCTCTGAATCCTGATGCGAGGGCCATGGATGCGATAAACCCCACAAGCGATGGCTTTAAAAAAGCACTTGCAGGGGGCATCACCACCATCAATGTAATGCCTGGCAGCGGGCACCTCATGAGCGGCCAGACCATTTACATAAAAATGCGCGAGGCAAGGGTAGTCGAAGACCTTTTGATCACAAACGAAAAAGGCGTATATGGCGGCCTTAAAATGGCAAACGGCACCAACCCGCTTCGTGCAGCTGCAGGCGTTTTCCCGGGAACCCGTGCCCGAAGTGCAGCGATGGCCAGGGATCTTTTTACAAAAGCCCAGGAGTATAAAAAGAAAATAGATAAGGCAGGCAATGATGCTTCTAAAATGCCTGACAGGGATCTTCGCATGGAGCCACTGGTAGAAGTGCTTACCGGCAAACGCGTAGTACATTTTCATACACATAAAGCCAATGATGTCTTAACCGCCATCCGTATCGGAAAAGAATTCGGATTTAAACCGGTACTGCACCATGTAAGTGAGGGTTGGAAGATAGCAAATGAAATTGCTGCTGCCGGGCTCGCTTCTTCGATCATAACGATTGATGTACCCGGCGGTAAAATGGAAGCAATGGACCTCTCTCTTACTACCGGTGCGGCGCTGGAAAAAGCAGGAGCCGCAGTAGGCTTTCACACAGACGACGGTATCACAGATTCCAGGTTATTTATCCGTTCAGCGGCTTTAATGGTCAGAGAGGGGATGAGCCGGGAAAAGGCACTGGAAGCACTAACGTTGGCGGGTGCACGCATGCTGGATCTTGGCAGCAGGGTCGGCTCCCTGGAAAAAGGAAAGGATGCCGACTTTATTGTGCTGGGTGGGGATCCGTTCAGCATTTATACAAAAGTGGAACAAACCTGGGTGGAAGGGAATAAACGATGGGACATCAGCAACCCCAAAGACAAAGCATTCCTCACAGGCGGCTATGATGTGTATTCACCTATCCGGGGAGAGTTCCATCACCATGGGGGAGAAAGCGGGGAGCAGTAAATAGTAAAAGGGCCAATAGGATCAGGCAGGGAAAATAAAAGGTTGCGCAATTACTGTGCATGTCTTTGCATCCCTGTTTCCCTGGAAGAACGATTGTTTTTAACTTCAATATAATTTTCATAAATGAAAAAACTTATCACAGCCATTTTTATCTTTTCTTCCATTGCAGGTAAAGCGCAGGTAGCTATTAAAGGGGAAACAGTTTATACAGTTTCGGGTACCCCTATACGAAATGGAGTGGTGCTGATCAAAAACGGGAAAATTGAAAATGTGGGCGCGGGTCTGGCCATTCCAGCAGGGTATAAGCTGTACGAGGCCAAAGTAGTTACCCCCGGTTTTGTCGATGCAAGGAGCCTTGTGGGTATCTCGGGCGCTATGAATATCCCCACCGACCAGGATCAGCTGGAAAAGTCCAGCCCGATACAACCCGATCTTCGGGCCATCGACGCCTACAATCCTGAAGAGTCGTTGGTGAAAGTGATCCGTGATAATGGGGTAACCACGATACATACTGGGCATGGGATCGGGGCATTGGTGAGCGGGCAGACCATGATCGCCAAAACCAGGACAGGCACCGTGGAAACCGTGACCATTCAGCCGCTATGCATGCTTGCCATGACGCTGGGCCCGTCGGTAGAAAGCAATTATACTTCACCCGGGACAAGTGCCAAACAGGTAGCGATGATAAGGACCGAACTACTGAAGGCACAAGCCTACCAGAAAAAACGAGGGGATAAGGACAGTACTAAACGCCCGGCGACAGATCTTAAAATGGACATGCTGGTAAAACTCTTAAAAGGCGAGATCAAAGCGATGATAACAGCAAACAGCAGTACGGATATCATGGGAGCGATCCGGCTGGCAAAAGAATTTAACCTGAAACTCGTCATAGATGGGGCTGCAGAAGCCTATCGCCTGATCCCGGAAATAAAGGTGGCCAAAGCTGAGATTGTTTTGCACGCCACAATGGCCCGAAACGTTGGCGATATGGTGAATATGAACCGGGAAAGTGCGGCGGTGCTTACGGCAGCAGGCCTGCCGGTAAGTATTGAAAGCGGATTTGAAGCCTATGTCCCCAAGACCAGGGTTATTTTATTTGAGGCCGGGCAGGCGATGGTACATGGTTTGTCCTTTGACGATGCGCTGAAAACGATTACCTTAAACCCTGCAAAACTGCTCGGGATTGAAAAAACGGTGGGTAGTATAGAACAAGGGAAAGACGCTGACCTCGTTTTATTCAACGGTGACCCTTTTGAATACCTTACAAAAGTTTGCGGGGTGTTTATTGATGGGGTGGCGGTGAAGGAGGTGAGTTGTGAGTTGTGAGTTGTGAATTGTGAGTGGTGGGTTGTGAGTTTTGAGTTTTAAGTGGGGGGTAAGCGGAAGCTATTAACGATAAGTGAGGATGGATTAAAAAAATGCTATGTCCAAACACGTTTTAAGTGAATTACCTGAATTGATCAAAGAAGGCCTGCTCTCTGAAGCAGCTGCTGAGGAAATACAGGCGTATTACCGGGAGAAAGAACGGAACCAGCCACAGCGGATGAACCTGGTCTTCGGGATCATCGGTGCGATACTCGTGGGGCTTGGCATGATCCTGATCGTTGCTCACAATTGGGACCAAATGGGCCGGTCGTTAAGAGTCGGTCTTTCGTTCGCCCCGCTCATGATCGGGCAGGTTCTTTGCGGTTATTCTCTTTTGATAAAGCCGGGAAATAAAACCTGGATTGAAAGCAGTGCAACTTTCCTATTCTGTGCGGTTGGTGCGTCCATTGCCCTCGTAGCCCAGGTCTATCATATACCGGGGAACACCGGTACTTTTCTTTTTACCTGGATGTTGCTTGGATTTCCTTTGGTCTACATCATGCCTTCCTCGATGGCCTCGCTGTTGTACCTCGCAGGCATCACGGCATACGCAGTGGAAGACGGCTATGGTTACCGTGCCGTCGATTCCCACAATTACTGGTGGATGTTACTGCTGGTTCTGCCGCATTATTTTTCCCTCATTAAAAAAAAGCCCCTGGGCAATTTCACTTTTTTTCATCACTGGATGCTGCCGATCTCATTGACCATATGCCTTGGCACGTTGTCCGGCCCGGACGAAGAATATATGACTCTCGTTTATATGAACCTGTTCGCGGTTTTTTACCTCGTAGGAAGTTCGGGTTGGTTTTCTTCGGAACGACTGCTGGCAAACGGTTACGTGCTGATTGGATCCCTGGGTACAATGGCCCTTTTGGTGGCGGCGAGCTTCCGGGACTTCTGGCAAATCTTCCGGGGTGATACAGGCGCATTTTCAATAGGCACCGTACTACCCATAATTACTACTTTTGTGCTGGCCTTTGTGGTATTGTTCTTTTCCCTGAAGCATAATGCAGGCAGGGCAAACAATCCGCTTGTGTTTATCTTTTTAGTTTATAGCGTTCTATTTTTTATAGGCGTGTACAACCCGGCTTTGGGTGCTATCCTGATGAACCTCCTCGTTTTGGCGGTGGCTGTATTTGTCATCCGTCGCGGGCTGCAGTTGAACCACCTCGGGGTTTTGAATTATGGTTTACTTATCATAACCGTGTTGGTCCTCTGCCGTTTTTTTGATACGGACCTTTCTTTCGTTTTGCGCGGATTGATGTTTGTCGGGGTGGGCGCGGGTTTCTTTTTTGCCAATAGCTTATTAATTAAACAAAGGAAGCAGTATGGGCAATAAAAAAGTAATGTTGATCTGCTTTGGGCTGTTGGTGTTACTCCAACTCTGGACACCGGCAGCTATGATCCGGAACAGGGAAGCAGTGCTCCGGTCAGGTAAGATTTTTAAATTTAGGTCAGCGCCTGTGGATCCCAATGATCCTTTCAGGGGAAAATACATCACACTTAATTTCAGGGACAACAGTCACATGGATAAAAGCGGCCTTAAATGGCTGGCAGGGGAGGATGTTTTTGTGCAGGTAGACCTGGACCTTGAAGGCTATACCCGCATTCATTCCCTGCATAAAAAACCGCCCACCAGGGGAACTGATTTTATAAAAGCGCAAATCAACTACACTAGCAGTGATGGTGCGGGAACAGTTTTTATCGACTGGCCGTTTGTGCGTTTTTATATGGAGGAGGGCAAAGCAGGTGATGCAGAAAAAGCATACAACAGGGCATTGGCGGATAGCAGCAATATTACTTATGCAACAGTGAAAGTGAAAGAGGGTGATGCCGTCCTGGAAAATATTTTTATTAACGACAAACCGATTGTTTACTATTTAAAAAAATAAAATTTATTATTATGAGCAAACAACACCATTATAAGTCAACAATTACCTGGACGGGTAACAAGGGAGAGGGAACATCCAGCTATAAATCTTATGACAGGGAGCATACGCTAAACGTACACCATAAGCCGGAGATACAACTGTCGTCCGACCCGGAATTCCGTGGTGATAATACCCGTTATAATCCCGAGGAGTTGTTCCTGGCATCCCTCTCTTCCTGCCACATGCTGTGGTACCTGCATCTATGTGCAGACAATGGCATTGTAGTTACAGCCTACAGCGATATGGCAACAGGTACCATGCAAGAAAACGAGAGGGGAGGAAAATTTACGGAAGTGATGCTTCACCCGCATGTGACAGTCGCTCATTCATCCATGATCACAAAAGCGAGTGAACTCCACCAGCTGGCCCATGAGAAATGTTTTATCGCCAATTCCTGCAACTTTCCTGTAAGGCAGCACCCGGTAAGTAAGGTGGAACTGCGGACATTGAGTGGAGAGTGAAGAATGCGGAAGGAAGGTTATGAATGCAGAATTATGAATTATTAGTTATGAATTAAAGGGCGATGACTTGAAGCTGGAAAAAGCCGCCGGTTCTGTAGAATAAAACTATTGAAGATTTGTTTGGCCAGGGTTTCATACACCCGGCTATGGACTCTGGAGGATCGAACATGGACCATTGGCTATCCGCGTGTAAAAACCAACATGCCATCATCAGGCAGGTAAAAGAATAAGCGCCCGTCTTTAAAATAATAATCAATGGTTTGATTGCTGAGTAAGGGAAGGAAATTATTTGCTGCTTTACTATTCGGGCATGCCATTTTCGTGGAGATGAATGGCTTGAATTTTATTTTGGTGCCTAGTACCTCCATCATGCTGCTCACCGTATTACAGCCGTCATGGCCCGTAACCCGGTTACCTGCAAGCCCAAAAATCAATTCCGGCAGGCCGCTGGAAAAATCCGCCGTTGTCATTGCCCGGCTGTTTATGGTTTCAAGGATCCATTTTCCCTCCAGGGCAGGATCAAAGAGGTATTGGCCACATCCTTCATAGCGTTTGCTGTTTACCGTTACTACAACCGTCTTATTAAATTTTTCCCCGCTCTGCCCACCTGTACATCCGTCGTCGCTCACGATGATCCGCATTTGGCCACCGGTAACATTGGTTGTATAAGATACTGTTTTTGACAGGGGATCTTCTACCGGAGCAACTGCCGAACTATTCTGGTCCGCCCCATCGACAGATTTGAACCGGATGATGTTCCCAAAATCCATCTCAAGTGTCCAGGTGGCAGGTACATTGCCTTTTGCAAAAAAATCAACCCCATTCAATTGCTTTTGTAACATGCTTTCCGAAAGTACGGGAGCTGGCGGTGGTTTATCTTGTTGCCCGTTGACTGGCTTGCTGGCTCTGCAGCTTCCCAGTAATACCAACAAAACTAAAAAGCGCCAATTCTTCATAGTGTGTTCAATTGTTTCCTGTAAAGGTTAGCGATATTTTGTTAGCATAAATAAAAATCTGGCCGGAAGGGAGCGGTATGCCGTACCTGTTGGGGTTGCCCTGGCAAAAAAAAGAGGTTGCACGATGCAACCTCTTTATCGGGTTCATTGAAATATTATTTTGCAATAACCAGCTTGGCCATCTGGATCACAGAACCGGTTTGGATCCTGATGAAATACATGCCTTTCGCCAGGTTACCGATATCCAGTTTCCGGGTATTGTTCCCTTCATTCACTGCAAAACTCCGGTTTAAAAGTGTTGCGCCTGCCTGGTCAAGTACCGAGACTGTAGCATTCCCCGCAACATCCGCATTAAATGCAAGGCTCACAACATAACCAGCTGGATTGGGTGATACATCCAGCCTATTGCTTACGTATGGCACTTCTGCATTCCTGGAAGCAGTGCCTGTCTGAACATTCAGCGTATAACAGTTGCTGGTATTCGATGCACCATTATTCCTTGGATAAATTCGCGCATAGTAGGTGCCGGCTGTGACGGTCCTGTTGATCGTCTCGTTTGCTGTACCCGCGTTCGCAGAGGTTTGGATTACTGCACCCGTGCTGCTTAGCAACGCCAGCTGGTAATCTGCCGGCAGGCTGGTAAGTGTGACAGAGATGGTGCCCCCGCTGGTAATGATAAACTTATAATAATCGTTGTCCCCTTTGATATTTATCAGGCCAAAAACTTCGGTATTCAGCGGGATGGTAGGAGCCACTCCAACACTGCCGTTATTGCCTGTATCATAAGTACCCGGGCATGTTACCGTTCCTGATATTGTTGTGAACTGTGCCTGCGTGAAGTTGCCAGTTCCGCCGGCACAATTTACCCTTACTCTCCAATCGTAAACTGTGCCGGCAGATAAGCCTGAAAGGTTTATGGAAGTGGCACTGGTTTCGGTAGCGGCATTGGTCCAGGTACCTGTTGAAACAGTTTTATAATCTACGTCGTAACTTATTGCACCACTTACAGCAGTCCAGCTTAGTGTTGCCGCGTTTTCGCCGATTGCAGATGCTGTAAGACCTGAAGGACTTGCGCAGGCAGCTGCTGCACCGATGGTGAAATTCGTATTTGAAATATCAAAGAATATATTTCCGACAGATTCTACTTTTATGCGGTTGGCTGTGCCGCCGGAAGCAGGAACTGTGACTATTTCCGATCCGTCATTGGCGGTTGAAGATGCCAGGACTGTCGGGAAGGTTAAGCCGCCATCAGTTGACAGTAAAATATTCACAGCCTGGCAATTCACCGAGCCTGCGTTTGTACCATTTACACTCCAGGAAACGGTTGCCGAACCACCTGCACTCCAGGTAATATTAGTGTTAGGTGATGTAACCTGGAAAGGACCTGAGGTGTTGGTGACTGTTACCACCACATCAGTAAAGGCTGTCTGGCCCACAGCCACAGGAGCGGTCGAACTAAAGGCATGGTTGTCCCTTACCGTTAACCGGAAGTTCAGGGTTCTTGATACTGAGCTCAAAGCTTCGGTGTTGGCAGCAGCATCACCACCCTGTGTTGGGGTCACGTCCAGGCCTGCCAATATGGTACTCAATTTTGGAAAAAGTCTTGTTCCGGAAATGGTTGGCAAAAAAGATAACCAGTTAGGCCCGGTTGCTTTAGGGGGAGATGCCACACTGCCGGATCCTGATGTTGTCGAATTATCGTTTTGTTCCCAGCAATAGGTAAGTGCATCACCGTTTACGTCTGTGGCAGATCCGGTAAGTGAAAAAGGTGTGCTGATGGGTATCGTGTTATTGCTCACCGCTCCAATTTGTGGAGCTGCATTGTTCGCGGAAATATTAGTAGATACCGGGCATGTTTTGTTTGTAAGGTTTGCCTGTATCTGTGCAATAGATGCCTGGTGGAATATGTCGATTGAATGGCGGGCCACGTCATAGCTGGTAATTCCTGCATAACCCATGATGGTGATCCCTGAGCCAACTTCTTTATTCACCCCGGTACCTTCAAGGCTTTGTGAGAACGTATGATTTGCGCCCAGCTGGTGTCCCACTTCGTGTGCCACATAATCAATGTCAAAGTTATCACCTGTTGGGATACCGTCTGCAGGAGATGTGATCCCGGATCCTTTCCCTAGAGAATTGGATGTAGCAGGATTTACGCAAACACAGCCTATACAGCCTGCATTTCCACCTCCGCCTGAAGCTCCGAACATGTGGCCGATATCGTAGTTCGCGCTACCGATTACAGAAGTCAGCGTCTGTTGCAGTTGCAGGTTCCACTGGCTTAAAGTTGTAGAGTAAGGATCAGTAGAAGGACTATAATAAATTACTGAAGTGGTGTTTGGTATCAGGTTCAGGTGCAAAGCCAGGTCTTTTTCATATATACCGTTACACCGGGTCAATGTCGCGTTAAAAGCGGACAGCACTAATGAGACCTGGGCCGAACTGGTAGCACCAAAATAATTGGCATATTCGCCGTTGCAGGACTGCGCGAGGCGCATTGTTTTTAACAAGCCTGTCGAGCTCCCGACTGCATCAGCTGTAATCGTTTGAGCAACCTGCGCGTTTAACCGCAATGCCATTTCCTGTTCCACTGTGCTACAGGTCCAGGGCAACCGGCCTTTTTCACGGTTGGCACTAAACACGGCATATAGGGTGTGGTCCTTTGAATAAGGTTCAATAAATTCGTTGGGTTTCTCCGTACGAAAAACCATGGTTTGTAATCCCTGTGGCGATAAACTCATTTTAAGGGTGGCATAAGGATCTGTGATTCCTTTCCCGGAATAAGCCCTGATCTCCGGAAACCTGGCCTGTAGTTCCGGCTCAAAATTAGATGCTTCAACTATTTCAAACTGTTCCAGGTGGCCTTCCGCGTTTGGTAAGGAGATTACGGTGGACTGTTGCCTCATAGTGAGGCCTGTAACGGGCGCTAGTTGATTCCTGAGGGAGGATGCATTTAAAGAAAACAATTTAAAAGTCTTTGGAAAAGCAACCCTCAAGACAGCTTTGTCCTTTTCAATGTTGACCGGTTTTTCATCACTCACAGACCAGGTATCGCGTGATTGCGAAAAACCTGTGGCGGTGATAAGCGCCGTAAAAGACAGGAGTAAAACCTTTTTCATTTTTGTTTAATTTAATTAACTATGTGGTGGGTGTATTTCAAAGAGTGAAGACATGCCAATTTCTATTTTAAAACGTCTTTCACTCTAATTGTAAACTGACAACATGCATACAGAAATTTCAGATGCCGTACTCTTCTTAATGAGAAGGTCTGAATCTATGGAACGGATCACCAGGGTGATAAAAAAAAATAATAAAATAGGGGAGGAAAAATTGCCTGGGTTTCTCATTATCGATTGGCTAGGTTAGTTTTTTTTGGTGTTGGTTTTTGCAATAGCCTGCTAAATGTAATATTTAATTCCCAAATCTGCTGGTTTCCAAAAGGCTTAGTTATCACCAGTATTTTCCCCGGTCTGTCTTTGCGCGGCTGTAAAATTACTTCGTAAAAAAACGGATTCGAGCTTAAAAATGGAATGTATCCGGCATGGCTCCAAACCTAAAATATTGATAATAAAATGTTTGAATAAAGGGTGGAGAGGGGCAGGTAGGCTATGACAAAGCCTTTCGGGATGGATACACCAGGACGCAAAGCAATTATTGCGATCTTCTCTTCTTCAAAAAAAAATGCTGCAAAAGCGGGGCAACTTCTGCCGTTATCACTACCACCACGCAGGAAGCTGCCAATGTGCCCAATACAATGGCAGTGTTGCCGGAGCCATCAAGAAAGAAAAACAAACAGGCCAGGAATGACAGGGCGCCAATGATCCTGATGGTAAAAATAAGCCGTGCCATAGTGTTTTATTTTGGGTGTCTGATAAAACGGACTTACAAGATAAAAAGTCCGGAATTTATTTTAAACGTTATTACCGGGCAGCTGTCGGGAAAATGCTTACCCGCTTAAAAAGAAACATTTGTAATCGGCTTTTCATCAATGAAGTAAACACTCAGTAAGAATCGGGATGGCTGCATACGCAACCTATTGAATTTCATAATTCATATCTTTTTCAAGTTTCGCAATTGTTTTCCCGTTTACTTTATCTTTTTTGTATTTATCCAACCCTTTTGTAATAACGTCCGATAATTCCTGCTGATCTTTTGCTGTTTCCTGGTCTACAACTGAAACAGCAGGCTTTTTACTCAAAAACTTTAAAAGCCGGGCCATCCTTTTTTCATCTTTCGGATCCACGGGAATCAATTGCACGCCATAGGTAAGTGCTCCGATTTGCGGCACAGCCTCCACAAAGTAGATTTTTCCTGCTTCAACATCCGCTTCAATAAAATCCTTATTCTCCGCCTTGGCCCAAAAAAGGTGAAAACCGGGTTCGCATTCATACCGGATATAACCCGTACCGTTGAATTTGTCAACCAGGTTTGTGCTATCGAAGTAACTAAAATTGATAGCGAACCCTAACATTGATGGCCTCACAAAATAAATCACCGCTTTGCCGGCAGGTGCCGGCTGAAACTCCTGGGCTTTGCACAAAAAACTGCGGATAAAAATTAACGGGATAAGAAACCATAAAATTTTCATATGTAGGAATTTAATTTGCTCCAATCAATGTTGTAAACATAATAAACTGCATTAAATTTTTCTAGATTTTTTAAAATGATAGCGGGCATGAATACCGGTCCTCGGGCTTAGGTTGCTTAATGCGGAGACAGGTTGCTTTTTTATATAGCCCAAAAATCCCCGGGAGCAAACTCCCGGGGACTCGTATAAATTATCAATATTGACGGTTGACCCTTGACTTTCTCAGATCGCCCGGTTCGCGTCGAAGTTTTCCAGCTCTTTACTCACGGCATTCAGGAAAGTGGATCCCAGCCCGCCATCAATAATGCGGTGATCGTAACTTAAGGACAGGTACATCATATGGCGGATACCAATTGTATCACCCTGGGCAGTTTCAATCACCATCGGCCTCTTTTTTATGGCACCAACTGCCAGTATCGCTACCTGTGGCTGGTTGATGATCGGAGTTCCCATGATACTGCCGAAAGTGCCTACATTAGTGAGCGTGAACGTGCCACCGTTGGTATCATCTGGTTTTAATTTACCGGTACGCGCTGCATTCGCCAGGTTATTAACCTGTTTAGTCAGGCCGACGAGATTTAGCTGGTCGGCATTTTTTATTACAGGAACGATCAGGTTTCCATTTGGTAACGCAGTAGCCATACCAATATTAAGGTCTTTTTTAACGATGATCTTATCACCTTCAACAGAACTGCTGAGCCACGGATATTTTTTAATGCATTTTACAATGGCTTCTATGAACAGCGGTGTGAATGTTATTTTTTCGCCTTCTCTTTTTTCAAAATCCTTTTTTACTTTTTCACGCCATATCACCAGGCTGGTAACATCACATTCTGCGAAACTCGTTACATGCGCACTGGTGTGTTTACTATCCACCATGTGTTTGGAGATGAGCTTCCGCATACGGTCCATTTCTATTATTTCCACATTACCCTGGTACACCGTGGGCATCTGGGCTTCATTTCTAAGGGGTTCCTCTTTAGGTAATACTGTCACTTGCTGTGGCTGGCTGCCGGCATTAGTTTGCGGCGCTGCTGCAGGTGCGGCAGTTGGTTGTTGTGCACGGCCCGTAACATATTGTAAAATGTCCTTTTTGCTCACACGACCGTCCTGCCCGGTGCCAGGAATATTTTCCAGTTCCGTCATGCTGATCCCTTCACTCTGGGCGATATTTAAAACCAGTGGTGAATAAAAACGGGGTGCATTGGGGTGGGCAGCAGGAACTATTGCGGGAGCGGGTTGGTAAGGAATGTGTTCCACCACCTTTGCTTCTTCATATTCTGGTTTAGTTGTGGTTGCGGGATGGGATGCGGTAGTATTTTCTCCCGTGCCAGTGTTGATCCTGGCGATGACGGTACCAATGGGTACCACATCATTTTCTTTGAATAGTATTTCGTAAATCGTGCCTTCAGCAGTCGATGGAACTTCGCTGTCTACTTTGTCTGTTGCAATATCCAGAACTGTTTCGTCCTGTGCAATGGGGTCTCCCGGCCTTTTATGCCATTTCAAAATGGTGGCTTCCATGATACTCTCACCTAATTTGGGCATTACAAGATCAACTAAACTCATATGGGGGCAAATTATTTTATTAAAGCGCAAATGTAAGTAAAAGGAGGTTAAGAGAGGATAGTCTATGCTCCCTGCTGACGCCACAATTAAAATCAGAAACAGTAAAAGAATACCGGAAGTCCAAAGGGGGCCAGGAAAATGGTTTAATTATAATGTAATAAATACTAGTCTGGGTATAGTCTATTACATGCGTTATATGCTTACATTAGTTATCTAAAAATAATCACCATGACCCGTTTTAACCGGAGAAGCTTTTTAAAAACAGCAGGGTTATCTGCTGTTCCATTAATGGTACCCGCGGCTGCAGTGCTGGCAGCAAACAACGGGCCATACACACCGCCAGGTGCAGACCCGCTTGTAAAATTATTTGGGGATGGGGAAATGTTTGATGCAACAGGGTACATCGCTGAATTGCAAAAAATAAACATGGTAAAACAGATAGAGCCCGATCGTTATGGTGTAGGTGGCGTAGTAGCAGACCTGGAAAAGAAGTTTGAAGAAATCACGGGGAAAGAAAAAGCCATCTTTATGCCAACTGGTACCATGGCCAATCAATTGGCCATTGCAGCGCTGAGCGACGAAAATGCAAAAGTAATTGTGCAGGAAACCAGCCATGTAAACAGAGATGAAGCGGATGCTGCCCAAACAGTATTTGGAAAAAGGCTGATACCTCTGGCAAAGCAAGCTGCTTATTTTACAGCTGCGGAACTGGAGCAGGCTGTGATCTACCATAAAACTGCCGAAGCATTTAATAGTGCCATTGGTTGTGTATCTATCGAAAACCCGGTAAGGCGCGCTGATGGCAGGCTGATACCACTCGGCGAAATAAAAAAAATAAGTGCATACTGCCGCAGTAATAATATAAAAATGCACCTGGATGGTGCACGCATTTATATGGCCGCTGCATGGAGCGGTGTGCCTGTAAAAGAGTACACCGGTTATTTTGATACGGTCTATATTTCTTTATACAAATACCTGGGCGCTTCTGCGGGCGCCATACTTTGCGGGACCGGTGAAGTGATTGGTAGAATGGAACATTTAATGAAGATACATGGGGGCACTATGTACCGCAACTGGACCAATGCAGCAATGGCGTTGCACCGGCTGAACGGCATGGAAAGCAGGCTACAAAATGCAAAGGACAGATCAGCGGAAATATTTGAAGCGATCAACCGGCTAAACGCAATAAAAGTGACTCCCCTGGATGGCGGTACTAATATTTATGCACTGGTATTGGATAAGAAAATAAATGGAAAATTGTTTGCCCAAACATTGCATAACAAATTTGGTATTCGTATGCCCTTGCCAGATGCAAACAATGAATATAAAATATCGGTGAATGAAACCTTGCTGTATAAAGAAACAGCTGCTGTGATCGCTGCATTTAAGGATTCGCTAAAGGAGGCAGGTGGCTAGTGGAACATTTTCGCAGGATTCAATGGGGACTTGAAAAAATGCCGGAAACTGTAACGTTTGGTATAATAGTGAATAACAATTTCATGACTCGAGAATTTTTATCAGTTAATTATTGGGCTCAAACTACTTCAGCCATTTTCAGCGGGTAACATAAACAGTATCAAATTCTACATTCCTCTGGATGAATTGTGTATTTGGCCTGTTTTTTAGTAATTAGCCTACGGGGAAAATTTATGTAAGGCGTAGATTTTAAGAATCGACCCTGTAACTAAAATTGCAACTATGAAACGTACAAATTTTTTACTGAGCCTGCCATTTTTATTCCTATCTGCATGCAGTAACACTCTCCGCTCCACGGTAGCTGACAGCTCTTCCACCAGCTTGACGGGCACATATTGGAAGTTGGTTGAATTGAACGGTAAGCCAGTCGGTGAACCAGATGAAGGCAAAAGACGGGAAATCTTTCTCACACTTAGTGTCAAAGAAAACAGGGTAAGTGGAAATGCAGGTTGTAATGACTTTGGAGGAACTTACAAGCCTGGAGCCGAAGGTTTGCGCCTGCAATTTTCCGGTATCATCCGAACCGAAATGGCCTGTGAGGGTCTGGACCTGGAGAGTGAGTATTTTGCAGTCATTGAAAGGTCGGACAGTTATTATATCGTTAACGATACCTTACAGTTAAACAGCGCCAGGGTGGCACCGTTGGCAAGGTTTGTGGCCATCCCTTCCAAGGTACCATCCGTTAAATAGGTGCTCGAGGTCCCTGGACTGGAAATTATATAAAAGGCATTTCCCCGCTGGAGGTAGATTAATCCCTTTCGTATAACAATAGATTGGATGGCATTGCGTTTAGAAAGTCAAGCCTTTATAAAAACCACGCAATGAAAAAAAAAGCTACCCTTGCCCTGGCAATAGCCGGTGTCCTTCTCTTTATGCAATCCTGTGCTGCAAGTTCAGTCACCACACTGCCGGAACCTCCATCGGAAGATAAACCCGGTCGGGCCGGTTCAAACAGCAGTTATGTAATTCTAAAAGATGGAAGCATCCAGCAATATTCCACCCTGAAACTAGTGACGGGCTTATTTACTTCTCCTCACCTCCTTGCAGACGGCAAAACAGAGATCCTGGCCAATAGTATTTTTGCATACCAGAATGAAACGCACTATGCTTTAAGCCCAGAAAATCTTGTGAACGGCCGGAGGAGTAAATCGGCTGTAGAGGCCCTGCCAGGTTTTGCTGTGCGGATTGCTACGGGGAAACTGAATGTCTACAGCCATAAATATTTTAACGGTTCAGGCACATCTGAAGAATTGTTTATCCAGATAGGGAACGAAGGGGCTGTGATGGCATTCAAACCAGAATTAATGAATGATATCCTAAAGGATCACCCGGAAGCCTTCGACTTCTTTCATAGCAGGAACAAAAAGGCACCTGTTTCCAAAAAATTAATTGCCACAGCAGAGTTGTTCAACAGGCAGCCCTTGTTATCCCGGAATTAATTAAGAAAATATCTGTCGACCAAGGGGGGCAGGATCCTCTTCTTTCTAAAAGTATCCAGCCAATCCGTAATGGGTTGTTTTTAATCAGTTAACGCCGGTAATCAGGACGTTTTATTTTGTTGAGTATTTTGTCCCTGTAGTTAACCGGTTGGGTGAAAATGCGTAATTCTTCTTGTAATGATTGTTGAATAATTCCTCAACAACATACGAGGCTGGTCAGGAACAATCTTACTGCACGCCCGTGCGAATCAAATGCCCATGCAGCTTAATGGGATTAACCCGGGGCAGAAAATACGGCCTGTATAACCCAAACAAAAAAAACGCCCGATCTTCCACGATCAGGCGTCTTAATCTATCCGGCAAACTGGTTTAATTTTTTGTTGTATCGGTGCCTACACGACCATCCGTTCTATCTTTTTTGCGCCCCAGGATATATCCACCAGCTGCACCGATCACCCCACCAATAATAGCGCCTTTGCCTTTTTTATTGCTAATAACAGCCCCGGCTACTGCGCCACCTACGCCACCAATGATGGCACCCTGCGCTGCTTTACTTATCCCCTCTTTTTTCTTCACCTCAGGAGTCGTTGCTCCGGTGCCTGCAGTTTCAGTTCCGGTTGTGCCGGTGGATGCGGGTGCAACTGTGGGTTCAGGAACTGGCACAGGTGCTTTTGTAGTAGAATTATTCTGCACAGGCTGATTATAGGTGGTATTTGTTTTCCTCGGTGCAGGTTTCCTGGTTTTTACAACAGGTGCTGCGACCTGCGGCTCTGCCATTTCGGGAGCCTGTTGCTCCACCATTGCAGCTGTATCGCTTCCAAGGTTGCTTTTATACATAGAGTCGGTGAGCAAAACCATTTCTCTGTCCGTAGATTCTTTTTTGCTGCTGCAGGCAGTAAACAGTACTGCAGAAACAATAACCAGGGGTAGTAATACTTTTTTCATCGTTTTTTTTATTTGATATTTTTATAAGTTGTTAGCGGCCCTTTGTCATTCCTCTTTTTGCGGGCTTCAGTTATAGATACAATACTATGCCACAAGTTTAAACGTCGGATGTTAAAGAATACTTAAGGGAGGTTATTAGTAATGTTTTAACAACAAAGGGTTTCCGAATATATAACTGGAAAACCGGCAAATTATTATGCCGGATGGTTTGAATCAGCAACAATTTTCTAAATTGTTCGGATAATTTCTATCTTTTAAGGACAGTTTCGAAGAGTTTAAAAATCCTTTTGTATTCATCGGTCCAACTACTCGGTTCTACAAAGCCGTGGTCTTCCATCGGATAGGAAGCAAGTTCCCAGTTATCTTTTCCCAACTCTATCAGCCGTTGGGTTAGTTTTACCACGTCCTGGTAGTGCACGTTCACATCCACCATGCCGTGGCAGATCAGTAGGTGATTTTTAAGTCCTGCGGCATGGTACAATGGCGAACTTTTTCTATACGCGATACTATCTGCAAAAGATTCATTTAATATATTGGCAGTATAGCCATGGTTGTAGTTTGCCCAGTCTGTAACCGGCCTCAGTGCTGCGCCTGCTGCGAAAATGTCCGGTGTGGTAAAAAGTCCCATTAATGTGATAAAACCTCCGTAAGATCCGCCGTAGATACCTATGCGATCCTTGTCTACGCCAAATTTATCTATCAGGTATGCAGCAGCGTCCACGTTGTCTGTAAGGTCTTTCCCTCCCATGTGACGGTAGATACCTGTACGCCAGTCGCGGCCATAACCGGCACTGCCCCGGTAATCAATATCCATTACATAATATCCCTCGTCTGCGAGTAAATTGTGAAACATATATTCCCGGAAATAACTACTCCACCATTTATGGGCATTTTGAAGATAACCGGCACCGTGGACAAAGATCACGGCCGGTTTTTTTGGATCCGGGTTGGCTGGTTTATACAACCTGCCGTATACATTGGCGCCATCTCTTGCTTTAAAGGTTACCAACTCCGGGTCTTTCCATGCATAAGAACTGAATTCATCCGTTCTGGCTTTATTGGTTACCTGTTGTGCGGTTTTACCCGCGGCATTTTCCTGCCAGAAAAGTTCGGTAGGTCTATTTGAATAAGAATAAAGAAAAACAAGGTTTTTTTCATCCGGTGATATAATTGCCTGGTTATTGCCCTCCATTGTAGTCAGCCTTACAGCCTTACCACCGGTAACGGGTACACGATAAAAATGTTTTTCCCCGGGATGTACTTCGTTGCTGGTTACGTAAAAATAGCTACGATCGGTGCTCAGTTGGGCATCCTGGATCTCATAGTTTCCGGACGTGATCATTGTTTTAGTTCCCGACCTTACATTTAACCGGTAGAGATGGCTATACCCGCTGGCTTCAGACTGGTACCAGATGTTGCTGCCATCTATCCACCCACGATTGGAAAAACCGGGGCCGCCCGCCCAGGCTTCGTTTCGATCACGATTTGCAATCGATAATTTTTTTGTGGCGCTATCCCATACCATTAACCAGCGGTCTTTATTATCCAGTGACCGAATGTCTAACAGCAGTTTATCCCCATCCGGCGACCAGGTCGCATTGCCAAAATTTACCAGCCTGGCAGGGTTTTTTTTATTTTTTTCAGCAAGTTGGGCAGGATAATCTTTTGTGTAATCCGGCAGGTCTTTGATACCTGGCAATGAATCTGCTTTAATAGGAAAAACCGTATCCATCGCCCGGTCATAAATAAAAAATTCAGAACTGCCAGGAACTTCACCCACTTTTGTCCTCGTAGGGATATCAGTTGTAAAACCCGTTTCCGTCACATAGTTCGGTACGATCGTCCCCTTGTTATTGGCCGCCGACTTAAATAACCTATAGCTTACAAAACGGCCATCGGGGCTGCTGCTGAGGTTTTGCAGATTTTTATCATCAATGCCAATGATCCTGGGCTCTTTTTCTTTTGGCAGGTTTTTATTATATGCCTCCGTGGCTTCCCGTTTTTCTTTTCGCTGTTTTAAGATCTTAAAGGTTTGAAGCTGGTCTTCTTTCAACCATTTTTCCTGGTCTGTGTCATTATCTTTTGATGCAGCGTTCCTGCCTGGCGTGCTACCGGCCTGGATCCGGGTGAGTTGCATTGTTCCGCCGGTAGCAATGTCCCAGGCATACAAATTCTGGCTCCTGTTGTAAACTAATTTTGAATCGTTGAAAGAAAACTGGGGGTTAAATTCCAGGTCGGCACTGCGGAGAATACGCAATGTCCTGGCAGGTTTTACTGTTGCATAAAAAATATCGCCATCTTTCACATAGGTATAAGCAGTTCTGTTTTTGTTGTAGATCACGTTGCCGGCAGGTACTACCTGTTGTTTCTGAACTGCAGTCGCTTTCAGAGGGATTTTGTTATCTCTCGTAAAATAGTAAAGAGAATCTGCAGGAGAATTATCTGGGTTCCAGGAAAAATAGACCGTTTTACCGTCAGCGCTCCATATTGGATTGGAGGGTGAAGTTCCGATCCATTTTGGATCCCTCATAATTTTTTCGACTGTCAGTTTTCCCAGGGATTTTTGCGCGCTGGCTGCGGTGGTGCAAAAGGTGAGTATGAAAAGCAGGGGTCTCATGCTAAAAGTTTTTGAGCAGTAAATATATTTAATCCGGGCAGAGTAAAATCACCATCCAAAATAAACGGCGACCCCCCATAAAAAAATAATTTATTACCTTCCAAAAAAATATCGCTATGCCATATCTTAAGTTTTTACAAGTGCCCCTTTTAGCATTTATCCTGCTGGGGTCCTGCAGGGACAGCAAAAAAGAAGCTGAAAAAACTCAATCAGTAACAGTTGCAGAAACAAAGGAACCGGTAGAAAAATGGTTTGCCACCAGTAATATTTATGAGGTAAACCTACGGCAGTATTCCAAAGCCGGTACAATCAATGAATTTGCCAAAAGTTTACCGAGGTTGAAAGATATGGGAGTAGAGATCCTTTGGTTTATGCCTATAACGCCCATTGGTATCGAAGGAAGAAAAATGACGCCAAAGGAACTAGGCAGTTATTATGCAGTGCGGAACTACAAAGCTGTGAATGAGGAATTTGGCACCATGGCAGACTGGAAGGCGTTGGTAAACGAGGCGCACAGCATGGGATTTAAAGTGATCACGGATTGGGTAGCCAATCACTCAGCGCCTGATAACCCCTGGATGAAAACACATCCACAATTTTATGAAAAAGATTCGACAGGGAAAATAATTTCTCCCTTCGACTGGACGGATACCCGCAAACTGGATTATAAGAACCGGGAACTTCGGGACAGTATGATTGCTGCGATGAAATTCTGGTTGACCGAAACCGATATGGATGGCTTCCGTTGTGATGTTGCGGGCGAAGTACCTACTGATTTCTGGAAGGAGTGCATCATGGCCTTACGCGCAGCAAAACCGGGTATTTTCATGTTGGCCGAGGCAGAGAAGCCTGAACTACACACAGCTGGTTTTGATGCGAGTTATGCCTGGGGTGCCATGGGTGCTATGAAAGACCTGTACACCGGTAAAAAAAACCTTGCACAGTTTGATTCTTTGCTGAATGCCAATATCAGTTCCCATCCCGGGGGGGCGGCTCGGATGTTTTTCACAACCAATCATGATGAAAATACCTGGAATGGAACAGAGTTTGAAAAATTCGGTAACGCGTATAAAACATTTGCGGTGTTCAGCCAAACGATGGCGCAAAGCATTCCACTCATCTATAGCGGCCAGGAGTTACCTAATAAAAAGAGACTGAAATTTTTTGTCCGGGACCCCATACCCTGGACAGGAAAATATGAAATGGCCACATTTTACAAAACCCTGCTTACTTTACGTAAAACCAATCCGGCACTTGCGTTCGACGCGACTTATAAACGTTTGCAGAGCAGTAATGACAATGCGGTGTTTGCTTATTCCCGGGAAAAACAAGGACGTAAAGCCGTAATGATCTTTAACATGAGTAAGAAGGGACAGAAATTTACCCTAAAAGACTCCACGATCAACGGGGATCCGCTCAATCTTTTCATGGGAGTGAATGAAAAAATATCCGATACCCATGAGTTTAATATAGAGCCGTGGGGATACATTGTTTACGATTACAGGTAGTCCCTACCTGCTGGGATTTATTTTTCTGCAGACCAAAAGATGCATAGTGCAATAAAAAGTGCAAGGCATTTTTTGTTGGACGAGAAAATATTGTACTTTTAGCGAAGTGTAATTTTTACACATCATCATTTTAATAACTGATTGCTATGGCCCACGCTGATGTTCTGCCCCCTTTGGAACCCCATGTAAAACCCCGCATGACCTTCAGGCAGATCCTTAATATGAGTTTCGGTTTTTTCGGTATCCAATTTGGCTTTGCTTTGCAAAATGCCAATGTTTCCCGCATATTTCAAACCCTTGGTGCAGAAATTGACAAGATCGGCTTTCTCTGGATCGCTGCCCCTGTCACAGGTTTGCTGGTGCAGCCCATTATCGGTTACCTTAGTGACCGTACCTGGCATCCGAAATGGGGTAGGAGACGGCCTTTCTTTTTCATTGGGGCAGTATTATCCGCCATTGCTCTGTTTCTTATGCCTCAAAGCAGCGTGCTGTGGATGGCTGCAACTTTACTTTGGGTACTGGATGCGTCTATCAATATTTCGATGGAACCATTCCGGGCATTTGTGGGAGATAAATTACCATCATCCCAAAGAACCACTGGTTTTGCTACCCAAACGTTTTTTATTGGATTGGGAGCAGTTATTGCATCTCTATTGCCGTACATGTTTACCAACTGGTTTGGTATCAGCAATACCGCGCCTGCAGGCATCATCAGCGACTCAGTTAAATATTCCTTTTATATCGGCGCAGTAGTGTTCCTGTTTTCCGTGATGTGGACCGTGTTTACCACAACCGAATTTCCGCCTGAAAACATGGAGACTTTTGCTGAAGAAAAGTTGCGAACAAAGGGGTTGGCAAATGGTCTCAAAGAGATCACGATGGGCATATTTAAAATGCCGACAACTATGCTGCAACTCGCCATTGTCCAGTTCTTTACTTGGCTCGCCTTTTTTGCGATGTGGATCTATACCACCTCAGGGATTGCACAGAATACTTTTGGCTCTACTGACACCACTTCCAAAGTGTACCAAGACGCGGGTGATTGGGTAGGGGTGATGTTCATGGTTTATAATGGGGTTTCCGCTATTACTGCCTTCCTGCTGCCAATGCTGGCTAAAAAGATCAGCCGAAGGTTCACGCACCTGATATGTCTTGTGATAGGAGGGGTCGGTTTAATATCCATGTTGTTCATTGATAATAAATTTATGCTGCTGCTGCCGATGGTGGGAGTAGGCTTGGCCTGGTCCAGCACCCTCACTATACCTTATGCTATCCTTGCGGGCGCTTTACCCGCTCACCGTATGGGCTTTTACATGGGTGTATTCAATTTTTTTATAGTCATACCACAAATAGTTGCCGCAGCAATTTTAGGTTTTTTTCTAAAGAGTTTTTTTAACGATGAGGCCATTTACGCTCTTGTGATCGGCGGCATTAGTATGATCATTGCCGGCCTGCTGAACTTTATCGTGAATGATAACGATGATGTGGTTTTAAAACACATTTAATTAAGATAAGATGAAAAACATTTTGTTCCTCGGGTCATACCTTATTGCCTGTACTTGTGCAACTGCACAACCAAGACAAATTAATACTTATCCTACGCATTGGTGGGCTGGGATGAAAAATCCTGTTGTGCAGGTGATGCTCCATGGAGATAAAATAGGAAAGGGAAATTACACGGTTAGTTATCCCGGTGTTACCTTGAAAAAAGTACAAAAGGCAGAAAATCCAAACTATGTTTTCCTGGATCTCGCAATAGCGTCCTCTGCAAAACCAGGGATCGTAAAAATAAAAAGAAGCGGGGCCGGGGATATCTCCTTTGAGATCAAATCACGTCGCGCGGGCAAAGGCAGCAGTTTTGCCCAGGGTGTTACTTCAAAAGACCTGATGTACCTTATCATGCCAGACAGGTTTAGTAACGGAGATGTAAGTAATGACCGGGTGCCAGGGATGAAAGATCAAACGCTGAGAAGGGATACCGTGTTTAACCGCCATGGTGGCGACCTGAAGGGTATTCAAAATCACCTTGACTATTTTACAGCGTTAGGCGTTACAGCTTTATGGCTAAATCCCATTATTGAAAATGACATGCCCAACCGCACCGAGCATGGTTATGCTTTTACCAACCATTATAAAGTGGATCCGCGGCTGGGGGGCGATAAAGGTTACCATCAGTTGATCGATGCCGCACATAAAAAAGGGTTGAAGATCATCCAGGATGCAGTGTACAATCATGTAGGGGTTCATCATGTCACTGTGGTAGATCCGCCAATGAAAGATTGGCTGCACCAATGGCCGTCTTACACAAATACCAACTACAAAGACCAGGCATTGTTTGACCCTTATGCCAGCAAAAAAGATTTTAAAATAATGGCGGACGGTTGGTTCACAAAGGAAATGCCTGACTTGAATCAATACAATCCTTTCGTGGCTAATTTTTTAATTCAACATGCTATCTGGACGGTTGAAGAATTTGGCATCGACGGTTGGCGAATCGACACTTACGCCTACAATGATCTTGCATTTATGAACCGTTGTAACAAGGCCATGGAAGACGAGTATCCAAAGCTAACTATGTTTGGGGAAACCTGGGTGCACGGTGTTCCGAATCAAAGTTATTTTGTTCAGAATAATTACCACGCGGGTTTCAGGAGTAATCTTCAGGCAGCAACCGACTTCCAGACACTTTGGGGGATAACGGATGCCATGACCAAGGATTTTGGTTGGAACGAAGGCGTAAATAAATTATATACCACGTTGGCCCAGGACTTCCTGTACAAAGACCCGATGCGTAATGTGATCTTTTTAGACAACCATGATATCGCCCGTTTTTATTCGGTGATAGGTGAGGACCTGGAAAAATATAAATCGTCTCTTAACTGGCTGCTCACCTGCCGGGGCATACCTCAATTATATTATGGGGGTGAACTTGGGCTTACAGGCACCACCACCCCTAATGATGGGTATGTTCGCCAGGATTTTCCTGGTGGATGGGCCGGTGATGCCAGTGATAAATTCAACAACCATGGCCGGGACAACAAGGAAAAAGAGATCTGGGATCACCTTTCAACTTTAGCCAGGTTCCGGAAAACGTCTTCTGCATTAACTACGGGAAAAATGATGCAGTTCGTTCCTGAAGACGGCCTGTACGTTTATTTTCGCTATGATGATAAACAAACCGTGATGGTGGTGATGCATACCGGGAAAACCAGCAAGACAGTAAACATGAACCGGTTTGCAGAGCGGACGTCCGGTTTTTCTAAAATGAGAAATATCCACACTAATAGTAGTGCTGCCATAGCAGATTTTGAGATCGGGCCTAAAGGCTCTTTCGTATATGAACTGGCCAGATAACAATTTTGAAAATAAGTATATTAATAGCCGGGTCAATTGTTGAATGCGCACACTCGTGGGATGCATTGTTACCGGAAAATCACCAACTTGCAAGCCGTCACCTCCTGGCTTTTGAGAAGGCTGGTGTTGATAATATTGAGAATAAGTACCTGCAGGTCTTTAACAAGGAACAACTTATAGGCGTCATTTATTTACAACTTTTTCTTTTTAAACATGAACACCTGAATTTTTCAAAGCCGGCAACATTTCTATCCGCCGCCCTGCAGTTGCTTCTCCCAAAACAACTACTGTTGCTGGTTTGTGGCAGCCTGTTCCGGGTAGATTTCCAGGGCTTTTATTTTAAAGACGATGTGAGACCCACGCTGGTTTTCGAAGCCATACAACTTTTCCTGGAGCAGAACCGAAATTACAATCCTTGTGGCATCCTGGTGAAGGATTGCGAAACTGTTCTGGTAGAAGAAACTTATAAACCCTTTGGCTATAGTTTTTTTAGTGGCGACGTAACAATGGAACTGGCCCGGAGACCTTACTGGCTGACCTTCGACGATTACCTGAAGGACCTTAATAAGAATTACCTGCAGCGTGCAAAAAAAATCATAAGATCCTTTGAGCTGGTCACAACAACCGAATTTTGTGCTGAAGAAATCATGCAAAAATCTGCCGCGATAGAAAAGCTGTATTGGAACGTTGTGAACAAACAATCCATCAAACTGGGAACAATAAACGCGGCCTACTTTTACCATTTAAAAAAAGATCTGGGAAAAGACTTTGAGTTTTACGCCATGTACTTGCAGAGTGAGATGGTGGGATTTTACACGTTTATTTTTTACGGAGACCGAATGGAAACCCATTATATCGGCCTGGACTATGAAGCAAACCAATCGGCCAAACTTTATTTTAATATTTTGTTCAGGAGCACTGAGAAAATGATCGTAAATAAATACAAGTCGCTTGAATTGGGTCGTACCGCAAGAGAAGCAAAGGTGAATCTAGGCGCTTTGACCAAGCAGATATTTAACTATGTCAACATAAAAAATCCGCTTGTAAAAATTACATTGCAATATGTTGTAAAACGGTTTAACAGGGCTGCGACACTCCAGGTAGTTGAACGAAATCCTTTGAAATGAAAACAATCGCGGGCAGGATCATATGGGGTTTGTTATTGGTATTTGTACTTTTCTGGGCCCTGCGTTGGTATCAACGGAAGACGGTTGCACCAGCCATGGTCTTTAGCGATGTCGCACTCCAGCTTGCAGATGAAAAAAAACAGGTGTCCCTCAATGACTATGCCGGCAAAGTATTGATCGTTTCCTGTTTTCAAACCTGGTGCCGGGACTGTGCCAAAGAAACGCCGTTATTAAATCAGCTGGCAGCCAAACTTCCGCGGGAAAATTTCCAGGTGATTTATATAACCGACGAGAACAATGCCAGATTGGAGGCCTTTCGCCGCCGGCTTGATGCGGGTAATATTCTCTTCACCATTTCAACCAAAAGTTTAGCAAGTCTGGGTATTCATGTGTACCCAACGACTTACTTACTGGATAAAAAAGGGAACGTTGTACTTACTAAGCTGGAGGGATATAACTGGCTGGAGGAAGAAGGAATGATCAGGAATTTGCTGGATCAATAACCTCCTTCTTTTTTTGGCTTGTAAAAACCTCATTCCGGCCAGTTATTGTAAAAACTGTGAGCCCTTACTAACTTTGAATGTTTGTTCGTTATAATAATTGTTCGATAATTACATCCTTGATGCCACTTATTACCAAAGCCGAATTAAGGCGGGTTGCCGCCCTCCAGGATCTGCCTGCGGTACATCGTCAAAGGTTGATTGATCATAGTGGATCCAAGGAGGTAGAAGACAGATCAGTTCTCACCCAAACCGGGGTTTCTGTTGATCACCTTCTGATGATAATAAAGGCAAATGCGATTCCAACACCACTACCTCAATAGTATATAGCAGCTCAGAGATCAGGTTCAACGCAAGCTGACCTCCAGGTTTAACGGCTTACCGGAATAAGGGAGGAAGATCTTATTGTCTGTGACTTTTGCAAGCTGGCTGTTGACTCTTGCTGCTTTGATGTGGAAGCCCATGGGTAGTTCTATTACGAATTCCCTCGCTTGTAGAATTTTTTTATTACCCATTTTAATCCTGATGGTGAGCGTTTTACTTTTTTGTAAACCTTCAAACTGGATCAGTTCGTAATTTCCATTTGCAATCGTATTGTTAGTGCGGCCATCATCCTCGTAAAGGATGTATCGTGACGATAAAGCCGATGGATAATATTTGACAAAGATCTTTTTTCCGGAGTATTCGCCTGTGTTTTTTATCGGGCTGGATGGTTTAAACATCGGGATGAAGCTTCCGGCCTTTACAAATACGGGAATGTTATCCAAGGTCAACTCTTCTGTTATCCACCGTCCACCTGCCAGTTTTTCTTCGCGGTGGTACTGGTACCAGGACCCCTGGGGCAAATAGAGCGCAAGGCTCCGGGCATCTTTTTTCAAAACCGGTGCAATCATGAATGCATCTCCCCACATAAACTGGTTATCGGTTTTATACAAATTGCTGTCCGCATTGTCGTAATAAAACAAAGGCCTTACCAGGAGTTTACCAAACTTCGCCTGTTCATAACCCAGCGTATAATTGTAAGGCAATAACTGGTAGCGTAACCCTATCGAATTTCGCACGATGGACTTGTATGGCTCATCGTAAAACGCTGCTTCGGATGGAATATCTTTTACCCCCGGCTCCAGGTTGCCGAAAGCTGTGCCATGCGGCCTGAATACCGGTGTGAATGTGGCAAACTGCAGCCAACGGGTATATAATTCTTTGTCACCTTCGCCACCAGCAAACCCGCCCGCATCCGCATGAATATAAGGCACGCCACTCATGCTCATGCCGATCATTAAAGGAAGTTGTGCCTGCAGCCCTTCCCAGCTGCGACTTACATCTCCGCTCCAGGGAAAGACTCCATACCTGGCACTACCGGCATAACCACTCCTGTTCAGGTTAAATAACCGGGTACCGGGATACTCCTTTGCATATTTGTCATACAACATCTTGTCCCAGTAATGCCCATAAATATTGTGCACTTCATGCGCACGAAACGCTCTTTTAAACCCGAGGTCTTTTAGATTGTGGTACAGATTTTCGGGATGGGTTTCCGGCTCGCCCAGGTCGCCCCACCAGCCGGCCACTCCAATGTTGATCTGCTTTTTATACTTGCTCCAGAACCAATCCTGCGTCTCTTTCCTGAAGATGTCCAGTAAACCCCCGTTGCCAAAATAAAAATTGGTGAGTACAAAAGGATTTCCTGCACTATCCGTGGCGTGTAATTTTTTGGAGGGCTCGTAGTTAGGCGTGGTTTGTAATACAAAAGGTTCTGTAATGAGGATTGTTTTGATCCCTTGTTTACTAAGGTCACTGATCATTTTTTCCGGAGCAGGCCAGGCTGCCTTATTCACCCAGTCAAGATTTCCCAATGTGCCTTTGATGCTATCTCCAAACCAGAACAGGTCCAGTATAACGGCGTCTACGGGAAAATGCTGTTCCAGCATGCTGCTAACGGTACTGGTTACTTGCTCCTGGCTCCTGTACCCAAATCGGCTCATCAGGTTGCCAAAAACCCAGCGGGCGGGTAGAGGCTGTGTGCCGGTAAGTGCATGGTACCTGCGCAGTATTTCTGCCACATTGCTGCCCGGGATAATATAAAAATTTAGTTTCCCAGAACTGGCGCCGTACTCCAGGATACCGGGATTGTTTTTTCCTATATCAAAATATCCTTTGGAGGGATTGTCGAAAAATATTCCAAAGCCATTGGAAGAAATAAAAAAAGGAACGGAGTAGTTTAAATTTTCTGCATTGAGGCCATAACCATACGCCGGGTTATTGTAGAGCTGTAGCTTGTAACCACGGCGGTTCATCGGTACAGATCTTTCTCCTGTACCCATAATTTTTTCACCAGGTGCCAACCCAAACCGGAATCCCCTGTGACCAGCACTATCAAAATAACCGAGGACCCTGATTCTCTTTTCAGCAAAGAATACAGAAAAGCCCTTTTTATCGCTGTCCGTAAGTATTGCTGTGCCTTGATCCAATTGCCCCACCGGTTTCCCGATCACAGCGTTGGACACCTGCTCATTATAAATGTAACCAGTAGGGTCAAACGCGATTTTAATAATTCCGGAAATAAATTGTTCGATTTTCCAGGATCCCGCGTCCGATTTTACCTGGAGGGGAAACTTATTTTGCTTCTGTGCAGCAATAATGCCGTAATTGAACAAGAGGATTACACAGCAGGCAATTTTATTTATACCCATTTGGAATTTTTTTTCAAAATACGAATTATTGTGTATAAATTACACTTTAAAATTGTTTGCTCATGAAGAAAGCTATACTCTGGTTAGCCTTTAATCTATTTTGTATTACCTCATTTTCTCAATTATTAACATGGACCCCGGATTTCCCGGTTGAAAGTACAACTCCTTTCGAAATAGTGATGGACGGCTCTAAAGGAAACGGGGCCCTCAATTTTTACACGCCAACTTCTGACGTCTATGTGCATACCGGGGTCATCACCAGCCTGAGTACGTCTGCCAATGACTGGAAATATACACGCCCTGGAAATTTTAACACCATAGTCGCAGCATTGAATGCTCCCTATGTTGCCGGCAGTAATCCGAGCAAATGGAAGTTTACTATATCAGGCGGTATCAGGGCTTTTTATGGTATAACGGATCCTACAGAAACCATCCTGAAGATTGCGATATTATTTCGAAATGGAAACGGCAGTAAGGTGCAGCGCAATGCCGATGGCAGTGACATGTACATTCCTATTTCGGACGGTACCCTGAAGGTGAAATTCACCACGCCTTCGAGCCAACCCACTTTTATTGCCACCACGGAAACGATTAACAAAAACGTTGGGGATAATATTGCTGTAACGGCTGTAGCCAGTAGTGTTGCAGCTTCCACTACCATGAAAATATATTTCAATGGCATACAGGTACAGGTAGCAGCAGGCGCTTCCACGATTTCTGCAAATGCTGCCATCGCCAGCACGGGCATACAAACGATCGTTGCAGAAGCTTTTGATGGGATAACCACCAAAACAGATACGATTCGTTTTTTTGTTCCAGGTGCGACTACTATCCAGGCATTGCCGGCAGGTGTAAAAGACGGGATTAATTACGACCCGGATCCAACCAAAGCGACCCTGGTATTATATGCGCCCAATAAGACCCGTATCACCGTGATCGGTGATTTTCCTGGCAGTAACTGGCTGGAGCAATCTGCTTACCAGATGAAAAACACTGCAGACGGTAGCTATTGGTGGCTGCAGCTCACGGGTCTTACCCCGGGGGTGGAATATTCCTTTCAATACAAGGTGGATGGAACCTTAACAATAGGAGAACCCTACACAGAAAAAGTGTTGGACCCTGGCAACGATCAGTATATATCGACTGCAACTTATCCTGGTTTGAAACCCTATCCTTATGGACTGACTTCGGGAATAGTAAGTGTGCTGCAAACGTCTCCAACCAGCTACAACTGGCAAACCACGACCTTTGCCCGCCCGGATAAACGCAACCTGATGGTTTACGAATTGCTCGTTCGCGATTTCCTGGCAGCGCACGATTGGGAAACACTTACTGATACACTCAATTATTTAAAAAAACTTGGCATTAATACGATCGAATTATTGCCTGCAAATGAGTTTGAAGGAAACCTTAGCTGGGGCTATAATCCGTCTTATTACCTTGCTCCGGACAAATACTATGGTCCAAAAAATGAATTGAAACGATTTGTGGATATGGCGCATAGCAAAGGGATTGCGGTAGTATTGGATATTGCTTTAAACCATTCCTTCGGTTTATCTCCGATGGTACAATTATATTGGGATGCCACGAATAACAGGCCCGCCGCCAATAATCCCTGGTTTAATACCGTAACCAAACACGCTTTTAATGTAGGTTACGATATGAATCATGAAAGCCTGGCTACCCGTTATTTTGTGAGCAGGGTTGTCACACATTGGCTGGCCGAATACAAAATGGATGGGTTTAGGTTTGACCTCTCTAAAGGGTTCACTCAAAACGCCACTTGCGATATTAATGGTAATAATTGTGACGAAGGTGCTATGGGAAATTACGACGCCAGCCGCGTGGCCATCTGGAAAAGATATTATGATACACTGCAGCTAAAGTCGGCCGGTTCTTACGTGATACTGGAACATTTTGCCACCAACAGCGAAGAAGTCGAGTTGTCGAATTATGGTATGTTGTTGTGGGGCAATGCCAACAAAGCTTTTAACGAGGCCTCCATGGGTTGGGTAAGTACTTCCAATTTTGATGGCGCTCTTTCTGTAAACAGGGGTTTTTTACAGCCACACCTCATTTCTTACATGGAAAGTCATGATGAAGAAAGGATGATGTATAAGAACGTGATGTTTGGTAACTCTACAGCCAGTGCAGGAGGATACGATGTCAAAGACACCGCTACAGCCTTGCGGAGGATGGAACTTTGTGCATCATTCCTTTTAACGATGCCTGGACCCAAGATGATCTGGCAATTTGGAGAATTGGGCTACGGCTATCCTATTAATTATTGTGAAGACGGTACCATCAACACAGAATGCAGGACCAGGCCCAAGCCGATTCGTTGGGATTATCTTCAACAAAATAACCGGAAGAAACTTCATGATGTGTACAGTGCTTTACTGCAACTCCGCGGCAATCCATTATTTGCAGAAGCCTTCACAACCGGGTCTATAAGCAGGAATTTTTCCGGTGCTTTCAAATGGATGACCCTGAACAGCGGGGCAGGTAAATTAGTGGTGATCGGGAATTTTGACGTGGTAGAACAAACCGGTTCCGTAACATTTCCTGCAGCGGGCAACTGGTATAATTATTTAAACCCTCCTGCCACCTTCGCCGCTACCGGCGCAGCGCAGTCTTTTACCCTGCAACCGGGCGAATACCGGGTCTACCTGAGCAGCAATGTAATCATACCGGTAACGATCGTAAGTTTTGCGGGCCGGAATACAGGGACTGCCAATAGGCTTACCTGGCAGGTTGAAAATGAACAAAATCTCCTTCACTACCAGATCATGCGAAGCACAGATAGGATCAATTTTGAAGCCATTGGAAATGTTAGAGCAACTGGCAGCAGTAATTATGACTTCACTGATGCAAACATCAGTGGATCAACAGTGTATTATTACAGGCTGAAAAAAGTAGACATCGATGGTAGTTATAACTACAGTGCAATTGTGAAGCTAACTGGTCCGGTTAAAGGGTTGAGTCTTTCAGCAACACCCAACCCTTATGCGAATGCGATGAAGCTGACGATTGAAACTCCGGTAAAAGAAACGGCAATCCTCTTCGTGAGTGATCCTGGTGGCAGGCAATTATATAAACAAGTTGTGAACCTGCAGGCGGGGGTTAACATTATCAGCCTTAAAGAACCAGGCACATTATCTGCCGGAACGTATATCCTGCAGCTGGTATCCTCACAAGGTAGCCGGACCGCCAGGGTGGTAAAGACCAACAACTAGTCAGTATATTTTACCCTTTATGTACTCATACTAACATGGACGACTTATTAGCAGCAAACAAAAAGATCAAAACATTTAAAACCATACAATCTGAAGTAGAGAGCATCAACAGCATAGCCCTGTCTGTAGATTGCGTGATATTTGGTTTTGATGAGAACAAACTCAAAGTATTATTGATTCGCTCAGATCTCAAAAAGTACCTGGGTAGGTGGTCGCTGCTCGGCGACCTGGTGCGGCCGGATGAAGATCTTGATGGAGCTGCCTATCGCATTTTAAAACAGCGAACGGGTTTAAGCGATGTGTTCCTGGAGCAGGTGCAAACTTTTGGTGCCGTAAACCGCCATCCTGCTAACAGAGTGGTTACGGTGGCGTATTGCACATTATTAAATATCCAGCACCATAAATTGAAGATACTGGACAATGAACTGCACTGGCATGACGTGGATAGCATCACAGAAATGGCATTTGACCATAAGGCCATACTGGATACCAGCTATTGCCGGTTACAGAAAAGGGTTAAGGAGCACCCGCTTGGTTTCAGCCTTCTTCCCAGCAAATTCTCTTTGAGGGAATTACAGAACCTTTACGAAGCCATTTTGAACATCAAACTCGACCGCAGAAATTTCAGGAAAAAGTTCTTTTCGATGGATTTTCTCGTGGACCTGGATGAGATAGAAACGGAAGTGCCACACCGTCCGGGAAAGCTGTATAAATTTGATTATGCCAAGTATGAAAAAACCCATAAAAAGTGGACGGGTATTGCTTTTTAGCCCATGTTAGCTTAAGTGTAAAACTTAATGAACCTTTTAAAAAAAAAAGTATAACAATAGATTAATATTCCCGGATTTCCTTTAAATTGTGTACAAAATACACATTCTTTTAAACTCAAACGATTGCTATTATGAGAAAGATTAAATTTCTACTCTCCAAATCTCTCTGTGTATTCCTTATTTTA
>JAYSYY010000128.1:0-18524 GCA_043727215.1 Chitinophagaceae bacterium | reverse complement strand
TTTTTGTTCGCCCTAAATTCCGTACAGCCTATCCTAAGAGCGTTTATTTGAATTCTGATTTGATCTCTTTTTTACAAAAGACTTTTTCAGTGCCCCCTTCTGCCGGGGCGTTTTTTATTTTCAGTTTTCGGGTGCAATAATATGGAATGCACAGAAAACAAGCTTATTTTTCCAATGCCAATTAAGTCTAATATTAAAATTAACTGAATATGAGAGAATTTTCAGGTGCTCGCATGTCCGTTCTGCTTTTTTTACTAACGGTCCTGCATTCGGCGGCACTGGCCAGTCAACCCCAAAAAGTAGATGCCGTAGACCCCGGCCTCATTTTTCAAAGTAACCTGACAGCGTCCGAATTATTAAAGTTTACAGCATCAGATTACACCCGCTTCACAGGTAAAAAAATGAACAGCTGGCAACGCATTTCTTTCGGCATCCTCAAAATAAAATTAAAACGAGCGTTGAAAAAAAATCCGGATTTATTGCTTTCCGATTTTTATAAGGATAATAAGAAACTAAGTGTCGGCCTTGTTATCGTCATTGTTCTTTTAGCTTTACTATTACTTTTCCTGATCGTCCTGGGCATCGGTTACAGGGGTGGCTTGTAACCCTACCTGGGAAGAGGATGAGTTGCTCCGATGGTTTTTTATGAAAACACCCCTGCCAGTTCCAGGCTTTTTTTGTTGATCTTTTTGTACTCCACATCTGGCACAATAGGTTTCGCTGTGAGTATCAATGATACGCCCTGCTTTTTCCACCAATCACTGTTTTGCAGACTCTCCGCTTTTATGATCCCTACGATCCAGCTATGATTGTTTTCGTTGTGCCATTCTTCAATCCATTCAAATTGATCTTTTTCGATCTTCTCCATGTGGTCTGCACTTATAAAAACTTTCAGGTAGTAATCGGTCGTGAGCTGCAGCTTATTTTGTTGCAGGTATTTTTTGTATTCATATTTATAATTGTATCGCAGCGCCGCAATATCACTTAACACGGCGGCTGCCGTTGGGTATGCACCTGCGCCTTTCCCCTTGAAAAAATGTTTATCCGCAAAACTACTTTCCGTTACCAGCCCATTAAATTCATTGGATACACCGGACAGGTCATCCTGTTCTTCCACAAATTGTGGCAAAACAAAAGCGGCCAGTTGTGTATCGTTTAGTTTTTGAGCAGTAGCCACGAGTTTTATCTTTAACTTCTTTTGTTTGGCAAGTGCCGCATCAGCATCTTTTATAGAAGTGATGCCGGTGTAAATAATTGCTGAGGTGGGAGTGATACTTCCGAACCCATGCGCAAGCAGGATGGAGAGTTTGTTGGCGGCATCGTGACCTTCGATATCCAGTGCAGGATTGCTTTCTGCAAAGCCAAGTTGCTGGGCCTGTAAGAGGGCCTCTTTAAACGATAGCCCATCCTCAAAAATCTTCGTGAGAATATAGTTGGTGCTTCCGTTCACTATTCCCTTTACCGACGAAAGGAGGTCATTATCATAATATTCCTCCAGGTTACGGATGATCGGGATACTTGCACAACATGCACCTTCATAAAGCAAAGCAGCACCATGTTGGTGTTGCAGGTACAGCAATTCTTCAAAATGTGCGGCGATCATTTTTTTATTGGCACTTACAACAGACTTGCCTTTTTGCAAGGCATCTTTCACAATCCGGAAAGCAGCATCCGCATCATCGATCAATTCCACAATCACATTAATACTTTCATCATCCAGTAATTCCTGCGCATTCGTGGTAAAGTGATCTTGTGGAATTGCTCTTTTTTTGTCCGCATTTATGATGCAGATCTTTTTAATGGTAGCTTGAAGAGCCGGTGTGCTCTGCAGTACATCGTAAAGGCCCTTGCCCACAACGCCGAAACCGAAAACGCCCAGAGTAAGTGGTTGGGACGCTGGTGGGACAGGCCTGTTAATACTAGTTAGTGACATGGTATAATAAATTTGCTGTTAATTAATTTTATTTTTGACGGCTCAGGAGTCTACGCGGCAACGCTTGCCGAAAGGTTATCTTCCTCCTGGTATTCCTGCTTTGCCTCTAACAGATCCAGGGCCTGCTTCAAATCCTGGACCAGGTCTGCGGCATCTTCTAAACCTACGCTTAGCCTGATAAGGCTATCTGAAACACCGGCTGCCCTTCTTTTTTCTGCAGGGATTGATTTGTGGGTCATGTTTGCGGGATGGGAGATAAGGCTTTTGATCCCGCCCAGACTTTCCGCCAATTTAAAATATTGGGTGGATGTTACCAATTTTATTGCCTGTTTCTCCGTGTCGGCTTTTAATGTAAAGGATACGATGCCGCCAAAACCAGTCGCCTGTTTTTTAGCGATGGCATGATTGGGATGGGACTCCAGACCGGGGTAAAATACCTTTCCCACCGCAGGGTGCGTCTCCAGGAATTCGGCCACGGCTTGCGCGTTCCTGCAATGTTGTTGAATCCGCAGGTGCAGGGTCTCAATTCCGCGGATGACCAGCCAGCTATCAAAAGGTCCCAGGATGGCGCCGGTGGCATTTTGCAGGAATTTTATTTTTTCGCCCAGTTCTTTTTCGCGGGCAATTACAATTCCCGCAATCAGGTCGCTATGGCCGCCAAGGTATTTTGTTGCACTGTGCACAACCAGGTCTGCACCGAGTGCCAATGGCTGTTGCAGGGCGGGAGAAGCAAAGGTGTTATCTACACACAGGAGGATGGAATGTGCTTTTGCAATGGCAGAAATGGCAGCAATATCACTCACCTTAAGCGTAGGATTGGTGGGCGTCTCCAGCCATATCAGCTTTGTTGCAGAGGTAACGGCATTGTATACATTGTTCTCATCAGTAGTATCTACATAGGTTACTTTTATTCCAAACTTTTCATACACCTGCGTAAATAACCGGAATGCACCACCATAAATGTCGTCCACTGCAATGATCTCATCGCCCGTTTTTAGTAGTTTAACTACGGCATCGATTGCAGCAAGCCCACTGCCAAATGCAGATGCTGCCGCACCTTTTTCTAATGTCGCCACCAGGGTTTCTAGAACGGCCCTGGTTGGATTGTTTGAACGGGCATAGTCATAGCCGCAGTTTACCCCGGGCGCAACTTGCTCAAAAGTGCTGGTTTGGTAGATCGGTACGCTTAACGCCCCGGTTAAAGGATCTGTCGGAATGCTGTGAATGAGTTGTGTTGCGTTGCTCATAATTTTTTGTTTGTCCCCGCTTCGTTTTTTTGCAGGAGATGAAAAAATAAATTGTAAGCACTTACAAGAGGAGTCCGTAGAAAATTACCGGAGAGACATTTTACTTTAACACTAAACCCTGTCGGCGGTTAATTGCGGTCTGTTAAAACAAAAAAGCTCATCCGATAAATCAGATGAGCTTTTAATATTTTGAAGAATATCAGTAGGCTGTATATCTGACTTATCTGTCTCGTTCGTGAGAACGAGATGGAATTGGCACCTTTCTCAAACCGGAGTTTGAGTAGGTTGTCAAGGCTTCATCGGGCCATTACCCTCTGCCTTTCTTGATAAGTGAATGATTAAAGAACTACTGCAAAGATAGGAGGGGAAATGCTAAACCACCAAATAAAATTTCCGCCACGCCCTTAAAAAAAACGCTAAAAAATCGGGCAAGTCCTTTACTGTCCTGGGTTCTGTATAAAATCAATTTTATCTGCTAAGTGCCGGGATGGATCGAAGGCAGCGGTTCATTGTTTTTTACCCATATATTCCGAAGCGGTTTTTATCCGGGTCCTTATTACGCGGCCTCGTTTGTTTGTATCTTTACGGCAAGGAATTTAATAATGGCTACAAAAAAAGCAACACCCGTTGCAGTGCAACAGGAAGAAGAATTTATTGAAGTATTTGGGGCACGGGAGCACAACCTGAAAGACATCGATATCAGGATCCCGAAAAACAAATTGGTTGTTTTCACCGGGGTCAGCGGGAGCGGCAAATCCTCTCTTGCATTTGACACGATTTACAATGAAGGCCAACGCCGGTATATGGAGAGTTTTAGCGCCTACGCACGCCAGTTTGTAGGTGATATGGAGCGCCCGGATGTGGACAAGATCACAGGTCTTTCCCCGGTTATTTCCATCGAACAAAAAACTACCAACAAAAATCCCCGTAGCACCGTTGGCACCATCACAGAGATATATGACTTTCTGCGGCTACTGTATGCACGAGTAGGCGAGGCCTACAGTTATAACACCGGCAAAAAAATGGTGAAGTTCAGTGAGGAAGAGATCGTGCACTCCATTTTTGCAAAATTTAAAAACAAAAAGATCAGCCTGCTGGCGCCCCTGGTGCGGGGACGCAAAGGGCATTACCGGGAGTTATTCGAAGATATTCGAAAAAAAGGGTTTGTAAAAGTCAGGGTCGATGGCGAAGTGCTGGACCTCACCCCACGCATGCAGGTGGATCGCTATAAAATTCATGATATTGAAGTTGTGGTAGATCGCCTGCAGGTGAAGGATGACATGAAAGTGCGTTTGAGCCAGAGTGTGCAGAAAACCCTGGGTATGGGCAAGGACCTGTTGTTTATGCTCATCAATGATGATAATAAAGTAGTGCAATACAGTAAACAGCTCATGTGCATAGAAACGGGTATTAGTTACGAAGAGCCGAGTCCCAACGCATTCTCCTTTAACTCTCCCTATGGCGCCTGCCCCGCATGCAAAGGCCTGGGCACAGTTTACCAGGTAAATATGGATGCGGTTATTCCCGACAAAAATCTGAGTGTGAAAGACGGCGGTATAGCTGCATTGGGAGAAGAAAGGGAAGCTTATGTATTTAAACAGGTGCAGCAGATCGCAAAAAAATATAAGATCTCATTAGAAAAGCCTATCAAAGAACTTTCTTCCAAAGCCATGAATATTTTATTGTATGGTAAAGAGGAAGCGGGCGAAGATGAGAATGCGGATATTGAAATGAATATTCCGCAGGAAGGTTCGGTTTATTACGCCACCGAATACGAGGGTGTAGTAAATATGCTCAAACGTTGGTTTTCTGCCCCGGGTACCACCGAAGCTTTGCGTGATTGGGTGGAAAAATATATGAAGCTTAAACTGTGCGAAAGTTGCGGCGGAACAAGGCTGCGCAAAGAAAGCCTGTGGTTCAAGGTGGATGAGAAAAATATTGCAGAACTCAGTGAGTTGGATCTTGATAAATTACAGGCCTGGTTTGACGGAGTAGAGAAGCGGTTGAATGAAAAACAAAACACGATCGCCAAAGATATTTTAAAAGAGATCCGGGAACGGTTGGGATTTTTGTTGAATGTCGGCCTTACTTATCTCACTTTATATCGACCCTCTAAAAGCCTTAGCGGCGGCGAGTACCAGCGGATAAGGCTGGCAACGCAGATCGGTTCACAACTGCAGGGCATCACTTATATATTGGATGAACCAAGCATAGGTTTACACCAGCGGGACAACCAGCGGCTTATTCATGCATTGCAGAATTTAAGGGATATCGGGAACAGTGTTTTGGTGGTGGAGCATGATAAAGATATTATGCTGGCTTCAGATCACCTGGTGGATATCGGCCCCCGTGCAGGCACACATGGTGGAAGGATCGTGGCTGCCGGTACTCCGGCAGAAGTCTTGAATTCAGGTTCGGAAACTGCCCAATACCTCAGTGGAAAAAAGAAAATTGCTGTTCCCGTTGAACTGAGAAAAGGAAATGGGCAATTCATCGAATTAAAAGGGGCCACAGGTAATAATTTAAAATCTGTTTCAGTGAACTTCCCGCTGGGAAAACTTGTGTTGGTAACAGGTGTAAGCGGCAGTGGAAAATCGACGCTGATCAACGAAACACTTTATCCGCTGATGAGCCAGTATTGCTATAAGTCTAAAACAGCGCCGTTGGGTTACAAAAGTATTAAAGGACTCGAGCAGATTGATAAGGTAATTGAAATTGACCAGAGTCCCATTGGAAGGACTCCTCGAAGTAATCCCGCAACGTACTGTGGATTTTTTACCGATATAAGGACTTTGTTTGCCCAGGTACCCGAGGCAAAAATTCGTGGGTATAATGCAGGAAGGTTTTCTTTTAATGTTAAAACCGGCCGCTGTGATGTATGTGAGGGAGGGGGAATGCGTGTGATTGAAATGAATTTTCTTCCGGATGTGTATGTGCATTGCGAAAAGTGCAATGGAAAAAGATATAACAGGGAAACCCTTGAAATAAGGTATAAAGGAAAATCTATCAGTGATGTACTGAATATGACGGTGGATGATGCAGTTGAATTTTTTAATGCTGTTCCTTTTATTTACCGGAAGATCAAAGTTTTGCAGGAAGTGGGACTGGGATATATTACGCTTGGGCAAAGTGCGGTCACACTCAGTGGGGGGGAAGCACAGCGCGTAAAACTGGCAACGGAACTGGGCAAGAGAGATACCGGGAAAACCTTTTATATTCTTGATGAACCTACTACAGGCCTGCATTTCCAGGACATACAACATTTGCTGGATGTATTGCATAAACTGGTGGATCGCGGGAACACCGTATTGGTAATAGAACACAATATGGATATGATCAAGGTAGCTGACCATATCATTGACCTTGGCCCTGAAGGCGGCAGCGGAGGTGGAAGAATATTATATGATGGTGCGCCCGCAGGGATGCTTAATAATAAAGAGAGTTTTACAGCGAAGTATTTAAAGTTGGAAATGACGTAGCGGCAGGATAGCTTATTGCAAAAAATCCATGGTATGAGCCAAGGTTTTTTTTGCCGGCGTAAGTAAGCAACCTCCCATCCTCAGAGAGCGGCCGCCACCTGGCTTCCAGACAGCGGCATTCAGAATGTTTAGTTTCCCGTGTAGTAGTTAATCATGTTAAATTCATCAATTCCGAGTTCATAGAACTTTGCATTATTAGAGACGTTGTAAATAGGCTCGACTTAAAGTATTATGCAAAAGATTATTATTTGATTGACACGATTCTCTACTCGGTTGAAGACCTGGTTCCCGGCAGACTCGAAAATTCATTTTGGTTTAGGCAGATTAAGGTTGCCTTTGAACATGAGAACTTTTTGGCGCAGGGCTTTACCAGGAAGTAGCGCATTTGCTGCTTGTCAACCCAGATCCGCGCCGTGGTTCGTGTCTCCACGAACCACTACTTGGGAACCGCTTCTTGGTAAAAAGAAGCATGCCTTGCAAATTTCGCTAGCAACAGGAACTGGTTCGTGAAGACACGAACCACGGGGATGGAATCACCACTTGCAAAATAAAAAGTTGTGATGTACATTGGAATCATACCTGACAAACCTTCCCATCAACGAAAAAACTATATGGAAATTGGTGAGTTGTTCTTTTGGACAGCCACCATAAACAATTGGCAACAGTTATTGGCAGATGACGTATTTAAAAGGATAATTATCGATTCTTTATCATACCTCACTAATAGCGGAAAAATTGAAGTGTTTGCCTTTGTTGTCATGCCCAATCATGTGCATCTAATTTGGCGGACGCTTAAAATGAATGGTATGGAAACAGCACAGGCTTCCTTCTTAAAATATATCGCTCATAAATTTAAAAAATTGCTAAAGAGTCGTAACGAATCAGCGCTTCAAAATTATGCAGTAGATGGATCGAATAAGGGTTACGAATTTTGGCGGAGGGCCTCCCTGGCAATTCATTTATATAACAAAGTAGTGGCCTACCAGAAGCTGGATTATATACATGCGAATCCAAATGCAGGAAGATGGCAGTTATGTAGCGACCCATGTGATTATTTGTTTTCTTCTGCACGGTTTTATGAAATGGGATAAAAAAACTATTTGTTTTTAAAGGACCTGCGTGAAGAATTTTAGTTTACTTATGTTGGAACTGGTTCGTGAAGACATAAACCACGGCGACAGAGGACAGGAACTGGTTCGTGGAGACATGAACCACGGCGATATTGTCAAAATTGTGTCAAACTTAATAAAAAAAAGGCTGTCCTGCTGATAGGATAGCCTCTTTTTTTCAGTGCCGTCTTTCTAAAATAAGGCAAAGCATAGTAACGAAGTGAAAGTTGTGGTTTCAGGGGTAGTCATCGTATACGATTATACATTGATCTCCAGGGGTTACTTCTGTTGTATACCTTGCACTTATTAATCAGTCATCAACGGGTGGGTTTATTAGCGGTTAGTTATGGTTGTTGTGTGGTGCATGCTTTGATCGTCACGTGTTGTTTGAACAGCGTAGGATGGGCACTTGCTTTTGACTTGTAAAAAAACATCAACAGCATCATACAGGTCATAAAAGCAATGGCTCTGTACATGGTAGGGATAAAGTTTATGTTTCTCATCTTTCCCTGGGTTTATTGTTATTAATAGAAATGAGGACATCTTGTCTGGCGGGCTGCATTCCGCGCTTCAGGGCTGGAGTAAACAGCTCCCAGGCGGACCCCGACTTTCAAGAGGGTCGAAAAATAGGCATCCTTATTTTTTACATTTCCCCTCTGGGTTCCCGGGGCATACCTGGTAACACCAGGTGTAACAATACCGAAAGTTTTATCGCTGATTTTTCGTGCGATAACCGCATCTGTCGGTGAGAGATACTGGTCAAAATATTTCGGGTCGATATATCTTGTACTTACATCATCTATATAGTCAGTAAAAGTTTTCCTGTATAACAGTTCAAGGCCGACGTTGATCCTTTCACTTACTTCATATTTAATACCGCCACCCATTGGGATATTGATCTGGGTGAGTTTGTATTCCTTCCTGTCAGGATATTCGGCCATGCCTTGTCCTTCAGTACGCAGTGGTTGCAGGCGGTGCCAGGTTTGAACCCCGTTGGCCGCTGTAATGGAACCCATCGGGTCGAAATGAAACAGGCCAACACCGATAAAGCCATATGGCTTTAAACGTGGTTCGTAGTCACTATATTTATTAAACATCATTGTAGGAAACAATTCGACTGCTCCATAGACCTCCCACATTTTGCTTTTGAAATCGAGGTTACGCTGCTTTCTCCACAGCTCGTGTACACCTTTACTATCGATCAGGTTATCCTGGCCAGCCACATAGGTGTACTGTCCTGCAACGCGTAATCCCATCCAGTTGTTCGGGTAAACGGTGATGAATGCACCCTTCATGAACCTTGTAAGTTCCAGGTTAATGTCTTTGATGAAGGAAGTTCCTTTTCCCTGGTTGCCACCAAGGTCACCCAGGAAGAATGTTGGGCCGAAGTTAAGACCGGCTTCGACTTTAACTTTTTCACTGCCGAAGAGAAAGTGTTGAGCATTAGTTTTGGTAAAAAATGCAATGCTGAAGAGGGGTATCAGCAAGCTTTTGAGCGCCAGGTTTAGTAAGGTTGGTTTCATCAGAAGTCAGTTTAGTTTTTCTACAGAAAATTTGGATATTTCGCTATGCCACAGGCACAGAGTAGATTAAAAACGCACTCTTCTGTTAAATATTGTCTATGTGAAAAATTATTTGGACAGGAGCATTTCCAGGTGCGGGATGCCGTCCTCCATGTAAGGTTCGCTGCTGGTAACGAACCCCAGGCTTTCGTAGAATTTTGTAAGGTATTGCTGTGCGCCGATCTTAATGCTGCTAACGCCAAACAGCTCATAGGTTTTTACTATTGCTTTGGACATCATAATTTTCCCCAATCTATCCTTACGATGTGCAGGGTCAGTTACCACCCTGCCGATACTGGCTAATCCCGGGTAGGAGACCCCCGGAGGAAGCAACCGGCAGTAGGCAACCAGTTTATTTTCCAGCCAGCCACAGAAATGAAAAGATGTTGCATCCTTACCATCCGTATCCAGGTAAACACAGTTCTGTTCTACTACAAATACTTTGTTTCTTAAATTTAATATGCAATAGAGTTCGGCTGTTGTAAGCTCTTCAAACTTTTTGCAGGTCCAGATGATGGGCGTCATAATGCTTTTTTGTTCATTTTAAATGACATCAGGGAAGCGATACCCGCAGCTCTTTTTTTGGCCAGTTCCGTAACCGGCCCCGCATACATTTTATCTATAATGGTATTGAAAATGCTCAGCCATGCGGAAAAGTGCTGCGGCTGAAGAGGAAATTTTTCATTTAATGTATAGTGCACTTCCATTGCATTTTTCTTATAAACCGGGTTATCCAATAAAATGGTTTCCCAGAAATCGGTGATGAGAGGGATATGATGGTCCCAGTCCATATGCACGACCTCCGTGAATATCATGCCGATCGTGTTATCAACGGTCACCTCCTGGTAAAATGACCGGATGAAATCTTCAATGTCTCCCCGGCTGCTGATGTCTTTTTTAATATCCATATTTTTCTTTCCACCTTTCTTTCAGGAATTTTCTCACTTCTTCTTCCCGTGGGTTTTTCTGAGGGATGTAAAATGGATTTCCATCAAGCTCAGCAGGCAGAAATTGCTGCAGCACAAAATTGTTGTCGAAGTTATGGGCATACTGGTAATTTTTTCCATAGTCCATTTGTTTCATCAGCCTGGTGGGCGCATTTCGCAGATGAAGTGGCACGGCGAGGTCACCGTGTTTTTTTACAGCTTCCTGAGCTGCACCAATAGCCATATAGGATGCATTGCTTTTCGCAGACGTCGCCAGGTAAATAGCGCATTGAGATAAGATGATCCTGCTTTCGGGATAACCGATCACGTTTACTGCCTGGAAACAATTGTTAGCCAGTAGCAATGCATTGGGATTGGCATTGCCGATGTCCTCACTGGCAAAGATCAGCATGCGCCTGGCAATAAACTTAACTTCTTCGCCTCCTTCTATCATCCTTGCCAGCCAGTACACCGCACCGTTAGGATCACTTCCCCGCATGCTTTTGATGAATGCCGATATGATGTCGTAATGCTGTTCCCCTTTTTTATCATACAGCGCGACACGTTGCTGCGCAATTTCCATTACCGCTTCATCCGTTATCTGCATATCATGCCCTAATGTGTCAGTTACCAGTTCCAGCAGGTTCAGTAATTTCCTGGCATCTCCGCCGGATAACCGGATCAGTGCTTCTGTTTCCCTGAGGGTTATTTTCTTTTGCTGTAAAACAGGATCGGTTGCAATGGCATGTTCGAGCAGGTGAACAAGGTCGTTCACATCCAGGGCCTTCAGAATATATACCTGGCATCTGCTGAGCAGGGCACTGTTTACTTCAAAGGATGGGTTTTCCGTGGTAGCGCCTATGAGGGTGATCACCCCTTTCTCTACTGCACCCAAAAGTGCATCCTGCTGGCCTTTGTTAAAACGGTGTATCTCATCAATAAAAAGAACCGCACCCGGTTTTTTCCTTGCGTCTTCTATCACTTCCCGCACATCCTTCACACCTGATGAAATAGCGCTTAGCTGGTAAAAAGGTTGATTTAATGTATTAGCGATGATGTTTGCAATCGTGGTTTTGCCCACACCCGGTGGCCCCCAAAGGATCATAGAAGGGATCTTGCCATTCTCAATAGCAGTCCTGAGTATGCTTCCCTTGCCGGTAAGATGTTGTTGTCCCGATAACGCATTCAACGTTTCCGGGCGCATTCGTTCTGCTAATGGGGGCCTGTTCATACAGCAAAGTTACAACGACCACATTACCGGGCGTTTGCTTTTTCTATCATGGGTACAATATCGTAGAGGGCCACCGGCCGTTGCTCATCATCTATGTTTACTACAATGGCATAACCCTGCGCACCGCCGGCCTTTATGAGTGCGTTCACCAGTTTTTGCTGGTCACTGTCCAGCCGCTGTCCATTGTCTTCATTCCAGATCTCTTTACTGGTGAGGCATCCCATCGTTGGTGTTAAGGGATAATATGGCTGAGAAGTATAATATGCCGGGGAAACCGTGGTACCATGGATGATAATTTCTGTACGACCTGCTTTCCCCGCGTAATAACTTTGGTACAGCGGGTAATGATCCTTCAGGTTTTTGGGCAAAAGGTTTCTGTAGTAGGCGATATTCCAGGTGGTATCAGTGATGGTAGTGTCCGCATAAAAATGACGCGGCGATTTTTCGAAAGGCATGGTCAGTTGCACGTTTACGGTTGGTCCTATAAATCCATTGGTGGATACATCATATCCTTTCATCCGAAAAATACCTTCCGGTGTATTACCATTGCTGAGGTAGCCTGGAAGGCTGCTGAGGCTGCGGGCCAATTGAGGTACCGAAAAAAATAAGCCGGTGCTGTCCATTACAAACTTACCACTTGCGTCTCTGACCATCACGATGCCCGGATAATCCCTGTTCTTTCGTTGAAAGCTATACACGATCGTATGGCCCGGCAAGTAGTTTTTACTCAGGAGGGCTTCAATATTCGGTTTCATAAAGGGTCGCTGAAAATTCTCCAGCTGGTAAAGTAGCTGCAACAGTATGGGGTTTTCGGGTGCAAGGCCCAGCTGCTGTTTGGTTTTCACCGCAAGGAAATTCACATCATCCGGCCCTTTAATACTGTGGAGCATGTAAACGGCACACATGGCAAAAATTTTCGGGTTGCTTGTTTGCATCAGCAAAAATTTCACCGGGTCATAATATTTTCCGGGATAGTTGCTGTATAAAAGTTCCAATGCTGACCGCTGAAACGGTTCCGATCTTGCACTCATTTGTTCTGCCAGCAAGTCCATGCGCCCGTCTATCCAAAGTGATTTGTATCGTAATAGTTCCAGTGCCCAGAAGGCGCCTTGCCAGGTTTCTTCAGTGGAATCGGTCAACGGCATGGACAGGTTTTTATTAATGGAATTTTGTACCAGGTTGCGAAACATTTTTTCCCGGTTGGCTTTTAAGGTGCTTTTAAAATATAGCTGTGAATAAGCCCCTGCCGAAAAAAAACAGCCTACAATAAGAAGAAAGAATAATCGCATCAAAAAATACAGGATTTAAATATTAACTCAAATTTTAATCCGGCGCTTGACCGTTGCCGGTAAAGTTATCGCTTGAAATGTGAAAGTTGTGTTTCAATATTTTTTAGGGTACGTGCAGGGCCAAAAACGCAACTATTTTATTGAATGCATCCGTATATGTCGGGCCATCCCAATCACCGTGACCGGCAGCCGGATAAAACACGTATTGGTTTGCGATTCCAGCCTGCACCAGTTTGTCTTTTACCGCTATGGACTGGAGGGGATTTACCAGTGGGTCTAATCCGCCGTGTAATAATATGGTGGGCATTGCAGTCGCACTGCTGATAAAATTAACAGGGCTGGAGCTACTGTAGATGAGCGGGTCCTGGGCCGGCGTCTTGCCTACAGTGGTTCCGATTACAAAGGAAATGGCCGTATTGCCACCCACCGGGTTGTTGTACATATCCAGCAGGTCGCTGGGCCCAAAAAAGGAAACAATAGCTTTCGGCTTCACCACGCTATTGTACTTGTAGGCCTGCAGCATCGCCAGGTGGGCGCCTGCACTGGCGCCTACGACTACAAATTTATCAGATATGCTATACTCCGTTCTTTTTGAAAGCACAAATTCGGTGGCCGCTTTTATATCCATCTCCTGTGTAGGGAAAAGATTGAAAGGGTTTGCAGACAAACGATAGTTGATATTGAAAACAGCATATTCCGGCAAACGTCGTTTGATGCTATCTACAAATGGAAGGAACAGCGGATCATTTTTATCCCCACCCGTCCAGCCGCCGCCGTGTATAAGCAACATAACTTTGGTAGTGGCAGCAGATCTCCCGGCGGGAAGGTAAATATCCATCACTTGCGCGGCATTGGTGCCATAAGCAACATTGAGAGAAACTTTGGCGAGGTTAGGGTTATCGGCATCACCATTGTTCCCTTCCTTGCTGCAGGAAATTATCCCGGCAGATAGAAGGAAGAACAAAATTGTAAAAGTCCGTTTCATAAAATAATTTTATACGGAAAGTTAATGCCAAACCGGAATAGAAGTGTATTTTATTTTTAGTAAATACCCATGCTGCCAGTGAAGAATGTAGTATAAAATCTTTGTCTGAAACAAATTATTTAAAACAAGATTGTTTCAAACAAAATTGTTTCAAATAACGTTGATTAGTATCCTGGAGCAAACGTATAAACTCGGTACTTCAACCAATGTTTCGCGGATTAAAACCGCGCTTCAAAACCAGGGGATCATTGATATACTCGATAAACAGGTAAGCTTTAATGATCCCATGTTTGAGATCTGGCTTAAAAAAAGGTGCTTTAACATGTAATACTAATGAGCAAAATTCTTGCAGCAAAATTGGTTTAAATAAACCTGTTTCAAAAGTATACCCTAATCATTCCCGGAGAACAAGGAAAATCCTTCCAACTTAGTGACAGGTTTACCAAAACGTCCGCCCCACCGGGGGTACTGAAGAGACAATGTATGACTTTCTCCCAGCAATCGTTTGTTGATCCTTTACAACTACACGTCATCGGTAATTTGTGCACGGAGTGGTGACAGGCTATCTTTTGCCTTACCCCAAAAGTGACTACCTTTTTACCGTAAAAGTTTTCCCCCTACAACCAGGTTGGCTATCCCCTCAGATCCAGTTTTATCTGCAGTTCTTCAAATTGTTTATCATCGATCGTGCTCGGCGCATCGATCATCACGTCCCGGCCACTGTTGTTTTTAGGAAAAGCAATAAAGTCGCGGATGCTTTCGCTCCCGCCCAGGATCGAGCAAAGCCTGTCGAACCCAAATGCAATCCCGCCATGCGGTGGAGCGCCATATTCAAAGGCTCCCAGCAGGAAACCGAATTTGTGTTGTTGCTCTGCTGCATCCATGCCCAGGGCAGCAAACATTTTTTCCTGCAACTCTCTTTGATAAATCCTGATAGAACCCCCGCCGATCTCGTTGCCGTTTAGCACCATATCATACGCATTGGCTTTGATATTGGCATAAGGATGTTTTAAATACTCCGCTGCATTCCCGATAACCGGGTTGTTATCTATCATGGTATGAATGTCAGACGGTTTAGGTGAGGTGAACGGGTGATGGCGGGCCACCCAACGACTATCTTCTTCTGCATATTCAAATAAAGGGAAATCCAACACCCATAACAATTTAAACTCATCCGCTTTGCGAAGGCCGAGTGTGGTACCCATGTACATACGAAGATCGCTGGCCGCCTTTCTGGTTTTTTCCTCGGCACCGGCCAGGATTAAAATAAGGTCTCCGGGGTTAGCATTGGTTGCCTCCGCAATAGCCTGTAATTTTTCGGGGGTATAAAATTTATCTACGCTGCTTTTGTAGGTGCCGTCTGCATTGCATTTTATCAACACAAGCCCTTTCATGCCGATCTGCGGGCGTTTAACCCACTCCGTAAGTTCGTCGGTTTGTTTGCGCGTATATTCTGCACAACCCGGAACGGCAATGGCTATAATGGTCTCAGCATCGTCAAACACAGCAAAACCATGCCCCCCCGCCCCTAAAGGGGAGTTTTGGAGGTTTTCACTTTTTTCGGGGTAAGTATGGAGGGGGAATTTAAGGTTGGCCAGTCTCATTTCAAAACGGATGTCCGGCTTGTCGTTCCCGTAAGTCCACATGGCATCCTGCCAGGTCATGCGCTGCACAGTTTCTGTATAGTCGATATTTTTTACATCTTTAAAAATACGTTTCACCAGCCCTTCAAACATATTAAGGATATCTTCCTGCTCCACGAAACACATTTCACAATCTATTTGGGTAAACTCCGGCTGCCGGTCTGCCCGCAGGTCTTCATCGCGAAAGCATTTTACGATCTGGTAATAGCGGTCATAACCACTTACCATCAGCAATTGTTTAAAGGTTTGCGGGCTTTGCGGCAATGCATAAAATTGCCCTGCATTCATGCGGCTAGGCACTACAAAATCCCTGGCACCTTCCGGTGTTGATTTGATCAGGAAAGGCGTTTCGATATCCATGAAATTATTTTCATGCAGGTAATTCCGCGTACTGCGGCCCACGGCATATCGTAGCTCCAGGTTTTTCTTCACCGCGTTCCGCCTCAGGTCCAGGAAACGGTATTTCATCCTGAGTTCGTCCCCGCCATCCGTTTCATCCTGGATAGTAAAAGGTGGAACGGCAGATTTGTTCAAGATGGAAAAGGATTCAACGGCTATTTCTATTTCACCTGTAGGAATGTTGCTGTTCTTATTGCTGCGCTCATTAACCCGGCCGTTCACCTGCAAAACAAATTCGCGGCCCAGTGGGTTGGCGTCCAACTGGTCATTCAAAGCCTCCGAAAAAAGAAGTTGGGTAATTCCATAGCGGTCCCGCAGGTCCACAAAAGTGATAGAGCCGAATTTACGCACCGTTTGCACCCATCCGGCCAGGGTTGTCGGTTGATCGATATCTGAGATCCTGAGTTCACCACAGGTATGAGTTCTAAACATTCGTGATTTATTTAAGGCGGCAAAGATAAAGTATAAGCCTTAAGGGAGAAAAATCAAAAAAACCTGTGTGCGGGCCGGTGTTTGAAAGGCTTGAATATTTTTCATGACAACCGGGTATTCCGGTTATTCCTCCATGCTGGTGACAGAAGACTAATGTACGACTGTGTCCCGCAACAGTGGCCTGGTCTTTTGCATCTATCCACTCCTGAAACACCACTGTGGAGCCTACTTTACGTCCTATAGCGTTCTAGCTAGCCGGCGTCGGTTAACAAACCACTCGTCTGCCAGAGGCAGATAACCAAAAGCTCCCGCAAACAGTTTTAAATGCGGGGGCTTTTTATGGGGCTTTCTGCTATTGTTCTTAATGTGATGCGATTTGCTATTAATAGCTTTGAATCAAAACGTTTGTAGGAATATTTAAAGCTTCATGCAGACTCCGAATCATATCTAAAGTCAATTTTCTTTTTTTATTTAAAATTTCGCTCGCCCTGCTTTTGAGCCCGACTACATTCGCTAAATCGGATTGATTATAGCCCAATTGTTCCATTCGGAATTTTATCGCCTCAATTGGGCCAGGTAAATCTATGGGATAATTTAAGTGTTCATAGTTGTCAATCAGAACCCTAAGACTTCTAGTTCATCTCCTTGTTGTATACGAGGCTTCGCGTTAAAAAAATAACTTCAAGCCTGGTTAAAGCATTTTGATAATCTTTTTTGTTTTAACTGGCTTTATAGGCATACACTTAAATTTTTGTGGAATCGATTTTATCATATTGAGCATGCGTGCCAATAAAGCGAATCCAAACCATTTGATAATAATAATTAATTCTTACAACTAATCTATACTTGTTTCCCTTAACATTAAATACTACTCTGTTGTCTTCTAAAATACTTGCTGAAGGATACTCTTTTTTAATATCATTCGGATTTTTCCATTCAGCTTCTTCACTGGAACTGAATCCGATCAGCGAACAAAAAGCTGAGAATATATTGGTCGCCCCGCTATAACGCCAAACCGCCTGTTACCAACAAACCCTTTTGTTTTTCGCTATCGGGTCTGTGCGCAGGGAAATTTATGTTTGTCTGCGTTGTTCATTAGTTGCGTTTCGGCTCGTAATTGAGACCTACAATACCACAGTCAAATGACATAGATTTTACTAATGTCAGATTTTCTTTGCTGTCAAGTTCTTTGAAAATTGTCATTCCGTTACCAATGGCCGTTGGGTTAATAAATAAATGAAACTCGTCAATCAGTCCATGTTTAATTAGAGCCGACACAAAAGTAGCACCGCCATAAGCAATGATGTCTTTACCGTCTTGTATTTTTAGATTGCTGATTTCGTCAACAAGGTCGCCTTTTGCTAAAACGGTATTAACCCATTCTGACTTGTCAAGCGTTTTGGTAAAAACGACTTTTTTTAAATTATTCATTTTGTCAGCACCTTCTTCTTCTGGATTAGAAGCCCAATGCGGAATAAAACCTTGTGCAAGTTTTCGTCCAAGAACTATGCAGTCAACAGGTTCTGTTATTTCTGTTACATATTTTCTAAGTTCACTATCCCAGTTGAAAGTCATCCAGTCCATTTCGCCATTTGGTCCTGCAATGTATCCGTCAACGGTTATTTGTACCTGAAGTTTTAATTTTCTCATTGCCGGTTTAATTTTTTTAAATTGTTTGATACTGCAACTTAATTAGTACTGTCAGCCTTTACAGCATCTGAAGGCCACAATTAGAGGGTCATTTCCGACAAAAAAACCTTTGAGGCTTGACAGTTTAGTGTCAGTTCCAGGTTGCTGGTAACGGTAAGGCTTGGCGAAGAACTGGTATTTGAAATTCGTCAGCCTGGAACGGTTGCTTATAGCGTCAATCCCCATAACCGAAATTTATAATATGATGATATTTAGGCTACCTATCCAATTGTCTGTTGTTTCACAAATCGTAAAAGGGACGCACAATGTTCACCAGTTGCTGTTTGCACGTGCAGGTATCGCCCGGTGCTGCGAATACCAAAATGGCCGGGCAGGTCTTGGATCTACCCGGGAAATAGTGGATTCAAAATCAAACCAGTAGTTATTTTTTAAAAGGATGCTGTTCCCGCATGATCATTAAACGGGTTCTGCGGAGCACCCTGGCCTCTGCCCGGATGGCCTCAATTTTTGCCTGTAGCGTTACCTGTGCCGGTGCCCAGCATCCGATCAGCTGCTGGTAAGCACGCTGCTTAAAAAGTTCCAGCCCGTTTATTCGCCGCTCTGTCGCTGCATCCGTTTCTCCCTTCTCCCGGAACTCCC
>JAYSYY010000127.1:0-18571 GCA_043727215.1 Chitinophagaceae bacterium | reverse complement strand
AAGAAAGATGTGACTGAGCCCAGGCATAGTGTGGACTGGCTTGAAATATTTTAAGCTTCGCACGAGGGTTGACAAATATTTAGAGTTGTGTCCACACGGTAGGAAAGAATCGGGACAGGCAACGCCACTGCAGTCGCTTTGTAAATTGGCAAGTATAAGAGGAGCAGCGCAGGCAATGGGAGGACAAAGTCATCACCGCCCCTTGTGAGTGCCGCCGATTTTGTATTTCGGTTCCTGCTGCATGTAATATTGTCGAAAAATATTTAAACCATCCAGCCTGGAATATACATGCCTTAACTTTAGATGGCAATACATTGCCGGTCTCCACAAAAAAGTATGCCAATGAAAGTCGTAAAAAATATAAGTATTCCGGGTTCAAATGGTTTTCCCATTGTCCTTGATATTTTTTTCGAACCAAATAATAATCCTCGGCCTGTACTGGTTTATGCCCATGGCTTCAATGGCTTTAAAGATTGGGGAAATTTTGATCTCATCGCCAGACAGGTCTGCCTGGCCGGGTTCGTTGTAGTTAAATTTAATTTCTCGCATAACGGAACCAGTCCAATACACCCCACTGAATTTGTAAACCCGGAAGCCTTCGGCCTGAATAATTACAGCAAACAATTGTACGACCTGGAGCAGGTGGTGGACTGGGTGGCAGATCCGCCAAACGAGTTTGCTGCTGCGATCAACGAGCAGGCCATTTATCTCCTGGGCCATAGTATGGGCGGCGGGATATGTATTTTGTTTGCGGGCCGCGATCCACGGATCAAAAAGCTGCTGACCTGGGCTTCCATCAGCGAATGTAAAACACCATGGGGAAGCTGGCCGCCCGAAAAAATCCAGGAATGGCGGGACGAGGGTGTTCAATATTATAAAAATAGCCGTACCGGCCAGGATATGCCTTTGTTTTACCAGCTCTATGAAGACTACCACCAGCACACCGAAAACATGGATATAAAAAAAGCCATCTCGGCGCTCAACATCCCCGTTTTAATATGCCATGGTACCGTGGACCCTGCGGTACCCATTGAAAATGCATATGCGTTATCAGCGGCACAGCCCGCTGCAACATTTTTTACGGTGCAAAGCGATCACGTATTCGGCCGAAAACATCCCTGGACAGAAGAAAACCTGCCTGTGCCCATGCAGGCCGTCCTCGAAAAAACAATTGCTTTTTTAAACATCCCCTGACCCCCTAAAGGGGGAACTTTCATGGAGGTTTACCCGCTATACCGGCACTCTTTCTGAGTATAGGAAATAATTATTTCCGATATGCAGGGAGAAACATCCGCTTTTATCCGCCTCATCCGTGTTATCCGTGTTCCAACCTCCTGACCCCCTTCCCGAAATAATCGGGATGTTCCAGAAGGGGAAACCTCGATGAAGGGCTAAAGTTGAATAAAACATCTGCAGTGTTCGGCGCAATCTGCGGGTAATATTTAGCTGAGAGCATGAATGAGTAAAAGAGACAAAAGAGAAAAGGATTCTTTCCTTCGGCTCCTTTTCTCTTTTGAGGTCTCAGGGGCGACATTTTCAGCACGACCTGGCTTAGAGAATAAGGAATAAGGAATTAGAAATAAGGAATGAGAAAGTTGAGCGATTTTTAGTTTGCATTTCGAAAACCCTGGCAACTGCATTTTCTTTTTTTCGCCAGGAGCATCAAAGAGAGAAAGAGAAAAAGGGGAATGCATTTCAGCAGCCCCATAGGGGAGGCATTTTGGTAACTCCGCAACAAAAGAAATTGCCTAAGCCCTGTAGGGGCGACATTTTCAGTACGACCTGGCTTAGAGAATAAGGAAAAAGGAATAAGAAATAAGGAATAAGGAATAAGGAATTAGAAATAAGTAATGAGAAAGTTGCAGGACTTAAGGTTGCCAGTCTACATGATTAGTCAAATGGTGGGAAGCCCCGAGCAATTAGAAAAATCCCGATGCACAAATGAACTCCCTCCAAAGTTCCCCCTTTTGGCACATCCCGACCTGCCTGCCCCGACGGAGGGCGGTGGTACCGACCTGTACCGATTCTTTCGGTATTCTTTCCGTATTATTTCGGGAAGGGGGTCAGGGGGTTCTTCTGATGCGGGTGTTGCAATAATTAAAAAACCAGTTTGCCATCGGCGAGTCGCCGCTGCGTCGTGTTTTTTACCCCAGCATCAACCCTCGCAAAGTGTCGAATTAGTTTTCATCCGACAGAAAAACCGCAAAGAAATATCTCAAGCGAGTTGTTTAGAATTTTCCGGAAAAAAATGCCACACCTACGGGGTTTTGTTGTTCATTTCTTTGTACATCTAACATAATGTCATCCCTACGGGACATTTTTTAAAGCCAGCGATCCTTTTGAAGCGTCGGCCTTTTAAACAATTCCGTTAGATGCGGAGAATCAGCCGGACGAGAAAAGTTGGTTTCGGAATTAAGAGCTTCTACAATTCCAGCTACTTTTTATAGACACTGCGGGGATTAGGTCGATGTGGTATGGTGTCATAAATATGATGCAGAGTGAACTTAGCACAACTGATGACCAGAGCTGTTCTGGCAATCAGGCTGTACATTGATTGCCAGCGGCTTTTTTGCCTACTTTTTTTCCGAAAAAAAAGTAGGGCTGCGAAGCAAAAAATCTCAAAAGAAGTGAATAGACGTTTATCATTCGCCGTTGGTTAAAAACCAGACGGCGGCAAGTTTAATGTCATAAAAATCACCAAAATCAGGAAAATCACAGTTCAGACAATTTCTGCGATTCATTTAAATTCCCATGGCTCCAAACTTCAAAACCCCCGTTCAGGGGATTGGGGGTTTTGTCATCCTGTTTGAATGATCTAACTTGATACCTATACCAGCAACTAACAACTTATGTTTACAACAGGAGCTATCCCTCAACTGAACCTGGACCTGATCCAGACATTGGCCGTTGCCTGTCTTATTTTCTTTACCGGCATGATGCTCAATAGAAAGGTCCGTTTTTTTGATGGGCTCAACATTCCCTCGGCTGTTTTAGGCGGATTGGTTTTTGCTGCCGTGAATCTTATTTTGCACGACCGGTTCCTCAATATAAAAGTTGATACATCCATGCAATCCTTGTGTATGATGTTGTTCTTTACTTCCATCGGAACCAATGCAAGTATCGGCTTGTTGAAAAAAGGCGGCAAGCAGGTCATGCTGTTCCTGGTGCTTTGCAGTATTTTTTGCATTCTGCAAAATTTGGTAGGGATAGGCGTTGCTGCTTTGTTTGGTGTACCTAAACTTTTTGGGGTGATGGCGGGTTCGGTAACACTTGTCGGCGGGCCGGCAACAGGGTTAGCGTTCGCGCCTTTATTTGAAGAAATGGGATTAAAAGGTGCTGAAACAATTGCCATTACTGCAGCCACATTTGGGATTGTATTGGGCGGATTGCTGGGCGGTCCTGCGGCAACATTCCTGGTTCGTAAATTCCAATTAGGCAACAACAGGCAAAGGAATGTTGCAGGGGCTGAAACAAACGGGGAGGCAAGTGATGAAATGTTGGGTATTGATACCACCCGTGAGAACTCCGGTTTTACAATGAGCCTGTTGAACATTGGTATCATCATGGGGTTGGGTAGTGCGGTTAGTTTTTTTATCGCCAAATCCGGTATTACGCTTCCGGCATATATCGGCGCCATGATTGTGGGCGCAGTTTTCCGGAACATGAACGACAAAAAAGAATGGACCGTGCTGGATCAGCAAACCATAGATTTTGCCGGCGGAATTGCATTGAATATTTTTCTTACGGTGGCGTTAATGAATTTAAGACTGTGGGAGTTGTTTCACCTGGCACTGCCACTTACCGGAATACTGCTTGCACAATTGATCGTGGTCATTTTGTTTGCACTGGGCATTACTTATGTGGTGATGGGAAAAAATTATGAAGCAGCGGTGATGTCAGGCGGCTTTATTGGATTTATGCTGGGTACAGTTGCCAATGCAATGGCGGTGATGAAAACAATTACCCATAAATATGGTGTTGCACCCAGGGCTTTCCTTGTAGTTCCTTTAGTGGGCGGTTTTTTTATTGACTATGTCAATGCGCTGGTCATTGTTGTATTCGCCAATTTTTTAAAGTAAGGAAAATTTCCCCTTTACTATCACAAGTGTTCTGCCTCCGGCAGGCCACTTCTGTGCCAGCCCGGTTTCGACGTTCCAGATTTTAGTCTGAGCAGACTTGCCGGCGCAACCCCGATGTTTGAAAGCGTTCGAACATAAGGGTGCCATCCGGGATAATCTTAAACGTGCAGAAAGGGTAGGGGCTGTTAAAAGATTAGTCGGGCTTTTTTCTGCGAAATTTCCTTACGCCTGCGGCGCGCTTTTATTTTCTTTTTTTGCTCCCGATTTCGTCTCACTCATCGGGACAGGTTGCCTTCAAAAAAAGAAACAAAAAAAGGGCACCGCCATCTACCTACGGCCGATGGCGAAGCAGCAATGTGGATCAGTAGTACATAGTGCACTGGGAATTATTTCTCCGACATCGGGCAGCGGTGTCCTGTTGCCCGCCGGGTCGTATACTTTGTAGCTGGAAGCTGGAAAGGAACTTCCTGGTGAGCCACAATGTAGCTCCGGCTGAGGCTGAAATCAAATGCTAACAGAATCGTTCATTTATTTTGATGGCACTTTTCAATTCAATAATTACCTATGAGGTTCCCCCTTCAGGGGGTCAGGGGGTTTTAGCCCGGGCTGAGGCTGACTCCGCATGATATGAGATGTCATTTATTTTAATGGCTCTTTCAATTCAATAATTACCCATAAGGTTCCCCCTTTTGGAACATCCCGACCTGTGCCGATTATTTCGGTATTATTTCGGGAAGGGGGTCAGGGGGTTGTAGCTCCGGCTGAGGCTGGGTTTCGCCGCAAGCATATTTTAGACGACGGATGAGTTGGCGAAAACCCCGCTGGGACACTAAAAAAAGAACAAGCCTGGAAAACAGCTGCACCCCCACAAACGGCTATGGACCATGTACTTCTTCCATCAACATCCTCCATTCCTTGGTATCGCATAAATCACCTTGCCTGCAACATATAAATTGAAGACCTTCGCTTCTATAGAGGGAAGTACCAGCTTCCATGATTTTCCCTTGTCAGATGATCTGAAAATGCCGGTAGGGTGCCCGCAGAAAAAGTTGTCACCAACCTGGATGATTGAACTAATGAAGGCTTCCACGGGAAGATCGTTACTGGGTCGCCATACTGAGTCCGTGGTGGCTTGCGCCGGAATGCTGGTCTTAATGGGCTGCCATATAGATTCCATACCCACCTGCGACCGGAGGCCGGCATCAATGGGCTGCCAGGTGATACCGCCGTCGTACGATGTTCGCACTCTCCTGGTTCTGGATTGGGCACTGTAAGTGATAGCAGCGAATCCAGCTTTGATGCGTTCTACAGTGATGCCAACACCGCCCTCCTTAATCACCCACTCCCAGTTTTCACCATCATCGGTCGATCTTAATATCCCTTCAGCGCCGGTAGCAAGGAGTACACCGTTTGACTCTGCCATTTGCATTACCAGGCCCCCGTTACGGAGCGGTTTCCAGGTTTTTCCACCGTTAGTAGATTTAAAAAGCTGGTTGTTAGCGCCGATGAAAATGGTGCCCCCGGCAGTTTCAAAAACAGTGCGAACGGCTGTCCCTTGAAAATTCGTGTACACAGGCTTCCATGCGCCCGTACCCTTTATTTGCTGTAAAAATTGCCCATCGAAATTGTAGGCAACAATCCCGGCTTTAGCGGGAGCAATACTGCCCGGTTTGCCAGGGATAATGTCTTTTTTCCAAAGAGGAGGGGTGGAATTCGGCTTAGCGTGGTATATCGCATTCTTGGCCCGTAAATAGATCCCGCTTTCATTTGCAAAGAACCCAGCTTCCTCCCCATTTTCGGGAAGGCCTTTGCTAATGTCCTGCCATGTCTGCCCGCCATCGGTAGATTTAAAAAGGATGTTTGCAGTTGCAGCCGGCTCTCTTTTTTGTATTTGCTTACAACCCGGGGGAGTGGATGAGGGTTGCAATTCCACCGCGGGATAGGTGGCCAATACAAATTGAAAAAGGAGCCCCGAAATAATCGGGATGTGCCACAAAAGAACAATGTTATAAATGGTATTCATGACTTAAATTGATTGGGTGAAACAATGAAGTAAAGATATCCGGCGTCCGCTATGGGGAAGATTTTTAGTGGTAAAAACTTGTAAAAGATGTGTAAAACGTTTGTAAAATGACCGAAAACCGTGGGGTAAAAGAGTATTTTGCACCCATGAAGCAAATTATCCTTTTCGGATCTTTCATCATAACAATCGGGATTCTGATGGCTGCAGTTGCATTTAGCCATAAAAGAAATGAAGTTCCCGGGAATCATTTTGAAGTGGTATTACGGGAGATAGGACATCAGCTGTTGCTTTCAGCTAAAGATTCTAGCTCCAGGGTGCTGCCGGTTAAGAAATTAAATGAAAATACCTACCAGGTTTCCTTTCAAAACGACTTTAGTTTTATTTCAGATTCACTCATCAATATAGTTGAACGGGAATTTCAAAAAAATGCTTTAGCAAAAGATTATATAGTGAACCTGAGGAATTGTAAACAAAAGGAAACTGTTTTTGCATTCGAAATAAATGACAAGGCAGGCAATTTAACACCCTGCAGGGGTCGTACACTGGAGGTTGGTTGTTATATTATCGAGATCGATCTTTTGAAGTCAAATAAATTTAATTTCTATTGGTTGTTGCTATTGATCATTCCTTTAAGTTTTCTTGGTTTTTATACGAAAGATAGGTTTCGGAAAAAAGAAGAGGAAGAATCCATCATCGGGGATGATCACTATACCCAATTAGGAAACTTTAGATTTTATCCAGGTAATAATGTTCTTAAAATTGAGGATAGAAGTATTATGCTTTCCGAACAGGAAACGCAGGCACTAACAATATTTACCCAAAATATAAATCAAATCGTAGAAAGGGAAAAACTGATGAAAGAAATCTGGGAGGATAAAGGTATCGTTGTAATCATTAGAAATGTTGATGTATTGGTGTCTAAGTTACGTAAGAAGTTAAGCGACGATAATTCCATTAAATTTATTAACGTGCATGGCAGGGGGTACAAATTTATTATTGAGTAGATGCCAGGTCGCGGATATTTTATTGTTCTAAATTATCTAAATACCGCTCAAGATTATTTGCTTCAATTGTCTTTACTGTGTCGATAATCATCTCAAGTCCCATATAGCCCCACCGATTTAAGCGGATCTTCTCTTTCAGGTTGTCGGGCAAAGGTCGATTTAATCTCAGTTCAGCGATCCGTATCGCATCCTCTTGCATGGCAATTATTAAACTATCGGGATGGCTCATTGAGATTTCTTTTAATAGGCTTCAGTTTGGTATCCATGACGTCTAAACGTGCCAGGAATTCATCCTCTTCTATATTGAATAGTGTTGGCGCGTGCTCAGCCAATAAAACAACCGCCCGATATTGCAATCGATAAGTTCTTCTTAAGCCAACCCGTTTAGCATTTTATAAAAAGCCTCAGCGTAGCTCTCACTGACAGGGATGACCTCGCTGCCAATCCGGATCCTGTTTTTTTCGATATGGTCAATTTTGTCAATTGCCACCAGGAAGGAACGGTGTACCCGGGCAAAATTCTGTGCCGGCAGCAATTCCTCCAGTTTGGCAAAATTCAGTAGCGTCATAATCTTTTCTTCCGGGGTATGGATCCGGAGGTAGTCTTTTTTGCCTTCCACGAAAAGAATAGTACGGGTATCCAGTTTCTGAATGCGGTGGCCCACTTTCAGGAAGATGAATTCCTGCCCGCTAACCGGTGCTGCTGTTGTTTCCGTCTTACCCGGCAGCGGCCCGGGGCCCTGTTCCTAGTACAGGCGCAGCACGGCTTTGTAAAACCGTTCAAACGAAATGGGCTTTAACAGGTAATCCTTCACTTCCAGTTCAAAGGCTTTTAGTGCATACTGGTCATAGGCCGTGGTCAGGATGATTTTGGTTTTAGGATTCAGCATCGGAATGAAACTGAGACCGTCCAGGTCCGGCATATTGATGTCCAGGAACAGGAGGCCGGGTTTGTCTTTTTCCAGCGACGCTGTGGCTTCCAGGGCGCTCATGAAACTGCCCTTCAGCTCAAGGAAGGAAACTTTGGCGATGTAGGCTTCCAGGATCTCCCGGGCCAGTGGCTCATCGTCAATTATATAGCAGCCGAGTTTTTCTTGCATGTAGTGCTGATTGAATACCCTGGATGTTGAGCACCACGGTAAAGGTTTCGTCCGTATGATGAATATCAAGCGTATGCTGGTCGGGGTATAGCAAAGCCAGCCTTTTGCGCACATTTGGCAGGCCGATACCGCCGGGTTCGTCAAGCGTGTTTCCCTGGTTGTTACCCACCGGGTTCTGCACGCTGAAGGTAAGCACATCTTTATCGATCTCCACCTTCACTTTTATATCGCCGGGCTCCATGCGGCCAGGGCTGTGTTTGTAGGCGTTTTCCAAAAGGTGGATGAACAAAAGCGGGGCAACCTGGCATACCTCCATTTCTCCTTCTATTGTAAGATCAACCACCGGGTGCTGTTGATACCGGAGTTGTTGCAAATTCATATAATCCTGCAAATAATCCATCTCCCTGGTAAGCGGAACCGTAGGCGCATTTGACTCGTAGATCATGTATCGCATGAGGGAAGCCAGCTGCATCACCGCGTCCGGGGCCGCCGGGGCCTGCTTGTACACCAACGTGTGGATATTATTCAATGTGTTGAACAGGAAGTGAGGATTGATCTGCGATTTGAGATAATAGAGCTCGCTCTCCACGGCTTGTTTCTCCAACTGCTCTTTTTTAAAAGTATTGATCACGAGGTTTTCCGTCACCCTGGCCAGCCAGCTGAGAAAGACAAATATCAACACAACAGATACCAGGGTAATAGCATAGTACTCAAAAAACAGCTGGAAGCTATCCATCTTTACGTAATGGAAAGACAAAAATGGTAAGGGCCCTGTCAACAGGGTGCCAGCAAGCCCTAAAAAATACGCACGCCTCTTTTTTTTACCGGGATAGTGGGTGAGGAGAAAAAAATGGCTGTAAAAAACATACATAGCGGTAAGGATAACGCCCACGCTCATGGTGCGCCAGTAAGCACTATCCTCCCTAAGCTGGATAGTTACCAGCAAGGTGAACAGCATCCATAGAAAGAGATGGATCCTGGCGAATAGTTTTTTAATCCGGTTCATCACACAAAGGTATTTTTTCCTGCAATACCCTGTCCCGCTTCTCTACGAGGTCCTTAACCCAATCTATGAAAGGTCATTCAGGGACTACCAGCGCTTTGGCAGAAGTAAAACAATAGTTCGCAGATTAGTTTACCTCATCAGCATATTGGGTATGGAGGGATCATTTGATTAGCGTTGGTTTGTGGTTAATCGATAGGTCAATGAGTCAATAGGTCAATAGGTCAATAGGTCAATAAGTCAATCGTCAATGGTTCATCCGTCAAAAGTAATGGCCCATCCAAAATTAGAAAGCTTAAAAAAAGAAAAGAGCTTAAAGATTTCACTATTCACCATTCACAACTCACAACTCACAACTCACACTCACAACTCACATAACATGCAACATTCCCCCTCCGGCCTCTCCATCCGCAATGTCTCCAAACGTTATGCTAATGGCGTGCAGGCATTAAATAATGTAACCCTGAATATACCTAAAGGCATGTACGGCCTGCTGGGTCCCAATGGTGCCGGTAAGTCTACGCTGATGCGTATCCTTGCAACGCTGCAGGATCCGGATGAAGGAAGTATACAATTGGATCAGCTCAATGTGCTGGATCAAAAAGATGAAGTGCGCAAGACCCTCGGCTACCTGCCACAGGAGTTTGGATTGTATCCGAAAGTAAGTGCAGAAAACCTGCTGGATCATTTTGCCATATTAAAAGGCATCACTAACAGAGGGGAGCGAAAAGAAGTGGTGGAAGTTTTGCTGCGGCAAACGAATTTATGGGATGTACGCAGGCAAAAGCTGGGTGGTTATTCAGGTGGAATGCGGCAACGATTCGGGGTGGCCATTGCGCTCCTGGGCAATCCTACATTGATGATCGTAGATGAACCCACCGCCGGGCTTGACCCTGCAGAAAGAGTTCGTTTTTTAAACCTGCTGAGTGAATTAGGGGAGAACAGCTGTGTGATACTTTCGACGCATATCGTTGAAGATGTGGCTGAGTTATGCACCAGGATGGCTATCATCAGGAAAGGAGAGATTTTATTAGAAGCTGAACCAATGGGTGCTGTAAAGGATTTGAAAGGGAAGATCTGGCGCCGCATGATAGAAAAAAATGAATTGCATAGGATGGAGCAGGACCATGCAGTGATATCCACAAAACTATTGGCGGGGAAAACGGTGATACATATTTATAGCGAACCCGATCCGGGCAGTGGATTCCATCTTGTAGAAGCTGACCTGGAAGATGTTTATTTCTGTACCATGGCGGGTTTTTATGGTAATGCTGCTACAATTCAACAGGGGGTGATATCATGAGGATACTACACATTTTTCGTTTGGAGTTCGTTTACCAGTCACGCACTGTTACTACATGGTTGTATTTTTTAGTGCTGATGGCGGGTTCATTCCTTTTCATCACCGGCAATTATGCGGACGATGCACGGGAAGGATATGTGCTGGTAAATGCACCCGTGGTGATTGGCGCAGTTACGGTGTTGACCTGCGTTTTGTGGTTACTGGTGGGGGCATCGGTTGCGGGCCATGCAGCCACCCGTGATGTACAAACCCGGATGTTTCCGCTTACTTACACAGCGCCGGTAACAAAGGCGGAATATTTGGGCGGTAAGTTTTTGGCAGGCTTCATTATCAATGCCATCATCCTGCTTGCTTTGCCGGCAGGCATGCTCATAGCCATTTACTTAAATGATGTAGAAGCTGAAATCATTGGTCCGTTTAGCGAAGCGACATACCTAGCTGCCTATTTCTTTCTTGCCTTACCCAATGTTTTTTTTGCTACGGCCATTCAATTTTCGATGGCAGCACTACGGCGGAATGTTATGGCAAGTCTACTCGCCGGCGTTCTACTTTTTTTCATGGCTTATATACTGGGTTCCTTTTTAAATCGGTCAACAGAAAGCATCGGATGGGGCAACCTGGTAGATCCAATGGCTTTCAGCACCATGATCAATAAGCTCACGATTGAATTCACGCCGATCCAGATCAACGGTTTCGTCATTACGCTGCAAGGTCCCTTGTTATGGAACCGGCTGGTATGGCTATGTATCAGCCTCCTTGTTTTGGGCTTTACTTATTACCGCTTTCAATTTACACATCCCACGGTTAGTACATCGTGGTGGAAGCGGAGGAAGCAAAAAATACAAGGTGATTCGATCACTGCATTCAACCCGGGTGTGGTGGAGACCATACCCATCACAGTACCGGCGGCGAAACAACAGTTTGGTTTTGCCCCGCAATTAAGTCAAACATTTGCCATGGCGATGGTATCCTTTAAGCAACTGGCAAAAAGCCGTGTGGGTATTTTTTTCCTGGTTTTTATAGCATTGCTGGTAGTTGTAATTGTGCCCCTTCAAATGGAGTTCTTAGATGTACCCATGATCCCCAGGACAAGTTATCTGCTCAGCTTTCTAACAGCGGCTTTAACCGATATAAAAACACCATGGATCATTATTCCACTGCTGATCCTGTTTTATACAGGTGAGCTGGTATGGAGAGAAAGGGAAGCTGGTATGAGTGAAATATCCGGTGCAGTACCTGTGCCCGAGTGGGTGCTTTTCGCCGGTAAGTTTTTAGGCTTGACGTTGATGGTGCTTGTGTGGCTGGCATTACTTATGGTGGCCGGGATGCTCGTGCAACTGCGACTTGGATATACGCATTTTGAGATTGGCCAATATTTACAAACTTTATTCGGCATCCAGTTGATCAGTTACCTGCTCTTCGCTTTGCTTGCGTTTGTGGTGCATGTACTCGTGAACCAGAAATACGTTGCTCACCTTGTTATATTAATCGCCTATGGATATATCTGTTTTGCTCCAACATTCGGCATAGAAAACAAATTACTCATTTATGGAAGCGATACCGGTTTGTCATATAGTAATATGAACGGCTTTGGGCCCTCGCTGCAACCCTGGTTATGGTTTAAAATGTATTGGGGGGCATGGGCAATTTTGTTGGCCGTGCTGGCACGACTGTTTTGGGTGAGAAGTAAAGGAACAGGAGTACAATCACGCCTTCATTTGGCCATGGGCCGCTTTAACAAGGTAACCAAATGGACCACTATATTATCCCTATGCGGGCTGATGGGAGTTGGGGGATTCATTTTGTATAATACGCATGTGCTGAACGACTACGAATCATCTTCCCACAGTATAAAAAAGGCGGTGGAATATGAAAAACAATTCGCTGCACTCGAACACTTGCCGCAACCTGCAATCATACACACGAAACTAAATGTTGATATTTTTCCTGCACAAAACAAAGCGAGCATCAGCGGCATTTACCAACTGGTAAATAGTTGCACTTTGCCCATTGACTCCATATTAGTTTCAACCGTTAGCGGCGTAACAACACATGGTATTGTTTTTAACCGGCAGGTAAAACCGTTAAGTGCCCGTGCCAATGCCCATGACCAGGTATATATTTTTGTTAAAGCGTTGTTACCCGGGGACTCCATGAGCATCAGTTTTAAAGTGGATTATGCAGCGAAGGGATTTAGCAACAGCGGGGCCGACTCGCTGGTAGTTGCAAATGGCACTTATTTTACCAACAGGCATTTGTTGCCTGTTACCGGCTTCCAGGCGTACCGCTGCGTGAGTGATGTAAGCGAAAGAAAAAAACATGGACTTGCACCACGTCCCATCTGGCCTTCGCTTTACAATGTGGAAGCACGCCATAATTTATACCTGGCGGATCAAACAAATGTTGAAGCTATTGTAAGCACCGATGAAGAACAGGTAGCCGTTGCACCGGGCAGGCTGCATCGGGAATGGAAAGCCAATGGCCGCCGCTACTTTCATTATGTGACGAATGCGCCTGTTCCCAACCAGTACGCTTTTTTTTCTGCGAAATATGTGCTGCAGGAAACGAAGTGGAATAATATAAGCATCCAGGTCTTTCACCAACCCGGTCATGATGCAAATATCAACAGCATGCTGAATGGTGCCCGTTCTGCACTGGATTATTACAGCAAACAATTCGGGCCCTATCCTTATGATATATTCAGGTTGGTAGAACACCCGGGTGATGCCTCGGGCATGCATGCAGAGGCTGGCAGCATCGATTACCGGGAAGGGTTTTCACTCTTGAATCCAACCGATAGTAATGGGTACGATCTCCCGTTTTATGTGGTAGCGCACGAGGTAGCACACCAATGGTGGGGCGCTGCCCAATTGTTACCGGCAAGGGTGGAAGGGGCTTTTCTATTAACAGAAACATTTGCAGTATACACTGGTATGCAGGTATTGGAGGCCACCTATGGCAACGAGCATTTGCAGCGCTACCTCACGCAGATCCGCAAGACCTATGAAGTGCCCCGGAACAAAGCAGATGTGCCTTTGCTCCGGGCAAACAATCCCTACCTCGGTTATCGCAAAGGGCCTTTTGCCTTGTATGCCCTCAGCAAATACAGCAGTAAGGAACAGGTAAACGGGGCGTTGAAACAGTTGCTGCTAAAACATGGCCGGGGCACAGCTCCCCTGCCCACTACGCTCGATCTTTACCGGGAACTAAAAGTTGTCATTCCCGACTCGTTACATTACCTCTTACACGACCTGTTTGAAAAAAATACTTTTTGGGATCTTAAAACGGACAATGTAACTACGCAAAAGAACAAGGATGGAAACTGGCAGGTAACCCTTGAAGTGCAGGCACGCAAAGATGTAACTGACGAAGCCGGCAATGAAACCCATGTGCCCATGAACGATTGGATAGAGATAGGAATATTTGCCGAACCCGAAAAAGGAAAGCAGCCAGGCAAAGTACTCTACCTGCAGAAGCACCGCATACGTACGGGTCCACAAACGATCACGCTGACTGTTAAAGGCAAACCAGCAAGGGCTGGTATCGATCCCAATAACCTGCTTATCGATCTGAAGCTACATGATAATAGCAGGAAGGTTAGGTTGGAGTGAAACCATAAAAACCCCCTGACACCCTGAAGGGAGAATCTTGCCAGAAATGTCATACGAATAATCGCCGCTGTCCTTTAGCCCGGTGTTTAAAATCCTGCAGAGCTTCCCGGATCATGCAACGGCAAAATTTTTCTTATGTCAAAGCCAGCGATCCTTGCGTTGATTATGCACCATAAAAACCTACTGGTGAGCAGCCCGTCTGATGTAAGAAAATTCTATGTCCCAGCGGGGTTTCCACCGTTACAGATTTTAATCTGAGCAGCCTTGCCGGCGCAACCCTGATGTTTGAAAGCGCTTGAACATTAGGGTGCCATCCTGGCCAGTATTAGAAGTGCAGAAGGAGCAGAATTTTTCAACTGGTGTGACACAAAGGTTAGTTTATGCTGCATAACTTTCGCTGGGACAGAATTAAATTCCCCACCGTACTGGAGCGCGCCCAGACTGATTTTAACCAAATGACGTTCGGGCTTTCCAGCCCCGATATTTAATGATCGGCGACACCGGGATTCCGAAGTAAAGTGTCATAGCGATGATGTACAGTTTACTTTGCAGCTCCGGACCCCGATGCTGCATCCGGCAACGGGGCTGTATATCCATTGGCGGGGTCTTTTTTTGCTACTTTTTTGGACAAGCAAAAAAGTAAATAAAAAAACACCGTTACAGATTTTAATATGAGCAGCCTTGCCGGCGCAACCCTGATGTTTGAAAGCGCTTGAACATCAGGGTGCCATCCTGGCCAATATTGGAAGTGCAGAAGGAACAGAATTTTAAAAAGAGTTTACCTTGATTTTTTAAAAGGAAGTTCGTGCGTTTATCGGGGTTTCGCGGATGTTATCTTTAGACAGCATGTCTTTCCTGCGAAAACCCCGCTTGAACCCAAGGCGCCTTCTGTTGCCGCTTTGCTGCTGTTTTCAGCTGGTAATTAAGTAACCAGGCAAAAGCATTGCCGTCCTGTTTCAGCCATTTGACTTTTTTCCACTCGCAGGTAACCCTCATGGCAGATGTTTCGTGTGCCACGAACGATGGCAGATAATCATTGGTTCGTGGAGACACGAACCAAGGCGATGAACCAAGGCAATGGAAAACCCACCCGGCCCCAGCGATACCGTGGCGGGGAATGTCACGGGTTTAGCATGGATCATCATTTCATTGAAGAAGTTGAAATATTCCATTTAGCCGCTTGACACCGGAAAGCTGGATCGCTATTGCCGGCTTACTTTATACTATGCTTGAGCACAGCTATTCTCTTTCAAAGCTTTGATTTGTTAAAGTATTCGTCTATATTTAATTTACTGCACGGCCTATTTATCACACCGCTTTTTATTTTAAGCATACCTGCTGACATCCGTCATTAATTACCATAAGCAGCCAAGCCGAAAACTGCTGATCAAAGAGTAGGCAATTAATACCAGTTTATGAAGAAAATTATTTTGTTTCCGACATTGTTCTTTTTTGCATTCAGTTCATTCAGCCAGTCCGGGGCCAACCTGGAAATTTCCCACGGTCAATATTTATTAAAGAGTAAAAAGCAAAATAAAACCGGTCTGATCCTACTGGTGGGTGGGGCGGTTTTTGTAGCGACAGCTTTAATTATTCCTAAAGGCGATCCTACAGGCGAGCTTTCCGTGCCTTATTTTCAGGATGAATTTGAAAACGATGGTGTAAAAGCTTCTTTTGGTGTAGCGGGAGTTGTTGCCATGTTAACATCGGTACCATTTCTTTTATCCGCACGTAAAAATAAAAAAAGAGCATCAAAAACAGCGGTAAGCTTTCATAATCAAAAAATTGATTACCTCCGCCAAAACGTATTTGTCATGGGACTACAACCAACGTTGTCCTTTAAGTTAAGACTGTAGGGAGATCCCTTCGATCCCTCACAATAAGGCATTTGAGTAAAAATGCTTTAACGAAATTACCCTCGTAGATCCAATCCCTGTGCGCTTGTGGTTCATTATGTGGCAGCGGATTTTTTTCCTGCAAGTCTATAAAGTCCCTGGTGATCATTATGATTCAAACCAGCCCGAGGTGAGAATCTTTTATACTTTTCCTTCTACCGGTTCGCTTATGTGTTCCGTCCCAGCGGGGTTATCCCGCATACAATTTTCTTCATTAAAAAGCCTTGCGGCGAAACCCCGATGCTTGCTCTGCATTCAACTATTGTAAACCTCGTTTTTCTGCAAGTCTATAAAATGCCGGGGGACCTTTATGATTCAAACCCGCCCGAGGTAATTTTTTTTTATACTTATCCTTTTACCGGTTCGCTTATTTGTTTTCGTTCTTTAAACCGCACCTCCAGCTTTTTCATGATGGAGGTAGCAGTAAGGCCGTGCACGATAATGGAAAGAAGTACTGTAAATGCGGTTACTGCCCAAAGTTTTCCGCCTTCCGGGAGGGAAGTGTGGGCCAGCGCAAAGGCGAGGTAATAAAACGATCCGATACCCCTTATGCCGAAAAAGCCGATGGCCATCTTTTCTTTAATATGGAGGCCCGTACCCCAAAGGCTGACCACTCCAATAGCGGGCCGGAGCACGAGCACAAAAAACAGCCCGGCCGAGGCCAGTAGCCAATCTAATTCATCCAGCAGGCCCGATACCAGGCTACCACCAAAAAGCAATAACACGATACTAACCAACAACCGCTCGATCTGGTCGGTAAATTCGTGCAGGGTTTTATGCATTTTGTGATGGCGCTCCATACCCCGCATAGTCACTGCACATACAAATACGGAAATAAATCCATAGCCGTGAGCCGCCTCTGTGAGGCCGTAAACCAACAGGGTTGCGCAGAGTGCCACAAAGCCATCCCGCACTTTGGCTCCTTCTACCTCGTCGGGTAACTTAAAAAAAAGCCAGCCTAACGCCTTTCCCATTAAATAGCCGATGGCTACACCGGCTGCAAGCTTATAAAAAAGTTCATATTGTAACCAGCCCGCCCAACCATTTGTGGCGAGTTCGCCGGTTGCCAGCATGATCGCTAACCACGTAAACGGGAAAGCCGTGCCGTCGTTCATACCTGCTTCTGCGGTAAGCGCCATTTTTGAATGGGTATGGTCACCCTCCATCGGCGCACCTACCTGCACATCCGCTGCAAGCACCGGATCGGTGGGAGCCAGCACTGCTCCCAACAACGCCGCTGCGGCAAGGCCGAACCCAAGTCCATAATAGCCGATGGCTGTGACGCCTGCAATGGAAAGTAGCATGGTAATGCTAACCAGGCGCAGCGGCACGCGCCAATTGCGAAGGGAGAACGGCCGGTCAATTTTGAGCCCGGAACCCATCAGAGAAACCAGCACAACCATTTCGGTTAGACGCACCGTTACGGTGTTTTTGGAGATAGGGTCGGGCAAGGGAAGAAAATCGCCTGCTGCCACAAATAACACAGCACCCACCGCTACATACAATATGCTATAGGAAATTTTTGTAGCCTTCGTAAATGCAGGCATCCAGGCCATGCCAAGCGCTGCCAGCCCAACAACGATCAGGATTAAGATATATGGGTCCAATTGCTTTTATTGCATCTATACAACAACTGTACCGCTCATAGAAGTGGAGGCCAAATAAAAATACAACGCTTCCGAAGCAGGCCTCATTGGTGGCCGACACGTTGAAATAAAAAATAACGCATGAGAAATAAGGAATGAGAAAGTGGGACACCCCCAACCTTGCCTTTATTTTTGGAGCTTCCCACCCCAGCCTCGGTTCGGTGGCATGCGATAGGAAAGAATGCCAGACTGTTTCGTGTGTCCCGAACCAGGGCAGTGTATTGTTGCCGCTGTATGTAAGCCTTCCACCTGTAAGTGGTTGCCGCCGCTTTTATGTCCCAGCGGGGTTTCCGCCGATACAGATTTTAGCCTTAGCAGGCTTGCCGGCGTAACCCCGATGTTTCAAAGCGCCCGCAAATCAGGGTGCCATCCTGGCCAATATTAGAAGTGCAGAAGGAAGAGAATTTTTTTAAAAGAAATAACCTTGACTTTTTTCGAAGGAAGTTTGTGCGTTAATCGGGGTTTCGCGGATGTTATCTTTAGACAGCATGTCTTTCGTGCCAAAACCCCGCCTGGACCCAAGATGCCTTCAGTTGCCGCTTTGCTGCTGTTTCCAGCTGGTAATTGAGTGTCCAGGCAAAAGCATTGCCGTCCTGTTTCAGCCATTTGACTTTTTTCCACTTGCAGGTAACCCTCATGGCAGATGTTTCATGTGCCACGAACGATGGCAGATAATCATTGGTTCGTGGAGACAGGAACCAAGGCAATCGGGGATAGGGCGACCTTTCTCCTCTGTAGATTATGCCCAAGGGTGGGTTTTTTTTCTTTGCTTATTGCCTTTATTAGGATTTGTCCAACTCTTTGTCTTACTTTTTTGCTTGTCCAAAAAAGTAACAAAAAAAGACACCGGCAATCGATATACACCGCGATTGCCGGGGCAGCTATGTGGAACTTAAGTGCAAAGTAAA
>JAYSYY010000126.1:0-6547 GCA_043727215.1 Chitinophagaceae bacterium | reverse complement strand
AACTATGGTAGATAAATGCTGAACGCGTGGGTATTCCTATTTGTATTGCCAGGACATTATCCCAGTTCAATTACTTCACAATCCTTCATCTCTTTTCCATCAATCACAAAACGGATCAATGTTCTCACTTTGTGCCAGCCCTGCCTCCCTGCAGCGCCCGGGTTCATGTGCAGGCAATTCAGCTTTTCATCGTACATGATTTTTAGGATATGCGAATGTCCACTAATAAAAAGCCCGGAACGGTTTTTCATAATGAGGTCTTTTATGCCCGGTGCATAACGCCCGGGATAACCACCAATATGCCGGATAAAAACATTGACGGATTCACAGGTAAAAAAAAGGTCCTCCGGGTAAACCGAACGGATAACGTTGTTATCGATATTGCCGTAAACGCCGCGCAATGGCCGGAAATTCTTTAATGCCTCCGCAAGTGCCGGATCTCCGAAATCCCCGGCATGCCATACCTCATCACAATTGCTGAAATGGTCAAATACCGCCGGGTCCAGGAAACCATGTGTATCTGATATAAGGCCTATTCTTGTCAAAGTGAATTAGATTATTAGCTGTAAATTTGAATGAAGATAATTATAGTTCATGGTTCATGGTTCTTGGTCAGTTGTCATTGGGTCATTTGTCATTGAGTCATTGATTTAAATGATCAATTATCTTCTCAATTATGGAATTATCCATTATCATTTATCCATTCCTTAATTATCAATTATTGCGTTTTTCATTATCAAATTACCAAATCACCAAATCATCAAATCAATCTAATGCCTCATTATCATAAACTCGGAACCATTCCGCACAAACGCCACACCCAGTTCAGGAAACCTGATGGCAGCCTGTATTCCGAGCAATTGTTTTCAACAGAAGGATTCTCTAACGACTATTCTATTTTATACCACACGCACGCGCCTACATTGATTGTGAAGTGTGATGACCCCATCGATGTTTCTCCAAAAATTGCGGAAGAAAAGATGCTGAAACACCGGAGCCTGGAAGGATTTAATATAAAGCCTCAAGCTGATTACCTGGAGAGCCGTAAAGCAGTACTCGTGAACACCGATTGCCATATCGTGTTGGCGGCACCACAACAAGGGATGATGGATTATTATTATAAAAATGCCGACGCCGATGAAATGATCTTTGTGCACGAAGGGAGCGGGGTAGTAAAAACCTGTTATGGGGAGTTACCATTCAGCTATGGCGACTATATTGTTTTGCCGAGGGGAACGATTTACCAGATTCATTTTAATGATGAAAACAACCGGTTGTTTATTGTAGAATCGTTTCACCCTATCCGTTACCCCAAAAAATACCTGAGCAGGAACGGCCAGTTAATGGAACATTCGCCTTACTGCGAAAGGGATATCCGCGTTCCGGAAAACCTGGTAACAAATGATGAGAAAGGCGACTTCATCATCAAAACCAAAAAGAAGGGTTGGTTGTATGGTATCCATTATGGAACACATCCTTTTGACGTGGTAGGCTGGGATGGCTGTTGTTACCCTTACATTTTTTCTATCCACGATTTTGAGCCCATTACAGGCCGTGTACACCAGCCGCCGCCCGTACACCAGACTTTTGAAACGGACGCTTTCGTAGTGTGCTCTTTTGTGCCGAGGCTGTATGATTACCACCCGGACGCTGTGCCCGCACCTTATAACCATAGTAACATAGACAGTGATGAATTATTGTATTACGTGGACGGTGATTTTATGAGCCGCAAACACGTGACGAGGGGCATGATCACGCTGCACCCTGCCGGCATACCACACGGGCCACACCCGGGCGCTGTAGAAAAAAGTATAGGCGCTAAGGAAACAAAGGAACTGGCGGTGATGGTAGATACCTTTAGGCCGCTGCTGCTCACACAGGTAGCGATTGATATAGAGAACCAGGGGTATGTGATGAGTTGGGCAGAGTAGAACGAGGTTGAAGGTTCAATGTTCAAAGTTCAAGGTTCGAGGTTTAACGTTTCAACGTTTCAACCTTTCAACCTTTCAACCTTTCAACCTTTCAACAGTTCAACGTTTCAACAGTTCAACAAGTCAACAGTTTCAGGTGTTCAAGGCATTTCAGTAACAACTTTTTAAACCTGTGAAACTTTTTTCATACATTGCTGTAAACAAAATACTATCAGCTATGATAAAATTTAATGAAATTAAGGTAGGGGATTACCTGTATGCAGATAATGACGGAGATATGAAAAGGGGAGAGGTTACCAATTTAAATGGAGATGAGAAGCAGGTTTGCGTTGACACCGGTACCCAGGGTTTTTGGTACGAAACCAGCCAGCTGATGCCTATTCCTATCACAGAGGAGGAGCTGGAAAACTTAAAGTTTCACAAGGAACTGAACGGTAATGGCAACGTAAAATATGGCAAAGGTGCATTCCGGATGATGCTGGAAAAAGAGGGAGATTTTTCTAAGATGGAAATATGGTACCGCGATGAAAAAAGGCATGTTCTGCATCCGATACCGGTGCATACTTTGCAGAATCATTTTTATGAAATGACAAAAGTGCACCTGAACGAGGAATCCTTTGATTAATTGAATTGTTGCATACCCAGTCACCGGATAAATCGACGAGGCTGGCTGAACAGGATCCGATTGTTTTGGATGGTCCCTGGTAAACGCTTTGCTGTGTTTGCAAAGATGGTTAAAAACGATTTTTGGGTTTACCAGTCTTTTCATTGTCGCCGCAAATTTGCAGCATAAACCTACCTGCCCGTGGGCAATCTGCGAATCTGCGGCCATCTTTTCAGCACAGTGTTACAAAGAAAGTTTTTGATTAAAATTTCAGCAGATTTAAAATTAATAAAAAGCACTCAAAGCCTGGAAAGTTTTGGCAGGCATCAGTTCAAAATAACCCTTCACTAATTGATCTACTTTTTATGTACCATACCCTCACTGACCCGTTCATCTAAATTATTTAGTTGCCGGAAATTTTCATTGCTCCTTCTGATTATGAGTCTTGCAACAGGGGCCTATGCACAACAATTTGGAGGCAACCCGGCTTCTGTAAAATGGAACCAGGTAAACACACTCGTAGCAAGAATTATTTTCCCGGACCATATTGACTCAACTGCGATAAGGGTTTCCAGTATTATTTCCTATCTGAACAGTTCAGAACAAAACAGTCTTGGAGTTAAAAAACGAAAGATAAACCTCGTTCTGCAAAATCAGACCACCATTTCCAATGGATATGTAGGTTTGGGTCCGTTTAGAAGTGAATTTTTTATGACGCCCTTGCAAAACAGTTTTAGGCTGGGAAGCCTGCCATGGGCAGAGCAACTTGTTATCCATGAATTCAGGCATGTACAACAATACAATAATTTTGATGTGGGACTCTCTCATCTTTTTAAGGTAGTACTGGGTGAAGAAGGGCAGGCGCTGGCAAATAATGCTGCTATACCCAACTGGTTCTTTGAAGGAGATGCTGTGTTGAATGAAACGAATGTGAGCAGGCAGGGGCGCGGAAGATTGCCATTTTTTTTTAACGCCTTCCGCTCTTTATGGCAGGCCGATAAAAAATATAGCTGGATGAAACTGCGCAATGGCTCGTACAGGGATTTTGTGCCTGATGATTATGCTTTAGGATACCTGTTGGTGGCTTATGGCAGCCAAAAATACGGAGCGGATTTTTGGAAAAATGTGACCCAGGATGCTGCAGCTTTTAAAGGAGTATTTTATCCTTTTCAAAAAGCGGTTAAGAGATATTCCGGCAAAAACTATACTCAATTCCGGGCAGAGGCATTCAATTATTTTAAAAATAAGTTCGAACTTAACAATGAAAAGCAAAAGATATCATCCTCCCGTAAGGATGTTCTTGACGAGGAATACCCGGCTTTTGTAAATGATACAACAGTAGTGTATGTAAGAAGCAGTTATAAAAAAATACCTTCTTTTGTTATCCGTAATGGAAAAAAGGAAAAAAAGATCCGGGTTAAGGATCTATCACTGGACAATCATTTTTCTTACCGTAATGGAAAGATAGTTTACGCCTCCTACCAGCCCGATCTTCGCCGGGCGAACCTTGATTATAGTAATCTCCAGGTACTGGACCTGGAAACCGGCAGGCAAAAAGCGATCACGCAGCAGGCAAAATATTTTTCACCGGATATGAGTGAAGACGGCACAAAAGTAGTAGCGGTAAAAGTTAGCCCGCAAGGCGGCTCTCTACTGCATATACTTAATGCTGCCAATGGGGACCTTTTAACTGCCATACCCAATCCCGGGAACCTGTTTTACACGTATCCTAAATTTTATGGGAGTAAAATAATTTCTGCTGTAAGAAACAGCGTGGGAAAAATGTCGCTGGCCCTGGTAGATACAAGCCTCGGGAATACTGAATACCTGACATCATTCTCTTTTAGTGTCACAGGCTTTCCCTCGGTGCATAATGATACCCTTTACTTTTCTGCAGCCTATGGGAACGAGGACCAATTATTTGCAATAGCATTAAAAACAAAAAAAATATTTTTACTCCACTCCTCTCTTATGGCAAACGGCCTTGGGAATTACCAGGCCACTGCAAGCAACCATCAAATTGTTTGGACAAGTTTTACGTCAAACGGCTACAAATTGCAACAGGCCGAGAAAGCAGATCTGCTTTGGCATGCGATCAACGCAGATCAATTGACCGACCTCAAAGCTGCAACTGGAATTAATAATGGTATGATTGATAGTACGAATGCGGACCTGTTGGTTGCTATCCCACCTGAAAAGGTAGCCGTTTCAAAATATTCGAAAACTTTTCGTTTACTCAATTTCCATAGCCTGAAACCCCTGGTTAATGATCCGGAGTATGCCATTACCATTGTAAGTGAAAATATTTTAAATACCCTGCAAACGCAGGCATCCTTTAGTTATAACCGGGCAGAACAATGGAAGCGAGTTGGCTTTAGTACGGTTTACGGTGCGTTGTTTCCGCATCTTTCAGGTGGTGTAAATTACACCATGGACAGGAGAGGAAGGTATCGCAGCCAGGCGGTTTATTGGAATGAACTTGAGCCTTACGCAGGGTATAACATTCCACTGACTCTGAGTAAAGGAAGATCCATAACATTTATGAATATGGGTAGCAACTATGTGTACAATCAATCTGATTTTAAAGGAACTTATAAAGATACTTTAGGAAGGTTTTCCTATAGTTATCTAAGCAATTATTTTTCTTTTAGTAACCAAACCCAAAAAGCGAGACAAAATATTTACCCTCGCTTTGCCCAAAGTATATCACTTGGCTACAAGGGGGCATTAACCAATTATAAAGGATCGCAGTTCGTCGCAAATGGAAACTTATACCTGCCCGGCTTTTTTACCAATCACAGTATAGTTTTCAACGGGGCCTATTTAAGAAAGGATACCCTTGGCCGGCTTAATTTTTCCAGTGGGTTTCCATTTTCAAGGGGGTACCAGGCGGAGAATTTACACAAGATGTTAAAGTGGGGTGCAAATTATCACCTGCCATTACTTTATCCTGATGCGGGTTTGGCCAATATTGTTTACGTGCTTAGGGTAAGAGCAAATTTATTTTATGACCATACACAGGTAAATGATTTTCTTTCTAACAGGAAACCATTTGTATCAGACTTCAGATCAACAGGTGCTGAGTTATATTTTGATACCAAATGGTGGAACGCAGCGACGGTAACCGTTGGAATACGTTACAGCTACTTATTAGACAATGACCTTTTTGGCGCAACAGGAAAAAACAGGTGGGAGCTAATTTTACCTTTTAACCTGTTCGATCAGTAGTATTTGCAGTAGCTAGTCCCGTACTGGGGGGAAGCCTGGATGGTAGCCACATTCATCCGGACCTTACGTAATTATTATTGTACACCAGAAGCTGCGTCTTCATTACTTATCTTATTGTTGTTCACAGGCGTATTTAAAACAAAAAAGCTCCTGCTGTTTCGGAGCTTTTTTGTTTTACAACTTCTAAGGGGTTGTTTGTGGCGGATTATTACCATTATTGTTGTTGGTGGTACCCGCTGTAGCAGTAACAGGCGGGTTGTTGCTGTTGTTGCCGTTGTTGGCGTCTTCTTTTTCACATCCGGCAAGGAATGTAGTTGAAAGCATAAGGATAGCTGCAACAAAGAAAAGTTTTGTCTGTTTCATAAAAAGATTTTTAAAAAGGGTAAAAAAAATGAAAAGCTTTTCTTGGAGCGTTAAAAGGCTGGATGACGAGGGGATAAAAGATTTGGGTACTGCAAAAATGCGAATAAGTAATTTTAAATGCAACTATTATTGTTGATCTTTTTTATTAATTTATCCGGGGCACATTAAAATACGACTCAATAGAATGTGAGGGCTTAAAAATAATTCAGTGGGATGTTTGTTCCTTGGGTATGTACATTTAAACAATGTAGTGTAGCAAAATTTCAAGTTCCCGGCATGGTACCGCTTTTTAATTATTGCATAAAAAAACCTCCCGTTTGTAGGAGGGCACTGAAAAAGTCTTTTGTAAAAAAGAGATCAAGTCAGAATTCAAATAAACGCTCTTAGGATAGGCTGTACGGAATTTAGGGCGAACAAAAAC
>JAYSYY010000125.1:0-18877 GCA_043727215.1 Chitinophagaceae bacterium | reverse complement strand
TGAAGTATTTATTAAGTGTAGGATTACTACACGGCGATTGCTTGACAGTAACCGGTAAAACGGTTGCAGAGAATTTGGCAGGTGTTCCCGATTTGAATTTCGAGACACAGAAAATTATTTATCCCGTGGAGTCACCATTGAAACAAACGGGGCACCTGCAAATCCTGTACGGCAACTTAGCAGAAAAAGGAAGTGTTGCAAAAATAAGTGGCAAGGAAGGCGAACGTTTTGAAGGCCCTGCCCGGGTTTTTGATGGAGAAAAAGACCTGGTAGCTGGCATCGCTAATGGCCGCGTAAAAAAAGGCGATGTGGTAGTGATTAAAAACGAAGGCCCGAAAGGCGCACCCGGAATGCCTGAAATGCTTAAACCTACTTCTGCCATCACTGGTGCAGGACTTGGGAAAGATGTTGCCTTAATTACCGATGGCAGGTTTAGCGGTGGCAGCCACGGTTTCGTCGTGGGGCATATTACCCCTGAGGCCTTCAATGGTGGCCTTCTCGCATTCGTGGAAGACGATGACATCATTGAGATCGATGCTACCACTAAAAAAATGACGCTGAAAGTAAGCGAAGAGATGATAAAAGAACGCAGGAGTAAGTGGAAACAACCTGCATTAAAGGTAACTAAAGGAGTCTTGTATAAATATGCTATGTGTGTGCAGGATGCAAGCCAGGGCTGTGTGACGGATGCCCCCTCCGCTCCATAAAGGGGGAACGGGAGGCTTTAGAAGAATCGGAAAGTTTTAAATTGACGGGAATAAATAATTTTTATGGAAGCAACAATAAAGACATTACCTCAAAAAAAAGAAGATGTAAAAACAGCACAGGCTGCATCAAAGACTTCCCTTGAGGAGGCTAAGGGAGTTTCTATTTCAGGTAGTGTTGCAGTGATGAAAGCACTCGTCGCAGAAAATGTCACTACAATTTTTGGGTATCCAGGCGGTGCCATCATGCCTATCTATGATGCGTTGTATGATTATAAGGAACACCTAACGCATATCCTTGTACGCCACGAACAGGGTGCTATCCACGCAGCCCAGGGTTACGCAAGGGCTTCAGGTGAAGTAGGTGTTGTATTTGCCACAAGCGGGCCTGGAGCTACAAACCTGGTAACAGGTTTAGCAGATGCATTACTGGACTCTACTCCCGTTGTGTGTATCACCGGGCAGGTATTTGCGCACCTGTTGGGCACGGATGCTTTCCAGGAAATTGATGTGATCAATATCACCACCCCGGTAACGAAATGGAATTTCCAGGTAACAGATGCTACAGAAATTCCTTCCGTTTTAGCGAAGGCATTTTACATCGCTAAAAGCGGCCGGCCCGGTCCTGTATTGATCGACATTACCAAGAATGCACAATTACAATTGTTCGATTTTGAAGGCTATAAAAAATGTGAGCATGTTCGGAGCTACCGTCCAAAACCGATCGTAAGAAAAGAATACATCGCAGAAGCGGCAAGGCTGATCAATGCGGCAGAACGTCCTTTCGTGATCTTCGGCCAGGGTGTAATCCTTGGTAAAGCTGAAGAGGAATTTAAAGCCTTCATTGAAAAAGCGGGTGTGCCGGCCGCCTGGACAATCCTTGGGATGAGTGCCATTCCTACGGACCACCCGCAGGCTGTTGGCATGTTGGGTATGCATGGCAACTATGGACCAAACGTACTCACCAATGAATGTGACGTACTGATAGCGGTAGGTATGCGCTTTGATGATCGTGTTACAGGAAGACTGGATAAATATGCCAAGCAGGCCAAAGTGATCCATTTGGATATTGACCCGGCTGAAATTGATAAAAATGTAAAATCAACTGTTGCGGTTTGGGGAGATTGCAAAGAGACCTTACCCCTGCTTACGGAACTGGTTGAACAAAAATTATATCCAAAATGGTTCCAGCGGTTCTGGGATCATCAAAAGAAAGAAAACGAAAAAGTCATTGAGCATGAGCTAAATCCCACTACGGAGGAATTAACCATGGGGGAAGTGATCAAGGAATTGAATAGGCTCACTAATGCAGATGCCATCGTGGTATCAGATGTGGGCCAGCACCAGATGGTGACCTGCCGGTATGCAAAATTCAATCACAGCAAAAGCAACATCACCAGCGGTGGTGCTGGCACCATGGGGTTTGCATTACCCGCAGCGATCGGTGCGAGCTACGGAGATCCAAATCGTACAGTCGTTGCCGTTATAGGCGATGGCGGTTTCCAGATGACCTTGCAGGAACTGGGCACTATCATGCAGTTTAAACCAAACGTGAAGATCATTATCCTGAACAACCGTTTCCTGGGTATGGTTAGACAGTGGCAGCAACTCTTTCATGAAAAACGTTATTCATTTGTTGATATTACCAGCCCCGATTTTGTAGCTGTAGCTAAGGGATTTGGTATCGCAGGAAAATGTGTTTCAAAAAGAGAAGAATTGGTTGGCAGTCTTAAAGAAATGCTGGAATCAACAGGTAGTTACCTGCTGGAAATCATGGTAGCAAAAGAGAATAACGTATTCCCGATGGTGCCTCAAGGGCGCGGGGTTGCAGAAATAGTTTTGAGTACAGATGAGATCTGAAAAAGAAGCTCTCCACAGACTATCACCCCCTGAGTGGACCGGGCAAAGTTTGAAAGATTAAAAAACAAATTAAAATGAGTAACGAAAAGCAGGAATTCACTGTCACGGTTTATACAGAAAACCAGATTGGTTTGCTAAACCGTATTGCGATCATTTTTTCCCGGAGAAAGATCAACATTGAAAGCCTGAATACTTCACCTTCTGAAGTGGATAGCGTCCATAGGTTCACTATCGTGATCAATGAAACTGAAGAAGTGGTGCGTAAGCTTTGTATGCAGATAGAGAAACAGGTGGAAGTTTTAAAAGCCTATTTTAATACAGCCAGCGAAATCGTTTGGCAGGAAATGGCATTGTATAAAGTAAGTACAGACGAGATTGCGGAAAAAGTGCAGGTAGAAAGATTACTTCGCCAATATGGTGCAAGGGCTGTGGTGATCCGTCACGATTACACTGTATTTGAAACCACAGGACACAGGGAAGAAACAGATGCGCTTGTAAAAGTTTTGGAACCGTATGGCCTCATAGAATTTGTTCGCAGTGCAAGGGTTGCCATTATTAAGAAAAGTGTCGGCTTCCATGCCAAGTTAAAAGAATTTGAATATCGGGAGCCGGGAGAAAATGCAGTGGAGAATGAATTTTTAAACGAAGCAGAAAAAGTATTCACAATGTAGGGTTAAAGGTAGAAAGTAGAAGGTAGAGGGGTTGACCCTTTTTAAACTGGACCTTCCACCGTCAACCGTCCATCTTACACCATTATAATCATCAACTTAAAAAATAACAAACAATGGCAAAACTAAATTTCGGCGGTGTTGAAGAAAACGTTGTAACAAGGGAAGAATTCCCGTTGAGCAAAGCACAGCAAGTGTTGAAAAATGAAACAGTGGCAGTAATTGGATATGGCGTACAGGGCCCTGGCCAGGCGCTTAACCAAAGAGACAATGGTATTAATGTGATTGTTGGTCAACGGAAAAATTCTAAGACATGGGATAAAGCCATTGCTGATGGTTTTGTACCGGGCGAAACCTTGTTTGAAATTGAAGAAGCATTGGAGCGTGGAACGATCATTTGTTATTTATTGAGTGATGCCGCGCAGATCGCTTTATGGCCAACCGTCCAGAAACATTTAACGCCCGGCAAGGCCCTTTACTTCTCTCATGGTTTTGGTATCACGTTTAATGAACAAACCCATATCATACCTCCTGCAGACGTAGATGTATTTTTAGTTGCCCCAAAAGGAAGTGGTACTTCGCTGCGTCGGATGTTCCTGCAAGGACGTGGACTAAATAGTTCCTATGCCATCTTCCAGGATGCTACAGGAAGAGCTTTTGAAAGGGTTGTGGCATTAGGTATTGCGGTAGGCAGCGGATACCTATTTGAAACAGATTTTCGCAAAGAAGTCTACAGCGATCTTACCGGTGAAAGAGGTACACTGATGGGGGCTATCCAGGGAATTTTTGCTGCCCAGTATGAAGTGCTGCGCAGTAAAGGGCACACCCCTTCTGAAGCATTCAACGAAACAGTCGAAGAATTGACACAATCCCTGATGCCATTGGTTGCGGAGAACGGTATGGACTGGATGTATGGCAATTGCAGCACTACTGCACAACGCGGTGCTTTGGACTGGTGGAAAAAATTCCGTGATGCTACCCTCCCTGTTTTTAATGACTTGTATGAATCAGTGGCAACTGGTGTGGAGTCACAGCGTTCAATCGATTCTAATTCTCAACCGGACTACAGGGAAAAACTGGAAGTAGAATTAAAGGAACTGCGCGAAAGCGAATTATGGCAGGCTGGTAAAACGGTTCGCAGTCTTCGCCCGGAAAACCAGAAAAAAGAATCCAAGATAGCTGAACAGGCCGTGCCTAAAAAAGCGTTGAACCTGTCTTACTGGATATAATAATACATGGAAACAACACAAACAACATATATATTGGATTTTGCAGCCGCTGCCAGGCGGTTGCAAAATGTTGTGTCCCGCACCGAACTACAACTCAACAGGAGCCTTTCTAAAAAATACCAATGTAATGTGTATTTGAAAAGAGAAGACCTGCAGATGGTACGTTCGTATAAGATCCGTGGGGCTTTCAACATGATGAGCAGTATCGACAAAGATATATTGCAGCGGGGTGTTGTATGTGCCAGTGCGGGTAACCATGCACAGGGTTTCGCCTATAGCTGCAAAAAGCTGAATGTAACAGGTGTGATCTTCATGCCGATCATTACACCAAGGCAAAAAGTGACGCAAACCAAAATGTTTGGTGAACATTTCATCCACGTAAAACTGGTCGGCGACACATTTGATGATTGTGCCATTGCTGCTAAAAAATATACAGAAGAAAACCGGCTCACTTTTATACCTCCTTTTGATGACTACCGGATCATAGAGGGCCAGGGTACTGTTGGGTTAGAAATTCTCGAAGATCTTTCAACGGTTGATTATCTGTTTGCGCCGATCGGCGGCGGTGGCCTGGCGGCAGGTGTGGGCACTTATTTTAAGACCTATTCCCCTAATACAAAAATGATTGGGGTAGAACCAGAAGGTGCTCCATCCATGACGGAAGCGCTCAAACACGGGCACCCTGTTACGTTAGATAGTATTGACCGGTTTGTGGATGGTGCCGCAGTAAAACGCGTTGGTGAATTTACATTCAATATCTGCAGGGAAGTATTGAACGAGATGCAACTGGTGAACGAAGGAAAGATCTGTACGACTATCCTGAAGCTTTACAATGAAGACGCCATCGTGGTGGAACCTGCCGGTGCCTTGAGCGTTGCTGCCCTGGACGATTATGCTGAAGCCATCAAAGGAAAAAACGTGGTGTGCATTATCAGCGGCAGCAACAACGATATTGATCGCATGCCGGAGATAAAAGAGCGCAGCCTGCAATATGAAGGCTTAAAACATTATTTCCTCGTAAACTTTGCACAACGGCCCGGTGCGCTCAAGGAATTTGTAAACGATGTGCTCGGCCCAACAGATGATATTACCCGTTTTGAATATATGCAAAAGACCAATAAAGAAAGCGGGCCCGCATTGATCGGCGTTGAATTAAAATGCCGGGAGGATTATGACCAGTTATTGCAAAACCTGAAACGTTTGCATATCAACTATACGGAATTGAATAAGGATGATACGTTGTTTGGGTATTTGGTTTAAAGTTTAAGGTTCGAGGTTCAAAGTTTGCAACCATTGCTTATTGCCTATTGTCTATTGCCCATTACAAATCCGCCGCACGAAAAACGCATGACTTTCGAAACATTGCTTGTTGTAAAAAATTATTTTATTCACTAAAATACTGTTCTGTTTATGGCGGGCAAAAAAGGTTTATACGATCCCAAATTTGAACATGATGCATGTGGCATCGGCTTCGTGGCACATATTAATGGCAGTAAATCGCACCAGCACATTTCTGATGCGCTCACGCTGCTGGAAAATATGGAGCATCGCGGTGCATGCGGCTGCGAGCAAAATACCGGCGATGGCGCTGGTATTATGATACAGATGCCGCACGAATTCTTTTTTGATGAATGTTTAAAATTGGGTGTGCACCTGCCCGCTTTCGGTAAATATGGTGTGGCTGTTATTTTCTTTCCGAAAGAGATCAGGTTACGGGAGGAATGCAGGGCCATCTTTAACCGGACAGCCGAAAAACTTGGCCTGGAAGTGCTGTTATATCGCAAGGTCCCTGTAGATCCCAATGATATCGGCGCTACGGCTATGAGCGTCGAACCCGAGATGGAACAGGCTTTTATCGCCTGCCCGGATCATATTTCCAACCCGGAAGATTTTGAAAGAAAATTATTCATCCTGCGAAATTTTTCCAGTCATACGGTACACAACACGGTAAAAAAAGATGCGATCGGATTTTACATTGCTTCACTTTCTTACAAAACGGTTGTGTACAAAGGGCAGCTGACAAGCGGCCAGGTGAGGAAATATTTTACTGATCTCAATAATAAAAGACTGGTGAGTGCTTTTGGTTTGGTACACTCCCGCTTTGCGACCAATACATTTCCATCCTGGAAATTGGCCCAGCCATTCCGTTTTATTGCGCACAATGGTGAGATCAATACCTTGCAGGGTAACCTGAACTGGCTGAAAACGAGTGAAAAGAATTTCACGTCTCCCTATTTCACCAAAGAGGAAATGGACATGCTTTTGCCCATCGTGACAGAAGAGCAAAGTGATTCAGCCTGCCTGGATAATGTCATCGAATTACTCACACTATGTGGGCGATCCCTCCCACACGTAATGATGATGCTGATACCGGAGGCATGGGACGGCAACGAACAAATGGACCCCGTAAAAAAAGCATTTTACGAATTCCATTCCGCTATCATGGAGCCGTGGGATGGCCCGGCATCTATTTCCTTTACAAATGGTAAAATGATTGGTGCCACACTTGACAGGAACGGGTTAAGGCCATCAAGGTATTGCATCACAAACGACAACAGGGTTATCATGGCTTCGGAAACCGGTGCCTTACCTGTGGACCCTGCAACCATCATTGAAAAAGGCAGGTTGCAGCCGGGGAAAATGTTCGTGGTGGATATGGAAAAGGGAAAGATCATCAGCGATGATGAGCTGAAAAAAGATATATGTTCACAAAAACCTTACGGGGATTGGCTGAATAAATATAAAATTCACCTGGGAGAATTACCGGAGCCAAGGGTAATGTTTACCCACCTGGAACATGAGCAGGTCTACAAATACCAAAAAGCTTTCGGTTACAGCATAGAGGATTTAGATAACATCATTGCGCCGATGGCATTGGATGGAAAAGAGCCGCTTGGCTCGATGGGTACCGATGCCCCGCTTGCAGTATTGAGCAATCAACCTCAACATTTAAGCAGTTACTTCAAACAATTGTTTGCACAGGTGACCAACCCGCCTATCGATCCCATTCGGGAAAGACTGGTAATGTCCCTGGCATGTTTTGCGGGCAACAATGGCAACCTGTTGCTGGAAGATCCCCTTACCTGTCACAGCGTCGCGTTAAAACATCCGATTCTTACCAACCATGAACTTGAACAAATAAGAAGTATAGATACCGGGCTTTTCCAGTCCAAAACATTGCAGTGTTATTTCAAGGCAGATGGTAAACCCGGCTCCCTGAAAAGTGCGCTGGATCGTATCTGCCGTTATGCGGTGGATTCCGTAGAAGACGGATTTAAGGTGCTGATTGTACAGGACAGGGCGATCGATTCTGATCACGCCCCTATTCCCACGTTGCTTGCTGTTGCTGCCATCCATCACCACCTTATCCGCAAGGGAATGCGGGGAAAAGTAGGCATCATTGTAGAAGGCGGTGACGTATGGGAAGTACATCATTTCGCATGCCTGATCGCATTTGGCGCCACGGCTGTGAATCCATACCTGGCATTATCTTCCATAAGGGATTTGAAAGAAAGGGGAAAAATACAAACCGCATTATCAGAAGATGACCTGAAGAAAAATTATGTGAAAGCCGTTAAGGAAGGACTGTTGAAAGTATTCTCCAAAATGGGTATATCCACTTTACAGTCCTACCATGGTGCACAGATCTTCGAGATCCTGGGATTGAATAAGGAAGTGGTAGACCAATATTTTTCCGGTGCCACTTCCCGAATTGAGGGATTAGGCCTGGATGAAATTGCCAGAGAAGCGCTGGCTAAACATTACTTCGCATTCGCCAAAAAAGATATCCCAACAGATCGTCTACCCGTTGGCGGTATCTTCCAGTGGAAGCGTAAAGGCGAATTCCACTTATTTAATCCGCAGACCATTCACCTGCTGCAACATGCCACTAAGGCAAATGATTACAATACCTTTAAAAAATATTCAAAATTGGTGAACGACCAGGGTGAAAGGGCCTGCACCATTCGCAGTTTGTTCCAGTTCAAAAAAGAACAACCTTCCATTTCAATCGATGAGGTAGAACCGGCCGAATCCATTTATAAAAGATTTGCAACAGGCGCTATGAGTTTTGGCTCTATCTCCTGGGAAGCGCATACCACGCTTGCAATAGCCATGAATCGGCTTGGCGGTAAAAGCAATACCGGCGAAGGTGGAGAAGATGAAAGCCGCTACAACCCATTACCCAACGGCGATAGCATGCGTAGTTCCATCAAGCAGGTGGCCAGCGCGAGATTTGGTGTCACCAGTTTGTATCTTACCGAAGCAGATGAATTACAAATCAAAATGGCACAGGGTGCAAAACCCGGTGAAGGTGGACAATTACCCGGCGATAAAGTAGATGAGTGGATTGGTAAGACCCGTCACTCGACCCCGGGTGTTGGGTTAATTTCCCCGCCGCCCCACCATGATATTTATTCTATTGAAGATCTTGCCCAGTTAATATTTGATCTGAAAAATGCCAACCGCAAAGCACGGATTAGTGTAAAGCTGGTGAGCAAGGCTGGTGTGGGCACTATTGCTGCAGGGGTAACCAAAGCTAAAGCAGACGTGGTGTTGATTGCCGGCCATGACGGCGGTACCGGTGCGTCACCTGTTTCTTCTATCCGGCACGCAGGCTTACCATGGGAACTGGGTTTGGCAGAAGCCCACCAGACACTCGTGAAAAATAAACTTCGCAGCCGCGTGGTGTTGCAGGCAGATGGCCAGATGAAAACCGGCCGTGATATTGCCATCGCAGCGTTACTCGGTGCAGAAGAATGGGGCATTGCCACAGCCGCACTGATCGTGGAAGGTTGTATCATGATGCGCAAATGCCACGTGAATACCTGCCCGGTGGGAGTGGCCACGCAGGACCCGGAATTAAGAAAAAGGTTTACAGGTGATCCTGATCATGTGGTGAATTTTTTCAGGTTCATCGTGCAGGAACTTCGGGAAATTATGGCAGAACTGGGCTACAGAACGGTCAACGAGATGATCGGCCAGGTGCAACACCTGGAGAAAAGAGAAAATATTGATCACTGGAAATATAGCAAACTGGATCTGAGTCCTATACTTTACAAAGAACCTGCATCACCTTATGCGCGTCTTTACCATTATGAGGACCAGGATCATGGTATGCAAGAAGTGTTGGATTGGCAACTGCTGGAAGCTGCTGCTCCTGCCTTGCTGAGCAAGGAAAAAGTACAGGCGTCATTCGATATCATTAATACCAACCGCACTACCGGCACTTTATTGAGCAACGAGATCACCAAAAAATATAAGGCAGAAGGATTGCCGGAAAATACGATCCATTTCAAATTCACCGGTACGGCGGGACAGAGCTTTGGTGCCTTTAATACCAAAGGCGTGACAATGGAAATTGAAGGAGATGCCAATGATTATTTCGGAAAAGGATTAAGCGGTGCAAAACTCATCATCTACCCAAGCAAAGAAGCCACTTTTGTTCCCGAAGAAAACAGCATCATCGGCAACGTGGCATTTTACGGGGCAACTGCGGGCGAAGCTTTTATCCGTGGAAAGGCTGGCGAACGTTTTGCCGTGCGTAACTCGGGGGCCAATGTAGTAGTAGAAGCCATCGGGGATCACGGTTGTGAATACATGACAGGTGGTGTTGTACTGATTCTCGGCGATACCGGGAGAAATTTTGCAGCCGGCATGAGTGGTGGTATTGCTTACGTGTACGATGTAAAAGGAAATTTCCGGGAAAACTGTAATACAGAAATGGTGGACCTCGATCCCTGCAACCTGGATGATAAAAATCAGTTATTTGGCATGATGCAACAGCACCTGCAACTGACAGGCAGTACGGTGGCCAGATTTATCCTGAACGATCTGGATAACCAGTTGCAGCATTTTGTGAAAGTGTTTCCCAAAGATTACAAGCGGGTGCTACAATCGCGCCCCGCTCACCAGGCAAAAGAAGGTGTACAGGTAAAATGACTTTGTCAAACTTAAAATATTAAAAGATCAGGCATGGGTAAGTTAACAGGATTTAAGGAATTTACGAGGGAACTGCCGGCAAAGGTCCCGGTGGCCGAAAGGCTGCAGCATTATAATGAATTTATTGAAAAATTTGACCATGAAAAACTGAACCAGCAGGCCGCACGTTGCATGGATTGCGGGGTTCCGTTTTGCCATAGCGGATGCCCCCTGGGAAATATCATCCCGGAATTTAATGATGCTGTTTACAGGAAAGACTGGCAGGAGGCTTACGATGTTTTAACTTCTACCAACAATTTCCCTGAGTTCACGGGCCGCATTTGCCCGGCGCCTTGCGAAACATCCTGTGTATTAGGGATCAACCAGCCTCCTGTCGCTATCGAAGAAATAGAAAAACACATTATAGAGATCGCCTTTGAAAAAGGATTTGTCACCCCGCGCAAACCTAACATGCGCACAGGTAAAAAAGTAGCGATCATAGGTTCAGGCCCGGCGGGTATGGCAGCAGCAGCACAATTAAACTATGCAGGACACACCGTTACCGTTTTTGAGAGAGATGATAAGCCGGGCGGATTACTACGGTATGGCATACCTGATTTTAAACTGGAGAAATGGGTGGTGCAAAGAAGGATCGAACTGATGGAGCAGGAAGGAATAACGTTTAAATGCAATGCATATGTTGGCAATAATATTTCTATGAACGATCTGCTGCGGGAATACAACGCAATCGTATTGGCAACGGGTTCTACGGTTCCCCGTAGCCTGAACATCCCCGGTAATGACCTCAAAGGGGTGCATTTTGCCATGCAGTTTTTAAAACAGCAAAACAAACGTACTGCCGGGATCGACCCGCTGGCCAATGCATCTATAGAAACTAATATGGTGGGAGAAAATATATTCGCCACCGGGAAAAATATAGTGGTGATCGGTGGCGGTGACACCGGTTCGGATTGCGTGGGCACTTCTAACCGTCATGGTGCAGTGTCTGTTACACAATTTGAACTTTTACCAAAACCTCCGGAAGAAAGAAATGGCCTGATGCCCTGGCCCACCTACCCGATGACTTTAAAAACGACATCGTCACACGAAGAAGGATGTGAGCGGGAATGGGCAGTGGCCACAAAAGAATTTGTGAGTGACGAAAACGGTAACCTGAAAGGACTTAAAATAGTAGACCTTGAATGGAAAGCATCTGCTGATGGCCGGCCTGCCCAGTTTACTGAAAGGCCCGGGAGTGAAAGAGAGATCCCCTGCGAACTGGCTTTAATGGCCATGGGGTTCCTGCATACGCAACACGAAGGCCTTGTGGAGGCATTGGAAATAGAAAAGGACGAAAGAGGAAATGTTAAAGCCACTGAAAAGAAATACCAGACCAGCCTTCCGAAAATTTTTGCCGCCGGTGATATACGTCGTGGCCAATCGCTGGTAGTATGGGCTATAAGCGAAGGACGGGAATGCGCCAGAAACGTGGATGAATTCCTGATGGGTGCTTCGTTGTTGGAAAGTAAAGATGCCCAGTTGATGATGATGTGATAGCCCTTTAAATAATGCTTTTACTCCCCGGGGATTTATGATCTACACAGTAAATCCCCTTTCGATTGCACGTCAATGGATGTAAAAGTCTGAGAAGGGCCTACCGGACTTCTGAGTGTATAAGTAGCAGGTAGTATTCAGGCCGAAGAACTAAATTCCTGCAGGAAAAAGACTATGTAATTCCGACTTTTTTGTTGACATTTGTTAGTTGTCGCTGCATAATAGCAGGTAAATTTATTTTTTTCGGCAACTTCAAAAATTAACTTTCTTTCCTCCGATATCTTATTGGGCTTACTCATTTTATCTAAATTGATGTTTATGACAAGCTTATTTGACCCAGCCATTAACGAAGAAATTCTTACCCGGGTTGAAAAATTAGACCCGGCAACAAAGCCCAGATGGGGAAAAATGAGTATTGAAGAAATGCTTGCCCATCTTAATTTGTCACTGCAGGTTAACTGGGGTCTTATAGAACTAAAACCTGTTTTCCTGGCCGTATTTTTCAGGGGCATCGCCCGGCCTGTTTTATTAGGGAAAAAACCGTTTCCAAAAAATTTGCCTGCAGATAAAATGACGCTCACGAAAAGTGTCCCCGATTTTTCTTCAGAAAAATTACAAGTGACGACTGCCATAAAAATGTATTTGGAAAAAGGCCCGGCAGGTTTATCAAAAAATCCTCACAATATTTTAGGAAAAATAACACCAGAGGAGTCCGCTTTTATTTCATACAAACACCTTGACCATCACCTCAGGCAATTCGGGGTTTAGCTACTAAAAAACACGTTATGAAAATATCACCTGCAGATATTTTTACAATTACTGGCGCAGGCATTTTTTTTATATTTGGACTTGCTTATTTATATAAGTCTCTCTCGATAAAAAATCATTGTAATACCATCCGGAAAAACCTGGAAGAACTGGACGTTCATAACATGACCTTCTTATTTGCTTTAATGAGGGGTTTGGGCGGAGGGGTAATGGCATTTTCTGCAACTATAATTTATCTGCAGGTGCAATTTTCCATGTTTGCGCTGGGTTGGATACCGTTTCTTATCCTGGTGAGTACGGGCATTTTTTTCCTTTTCTCCGTTAATTCCATGATATTGATAAGAAGGCGAACAACAATAAAACCACCGATTTTTCTCTTATCGTTGTCTATGCTTTTAATAATTATGGGATATTTAATGAACAGCAAAGTTTTCTAGAAAGCCGGAATCTCCAAACAACATGTGCTAAGAAAATCACTTATGCTTCGCTGTAACAAGAAGCTGTATTCCCCCTTTTGATCTTAATGATATATTAGGTTCAATTTCCGGGGTATAGCCAGTGGGTATGTCAAATTCAAAACACTGTGATAACCTGCTGACAACTACCTGCAGGACCATCATGGCAAAATTATTTCCTAAACAAAGTCTCGGCCCTCCACCAAAAGGCAGATATGCAAATGCCGGTCTCTGCTTTTCCGAATGAGCATTAAAATGTTCCGGGTTAAAAGTATCCGGAGTATCCCAGAAATCCGGGTGATGATGCATGCCATAAATGTTTATTAAAACATAGGATGCAGCTGGGATTTTTACCCCATAGATTTCATCGTCAACATACGGCTTACGCACCAGGGCCCAGATCGGGGGATAATATCTCAGCCCTTCATTCACGACCTGTTTTGTATAGACCATCCCGGCTAAATCATCCAGTCCAGGCAAACTATTCCCAAATTTATATGCTTCATCCACCAGCTTGTGTTGAATCGCTTTTTCTTTGGCAAGATGATAAAATATCCAACTTAGGCTTTGTGCCGTTGTCTCGTGCCCGGCCATGAACATCGTGGCAACCTCATCGCGCAATTGCTGTTCAGACATTTTATCCCCTTCGTCCGGGCCAACATAACCCAGCAACATATCCAACAGATCTTCATGCGGAGGCAACCCGGGATCAGCCATATAACTTCTTCTTACGCCTATCAGGTTAAAGATAATTTGATCAAAGACCCCGCAGTTTTTCTTAAATCTGATATTTGAAGGGGTTGGCCAGTCAAGCGGAATCTTGAAGATGCTTTTCATCCATTGCGAGGCATACAGCGCAAGGGAGTCAAGAGCAGCTACCATTCTTACCATTTCATCTTTGAGGGCTGAACTGAACATTGCCCGGCTTATAATGGAAATGGTTAACTGTAAAAACTCGTGGCTGATATTTACCGTTGTCTTAACCGGTCGCTGCTGTAGGCTATTGATCAGGAAAGTGGTTTCTTCGTTAATGATATTAAGGATGTGACATAACCTTTGCCGGTGAAAAGCAGGTTGCATAATGCGCCTTTGGCGTAGCCAGAGTTCCCCATTGCTTGTTGATAAACCTTCCCCTAAAAAAAAACGCAATAATTTGGTGGCTCCGGGTTTACAATATTGTTTGTGATTGTTAAGTAAGACGTGTTGAATGCAACCCGGATGCTGCAACACAAAATAATTTTTGCCGGCAAAATTTGCATTTACTATGGGTCCGTAGGATTTAGGAAGGTCTCCAAGAAAATCCACGGGGTCATTTAATATCCGAAGTGTATGCTTAAAATACCAGCTTCTTTTAAACATCCCTGGTTTTCCATACTTTTCATCCGACCTTACCATTGCCAAAAAATTAATTGGTTACATTATAGGCTGCTACTTTTCCATAAACAAAAGAGCGGTCATTATCATAAATAAAACGGCTGAGATTTTCATCTTTTACAATCTGATCTTTCAATGTTTCCGGCACTTCACGTGGAATCATCAGGTTACGAAAAATAACCCTTGCCCCCGGCCGGGCCGTCTTTTTTACGGCGGAAAATAGGCGAAGAGTGTCCTTCTCACTCATAAGTTCACAAATGTTAGATAGGGCAAAACAGCTTATACTTTCTTCGGGAGCCCCATCAAGCCAGTTTTGCGCTTCGGCTGTGATGATGTTAATCCTGTCAATCCTGGATTTGATAATCTCAAAGTTTTCCTCCTGCAAATATTGGGGCACTTCTTTATGATTTCGATATTTCCCTAAAAGGTATAATGATAAAAAATAATTGCCCGTGATGGGAATATCCCGGAACGCCTTCCTCGAACGTTTATAAAAACTTTCTGCGAACGATTTGCTCCCATCATCAAAATGGAAATAATCAGCTACCAAACCTCTCCGGGCTAACATTCGCTTATTGAATAAAACTGTGAAGAGCAAATGAAAGCGCCTGGTATTCCAAACCCCGTCAAAATATTTCTCCTGTTCTTCTTTTGATTTTTCCCCAAATAATCCCAGCACTCTTTTTTTTCCCTGGAGTAAGGTCAAAAATGTTGCTGCTAATTTTATAAATCCTTCAAACTTGCCGTGCATAATAAAGCCGGAGCGTAAAACTTTTCCATTCCGGTCCCAGAAATCACGGGCATCGCTGGTGAGGAGGGGAACCAATTTTTCATAAATTTTCAGCCTGTCTTCCGTGGGCGTCAGGCCGGCAAATGCTATGAACTCCTCAAAGGAAAGGGTTTTTATAGCAGCGATCTTCAACCCGAGCAGGTAGGACTGGGCCTGGTTGATATCTATACTGTGAATGATCTGCGGGTCAAACAACAAAAAGCCCAACACGTTACAACCTCCCGATGTAATGGCCAATATACTATCGCCACTTTGTATTTTTAACGCCATATGATCACTTTCAGGGTCTTCCCAATTTTGAGTAAACACAAGTCTGGATAAAGCGACCTGCTCTTTGTTTTTTTGCATATCTATAAAATTATTGAAGCACCGGGCTGCTCTTCCCACAGCCCGTTTGAATTGTAGAACGGGGCAAGTGTGATACCGTGTTTATGACTTAAAGAGTATATCTCCTCTATTTTTTCGCAGCTGATGTTTCCTTTACCAAAAGAATAGCTTTCATTTTTTTTTTCAAAGGCGAGTACAATTGCTTCAAGCAGGCATCCATGGGCTATATAAGGCGCCGGATACCGGTAAAAAGTTCCGGAGTAATCAGGAATAAATTGATAACCACAATTGATTTTACCCATTCCCCCGTGGAAAGTTTTTTCTGCCAATTTTTTCTCAAACCCGGCTTCGAGGTTTTTGGGGTAACCTGCATCGCAGATGAGTACATTTGATTTGCATTGTTCCAGCCTGATTTCCCCTGAACTGGCAACACAAATAATAATATCAGCCATTGGCACAAGCCCGGCGAGGAGGGTGGAATGAACTACCTGCCGCTTTTCTTTTGTTAGTTCATTGGCGAGTTGTTCTAACCTGCTTCGGTTCCTGGCGCATAACAACAATTTTTTTGCTTTTGATTTAAAATAATTGGTGCAGGCCAGGCCAATATCGCCTGTTGCCCCGATAATTAATATGGATGAATCTTTAATGTTTAACTGTTGCAACCCCGCCGCTTGCTCAATACCTTTTACGATAAAAGCCGAGGTAAGAGTATTGCCTGTGGTAAAATTTGTTCCATGCACAGACAATGGATCAACGTTGCCTTCCAAAACTATTGAGGTAAACCCACCCAGGGCAACAACACCTGCCCTTAGTTTTCGGGCATGTTTCGCAGCACCGTTCACTTTGGCAATATTTGCCCTTATAAACCTTGCGTCTAATTTATCGGGGTCAATAAAAGTTTCAATAAATACGCCGCTTATTTCAGCCCCGGTCACAGATTTTACATTTATCCTGAAAAGATCCCGTGGTGGAATAAAGGAATAAATATCTTTTATCTTTTCGATCGTAAGAGATTCCAGGTCGCACCGGACCGCATTGATAAATCCCGATATAGTCGGCCAGCTATCCTGGTGACCGACAAGGGCAAAATCTATGCTGGCAGGCGGGCTATCCATACAAGTGATTTTTCACCGGGTATACCGATATTGTCTAATGATTCGGCATATAATGCCAGCGCATTTCCCCGCATGGTTTTGATATCAAGGCCGATATGATGCATCGCACCTTTCATGCAGTCTCCATTACAAACCCCGCAATGTCCTTTCAGATCTGTAGTGGCTGTAAACTCAGCAATGATCGTCATACAATTAAAATGCACTTCTTCAAATTTGGCAATGAAAGCGTTGGCATCTTTTTCCAGTTCCGCACGAAGAATGTCACCGGAATGTTCCAGGTGTTCTTTTTCTTCCTGCGCAATATTATAAAATAACTTCCCGGCTTCTCCCCCCAGGGCATTGGCCACGTCTGTGTACATGGACACAGCAAAGGATTCTAAAATCACTTCCTGGATGATAAGGCAGGCGATGAAATCTTTTTCAGCAGCGTAGGCTAAAAACTGTTTCCGCACATTGCCCCAATATTCCCCATCCAGGTTGATATTTACCTTAAGGTTTTTCTTTTTCGCATAAGCCATAAATCCTTCCGCATGGCTCCGTTCGCTATTGGCATGCTCCACTGCTTCCATCTTTTCATGAGGATCATCGATCGTATCGGCAAGGGAGGCAAAATTCGACATCCCGATAAGTTCGCCGGTAATTGCCTGGGAAAATACGTCTGAAATGACATTGAATTCCTCCATGGTAATGGGGACTGGTTGTACTGCGTCCATAATAGAAATTTTATAATTGAAGAAAGATATTACACAAGAGAAAAATCTTCAAAAGGAACTCCTTGTTTCACTTTTATTACCAGGTCACGGCTATTTTTTATGCTTAAGAGCATTCCAACGGAATTAAAAGTTAGTTTGAATTTTCCGGAAAAGCAAGCTTTCATAGGATCCTTTTCGTGCAGCCCGATTGAAACAAAAGAATAGGATTTTTCGTACACAAGGCTGCGGGCGTGGTCTACGAGTATTCCTGAAAGTCTTTTATCATTATTTCTTACTGAAAAATATTTTATGTACAGCATTTGCACCGGGCTGTTCATCTCAGGCATTTTTGCCAAACCGGTTATACCACGCACAGCATTGATAATCCTTAGCAAAGTTTTCATCTTCCGCGAGATCTTTGTCACCACATTCTGTTTTACGTTCATTGTATCTACAAGGCACATGGCTGCCACAATTTCCCCCTCCTGGCGTATAACAAAATTTTCAGTCCCCTCCAGTTTTTTTTCCGTCACAACAGGCCCCAACTCATAACTTCTATAATGATGATTCCAAAAATTTAATATTTCGGTTGTGACTTTGGTAGGTTCTACCGGGTAATCGTGCCGGCTGGACCGCTTTTTCTTTCCAACAAACTGGTAACTATGAAATACGCCGATATTGTCAAAGTCGGGAACATTTGGCCTGTTCCGAAAGAAGGAAACCGGCTTTGTATTCCCCATTGAAACATTCAAAAAAGCAAAGTCTGACCCTATAGTGATGACATAGTTGGCCATTTCGTCACAAAGGCGCAGGCCGATCCCCTGGTTCCGGTAGTATTGGTCGATCTTAAAATCGCCAATATATTGAAGTGGGTACACTTTACCACCCACATACACATACTGCAGGGTTGCGCATAAGGATCCTACTATCTTTTGACCATCCAATGCTACAAAAACCTTTGTTTCTCCCCTCATTTCAAGTAAGCGGAAAAAGTCAGGAAACCGGTCAATCCTTAGCCCGGTTTCCCCAGCCATTTCAGCGCCGGAGGTCAAATCTAGCAGCTGATCATTATCTGCTTTGCTAGCTAATCTATAACTTATCTGGTGCATGGCATTCCGAAATTTGGTGGAGTAATAACTTCGACCATATAAAATACAAAAAAAACGTTACGCGGGCTTTTTTAGGTTGAGGTTCAACTGGTCCTCTTAGTATCGGGGCTTTATGCGCTGCAGCCCGGGTTAGTATAGATTTAAATTGGATTTCCCCAATCAAAGTTTAAACCTTGTTTAAGTTTTTTTACAATTTTGCACAATATTCCGATCTTAATAAAGTCAAATTCCTATCGCCAAGTCATCGGTAGTGGACACAAATAGTTGGTTCATATGAAATTAAACACACTATATGCATTATTTTCAAATACAT
>JAYSYY010000124.1:0-124203 GCA_043727215.1 Chitinophagaceae bacterium | reverse complement strand
TAAAAAAGATTTGATTGAATTGCTCCGTAGGAGCATCCTCTTTGTAGCATTAAAATCAAAATTGTTTTTTTGCTCCGTAGGAGCATCCTCTTTGTAGGGTGTAAAAAAGATTTAATTGAATTGCTCTGTAGGAGCATCCTCTTTGTAGCATTAAAATCAAAATTGTTTTTTTGCTCCGTAGGAGCATCCTCTTTGTAGGGTGTAAAAAAGATTTGATTGAATTGCTCCGTAGGAGCATCCTCTTTGTAGCATTAAAATCAAAATTGTTTTTTTGCTCCGTAGGAGCAACCTTAAAAAAAAAACCGTTATAACAAAACCAAAAAATGATCTATTATTAAATCCTACCATTATGCCAAACACATATACACAACTTTTGACACAACTGGTATTTGCTGTAAAAGGAAGGCAAAACATGATTATGGAACCTGAAAGAAGTCAAATTGAAAAATATATTTGTGGCACAGCCAGTAACAAAAAACATAAACCACTGGCAATTTATTGTATGCCCGACCATATGCATTTTCTCATCGGGTTAAATCCGAATCAATCCATTTCCGATTTTGTTAAAGAAATAAAGATCAGCTCAAATAATTTTATTAATGACAATCATTTAACCAATCAAAAATATGCATGGCAGGAAGGTTATGGGGCTTTCTCCTATTCCAGATCTGCGATAGACAGTGTAGTCAAATATATCTTGAATCAAAAAGAACACCATAAAAAGAAAACCTTCAAGCAGGAGTACATTGAATTTCTTAAAAAATTTGAAATTGAATATGATGAAAAATACCTGTTTGAGTTTTATGACTAACAGAAAGGAAGTTCTAACTAACGGTGGAATACCAATTGCTAATAGCTTAAAAATATCATGGCGAAAAAAGTAAAAGAAGAATACACCCATAGCGACACGGGTATCAGCGGGCAATATAAAACCTGGTTCCTGGATTATGCCAGTTATGTAATCCTCGAACGTGCAGTTCCTGCCATTGAAGACGGGATGAAACCAGTACAGCGCAGGATATTGCATGCAATGAAGGAAATGGACGACGGCCGATTCAATAAGGTGGCTAACATCATCGGGCAGAGCATGCAGTACCATCCGCATGGGGATGCGAGCATTGGTGATGCGCTGGTAAACATGGGCCAAAAAGACCTGCTGATAGAAACGCAGGGTAACTGGGGCGATGTGCGCACAGGAGATGAAGCTGCCGCCCCGCGTTACATTGAAGCGAGGCTCAGCAAATTTGCGTTGGATGTGGCCTTCAATGCTAAAACTACAGAATGGCAACTAAGCTACGATGGCCGGAAAAATGAGCCCGTTACTTTGCCCATGAAATTCCCGATGCTGCTGGCACAGGGTGCAGAAGGTATAGCAGTGGGTTTAGCCACGAAAATACTTCCGCATAATTTCTGTGAATTGATTGATGCTTCTATTAAATACCTGAGGGGTAAAAAGTTTGACATATTGCCTGATTTTCAAACAGGCGGTACAATGGATGCCAGCAATTATAATGAAGGCAGGCGCGGCGGAAAAGTTAGGGTGCGGGCTATTATAGAGGAACAGGATAAAAGGACGCTTATCATCAAGAGCGTACCCTTTGGCGTTACCACGAGCCAGTTAATGGAAAGCATTGTAAAGGCGAATGACCAGGGAAAGATAAAAATTAAAAAAGTCACGGATCATACAGCAGCGGCAGTTGAGATCTTTATAGAATTGGCTCCTGGTATCTCTCCGGATATCACGATTGATGCCCTGTATGCTTTTACAGACTGTGAGGTAAGTATCTCACCCAACGCCTGCGTGATCGTAGATCACAAACCTTTGTTCATGGGGGTACCAGAACTGCTAAGGGTTTCGGCAGACAACACAAAAGAACTGCTGAAGCGGGAACTGGAAATCAAACTGGCCGAGCTGCAGGAGAAATGGCACTACACTTCCCTCGAGAAAATCTTCTTTGAAGAAAAGATCTACAAGGAACTGGAAAAGAAACATGAAACCTGGGAAAAGGTTTTGACGGCGATTGATAAAGCGTTCGACCCTTTCAAAAAACAGCTCAAAAGACCCATCACAAGGGAAGACATTGTAAAACTAACTGAAAAGCCTGTACGACGTATTTACCGGTTGGACATTGATGAACTCAATGCACAGATCAAGGGCCTGGAAGCTGACATCAAACAGGTAAAATATGACCTGGAACACCTGGTAGATTTTGTCGTAGCCTATTATGAAAACCTGCTAAAAAAATATGGAAAGGGCAGGGAGCGGAAGACAGAGATCAAACAATTTGATGTGATCCAGGCGAAAACTGTCGCCATCGCCAATATTAAGATCTACGTTAACTATGCAGATGGCTTTGTGGGCACAGGATTAAAAAAAGATGAATTCGTCACAGAGGTCTCTGAACTGGACGACATTATCGCCTTCACCAAAGGCGGGATCATGAAAGTGGTGAAAGTGAGTGAAAAAACGTTTATCGGGAAAGACATCCTGCATGTGGCCGTGTTCCAGAAAAATGATGAGCGCACCACCTACAACATGGTATACTCCGATGGCAAGACGGGCATCAGCTTTGCAAAACGTTTTAATGTAACCGGCGTAACCAGGGACAAGGAATATGACCTGACAAAGGGTTCGGATAAAAGCAGGGTATTGTATTTTTCTGCGAACCCGAACGGCGAAGCGGAAGTGGTAAAGATCATCCTCAGCCCCAACTGCAGCGCCAAAAAGAAAGAACTTGAATTTTACTTCGAAGAGCTGGAGATCAAGGGTCGCGGCAGTATCGGTAACCAGGTAACCAAGTACCCCATAAAGTCCGTGAAATTTAAAGAGGCCGGGCGCTCCACACTGGACGCAAAAAAATTATGGTTCGATAATAAATTCGGGCGGTTAAACACAGAAGAAAAAGGGGAGTACCTGGGGAAATTTGAAGCTGAGGACAGGTTGCTGGTCATCTACAACGATGGCAATTATGAAATTGTGGACCAGGAATTAACGCAACGGTTTGATGTTGAAAAAATACTGCTTATCGAAAAGTACGTTGCAGAAAAAGTGATCACGGCCGTATACCTTGATAATGAAAAACTGCAGTACAATATCAAACGTTTCAAAATAGAAACCACGACCCTGCACAGTAAATTTTATTTTATCAAGGAAGGAAAGGACAACAGGCTGGAAGCTGTAACCACAGATGAAAATCCTATACTCAGAGTGCAAACCGGGAGAGGAGCACAGGTAAATAAAGCCAAATTCAAAGTGGCCAATATGGTGGAAGTGATGGGCTGGAAAGCTGTTGGCGCAAGGCTGGTGGACTATAGCAAGAGCGTGGAAATGGAGTGGGAGAGGAAGGTGGAAGATGGGGGACAGGGGGCGTTGTTTGAGTAGTTGATGTTACCAGCATTTGATTTTCATGGTAGCATCGTTGTGTCACTCACTTGTACGAAAGAAAATTAATGATCCTCTAAGGCATATTAGATTGTCCTATAGCCCAAAAAATTTGAAAGCTTTAATAATATATTGGCAACCGAACAAAATAATGATTGAGACTAGCAATACAGAAATTGACAGAGATGTCCCAGAGCCATTTTTGCGTTGGGCAGGAGGTAAAAGGTGGTTTAGAGTTTTTTATAGAAATAATGAAAGTTTAGAATACAATAAGCACTTTTTCGTTCCTCATAATATTGTAGGCGGTTACTCTTCTTTGGTTACTTCAACGCCTAACAAAATTATTCAGCAAGCATTGACAGACTGCAAACTTTTGGTTGCCAATTATTCCGAAATTACAAAATTGTATAACTTGTTCCCTGATTTTGAAAGACTGGGCAGGCGCTTGGCAGAATTGTATTTTGTGAACAAAAAACAACGTGAAATAGAAATCGTATTACTCAATGCTGATGAACGCTATCTTATTTTCAGAAAAGAATATGCTCAACTTGAAGAGGCATGTGTGGGATTTATAATCCTTCGATTACCCAGCGGTTAAACAACCTGGTCGAAAAGACCGAAAGCACCTTTGTTGACCAGCCATTGTTTCCGGATGCGAGACGATAACAAATAAGCTAACTCGGAGTATCTAACGCGCGTATAGGGGGAAGTGTGAAACTTTGTCCTATACGTATTGGGGCCTTGGGTTGTTCAGCTTTGCAAAAAGTTGACAACTTTTTACAACAATTCCACCTATGCCCCCATCATGCAGTAGCCACGCACTAACCAAATTGGCGGCTGGATAGAGTTTTATGAATCATGTTAATCGGATCTTATTCTCCTGAACCTGCCCCACTAAAGGTATAACCTAATTTAAGAGTAAGCCCTCCTGAATTTTTATATGTAGCATCTTTATCAGGGCTTATATTGGAGACCCCTAAAGTATAACCAATGTTCAATGATAGCCCGTTTGACATTTTGTAACCAGCAAGCAGGTTTCCACCAAAATCGAATCCTTTTAAATGAAGTTTGTCATCAGTTGCAGTGGCATTTTCTTTACCATCAAATTTAACATCAATAGTTTCATCCAAGTCCCCTGTTTCAGTTGTTTTTTGTTTTCCGGATAATCCAAATGAAAAATTAGGGCCTGCACCTACAAAAAAAGTTCCCGTGCCTACCGGAGCATTATATATAAAATTTAAGGGTAACTCGATATAATTTAAAGTTACGTTTTCGGTATATCTATCATCCCCAGGCGATCCTTCCTCGAATTTATACCCTTTTTGAATAAAGTTAAGTTCGGGCCTGAGGGAAATTAAACTGCTAAAAGGGATTTCTGCTAACGCACCAATTAAAAAACCGATTTTCGATTCAGTATCTGGCTTTAATGATCCCCCGGAAAATCTTTCCTCAATACTTGTTGACGCAAGGTTTCCCCCAATTTGCACTCCAATTTTTTGTGCCGAAACATTAGCGGAAAAAAGTGCTATGAATGCGAATAAAATAGGTCTTTTCATAATTTACAGTTGTTTGTTTGAAACTCATAAGGTAAAAAATAGAATATTAGTATTCCTTCTTATTGATAATATTAATCAGTCACAACTACCGCTTCCTTTGCAGGCTTCTTATAAAGAGAAATAGTTTTCATGAACCTAGAAGTGTACCTGCTGCCCAATATCCTACCGTCCGATTATGTCCCACTTTGGGGGACGTTTGATAATCATAAGCCCATTGGCGCGTCTGGAGAAATAAGTTTGTCCTTTGTTACTACTAGTGTCGGGGAGTTCATTATTTCATTTATTTTCCCCAGCGAAATTTGTCCTTTATTTATAATTGCTGGAACTCTTAAAACCCTTTTCATGGGGGATATCATCAGAAGGGTTATTAAAATGAAAACTAAGGAATCATTAGCGCTAATTGAACTTGTAGAAAGCGACATTAACCACAATAAAATTCCTATCATAGCAAATTGAAACATTGGTAACAATGCCTGCAAAAAGCTATCAAAACGGTTATTGTGCATATTAGCTACATATAATTCTTCCGACTTTTTTTTGAACCGCTGCTCGGTTCTTTCGCCCCTGTTGTTTTCTTTGATGAATTGGTGTTGCTGGAAGCTTTTAGTAATCATTGCTAATAAGCTACTTCTTTGATTTCTGCTGCTTGTGATCAGTTTTTTTTGCAGAATAGATATGCCAAAAATTAGGGTCATTATAATGACTGTTATTAACAGCAGATATAAAGAAAGTCGGTGATGAATAATCCAAAGTAACCAAAACCCCATGCCTAAAAAGCAGATATCTTTTATACAACCCATTATACCTTTCGTTAGGAAACTTTGCATACTCTTCATGTCATTGGTGTAACGGAGAAGGTATTTGCCAAAGTGTTTTTTTTCGAATCGTTCCTGACTCCAGGCAATCTGCGCTGCAAAAAGTTTCTCACGTATAAATTTTGCATACGATTCTCCCTGGATATAAGTTAGCCACCTTTCCAAAAATTCAAATATGGTTCTTACTACAACCAAAGCGCTGAACATTAAGAAAAATGAAGACAGCGTTTTTGGATGGATGCCAAACAACTGTAAGAGTCTCGCTTTATTGCTACCTGAATTAAAATGAATGGTAAAGAACTCTCCTATCGAAACAGGGATTAAGAAAATGGAACAACTTTGTATAAGCCCAATAAAAACATACAGCAAGAGCACACCTTTAATATTACTTAAGTAATCTCGCTGAAGATTTATTTTTTGGGATATCATAACTTAATAGTAAAAGCTAGCCAATGTAAAAAAAAGCCAGTAATTGAATGTGTTACTGCCTTACCACTCCTAATTTACCGAACCCCAAGTTTCCGACTTTTCTTGCCAGATATACTTTTAATATGGTTGTGAAGCAACTCTACACCCTTATCAGAGATTTCTTCAATTGTAAGTACAGGAACAGTAACATTGTTTTTAACCTCCTCTATCAGTAAAGGGCTGGCGGTAAACAATCCACTCAACACAAAGGGAGATAAGCCCAATGAATCTAAGACGTTTTTACCGTTAATAGCAGCAAGGCTGTCTCCGGCAGAGAAAATAATACTGTGTAAAGTTTCTTTAAATCTATAGTTTGCCAGTAACATTTTGGTTTCCCGCTGATACAGTCCATCAGCAATTTCTACCAAGGTATAGTCCGGACTACAATAAATTATTTTTTGAAGCAAAGATTCATACAGATCCAACAATTCATTTTCCTGACAGAGATATGTAGATGGGAACCCAAAATCACTAAAATCTGCCGTAACATCTGCACCAAGGTCATAATTAAAATCGCAATCCTTAGTATATGCAGTTCCTGTAAGCTTCACATAAGCAACTTTATATCCTGCTTTTTTTAACCCATGTACAAGGTAGGCGGCAGTGGTAGTCTTTCCGCTATCCATTGCAGAACCTACTGATAGTATGATGTTAGTTGCAGAGGGAGCTGCTCCGGTAAAGGATGAGAGCTTATGATGGTGGTGAGCTTTTGTGTTAATAATTTCCCCCAAATTATTTTTTACTAAGCCGATAAGCCGGATAGTGGTGGGGCCGATGTCTATATAATGGTAATGCATACTTTTCACAATACCCACTATGCCACCTGCACCTAGAATATGCAACTCTCCATCGCAGTTCTCAGGTAGATATCCCTCAAATTGTGCTGTCGCATATCTATTTCCAAATGCTGCCATCATCCAATCGCCTGGTATTATTGCGGCATTCCTTTTAGTTTCAGACTGCACAACCTTGTGCTTTCCTATTTTAATGACCTGAAAAATACCGACATCCCCTACATCAGGTTTATATTCTGGTGGAAGTGTTTTGTCTATAACATAATCGTTTATCCCACCACAGATATATGTTTTTTTGATACGCTTTTTCATATTTGGATATTATTTACCTGGTTTCGAATTTTTTTTTGCCTTTTGTTTTTTTTTATACAAATTAAAATTGACCGAGATAGTAGTGCCAATTACATTAAAGTCATGGAACGGGCGAACAATTTTTCCTGTATTCGGATCAGTTATATTCATTTTATGGTAATCATCGGTAAGAAAGTTGAATTCACGCTGCATCATAAAATAGACTGTAAATGATAAGTTTTTATTAATCTTAGAATTCAGATTAGCTGATAATCTTCCACGATGAAATCCATCCGGCGTTTGCAAAACTGCAGGATCATCATCATTATCATAATATTGAATGGATTTTCCGCCGATATTGTAAAATAAAGTATAGGATATCGAGGGTGATAATCGTAGAAAATCGAGTCGTCTTTTGGCAGCAAGTCTTGTGATATAGAGTATGCGATACCTATATCGGTTTTCCGTAGCAGAATGTATCTCTCCCTGAATAGAGTTTGACCAAGTTAATATATCTGCTATCGGAATCTTATATGTACCTCGCAACGTAAGACGATTGGCGTCATCAGCTGCAGAAAGAGACCCTAATACGGCGCCGGCTAAAATGGAAACTCGTTTTGTTACATCATAATCCAGCCTCGCCGAGGATTGACTAAAGTCTCTACTGAAATTATCACTAATATTAAAAGCTTCCAGATGGCTTAAACGTAAATCAAGCTTTTTTGTAAGGGACATGCCAAGTTGAAGAGAATTCCAGCTTATTAAATCGTTTTGGGCATAAGCTGAGCTCATACCACAGACAAGCAGCCCGGTTAAGCAGATATCACCAAGCATGTGTGAAAAAGATTTTTTCATAGTGAACTTTGAATGTGACAATTATTTGATTTAAGGTTAGGCTTAATATGGAGGACCGAGATTATTCATAGTCCAAGAAGGCCTAATTGGTTTGGGAACCAGGTTTCTGCCTACCTAAAAAGCAAGCAAGCGCCTATCGTAACGAACAACCTGTAGTTTTATTGTTGCCTCCGCTGATACTATTTACCGTCCCATCCTCATAGAATCTTCTGCATTCGCAGCCTCAAGGTCCAACAGCAACCAAGGTTTTCGCCTCAGTGTGTACGGCCGATTTATATGCATTTCACAATTTACGTAGCTTTATTGCATCTGCAATAGAACAAATTATCCAGAAATGTGTCCACACGATAGGATTTTACGGGAAGCCAAGGCCATGGCAGTTACTTCTTCCAGAAGCAGGCCTGGGTAGCAATATTGCATGTAAAGTAGGAGCATGTTATTTTTAGCGTATGAAGTATCCTACCCAATGGCCCCAATTCTTTAGAGCCACTATCCATGAATGGAAGCAAGTATTAAAAGAAGATAACATCAAAGACGTAAATATCGGCTGTCTGAGACAATGGTTCGCAATAAACAGATAGAGTTGAGGGTACGGTAGGAGAAATTCATCAACTAATGTAGAAAATAGTGAGTTTGCCATGAAGGGTGCGGCCCGGATGAATCGAGTTAGCGGCGTCGCCGTGTTGGAGGGCTGGATTCACGTGCAATACCTACACCGGCAAAAGGAAATGAGCACTTATTTTTTAAATGGATGGTGTTCCCGCATGATCTTTAAGCGAGTTCTGCGGAGTGTCCTCGCCTCTGCGCGGAGCGCTTCAATTTTTGAGAGCAGCGATACCTGGGCCGGCGCCCAGCACCCGGTAAGCTGCTGGTAAGCACGTTGTTTAAAAAGGTCCAGCCCCTCTATCTGTCGAGCTGTTGCTGCATCCGTTTCACCCTGCTCCCGGAGTGCCTGCAGCAGGGTGGTATACACAATAATGGCATCCTCAGCATTTCTTTCCCGCTGCTTCATCCCCTCCAACTCTTCCGCCAGCCTCTTTACTTCGAGGCGGCATTCTTTTTCGCGTGCTTTCATGAAGGGTATTTCCGTTTTGTAGAGATCATTCAGCAAGAGCCGGGTTTCCAGCGAACGATAGTTGGCCCTGATACCTTTCTCCAGCTCAAAAAACAGTACAGTCATTTTTGTGACCATTGAACGGGCTGGCTGCGGCAGGTTCCGATCTTTACGCTCCGCCATGGCTATAAGCGCCCGGGAAACTCCTAGAATAGCCGCAAATTCGCCCTGGCTAATGCCAAGTTTTTCGCGGATTCCTATAATAATTAGATCTTTTGACCTCCATTTCCCGGGGAATTTCCTGTTTTTTTGCATAAATTTTGATTACAACGTTGTGACATTTTTTTCGATCGATGCTTTTGTTGTCACAACTTTGGGGACAGAGAAAAGTTGTGACATTTTTTGGTTAAGCTAGCTAAATTGTCACAAATATTAAAGCGGTTTTTCGTCTGTTTTGATGGTATTGGGCTCGTTTGCAGCGATTTTGTGCCATTAAGGCCGAAAAAGGGCGGAAAAATAAAGTTGTGATATTGCAAAATATGGAATAAAAAGGGGCGTATTGGGGGCTCCTGCAAAAGAGCCTGATGAAACCGCAGGAGAAGCTGGTTTGTTAGACCCGGGGACATTATGAATTGGGCAGGGGTGCAGATCACAACTCTTTCATCGGCGGGATGTTCGCTGAAGCTGATAACCACTGACCGGGCACCTGATTGTAGGATGCAATAATTATTAGTGGGTGGAGCCGTAATACGGCTTATAAAAGTCTACTCTTCGCCACCGACCATCCACCATGGGAGGGATTTTTTTTACCCGATCCTTGCAAAACTGGCAGAAATTCCTTTGATAAGAGACGAACTAAATCCCTGGTGTTCCATTTCGTTAAGGCCGGCGATAGTGCAACCTTTCGGCGTGGTAACTTTATCGATCTCCTGTTCGGGATGTGTATGGGTAGTGAGTAATAATTCCGCGGCTCCTTTTACGGTCTGTGCTGCTATAAGACTGGCCGTGGCGGCATCAAAACCAATTTCTATCCCGCCCTGTATGTTGGCCCTGATATATCGCATTGCAAATGCAGTTCCGCATGCCCCTAACACGGTAGCAGCATTCATTAATTTTTCATCGATCACTGCAATCTTTCCAAGATTGGAAAACAGGCCATTCACATACTTTTTATCATCTTCGGTTGTATGAACGCTGCTGATGCAGGTGATACTTTCCTGTATGGCGATAGCGGTATTCGGCATCGCACGAAACAAAGGAATATCTTTTTGAATGACAGATTTCATTTCTTCAAGGCTGATGCCTGTGACTACAGAAATAAGGATATGAGATTGCGTAAGGGCAGGAGCGATTAATTCAAGCACTTCTTTTATCTGGAAAGGTTTTACAGCCAAAAGAATAATTTGATTTTCTTTTGTTGCCTGTAGGTTGTCCGAAGTAACTTTTATCCCCACAGACTCCAGCCCAACCAACGTGGCTGTGTTTCTTTTGGTGACGGTGATATGGTCTGCTACCACAAATTCACTCTTGATAAGGCCCGTTGCTATGGCCGTACCCAGGTTGCCTCCTCCGATGATCGCTATTTTTTTCATACTATTTTATTTCACGAATTATTCGAATTACACGAATTATATGAATTACACCAATTGCACGAATTATTTTTGTTCGGTTTGCATTCTGTATTGATCCTTGCACTCACTTTAATAAACCTGTGAGTTTTTAAAAAAATTATAGGTTTGAAAGAAAAATCTTTTCAATGCCAATTCGTGAAATTCATGCCCTCTATTCGTGTGATCAACCTTGAACTATAAACCTTCAACCCTTCACCTTCAACCCTCAACCCTCCACCTTTAACCTTGCTACCCTTCCAGCTCCATCATCCTTTCAAAAACCTCTTCATATTCTTTGTTCGCGTCTGCCAGTTCTCTCGCCGCCTTATTGTAACTGGACTCTGCCTGCAGGAATTTATTTTTGTCGCCGTAGATAGTTGGATCTGCAAGCGCCGATTCCAGTTCAGTTTTGTTTTTATTCAACTCCGCCAGTTTGGTTTCCAACTGGCCGAAACGGCTTTTTATTTTTTGTAATTCTTTTTTTACATCATTGCTCACCGGGGGTTTTGGTGGAGCTTTCACTTCCACAGGTTTAACTACTGCCACCGGTGTAGCCAGTTTCTGGTTTTTTTCAGCTTCTGCTTTTGCCTTTTCACGGCGTTCTTTCCAATCCTCCCACTCGGCGTACGTACCCTTGAACTCAAGTATTTTATGGTCTTCTATTTCCCAGATCTTATTCGCCAGCCGGCTGATAAAATAACGGTCATGGCTCACCAATATCAGGCTTCCCTCGTATTTAATAAGCGACTCAACTAACAGGTCAACTGAATGAATATCCAGGTGGTTCGTCGGTTCATCCAGCATCAGGAAGTTCGCTTTGCTCACGATAGTCTTCGCAAGCGCCACGCGTGCTTTTTCTCCACCACTCAGTACTTTTATTTTCTTCTCTACGGCATCGCCACTAAATAAGAACGCGCCCAGCAAGGATCTTAATTCCACATCCGTTTTTCCACTCCGCGCATCCTTTAGTTCTTCCAGCACATCGTTGTTCATATTCAAAGCCTCCAGCTGGTGCTGTGCATAAAACGCTTCCACCACGTTGTGGCCCCATTCCCGCTGGCCCTGGAAAGGCTCAGTGCCGGCGATGATGCGCAACAATGTCGACTTACCTTTCCCATTTGCACCGATCAAAGCGATCTTATCGCCACGGTCAATTTCTGCGCCCGTGTCCTTAATGATCTCAATCTCCTTGAAACTTTTACTTACGTGTTTCAGCGTACAAATAATCTTGCCCGGCTGCTTCTCCACGGCAAAGTTTATTCTCATATTTGGCCGCTCAATTTCTACATCTTCGATCCTCTCGAGTTTATCCAGGCGCTTGACTATACTTTGCGCCGCAGCAGCCTTACTGGCTTTGGCTTTAAACCTTTCCACAAATCGTTCATTCTGCCGGATGTAATCCTGCTGATTTTCATAGGCCTTCTTCTGCATATCAACTCTCACTTCTTTTTCCTGCATGTAGTAAGAATAATTGCCGGTATAAAAGTGTAATTTTTGTTGGTACAGTTCCACTATTTTGGTAACCATCCTGTCCAGGAAAAACCGGTCATGCGAAACGATCACTACGGCTCCCTGGTAATGCTGTAAATATTTTTCCAGCCACTCGATACTCGGGAGATCAAGGTGGTTGGTGGGTTCATCCATCAAAAGCACATCTGGTGCCTGCAGGATCATTTTGGCAAGGAGTACGCGCATCCGCCAGCCCCCGCTGAAATTCTTGTAGGGCTTTTGAAGATCTGCATTGCTAAAACCAAGCCCCTGTAAAATTTCTTCAGTCCGGTGGTGAATACTGTAACCGTCCAACACATCCATTTCATGGAGTTTTTCCGAATATTCCATAGCCAGGTCTTCATCCCCTGTTTTTTCTAATTCTTTCGCTATTTCATCCAGTTCCTTTTCAAGCTGTTTCACTTTTTCAAATGCACCCAAAGCCACTTCCAGGATAGAATCCTCCGTGTCAAAACCCAGCAGGTCCTGGTGAAGGAACCCGATTGTGGTTTCTCTACCTTTTTCCACAGTGCCTTTTGCAGGGCTGTATGCCCCGGTAAGTACTTTAAATAATGTGGATTTGCCGGTACCGTTATAACCGATCAAACCGATCCTCTCATTGGGTTGAATATGCCAGGTGGCGTCTTCCACGATAACACGGGCGCCAAATTCAAACGTCACGTTCTGTAAACCTAATAACATCTCTGCCTAAAAATTTTAATATGAGTTTTTTTTGCAAAGCTAACTGAAACGCTAAACTATTTGAAATGCTTTATTGTTACTAATTCACTGACCCGCCGCATCATTTAATGCGGGTAGCCGTTGGAAGGCGGTATGCGTGGAAGGGGAGGATATCCACAGACTTATTTTTAAGGCTTACCTTTGGCAAAAATTAAATGAATATGCGAAAATTAATCGTTTTTTTAATGTTGGTTGTGTTAGGATTCAGTGTGTATTGGTTTTTGTTACGAACAAAGGATAGTAAACCCTCAGAACCCAAACAAGCCCCCATCACCGTAAAAAAACACACGGACGTTTTTAATAGTTCCATCGACAGGCTGATGGCATCCTATTATGGGATCAAGGATGCATTTGTAGAAGCTGATACCGCAACTGCGAAAAAAAACACCGTTTCCTTCATTGGATTGCTGGATAGTATTCCGGTGGCAGAATTGGAGAAAGATGATAAAACAATTTCTGAAACCGCAAAAGCTACTATCGCTGACCTGAAAAGCAACGCTGAATCTCTCTTGAAGCAAACGGATATCACAGAAATGCTGCAGGACTTCAGGACAGTTTCAGACATGTTATACCCGGCATTTTTTAAGATCATTAATTATGAAGGCCCGGCCTTATTTCTTCAAAACTGCCCTATGGCGTTTGACGGTGATAAAGATGCCAACTGGATCAGCAACAGTAGCGAAGTGGTGAACCCTTACCTTGGAAAAAATCATCCGAAATACAAAGCGACCATGCTCAACTGCGGGGAAGTGAAAGACAGTATCGCTGGTACGTTTTAAGATCCCGGCACTTGTACACTATGAAAAAAGCTGCATTACTTTTTTTTCTCCTTATTTGTTGCTACAGCCAGCTCGTTGCACAGAAGAAGTACACCCTAAGCGGTTATTTCAAAGATGCCTTTAGTGGAGAAACTATCATAGGTGCCACTCTTACCATCAAAGGAAGTAACAAGGGCATCAGCAGCAATCAATACGGATTTTACTCCATCACGCTGAATGAAGGAGAATATAATTTAGTCACCTCTTTTGTCGGGTACAAAACGGAAGCCATTACTATTGACCTGATAGCAGATACTATGCTTAACATTTCCATGGTATCCGGGGCTTCCCTTTCAGAAGAAGTGATTGTTACAGCCCGCAAGCGTGATAATAATGTGAAGGGTGCGCAAATGGGTAAAGTATCTCTGCCTATAGAGCAGATCAAATCTATTCCCGCATTTTTAGGAGAAGTTGATCTCCTGAAAGTTGTACAGCTTCTGCCGGGCATACGGAATGCAGGAGAAGGCACAGCCGGTATTTACGTAAGAGGAGGGGGGCCGGATCAAAACCTGATCATGCTGGACGATGCCGTGGTATATAACACCGGCCACCTGTTTGGCTTTTTTTCGATATTTAATTCAGATGCTATCAAAAATGTTTCATTGATCAAAGGTGGCATGCCGGCCCAGTATGGCGGGAGGTTGAGCAGCGTACTGGACATTTCCATGAAGGAGGGGAACAACCAGCAGTTCCAGACCGAAGGCGGCATCGGCCTGATCGCTTCCCGTTTTTCCGTGCAGGGGCCGATACAAAAGGATAAGGCTTCGTTTATTGTTTCCGCCCGCCGAACTTACGTGGATGCAATTGCAAAACCTTTTATCAGCAAAGGCAGCCAGTTCTATGGTTCCGGATATTATTTTTACGACCTCAATGCAAAGCTGAATTATAAGTTTAGTGAAAAGGACCGGCTCTATTTAAGTGGATACTTCGGCCGCGACGTTTTTGATTTTGTAAATGGCCGCCAAAGCCTGGATGTAAATATTCCCTGGGGAAATGCCACCGGCACACTGCGCTGGAACCATGTATTCAATAAAAAACTTTTTGGCAATACCACTGCGGTATACAATGATTACAAATTTAGTTTTAGCGCGGCACAGGAAAACTTTGCAGTAAAACTAGCTTCCGGTATACGCGACATAAGCCTTAAGCAGGACTTTGATTTTTATCCCTTCTCCAATCATAAATTAAAATTTGGTGCACTCTATACCTACCATAAGTTTACACCTTCCGTAGTTACGGGCCGGCAGGACTCCGTGGCATTCAACCCGCTCAATGCGCAGGTGAAATTCGCACATGAAGGTGCCGTTTATATCCAGGATGATTGGGAGATCAGTGATAAATGGAATATCAACGCTGGTTTGAGGTTGAGCGGCTTTCAACAAATTGGCGCTTATAAAATATATGAAACGGATGTAAACGGCAACCGGACAGATAGCACTCTATTTAAAAAAGGAGAAAACGTAAAAACCTATGGCGGCCTCGAACCGAGGCTCACGGTGAGATACAGTTTGGACGAAAGTACCTCCCTCAAAGCGTCTGTAACCCGCAACCTTCAATATATTCATCTCGTAAGCAATGCCGGAACTACCTTGCCCACAGATCTGTGGGTGCCCAGTACATACAAGGTAAGACCCCAGGTGAGTTGGTTATACGCTGCCGGGTTATTTAAGAACTGGAAGAATAATATGTTTGAAACCTCGCTTGAACTTTATTTTAAAGACATGCGAAACCAGATAGAATACCGCGAAGGTTATACGCCCAACACGATCGCCGATACGGAAGATGATTTTGTTTTTGGAAAAGGATGGAGTTACGGATCTGAATTATTTATCAATAAAGTAAAAGGGAAATTTACAGGATGGGTAGGGTACACACTCAGCTGGACATGGCGAAAATTCCCCGCGCTGAATTTGGGCGAAAAATACCCGGCAAAATACGACAGGAGAAATGACCTTAGCGTGGTAGGGATGTACCAACTAAGTAAACGCTGGAAACTGGCAGGAACATTTGTGTATGGTACAGGCAATGCGGCCACCTTACCCCAAAGGCTTTACATCGTGGGCGGTATACTAACGCAGGAGTATAGCCGAATTAATCAATATAGGCTCCCCTCTTACCACCGCATGGACCTTTCTGCCATTCTACAGGGGAAGAAAAATGATCGCCGTAAACTGAAGACTGAGTGGGTATTTAGTGTTTACAACGCATACAGCCGGCAAAATCCCTACTTTATTTATTTCGATCAAACCGGTTCACCCGTTGATGGCAGCCTGAAAGTGCAGGCAAAACAAGTAGCCATTTTTCCGGTGATACCGGCCGTAACCTGGAATTTTAAATTTTGAATTCAGCTTGCTGGCTTTTGTAGGGGACTTAGGCTGGAAACATTCCGCGATTGCTACTTTTTCTTTACAAATTTTATTGTCCCGCTTTTTTGCAAGTCAGATGTAATCCTCACCTCGTACCTTTTAGTACCATCGGTTACTATCATCAGGGCCGTATTGGGAGGAATACTTCCAAGGTTATCCGCATACATTACCAATTCATTTTCATCCTCCAGTTCTTCAAAGGGAACGCGGATGCTGAGTGGTTTTGTGGTTAGTTTTTTTCCGGCTACCACCAGTTTTCCATTGAGGAAAAGAGATACACTGTCGCCATCGACCTCACCATTGTCGTAGAGGTCGATACGTATACTTTCATTTTCAACCTCAATAATCTTTAAAATATTGTTGCTGCGTTTTTCATATTTAACTCCCGTCACCGCAGGTAAAGAAGCTATTGCAGGCTTTACTGTAGTTGGCTGTATGAGGACCGTACCGGTGTCCTTTCTAATGATTCCGGGATGCGACGTTTTTGGTTTTGGAACGATGGGTTTTGTTCTTGTAACCGCATCGTTGTTCCTTGTGACCGGTGTTATCGTTTTGCTGACCGGGGCTTTAGGCGTTGCTGTGTTCTTTGCTGTAGCCCCTACTGGATTTTTTATATTAGGAAAACTGCTTTTCAGGTTTCGGCGGGTGAGAATACTAATGCCATATCCACAATTCCCCTCTTGTTTAGGTGCCGGGATCCAGTTGCCCTCCAGGCTCTCTTCGCCATCGGACTTTTTAAAATAAGTAAGTTTGTGCACCTGGAAACAATTGCCCACCTCTACGGGCACATTTGTTTTGGTGCGTTCGTATTCTGTTACTTCCACGTACTTTTTCTTTTTGTCCAGGATACCTTTCAATTTGCAGATGGTGTAATAACGTTTGGGCCCATCCGTGAAATAGGTGTAGGAAAACCCACTAACTTTTTGTCCACTTACCTCGAGGTCCAGCACATATTCGCATTTATTACCGCCCCAGCTTCCAAACTTGGAACTTTTGTCATAAAACTCACCCTTCCATTGTCCCGTTAAGTTTTGAGCCGAAATTGTCAGGGAAAAGAAACCAACCAGTATAAAGAGTAATGTAAATTTCATTTTCATTCATCCAATTTTTTAAAACTAATGTCACCCGTATCGCATAAGGAAGGTTCTATCCCCCTCCACCTACCCTTTAGTGTTATGTTATTTTTAAGCGATTTATATTTCAATTTCATTTTCTGTAAGCCGGTGTTTGCAATTTCACTATTAGGGCCTACACCATTGGTTTCAATAATATCTAGCCGTCCGGCTTTAACCCAACCTTTCACCTGGCAAACGAGCGTATCATAGCCGGTTCGCCCAACCTTACGCAGGTGTGGGTATAGCCGGTAATGGTCGAATCGGCCGCTTGTGTTAACTGCAGGTATATGAGCTGGGGAGAAGAAGCACAGCCCTTATCATACGAGTAGTAGCCACCCCAGGTCCCGGTCACATTCTGCGCAACCCCGTGGAATACCGGCAACAAAAAGATTAAGAGGGCAAGGATTCTGCGCATAAAAATCAAAGTTATCTGAGTTTAATTTTCCCTTAGCTAATAGTTCGTTAAATTTGCCACTCTAAAATTTTGATTGAAGATAACGAAACATGATAAAGATAACATTGCCAGACGGATCAATAAGGGAGTACCAACAGGGAACTACATCCATGGATATCGCAAAATCAATAAGCGAAGGCCTGGCGCGAAAAGTGCTGGCGGCTAAAGTGAATAACGAAGTTTGGGACGCTTCCCGCCCTATCGATACCGATTCCACGGTTGAATTGCTTACATGGGAAAACACGGATGCAAAATCTACATTCTGGCATTCGTCTGCGCACCTGATGGCGGAGGCTGTCGATGCCAGTTTTCCCGGCGTGAAATTCTGGGTAGGACCAGCTATTGAAAAAGGTTTTTATTATGATATGGACCTTGGTGATAAAAAGATCACAGAAGAAGACCTGGCAGGACTGGAAAAAAAGATGCATGAACTGGCGAAGCAAAACAACGTCTTTGAACGTAAGGCAATGCCCAAGCAGGACGCCGTAAATTATTTTTCTGAAAAAGGCGACGAATACAAATTGGATCTTTTGCAGAATTTAACTGATGGCGAGATCACGTTCTACACCCAGGGTGGTTTTACAGATCTCTGCCGCGGGCCACATATCCCGCATACAGGTTTTATAAAAGCAATTAAACTTACCAGTGTGGCAGGCGCCTATTGGAAGGGAGATGAAAAAAATAAGCAGCTTACCCGGGTTTATGGTGTAACCTTTCCGGCACAGAAGGAACTGGATGAATACCTGGCCATGCTGGAGGAAGCTAAAAAAAGGGACCACCGCAAATTAGGCAAGGAACTGGGTATTTATACAATGGATGATGATGTGGGCCAGGGCCTGCCTTTATGGCTCCCCAACGGGACCGTCGTGATCGAAGAACTGGAAAAACTGGCCAAAGAAACCGAAAATGCTGCCGGTTACAAGAGAGTGGTGACGCCTCATATCGCTAAGGAGAGCATGTACCTTACAAGTGGGCATTTACCCTATTATGCGGATAGTATGTTTCCCCCGATGGAAATGGATGGCACAAAATACTACCTCAAGGCTATGAACTGTCCGCATCACCATAAGATATTCGATGCCGAGCCCAAAACTTACAAGGATCTTCCTTTCCGCATTGCAGAATATGGCACTTGTTACCGCTACGAGCAAAGCGGTGAATTATTTGGACTGATGCGCGTACGTTGCCTTCACATGAATGATGCGCATATTTACTGTAACAAGGAACAGTTTGCTGACGAGTTCAGGGCCGTAAATGACATGTACATCAAGTACTTCAATATTTTTGGAGTGGATAAATATGTAATGCGCCTAAGCCTCCACGACCCGGCAAAACTGGGACAGAAATATGTCGATGAACCGGAACTTTGGAAAGAAACGGAGGCCATGGTCAGGGATGTTTTGATCAGTAGTAATATCCCTTATGTAGAAGTGCAGGACGAAGCAGCATTTTATGGCCCGAAAATAGATGTGCAGATATGGAGTGCGATAGGACGGGAGTTTACGCTGGCCACTAACCAGGTGGATTTCAACAGCGGGAACAAATTTAAGCTGCATTATACGACCCAGGACAATGGTACAGATGTTCCGCTGATTATTCACCGGGCGCCCCTGGGTACCCATGAAAGATTCATTGGTTTCCTGCTGGAACATTATGCAGGCAAGTTTCCCACATGGCTGGCCCCGCTGCAGGTGAAGATCCTGCCGATAAGTGATAAATTTATGGATTACGCAAATACAATTTTGAAAACGCTGAAAAATGCGGATATTCGTGTGGAGATTGATGATAGGAGCGAAAAAATTGGGAAAAAGATAAGAGATACAGAATTAGCCCGGGTGCCGTATATGCTTGTTATTGGAGAGAAGGAAATGAATGACGGTGCTGTGGCAGTTCGCCGGCAGGGCAAAGGTGATACAGGTGTGAAAAAAATAGAAGATTTTGTGAATGAAGTAAGCCAGGAAATAAAAGCAAGACGGGGTGAATAGTGAATATTAAAAAGTAAAAGTTAGATAGTCTCTTTTTTTTGCAGCCGCATTAAAAACAAAAGTATAAAAGTATAAGTGAGTAACACAACGATGATGCCCATTGTTGTGAAGCCCGACAAATAAAAACAACATTGTAAATTAAAAAAAGTAAATGGCATTTCCACCCAGACAACCGAGGGGAGCGTTTAATCCCCGTTTTAAAAAAGAACAACAACAGGAACACCGTACCAATCACATGATCAAGGTGCCCGAGGTCAGGCTCGTAGGCGAGAATATAGACCCGGGGATTTATTCAACCATGGATGCGCTCAAACTTGCGCAGTCGCAATTCCTGGACCTCGTAGAGATTTCCCCGGGAGCAGCACCGCCAGTATGCAGGATCATCGACTACAATAAATTCCTGTATGAAGAGAAGAAGAAGAAAAAGGAGATGAAGGCAAAAGCTAAGACCAGCGAAGTGAAAGAGATCCGGTTCACGCCTAATACAGATGACCACGATTTTGAATTTAAGGTTAAACACGCAGAAAAATTCCTGAAAGAAGGAGATAAAGTAAAAGCGCATGTGCAGTTCAAAGGCCGTGCGATCATGTTCAAGGAAAGAGGGGAGCTGCTATTATTAAAATTTGCAGACAGCCTGAAGGATGTGGGTGCATTGGAGGGATTACCTAAGATGGAAGGAAAACGGATGCTGGTGATGTTTGCTCCCAGGACGCAGAAACCTAAAAAGGGATCTGAACTGGGCCGCCTGATAAAAGAAGATAAGGAGCCCAAAGAACAACCAGCTGAACAAGTTGCTGAAGCCCCGAAAGAAGCAAAGGAATAACAAGACAGGCAGCATATAATTAAAAAACGGGAAGCCAGGGGTTTCCCGTTTTATGTTCCTGTAACCTCAAATAAGTGTGCCTGATTTTTTAAAGAAGGGGAGATAAAAATACGATTCACAAAAAGGAATACCAAAGGCGGCAGTTTTTTATTTATCCACCTGAAAGACAAAAAGCAAAACATTGAACACGCGTTAATGGATATAAGTCTTAATAAATACATCAGTGACAGTGGGTTCTGTAGCAGAAGGGAAGCTGACCGGTACATAGAGGAATCCCGCGTTACCATCAATAACGTGGATGCACAAAAAGGCAATCGCGTACAGGAAGGGGATGTCGTGAAAATTGACGGTGAGCCAATCAAAAAGAAAAAAGCAGCCGTGTACCTGGCTTTGAATAAACCAAAAGGAGTGACCTGCACAACTGATCTTAAAGACAAGTCCAACATCATCGACTTTGTGAGTTATAAAAGCAGGATATTCCCGATCGGCCGGCTGGATAAACTCTCTGAAGGATTAATTTTTTTAACCAATGATGGTGATATCGTAAATAAAATTCTTCGGGCAGGTAACGGCCACGAAAAGGAATATGTGGTGACAGTTGACCAGCCCGTGAATAACGAGTTTATCACAAAGATGCGCAGCGGCGTGAAGATCCAGGGGACGATTACCAACAAGTGCTTTGTGAAGCAGGAGGGAGATAACAGGTTTCGTATAATACTAACGCAGGGGCTTAACCGCCAGATCCGCCGGATGTGTGAGGCGCTGGGTTATAAGGTGACATCGCTGAAACGCACAAGGATCATGAATATAACACTCAGCGGGCTGCAACCGGGCAAGTGGAGATATTTTACCCTCCCGGAGATATCCGCCCTTAATGAAATGCTAGCCAACAGCAGCAAGACGGCAGATCCCGAAGGAATGGGGGAGTAAGCTTATAAATTATGAAGGTCAAACGGCTAATTGAATAAGCTAACAGCAGAAAAAATTCAAAGAATTGGATAGGATTACCGGCTGCTACCGGAGACGTAAAGTGGGGTCCAGACCTTGTTTTTTCTGTAGGCCACCACAATGTTCTGCGTGGTGGGTTCGGATCAGCTACCTGTGAGTGCCCCGTTTAAATGAAGGAAGAATTTTGATAAATGTGCAGCGGGGAAAGAGGTAAGCCGGCGCCGTATATGGCTAAAACTAAATGGGTAGGGGAGATGGCAGTAGGCAAATGAAGAAAGAAAGAATGGGAACAATGTATTCTCCAGTCGTATGAATTAGTAAAGGAAAAACTTACCGCAAAGATTGAAAAAGTACCTGGAATAAATTAAAAGAAGAGAAAAGATATGCCCCTTTCATCAACGCTTTTGCTATACTTTTGCACCCATCAACTTTAAAACTAGTCAGGTCATAATGGGCGTAATTAATAAAATTTTATATAAATCACTGAGCCAGCGCAACTATCTAAAGTTTTTAAATACTTCCTTTCTTACATTGTATAAAACGGGGTTGCTAAAAAACAATCCATCTTATAAGTATCATTATTTTGCAAAAAACCTGGTCAGTGCCGGAGATACAGTACTGGATCTTGGAGCAAATCTTGGTTATTATTCCAACTTGTTTCAGCAATGGGTCGGGCCATTGGGTAGATTGTACGCGGTAGAACCAGTAATGCCTTTCAATGAAATTTTACAATGGAGATTAGGTGGTAAAAAACATGTTACCATTTTACCCTATGCTCTGGGCACCGAAGAAAAAGATATCACGCTGGTGATCCCGAAGGACCTCGCTTATCTCTCTACCGGTCTCCCGAATGTGTATGACAGCAGCACCCATGGCAATTTGGAGGAATATGGTTTTAAGTTTGACGCCGAAATGAAAAGAGGAAGCTACCTGTTTAAAAACCTGGAGCGGCTGGATTTCATTAAATGTGATATCGAGGGTTATGAAGAATTTGTGCTCCCGGAACTAAAACCTGTTCTTGTAAAACACAAGCCCATCATACAGGTAGAAACCTGGGGCACGCATAAAAAAGTGGTGGAAGATTTTTTGCACTCAATCGGCTACAACCAGTTTCACCTGCAGGCTGATAAATTGCTGCCCTCAGAAAGCGGGCACCCGGCAACAGTGGTTGATTTTATTTTTATCCATCCCGGTAATGAAACAGCCATGCATAAAGCTGCTGCTGTCCGGCAAGGCTGAATCTTTTTAATAGCCTCAAATTTGTTGTCAGGTATGTTCCAGCTGGCCTTCCCATTTACTAACGGCAGCAGTAGCGAGCGCGTTACCAAGAACATTCGTCATGGTCCTTCCCATATCACAGAAAACATCGATCGCGAGGATAAGGCCCACACCTTCCGGTGGCAGGCCAAACATCGCACCTGTGGCGAGTACGACAACTAACGAAGCCCTCGGGACCCCTGCAATGCCCTTACTGGTTACCAGGAACACCAACAGCATGATGATCTGCTGCCACACATCCCCGGTGATAGAAGTGATATTATATGCCTGGGCGATAAACATACTGGCGAAGGTCATATACATCATACTGCCATCGAGATTAAAGGAATAACCGAGCGGAAGCACGAAACTTACGATTTTATTATTGCAGCCAAAACGTTCCATTTCCTCAACTAGTTTCGGGTACACAGCTTCACTGCTGGCGGTGCTGAACGCGATCGACATTGGGGTGCTGATCCTTCGTAATAAAACACGAAGCCTGTGTTTCAAGATCAAGTAACCCACCGTCAGCAGGATAGCCCAGAGAATAGCGAGACCAAGGTAAAAATCGCCGACATAATACCCGAATGTCTTCAAGATGCCTAACCCGTTTTTTGCGATAGCCGCCGCCATTGCTCCGAACACGCCGATGGGCGCCAGGTACATCACGTATGTCACCATTTTTAATACGACGTGGGCCAGTGAATCCAGCGCATTAATGATAGGTTCCCCTTTTTTACCTATAGCGGTCAATGCCACTCCAAAAAATACAGAGAACACGACCAGCTGCAAGATCTCGTTTGTAGCCATAGCCTCCACCACGCTGCGCGGCACTACATGCTCAACAAATTTTTGCAACGAAAATCCTTTAGACTTCTCCATCAGGTCATTCACAGATTCCATATCGGTTTGAGAAATATCTGCCCCGACACCGGGCTCCAGAATATTCACAAGTACCAGGCCTAAGCCAAGCGAAATAAGAGATGCGGTAATGAACCATAACATTGCTTTACCACCAACCCTTCCCACGGTTTTCATATCACCCAGCTTTGCTATACCCACTACCAATGTGGCGAATACAATGGGGGCAATGATCATCTGCACCATCCGAAGGAAAATGGTGGTTAAGAGCTTGGCATTATCCGAAAATACCTTTTGGGTACCTGGACCGTAGTTCTCGTGCACGTAATAACCGACGATTATCCCAAGTACCATACCGACAAGAATGTAGAGCGTAAGTTTACTTTTTTTGGTTTTTTGGTGCTGTGGTATCTCCATGCGTAAAATATTGATGCCCAATTGGGTGATATTTGAATTTATTTGTAAAAATGGGAATGGCCAAACTCCGGATTAAAATATGCGGCAATAATAAATGAATATTTTCTATTAATACCTAATATTCGCGCCAGGATATTAAAATAAGACAGATTGTAAGGGCCATTTTGGTAACAGCGACGGTTGGAAAATCGCGCATTTTGTGTAAGTAATAGCAAATTAAATGCAGATAACAACCAGGATGTCTTAAAAAACCCTTACCTTCGCCGGCCGAAATAAGCATTTATTCCGGACTATTTCCCACACGGCTCCATAAGTTCCCATCTGTTTGGGACGCCAGCAGGGAGTAATGACAATTTTAATAACATGCCAAAGGTTAAAACCAACAGCAGCGCAAAAAAGCGCTTTAAAGTTACCGGTACAGGTAAAATTACTTTCCAAAAAGCTTTCAAACGTCACATTCTTACAAAAAAATCAACCAAGCGTAAGCGTGGTATGCGCCAGGATGGTATCGTTGCAGACAGCAACCTGCGTTTTGTAAAACGTTTACTGGGTATGAAATAAGAACCCGGATCGTAATTCAATCAAACTTTAACTTTCAAAAAAATCAGATATGCCACGTTCAGTAAATGCAGTAGCCAGCAGGGCACGCCGCAAAAGAATATTAAAAGCTGCCAAGGGGTATTATGGTAAGCGTAAAAATGTATACACCGTTGCCAAAAACGTAATGGAAAAAGGTTTAACGTACAGCTACGTTGGCCGTAAATTAAAAAAGCGTGAGTACCGTACTTTGTGGATCGCACGTATCAACGCAGCAGTAAGGGCAGAAGGGATTACTTACAGTGAATTCATCCATAAACTTACCGCAAAAAATATCGACCTTAACCGTAAAGTTCTTGCAGACCTTGCAATGAATGAGCCGGAAGCTTTTAAAGCGTTGGTATTGTCTGTGAAGTAATTTTACAGGAAATATATTAACACCGTCCCGGTTTTTCCGGGACGGTTTTTTTATGCATATTTAGTTTTGTATATAATATCTTTGCCACACTATTTTTTTTCATATAAATTATTTTAAATAAGCCTCTTACGCGAATGACGAACACGTACAACAGTCTGGTGCAGCAAACCTTTAAATTCCCCCAGGAAGGTTTTAAGCTCAAGGACGACTACCTGCAATACAATGATGTGGATGTGAAAGCCCTGATTGAAAAATACGGTACACCCCTGAAGCTTACCTACCTGCCGAAAATCGGGATGCAGATAAACAGGGCCAAACAAATGTTTGCCAATGCGTTTAAGAAACACAAATATGAAGGCGCTTACCATTATTGCTATTGTACAAAAAGTTCTCATTTCAGTTTTATAGTGGAGGAAACCCTGAAGCATAATATCCACCTCGAAACTTCTTATGCTTATGATATCGACATCATTAATTCGTTGTATAAAAGACGGAAAATCAACAAAGACATTCACATTGTGTGCAATGGTTTTAAGCAAAAAAATTATACAAGCAGGATCGCCAAACTGATCAATGATGGATTTAAAAATGTTATACCCGTGCTGGACAACAAGGAGGAGTTGTCAATGTATAAACGTAACATTCGCACCGGGGAACCTTTTAAATTAGGTATCAGGATCGCTGCAGAGGAAGAACCCACATTTCCCTTCTACACTTCCAGGCTTGGCATGAAGGCCAAAGATGTATTGGAATTTTACGTGGATGAGATAGAAGGGTATGAAGACAAATTCCAGCTGAAGATGTTGCATATTTTTCTTAACAAAGGAATTAAAGATGATATATATTACTGGAGTGAACTACAGAAAAGCATAAACCTATACTGCCAGCTCAAAAAGATCTGCCCGGAACTGGATTCAATCAATATAGGTGGCGGTTTTCCTATCAAACACTCCCTTGGATTTGACTACGATTACCAGTTCATGATAAATGAAATTGTAGGGAATATTAAAAATGCCTGCAAAAAAGCAAAGGTGCAGATGCCGGATATATACACGGAGTTCGGAAGTTTTACCGTAGGCGAAAGCATGGCGCACATCTACAGCGTGATAGGAGAGAAGATACAGAATGACAGGGAAACCTGGTACATGATCGATTCGTCTTTCATTACCACATTACCGGATACCTGGGGCATCGGTGAAAAGTTCCTGATGTTACCGATCAATAAATGGGGCAACGAGTACCAGCGGGTGGTGCTGGGTGGCATTACATGTGACGGCCACGATTATTACGATTCTGAAGAGCATATCAATGAAGTGTTTCTTCCCAAGGTTAAAGCCGGAGATGATCCGGAGGCAAATAAGGAGCCGCTATACGTAGGCTTTTTCCATACCGGTGCTTACCAGGACCAGATCAGTGGGTATGGGGGCATCAAACATTGCCTGATACCCTCCCCGAAACATATAATTGTGGAAAGGGATAAAAATGGAAAGTTGGTAGAGTGGGTATATGCAAAAGAACAAACTTCGCAAAGCATGCTCAAAATACTGGGCTACAAATAATCTCATAACGTTCGTATAACAAAAAACTCCATCAGCGATGGAGTTTTTTGTTATTGAAAGTCTTTATTTTCAAACATACCTTTATAATAGAGGTAGTACCTGCCATCCTTTTTACTTCTCCAATAACGTTTTCCCTCCAGGTCGTAATAATACCGGCCATTCACCGTTTTCTTCGCGGCTGCATCACTTACAACAATAGATTTTGGAACGGCAGTCTTCACAGGTGTTTTAATACCCATCTTCGCTTTCATTTCCACGATTGCAACAGAGTCCGCTGTTTTTGTGGTGGCTGAAGAAGGAGCAGCGGTCGCCGTGGGTGCAGGCGGAGGTGCTGTCTTACGGCTACAGGCCTGGAACAAAAATGCGGAAACGATCACTAAGCTGGCAGAAATATATTTAAACATGTATAGGTTTTTACATGGTATGCAAGAATAAAACCAAAATTGATTTCAACGGCCTATTTGCGTCTTTTAGGTTTATATTTTTTATTCACCTTAGGGTTATTGAAATACGCATCCACTTCTTTTTCGTCTGCAGGTGCTTCGGTATAAGGAATATCAATCAACTGAATTTGCATCTGTTTCAGTTCCTCCCTTGTCTTACGTGACTTATTCAGGATGTCCGGGTCACGTGTGCCGGTAAGCTGATTGTCCTGCAGCAGGTACTCCAGTCTTTTGATGCTGCTGCGGATAAGGGTGGCAGAATTCTGTTCATAACTGCTGTTGGGTGCAGTGGCTTCTTTTACAGGCACCATCGCGATCCCCACGCTTGGCAATATCTTGCCGGTTGTTTTCTGGCTTTCACCAGGCAAGGAAGAAAAAATAGTTCCGCTCAATGCTGTGGATGCGGAAGCAAGATCAAAACCCGTTCGGGTCTTTTTTGTACGCTTGATCCTTTTATCTACCAGTCGGAAGCTGCTTTTCAAAGAGGTGATGTAACGCCGGGTATCTGCCTGTAGCCTTTCAAATTCGATCACCTGCTGGGGATAGTTAATATTTTCTTTCACCACAATTTGTATCCTCGCAGTATCGGATGTATGGAATTTATTGATGCCGATAAAATACAATTCAATTTTTTTTGTTTTCTCCTTATCATTGTCTTTGATAAAATCAAAGGGCGCTACCCAGGAAAAATCGTCCCCGCAACTTGACACCCGCGTAGCCGATTTTACAGGATAGTTGCTCATGTAAGTAATTTCTTCTATGGGAAAATTGCCGTTCTCACACTGGAGTTTAAAACTCACCGTATCACCCTCTTCTATAAAAAGAGTCTGGGTTACTGTTGGTTTTATTTTCGAATTAATGATCTCGGTACTGTAAAACATAATGATAAAACCAGTATCTACTTTCTCTTCGGGCACATCCAGGTTCTGCACCCGCATGGTTACTTTGTATTCAAAATCATACTTAAGCCTGCCCGAAAGAAAATAAGACTTTTCGGCCCTGAACGTTAACAACCCATTGTCTTTATTGATCTTTAGTCCTACAGGAGAATTTTTCAAAAACCAGTAATAATTTTCAAGAGGTTTATTGATGATAAACTGGTACCTCAAAGTGGAATCCACATGCAGGTTGAAGTAGGGATTCAGGTTTTTAATTCTTAGAGCGGTATCGGCGGGTTTAACGAGAGAACTTGTTAATGTATCTTCAGGAACCTGGCTAAGACCTACCAAATAAGCCATACATAAGAATACTAAAAACATCACCCGTTTCCGCACCATAGGTATAAGATTTATTTTTTGTTGGACGAAGGTAATTAAACGAAAAACAACCTGAATTAAAATGTCGGGTCATGTAAAGAAAACCCGTTGAAATAAATCCAACGGGCTTCTTTTTTGTGTGCTTCAGAATGAAGGCACTGAACCATATAACGTTGGCGGGTAAGTTTTATTTTGGTTATTCGCCGTTCATCGGCCTATTTGGCCACTTTACTATTTATAATTGCTTAGTAAGCCGTGTTTTATAATTTTAGGCCCTCGTTAAAAAACTGATATGAAACCAATCTTATTATTTGTGTTGACATCTTTAGTGGGCCTTTCTGCAAAAAGCCAGTCGGCAACCGATTCAGTTAAGGCAGCGGTTACTGATCTTTTCGTTGCTATGAAAAACAGCGATGGCGAATTTTTAAAAACCTGTTTTGCAGACAGCGCCGTTTTGCAATCCATCAACAGAGATACCGAAGGTAACCTGCTGGTCAAAAATGAGTCTGTATCCCAATTAGCAAAATCAATCAGCAGTGCTGCGATGGGTGCGTTAGACGAACGCATCACTTTCGATATGATAAAGGTTGATGGTCCCCTTGCCTCCGTTTGGACACCCTACTCATTTTACTTTAATGGGAATTTCTCTCATTGCGGGGTTAATTCATTCCAACTTGTGAGAACCAAAAATGGCTGGAAAATTCAGCACCTGATCGATACAAGAAGGAAGTCAGGTTGCCTTTAATAACAAAACCTCCCCAGGAATGGGAAGGTTTGCCTTTTATGTTACACCAAAGGTTTATCAACTGTATGTAGTTATGCTCTTTACAACACGCTGATGGATTTAGCGCCTGCTTTTAAGATTTCTTTCTTTGGTAAAGTAAGTTTCAGGATCCCGCTTTCGTACTTCGCAACGATGTTCTCTGCGTCAATTTTTTCGTCAATAGTAAAGCTACGTTTGAAACCGCGGTAGGTAAACTCTTTGCGTATCAGCTTGTCATTCCCTTCTTTCCTTTCTTCTTTTTTTTCTGTGCTGATGCTCAGAACATTTGATTCCAGGTTGATGATAAAATCAGCTTTCTCAAAACCTGGTGCAGAGAGTTCCACCTGGTAGGAATCGTTAGTTTCCATGATATTCACAGGCGGAAAATTTAAAACGTCTTCACGGAAAGTTTTGGCCACGGTTGTAGGAAGTTCATTAAAGAGTTCTTTCATCATACCGTCAAAAGAGCGGCCCAGGTTGTTGTTTACTTTTACAAGTGTCATGGTTTGTATTTTTTAGTTTTTTAAAATTTGTTGTTGGATTACAGGAAATCAAACAGCATTCCAATCAACAATTACTGCCGTAGTTATCACTCGAAGCAACAAAAGGGTGACACTGTGTCGTTCTAGCGTTTTTAAAGCAGACAAAACGGCTGATTCAGAGCGCAGGCTTGATTGAAAATCATAAGCAGATTATAGGAATTACAACGTAATTTTGCACATTATTAATAGCATAAACAAAAGAGCATGTATCCAGAAGAAATAGTAATTCCTATGAAAGAGGAATTAACCGAGAATGGTTTTACAGAATTATTGACTGCGGAAGATGTTGAAAACACCTTAAGCAAGAAAGGGACAACATTGGTAATGATCAATTCCGTATGTGGCTGCAGCGCCGGAACGGCAAGGCCGGGTGTTTTGCTGGCAGTAAACAAGGGTAGCAAGAAACCGGACAATATCACTACGAGTTTTGCCGGATTTGATGTGGAAGCAGTAAACCAGGTAAGGAAGCACCTTATGCCTTATCCTCCGTCGTCGCCAGCTATCGCATTGTTTAAAGACGGCCAATTGGTTCACATGATAGAGCGCCATATGATCGAGGGCAGAAGTGCCCAGATGATCGCTGATAATCTTATGGGCGCATTTGAATCACATTGTAACTGATCATTCAAACATTTTAAATTTTCCTCCTGACGAATTGAAGCAGGAGGATTTTTTATTACTGTATATTGCAGCAATTTTTGACCTAAACAAATTTCATGTATCCCAATTTATATTATGTTTTTAAAGACTGGTTTGGCGTTGAGTGGAAAAATCTTGCATTTTTAAACACGTTTGGTTTGTTTGTGGCACTGGCATTCATTGCTGCCGCCGTGGTTTTGAGTTCGGAACTCAAGAGAAAAGAAACTTTAAAATTGCTGCTGCCACGCGAAGAAATGATCACCGTGGGCAAGCCAGCGTCCATGATGGACATATTCCTGAATGGCATCACTGGTTTTATTTTCGGTTATAAATTGTTCGGTTTATTTTTCAGCAAACCTCCTGAGGTGAATGCACAGGATTATATTTTTTCGACAGCAGGCAATGTTGCTGGCGGCCTGCTCGTCGCAGCCGCCCTTGCCGGGCTAAAATGGTGGGAGAAAAATAAACAAAAACTAAAAACGCCGGAACGCAGAACCGTGAGGATATGGCCGCATGACAGGGTGGGGGATATCATTATTCTGGGCCTTGTATTTGGCATACTGGGAGCAAAACTTTTCGACAATTTTGAGAACTGGGACGAATTTGTAAAGGATCCCATCGGCAGGATATTTTCCCAGAGCGGCCTTACTTTTTATGGTGGCCTCATCCTGGCTTCCATTGCGATTTGCTGGTATGGGCACAAAAAAGGGATAAAGATAAAACACCTTGTAGATGCTGCTGCCCCTGCTTTGATGATTGCCTACGCCATTGGACGAATTGGTTGCCAGGTTTCAGGTGACGGGGATTGGGGCGTTTACAATAGCGCTTATGTGAGTGACAACCTGGGGAGTGTCCGCGTATCGGCACCAGGGGATTTTGAGCAACAACTCCAAAAAAATGGTACATACTTCACCGAAGGAAAAGCAATGGACAGCATCGGATCGTCCACCTATGTTACTGACAGAACATACGGTACGCTTGAAGCGGTACCCCATATAAGTTTCAAAGGCCCCTCTTTTTTGCCAACATGGTTTTTTGCCTACAGTTACCCGCAAAACGTGAACAGGGATGGTGTCCTGATGCCTGGCATTACAGATGAACACAACAGGGTTCTGCCTCAGCCGGTTTTTCCAACGCCATTATACGAAATTATAATATGTACTCTCCTTTTCGTCTTTTTATGGGCGATCAGGAAAAATATAAAGACCCCTTTTGTACTTTTTGGGATTTACCTTGCAGTGAACGGGTCAGAGCGTTTCCTGGTGGAATCTATTCGGGTAAATAAAGTTTACTCACTCTTCGGGTTGCATCCATCGCAGGCCCAAATAATCGCTATTATTCTTATTATCATTGGATTAATCACTATTTTCCTCGCTAAAAAGTTTTCTTCTCGGCTTTAATTTGCTGGCTGTAACTAATTTGAAAGGATAACCGTTTGACCACCATCTAACCGGTTATCCTTTTATTTTACCTTCCATTATAAAACAATGTACTATGCTAAACAAAGTACCTACGTTTGTGAGGTAGTTATTAAAGTATGTAACTGCTCATTTTTCAGCCAACATTCCAGCAGCCACTGGAATTAAAACACAAAGTATAGTCATGAAAAAACTCTTTACACTACTGGTGTTAGCCAGTACTTCGTTAGGTGCATCGGCACAAAACGCCGGGAAAATTTCCGGATCCATTAAAGACGGTGGTAATCAAAAGATCATTGACGCCGCCAATATATCCCTTTTAAGGTTTTTGGATTCGGTGCTGGTTAAAACTTCCGTTACAGACAAGGATGGTAATTTCTCATTTGAAAATCTGAAAGACGGAAAGTACCTTGTGATGGCCAGTTCAGTCGGCCATGCAAAAGTGTACAGCCAGCTGATGCAGATCACATCGGAAAAATCAGCCGTCAGCACAGGTGTTTTACAACTGGTGTCCGGCTCCAAAATGCTGGGTGGCGTCACAGTGACCGCAAAAAAACAGTTCATAGAACGCAAGATTGACAGAACCATCATCAACCCCGACGCCATGATCAGTAATGCAGGCGCAACGGCTTTGGAAATGCTGGAAAAAGCTCCGGGAATAACGATTGATAAAGACGGCAACATAAGCCTCAAGGGCAAACAGGGTGTGATAGTGATGCTGGATGGAAAGCCCAGTTATATGAGCGGTGCTGACCTCGTAAATTACCTGACCAACCTGCCAGCGGGCAATATTGACCAGGTAGAGATTATGACAAATCCGCCGGCTAAATATGATGCCGCAGGGAATTCAGGTATCATCAATATCAAAAGCAAAAAAAGTAAACAGAAAGGTTTCAATGGTTCTCTGAGCACCTCACAAGGCCATGGTGAAAATTTCAGAAGCGCAAATACACTCAGCCTGAATTACAGGCAAGGAAAACTGAATACCTTCAGCACCTTTAATGCAAACTATCGCGAAAACCCGCAATGGCTGGATATCAACAGGGAATACCTGCGGAGGGACAAAACAGTGGAATCAATTTTCGAACAGGAATCTTATAGGATGCGCATCTCCAGGTTTTACAATGCAAGAATCGGGATGGACTATTATGCATCTGCAAAAACTACGGTTGGTGTTGTACTCAGTGGGTATGCAAACCCAAGTAAGGAGAACGCTACCAACCTGTCCAGGTTTTACAGCACCAGCATGCAACTGGATTCCATGCTGAGCAATAACAAAAAAGATAAAGGGCAATGGAACCACCAGGGCATTAACATCAATATGCGGCATAAATTCGATTCTACCGGTCGGGAACTTACTACCGATATTGATTACCTGAGTTATGATAGCCGCTCACTGCAGGAAATGGTGAACACTGGTCTGGCAGCTGACCAGGGAACAAAATACCAATACATCATAAATGCCAACCTGCCATCCCACCTCGATATTTTCTCTGCGAAAATGGATTACGTGCAAACGCTTGGCAAAAAAATAAAAATGGAAGCCGGGTTAAAAACGTCGTTCGTAAAAACGAATAACGAGGCAAACTATTATATCACGGAAGGGAATGTGACCAGTATTGATTACAGGAGCACTAATTATTTTGAATACCATGAAAACCTGAATGCAGCTTATATCAACTTTAGCACAGAACGTAAAAAATGGGGTTTTCAAACAGGCTTAAGAGTGGAGAATACAAATTACGAAGGTTTGCAGTATGGCAATCCAACCCGGCAGGATTCGGCATTTACAAAAAGTTATACGAGTGCATTCCCTACCATGTATGTAAGTTACCAGATGAATAAAAAGAACCAGTTTGGGCTTTCCTATGGCCGCCGGATCAACCGTCCGGACTATGGTAACCTTAACCCGTTCATCCATTTTATTGACCCATATACCTACGAAGTCGGCAACCCCTTCCTCAAACCAATGTTTGCCAACAGTATAGAACTTATTCATTCATTCAAAAATTTCCTGAATACTTCTTTCAATTACACCCATACCAAAGACCTGTTTGGGGAATCTTTCAACCGCGAAGATTCGGCGATAGTTGTGAGGAATTCAAATTTTGGAAAGGCTGATAATTTTAATTTATCAATAGGCGCGCAAGTTCCGGTAGCCAAGTGGTGGAAGGCCAACATAAATTCCCAGGTGAACAACAACCATCTGGTTGGAGATCTCAACGGGAATCAAATTGATATTAATTTAACCAGCCTCACGCTTAGTGTGAATAACCAGCTAACTTTCAAGAAAGGATGGAGTGCTGAACTCTCCGGCTTTTATCGTTCCAAGGGTGCAGATGGGCAGATCGTGATCAGGCAAATTGCCCAGTTCAATGCAGGCGTTCAAAAAGTTGTATTGAAAACCAAAGGCTCTCTTAAATTGGCTGTGAGTGATTTCACCGGCCCGATGAAAGCGAGGGGATATATTGATGACGTTTCTACAGCCAAAGCCTCCTTCCAACAATACAGGGATAGCAGGGTTGCCACACTGACTTTCAATTATCGTTTTGGAAAAACCTACAAAGCGGAGAAACGCAAAACCGGTGGCGCGGGGGATGAACAGAAAAGAGTGGGCGGCGCTAATTAACTATGATGCATAACTAAATGCAGCCTTTATGGCTGCGTTTTTTTTATATTTGTAAAAAAAACACATGCCATCATTCGATATAGTAAGCAAGGTAGACCTGCAAACTTTAGATAACGCCATCAATGTAGTGAGCAAAGAAATCACCAACCGGTTCGACTTCAAAGGATCCCATGTAGTCATTGACCTGAATAAAAAAGAATTCAAACTGAACCTGGAGGCAGACAGCGAAATGAAACTTCAACAGATCATTGATGTCCTCATCAGCCGCAGTATGAAACAAGGCCTGGCCGGGGAGGTCTATGATCTCAGCAAGGAGCCTTTTCCAAGCGGTAAAGTAACCAAGCAGGAAATTCCCGTTAGAAATGGTATCAAACAGGAGGATGCCAAAAAGATCGTGAAGCTTATCAAGGATAGCGGGCTTAAAGTGCAGGCTGCTATTATGGATGACATCATACGGGTAACCGGTAAAAAGATTGATGATTTACAGGATGTTATACAAGCTTCAAATAGCTGGACCCTTGGTATAGCACTCCAGTTTGTAAATATGAAGTCCTAATTGCCAGTATTTTGCGCAAAAAACCTTAACTTTGGCCTTTAATAACGCGTACGGCAAAATCCGTACACAAAAGCAAGCAAATAATGAAACAAGACATTCATCCAAAAAATTACAGGCCGGTTGTTTTTAAAGACATGAGTAACGGCACCACTTTTTTGAGCCGTTCAACTGCAGAAAGTAGAGAAACGATCGTTTTCGAAGAAGATGGTAAGGAATACCCGGTTATCAAATTGGAGATTTCCAATACTTCTCACCCTTTTTACACGGGTAAGAACGTGCTGGTGGATACAGCAGGACGTATTGATAAGTTTAACAAGCGGTACGAAAAGAAAGCGAAATAATTGGTATAGATAATTATCTTTATCACAAGTTTGTTTTTCATGGCTATACTTTAAAGTCCTCCTGGTTTTCCGGGGGGATTTTTATTTGTGGCGGGCCATGCGCTAAACCATGGCAATTCATTACTTTTAAGCAGTATGACCATACACCTGGATGATAGTAAAAGCAGGGAGCAGCTATTCCCCTTTACCCATACGCGGCATGTGGCAGATATCCGCGTGGGGATTTTAACCAACCGGGAAAGGTGGAAAGCCCTGACCGGGCTAGAAATTGAAATCTTTGTAGGTGACGTGATGGAGGGGGATGTCGTCGTAAATGCCAATATCATTCCATGCACGCAAACTACCGGGTACATTATTCAGGCAGCAAGGGATAAAACCCCCTTGCTGGAGACGGAAGAAATAAGGATACTGCAGCATCCCTGGCAAATATTTGAATACAATGATTGGGCTATCCGCAAAGATTTTGAACTTATATGCGGGGGCCGTGTTTCCAAACCAGTCGATGCAGGAAACCATTGCACGAATGAAAAGGACATCTTCCTGGAGGATTCCGCTATTCTGAGTCACTGTTACCTGAATGCCTCATCAGGCCCTATCTATATCGGTAAGAACGTGTTGGTTATGGAAGGCGCCATGATCCGCGGCCCTTTTGCAGCCGCAGAAGGTTCTGTTGTAAAAATGGGAGCCAAAATTTACGGCGCCACCACGCTCGGGCCGTTTTGTGTTGCAGGCGGCGAGATCAAAAATGTTGTTTTATTCGGGCACAGCAACAAGGCACATGATGGTTATCTAGGTGACAGTGTATTGGGGGAGTGGTGCAACCTGGGTGCAGGCACCAGCAACAGCAATGTAAAAAATACCGGCAGCCTTGTAAAGTATATCGTGGACGGCAGCCTTACCAGCATCCCGGCTGGTAGTAAGGCAGGATTATTAATGGGCGATTATAGCAGGGCGGCTATCAATACTTCTTTTAACACCGGCACGATCGTGGGGGTGTGCTGCAATATCTTCGGGTCCAGACCCGGTAAATATGTAAATAATTTTTCGTGGGGCAATGAACGATATATCTTTGAAAAAGCACTATCGGATATCGGCAACTGGAAAAAAATGAAAGGCCAGGTGTTAACAGCTGAAGAAACTACCTTATTGGAGAACTTATATAAAAGCAACTTATAAAACTACATTATGCGCAAACAAATAGCTGCTGCCAATTGGAAGATGAACCTAAGCCTGCAACAGGCCGAAGAGTTGATCACTGCACTTCTGCAAACAAATCATGTACTGGGAGAAGACCAGATGGCCGTTTTTGCTGTTCCCTATCCTTACATCCTGCCAGTGAAGCAACAGTTGGATGGTAAACAAAATGTATTTGTGGCTGCCCAAAACTGCTCAGACAAAAAAAACGGTGCCTACACCGGGGAGGTAAGTGCAGAAATGCTGCAAAGCCTGGGGCTTAAATACGTGGTAGTAGGGCATAGCGAACGCCGGGAATACAACCATGAAACAAACGAAGAACTTGCGACTAAGGTAAATATAGCGCTGGATCATAAAATTGCCCCGATCTTTTGTTGCGGGGAACCTTTACCGATAAGAGAAGAAGGTTCCCAAAACAAGTACGTGGAAACCCAGCTTAAAGAAAGTCTATTCCACCTATCAGCGGAGCAGATCAAAAATTTCATTATAGCTTATGAACCTATTTGGGCTATCGGCACGGGCAAAACGGCCAGCAGCGACGAGGCACAGGAAATGCACGCGCATATCCGTAAAATAATTGCTGATCAGTACGGCCAGGAAATAGCCGATACGGTATCTATACTCTACGGGGGAAGCGTCAAAGCAGCCAACGCCAGCGACATTTTTGGGCAACCGGATGTGGATGGTGGACTTGTAGGAGGTGCTAGTCTTGTGGCAACGGAATTTTCTGCTATAATTAATGGCTTAAAAAAATAACCGACGGATGTTTTTAAAAAAACTGTACATCCATAATAAAGTTCTTTTCTTTTCTGTAACTGCGTTCCTGGTGGCTTATCTCTATTTAAATTACAAATGGGGCATCATAGCCACCCCTGTGCAGCAGTATGGCATGTTCAGTGGCAGGCATAATCTGCAGGATTCCCTGCCGGTTTTTACAATCAGGGCCAATGGAAAGATCATAAATAACGCCGGTCTCAGCCCGATAGAAAGGGACCTGCTGCAGTCTTTCCCTGTTTACTACATGGAGCAGCAAAAAACAAACGATGCTACTTTTTACGCACTAAAAAAATACCTTTTTTTTAAGAGTATATTTTCAGAGAGCCGCCACCAGTATAAATTTTATAATGAGATCAACGATTCGGTATTCACAGAATGGTATACCACCAAAGTGGGCGGGATCATTCATGAAAAGCTAACCTCTATTGAGGTTTACCAACAAATATTTACCTGGAAGAACAACCAGTTGATTCCTATTGATACACCGGCAAAAATGAATTTTATTGTTGCACGCTAACCGATATAGAAAAGAGTTTGTAATTTTTTATTTTACCTGTTTTATTACGACCTGTGTATGGCTGTTTTTTAACAAACTTCTGCTGAGCCAGCTGGCGCCTGTTTTCTTCCTGAACAAACTTGACCTTACCCGGAATTTTTTGATGCTTACAGGTATGCAGCAAGCCATCATCGTACATAATAATTTCCGCATAGCTGCTGATCTTGTTTACATCTTAGCACCGGCGCTGTTACTTTTTTGTTGCCTGAAAAATTGTACGGTACAATCCTGGATGGCACTGTTTATATCCCTGTACAATTTAGCTTATGCGATGATTATCAGTTCTATGTCTACCCTCAGCATCGAGGGTTATATTGGCTGGATCATGATCCCGTTATTGTTTGTAACCAGGTCACCCCTCAGCTTCCAGTATTTAACGGAAGCTATGCGTTATTTTTTTATCCTGGTTTTTGTCTCAGCTGCGGCCTGGAAGTTCAGGTCAGGCGGCTTCTTCAACCTGGAACAGATGAGCGCGATATTACTCCGGCAGCACACAAGTTACCTTGTGAGTGAACCTTTCAATTGGTTCAGCCAGGTCATATACTTCCTGGTAACACATCCCGCCGTTTCCTGGAGTCTATACGCCATCGCGACCCTTGCTGAACTTATCTTTGCTGTAGGTTTCTTTACAAAAAGATTTGACAGTTTGCTGGTTGTTATCTTTGTGTTATTCCTCGTTTTCAATTATTTTTTCATGCGCATCAATTATATGTCGTGGGTGGTTTTTATGGGATGTTTTTGGTTTGCGCGCAGGCTCCATGTCGCCCATTTACCCGATGAGAAAAGGGAGGCATCTCACCAATTTTACACAATCAGTAACTGATGCGGATCGCCAGAATTCTATACCAGTCTGTTGTGTGGCGGGGACTTTTTTATTTGTCATCCTTTGTATTAAACATTCTGATTGCACGGCATTTTGAAGCTGCTGTTAGTGGCAGCATTTACTATCTTATTTATATCTTTTCTCTTTTGCATCTTGTCGGGAGCCTGAGTTTGGATTCCGGGTTCATTTATTTTGCATCCAAAAAAGAGATACCTGCATCGCGCCTGCTTACCTTTTCCGTGGTTTGGACACTGGCCTGCGGCTTTTTCCTGGGGTTGGTCCTGGGCAGTGGCACATTCAACAGTTCTTACTCCGGTATCGGACCCGGAATGCTGGCAAGTTTCTGTATCTTTTTTGTTTGTGGAAATTTATTGCTTAACTATGCTACCGGTTTGTTTCATGCCCGTAACCAATTTATCATCCCGGGCGTCATAGGCGTTGCCCACAATTCACTGCTGATTCTTATCATGCCTTTCGAAGGATCAAGGCTTATCACAGCAATCACCGATGCAAATTACTTCTACTATTATTTCCTTGCATTCCTCTCGCAGGGGCTCTGCGTTGCCCTTGTTTTCAAGGTTAAAAACCCGGAAGGGCTAACGTTTAAATTTCCATCGGCTCCCGATCTAAAAAAACTATTTAAATATAGTTTGCTTGCATTGGCTGGTAACCTGGCCTTTTTTTTCCTGTACCGGGTTGATTACTGGTTCGTGGAAAAGTACTGCAGCGCGGAACAATTAGGAAACTATATCCAGGTTTCCCGGATCGGGCAACTGTTTTTTTTGCTGCCTTCTTTTCTTGCGGCCGCAATTTTTCCGCTGACTGCAGCAGATCAAAACCAGCTTTTACCCGCCCGGCTCGCGCTCATCTCCAGGACCTTCCTGTTTTTTTATGCGGCCGCCTGCCTCGTACTTGCCGTCATTGGGCGTTGGTTTTTCCCCTTTGTATTTGGTGAAACCTTTGGCGCGATGTACAGTGCCTTTTTGTGGCTTGTTCCGGGCATTTTATCTTTATCAACGTTGTTTTCCCTGACTGCCTACAACGGTGGCATCAATAAACTTAAAGAAAATATGACGGGTTGCCTGCTGGCACTTTGTTTCGTGGTGCCAGCAAATTGGTGGCTGGTACCTATCTACGGCATCAATGCTGCTGCTGCAGTGAGTAGTGTCGGTTATATACTTTATGAAGTTTATTTGCTCTATCTTTTCAAAAAAGAAAATGAGGCCAGGTTATCCAGTTTCTTTATTTTCAGGAAAGACGACCTGGCATACCTGAAAAATATGTTCACCCATTCAAAAGGATAATCCATGGCATTCAGCAGTGATCATATATATACATCCGGCATCTACCTGAGCAATAAGCCCACATGGGATGATGAGGGTGCACCTGGCAAGGCGGCCATAGTGCACTCGTTGTTAACAGCCAATAAAATACAGCCTGCAACTATAGTAGAAGTAGGTTGTGGCGCAGGAGGCATACTACAAACACTTGCCCACCTCAACCCAGACGTCAAAGAATTACACGGTTATGATATCTCACCCCAGGCCATCGGCATGGCCAGGTTAAAGGAAAACAGCAGGCTCAGCTTTTTTAATTCCGACTTCGTCAACTCCGGTGATAGAGGAGGAGATGTACTGCTGGTAATAGATGTTGTGGAGCACATAGATGATTATTACAGGTTTCTGAACAAGTTACATGGCCGGAGCCAATATGTCGTGTTCCACATACCACTCGATCTTTCCAGCCGCAACATCCTGAAACCACATACCCTGCTCCTCCAGCGGGAACTGGTGGGACACCTCCATTTTTTTACGAAAGAGATTGCGGAATGGGCGCTTAAAGATACCGGTTACACCGTTTTGGATTGGGTGTACACCAAACCTGCTCTTGACACAGAGCGGCCTAAAACAGTTAAATCATGGGTGAAGAAAAAATTGCGGAATTTTTCTTTTGCGCTTAACCCCGACCTGAGCGCAAAGTTATGGGGAGGTTATTCTATGATGATCCTCGCAAAATAAAACGGCGTAAACAATGAATCCCGGTATTAAAAAAATTTTTCAAAAAATATTCGTCAATGATATTTCTTACAAAATATTATCCCCTTTACTTTACTTATCGGGAAGGCTGAAAGCCTCCAGGGAAAACTACCTGCAGGCTTCGGACGAAGAAAAGCTCCGGGTGGAAGCGGACAAGATCTTCGCAGATAAGTTCGTGCGGCATGGCCCCTTCAAAGGAATGTTATTCAGTACAGCATATTCCCCTGCCAGTTCCACTTATGCAAAGTTGTTAGGCAGTTATGAATCCGAGATCCATCCCTTTATAAGTGCCCTGCTTCAAAAAAAACATGAGCTGGTAGTAAATATTGGCTGTGATGACGGGTATTATGCACTTGGCCTGGCAAAGGCAAACCCTGCGACGAGGGTATTGGCTTATGACAGCAATAAGGCAGCGGTAACAATGGCTTCCGGCCTGGCTCATCAAAACAACCTGGAGCAGCGGATAACGTTTGGCGGCACTTTTAGGGCCGATGATATCAGTGAAATGGAGGATGGCCTGAATGCACTATTCATTGTGGACTGCGAGGGCGCAGAAAGACAGATCTTCACGGCGGAGAACGTATCAAAACTTAAGCAGGCTGACCTCGTGATAGAATTACACCTTCACCTGTATCCCGACCTGGAGGATTATTTAAGAAATATTTTTTCTGCCACACACGAGGTGGAGATAGTGAACAGTATTGACGATCATATTAAAGCCCGGGAATATCACTATCCCGAAATTGAGGGACTGAGTTACCAACTGAGGAAATACATTACGCAGGAAAGAGACATCTTTATGCAATGGATGTTGCTGACAGCAAAAGAAACCCGCTCATGAAAATTGCCACTACAGCGGAAAGAGAAATCTTAGTACTGCCTTCCTGGTATCCTTCACGGCTGAACAGTTTTGCCGGCGATTTTGTGCAAAGACATATCGCTGCAATTGCCTTGTTTCAAAAACAATATGTGCTGCATGTTGTAAAAGACACAGAGGGTAAGATAACACAGGATGTGACTTCTCATTTGGTAGAAAAAGAAAATTACAGGGAAGAAATTATTTATTATCATCCCCGGCGCACCGGCATTGCGCTGCTCGACAAATTCTTATCTGACTATAAATATTACCGGGTTTATAAAAAGGCAGTGCAAAACTATCTCGCTTCTAATGGTAACCCTTTAATGACTCACCTGCACCTCGCGATGAAGGCAGGACCAATTGCCCTGTGGCTTAAGAAAGCTTATAACATTCCCTACGTACTTACCGAACACTGGACTGCCTACTTACCGGAAGCAGACCTTCAATTGAAAGACCATAAAAGGATATTTGTGAAGAGGAGCGGAGCTGTTATAAAAAATGCGGATGCCGTTACCGTAGTGTCCGAACATCTTGGACAGGCCATCCGGGCGCTGTATCCTTCGTTGGTTTTTAAGGTCATACCCAATGTGGTGGACACCCGCCTCTTTTATCCAAAAGATTTTGCTGAAAATACCGTTCCGTATTTCATTCACGCTTCTACATTCAGCTTTCAAAAAAACATTGACGACATTTTAAAGGCTTTCCAGATCGTAAAGGAAAAAAATCTGGAATTTAAACTATATCTATTTGGCTCTCCCACAGCAGGCCTTAAACAAAAGGTAGCACAGGTGGGTCTTTCAAACGAGGTAAGCTTTGAAGGAGAAGTGTCACAGGAAAAACTTGCGCTCGCAATGCAGGCAGCTAGTGCGCTGGTTTTATATTCAAGATTTGAAACTTTTGGTTGCGTGATAGCTGAAGCTAATGCAGCAGGAATTCCGGTGATTGTTAGTGATATCCCGGTATTCCATGAATTGGTTGAAGAAGGGGTGAATGGTTTTTTTGTAGCTGGCGAAGCCCCTGCCAAACTTGCAGAAGTGCTTATTGATTTTATCATTAAACCATTTGATATAAGGCCTCGCGAGTTTACAAAAAAAACAGAAAAATTTACTTTCGAGGTCGTAGGTAATCAATTTTTCCAATTGTACCAGCGTATGTTGGCGGATTAAAACCTTTGCTGCAGCTTTTTTATTTCCTCCTGCAATATTTCATTTACCCCGGGTTTCGCATTTAATAAAATATACACAGCGGTTCCCGCCTCCCTCGCAAATTTGTTTTGCACTTTTCCGGCCAGGTAAACCGTATCAAAATATTGTTTCTCTTTTTGCCTTCCGGGATCATTATCGGTCACCTCCTTTACCATGATCATATTTACCCATTTTTTTTTCGGGAACCAGTAGATATAATCTGCATTATAGGAGAAAGCCTGCAGTTGTTTTGTGCGGGAATAAAAATTGATAGCACCCGCCTGCCCATAATTATCAGTCCGGATCAATGTGTGTTCCTTATCGCTCACCAGGGCGTAAGCACTTTCTACCAGTTTTGCAAGTTCCTGCCATCCCTGCATATCGGCGAAGTCCTGCGGAATTGCGTGCTCTTTCCCATCTTCCCACTGCAGCAATCCCAGTTTCCTGTAGTTGCCGGGATCAGCAACAATAGCAGCCGGTCCTTTTAGGGGAAAGGCCAACTGGATAAGGGGTATAAATAATAAAAGAGGTAGGGCGATCGCTACTGGCCGCAACCATTTTTTCCAACCAACCTGTAAAAGGCTTTCCAGGTAAACAGCACCGAAGGCGAGTAGGATGGGGTATAAACCAATAGCATAATAGCTTTTTGCGCGCAGGAAAATAAAGAGCCCAAGGGTGAAAACAAATGCATGAAAAAACACCAGGTATTTTCTAAACGGCTGGAAGATAAAAAAAGACAATAAGCCCGCGACCAGGATGAATAAGGGGCCGATAAAAAATAACAATTGGTCTTTCAGAAAATCCACCCGGCTGATATTCACAAGCTGGGTGTTTGTAAGTTCCCGCATATGATGAAATACCGGGAAACCATGCTCGTATTGCCACCAGATGTTTGGCAGCACCAGGAGAAAAGCAAACAGCATCGACCCATACAATTGTTTATTCAAAAAAATACTGCGGTGCTCGGTCAGCAGGAGCGCCGGCACAAGGCCGACCAAAGCAAAAGCAATATTATATTTATTAAGGAACCCAACCGCGAAACCAACCGCCGCCAGCCAGATCCAGGCATTGCTTTTGGTGCGGGTATATTTCAGCACGCAGAAATATATCCATACCCAGGATAGTACATCCATGGAATTGGGCTGGTAAAGAATGTTCAACCGAAGTAAAACAGAAAATAAAACAGCTACCGCCGAAAGGCACAGTGCAAATAAACCGCCTTGCAAAGCCTCTACTGCTTTCCACACAATCAAAAGAGTAAATGCACCAAACAAAGCGGGAAAAAAACGCACCCAAAATTCGCCGTTTCCCAACTGCAGGATCAGGAAGGAAATCCAGGAAATGAATGGTGGCACGGAGAGGTAGCCCCATGAAAGATGCCTGCCCTGGTCCAGATGGAGGAATTCATCCCTGTGAAGTTCGTATTCGGGGCTCACCAACAGGTACTGCAACACAAATTTAAGCACAATGAAACCGATGAGAAACAATGTTTTCTTTTCCATTAAAAAAGGAGATTATTTTGTTTCCTGTTTGATAAATGGACTTTTCATAAGCCCCAGAAAATCTTCATCCTTTTCGTTGGGATAATACTTGTCTAACCCATACCGGATCTGGGATGGATCCAGTTTTTTGAACGTCCCGAAAAGCCGGTCCCAGATGGCGAGTACGGCGCCGTAATTGCTATCAGTATAGGGTTGCTTCCAGTGGTGGTGTACTTTATGCATATTTGGGGAAATCAGTATCCAGCTCAGCAGGCTATCCACCTTCCGGGGCAGGCTTATATTGGCGTGTGTAAAGGCAGTGGCCAGGATCAGCAGGGTTTGAAAGATCATAACTGCATACATAGGCGCCCCGCTAACCAATATGCCAAGAAAGAAAAACAGTCCCCTTAGCAGGCTCTCGCCCGGATGATGGCGTAGCCCCGTTGTAACATCAACATTATTATCTGCATGGTGTATCACGTGAAAGCGCCATAAAACCGAAATTTTATGTTCCGTAATATGTACCAGCCAGCCGCCAAAAAAATCCAATGTTAAAAACGAAATGATGATGGTGGCGATCGTACCGGCATTGACAAGGTAAACCAATCCGAACTGCTCCTCCAGGCACCAGTCACTCAACCGGATGATCAGCAAAGCCAAAAAAGTGTGAATCACAAGGTGTATAACAGTAAAACCCAAGTTTACCGCTGCATGCCTCACCTTGGTATTCCTGTAGGCAAGGCCCAGCAGGGGGATCGATCCTTCAATGATCCAGAAAAATAAAAGGCCGGCCACCAGGAAAGACATTCTTAGCAAAGGATGTTGATCCAGGGTTTGAAAGAATTCGATGACCGTATTATACATACAAGTAGTTTGAAATGGAATTTACGAACTATATCTGACTAGTAAAACCACTCAATGGAAAAATTTCAGTGGATGTTTTGAGCCTGTTTAGGTATTAAAAAATCGGAAAGGGTGTAAACCACCCAAAAACCCGTTAAAACACGGTTGTATTTGCAAATTAAGTGTTGTTAGTTTGTATCGGTTTTTCATAGGATATTGGATTTTAACTCGGGGCTGGATTTCTATCCTGGCCCTTTTTTTATTCTGACCAATGGTTTTAACTTTGGTATATGAAAGTTTATTTCATCAGTGGCCTTGCGGCAGACAGGAGGGTATTTAAATATATAGCGCTGCCCAGCGGTTTCGAGGCGGTTCACCTCGACTGGATCACACCCCACAGGCATGAAAGCCTTGAGTCTTACTCACTGCGCCTTGCAGAGCCGATTGATCGCGAAGAGCCATTTGCCCTTGTGGGGCTGTCAATGGGGGGAATGATCGCGGCGGAGATAACAAAGAAAATTAAACCCCAGGCCTGCGTGTTGCTTTGCAGTGTGCCTACCTACCGGCACTTTCCAACCCATTTCAAGTTGATATATCATTTACGTTTACATAAGTTAGTGCCGGTTTCCCTTGTCAAAATGGCCTCCATCTTAAAGCGGGGTTTTACTGCGGACAATAAAGAAGATCAGCAGCTGATAAGGGAGGTTATCGGAGATAGTGATCCAAAATTCATCCGCTGGGCAATGCATGCGATTTTAAGCTGGCGGAACGAAATGATCCCCGAAGGCCTGTGGCATATTCATGGCAGTAACGACGAGATTCTCCCAATTCGATATACGAAGCCTACGCACACCGTAAAAGGGGGTAACCACCTGATGATCATGAGTAAGGCAAAGGAATTAAATATATTCCTGGAAGAAGTATTTGTTTCCATCGCAAAAAAATAGGTATCAAGGGGTTATCGATCTGCGATTCACTTCTTTATCACCATCTGTCCCAGCTGCTAAACCCCGTATTATAAGATCGCCTGTATCAAATCAAATCGGGTATAGATTCCACCATTGGGGTGTTCATTCATCATTATATTTTCGCCGGAAAGGTAAAAAGCACGGTATCCTCTCTGATTCAAACCTCGTCAATATGTCTTCCCATGGGCCGTGAAAGCTATCAACCGGGGGCTAAAAAAATGCTTATCTGTTGAAACTACTTCCGGGTTGTTGATCCACTTCAACAAGGTTTCTCTCCAGCCGATCGTGTGGTCCGCTATCGCCCAGATGGTCTTCAACCGACCGAGGTACCTGCATAAAATTGATCTACATGCTGGGGTCCCCGCCATAGGGGTCTATAAACAGTTTTTTAAATCTTTCGGTCTCGTAATTCATTTCGCTTTTTAATCTTTTCTTAATTGATCGTTAAAGAAAAAAGTTAGCTAAAAGCTTCTCTTTTTTGTAGTAAATTTAATAGTAGTATGAAAAGAATTTATCATTATACACTGGTTTTTGTTTTATCACTGGCGGTAAAATTTGTAACTGGGCAGAATATTACAGGAACCTGGGAAGGGGTAATGGAACACGAGTATCTGCAGCTGAGTGTGGAGCAAAAAGGCAACGAACTTTGCGGTTATACTTATGATTACCAGTTAACAAATAAATCGGATCATTGTATTGCCGCTTACGTTGGCCGGTACGATTCGGAGAAAGACGTATGGTACACAAGCGGCCGAAGTTTTATTGAAAACAGCGGCACCCATGTTTTTATGCGTATCATAATGTGGCGCGATAAAGTTCTTGGGAAAAATATGCTGAGGGCTTTGGTCTATACCGGCTCTGGGATGGCCGCAAGATTAGGCATTGGGGGGGATGAGATCATATTGAGAAAAACATCAAATACACCCACCAAACTTCCAGGAGGGCTGCCTGATTGTTTTCCTAACCCGGTCAAACCGTCCAAACCAGCCCCTCGCCCGGTGCAGCCAAAAACAACAGCGCCAAAGAGCAGCAGTGTTGCAGCCCCGCCAATAAAACCGAAAACTAACCCCGCAAAACCGCTGTCACCTAAAACGCTGCCTGTAAAACCCGGTGAGAAACTGACGACGAAAATAGATTCCCTTAAAAAAATCCCTCCTGTTGCACCTCCGGCCCCAGTGCTGAAACCCCGTGCAGACGAAGACCTCGTTCTTAAAATGAATGAACGCAAACAACAGCAACAAAGCAGGCTTGTAGTGAACGTGAAGCGAATCAACCTGAAAGTGTATGATAACGGTGTGGTGGATAATGACACGGTATCCATCTTTTACAATGGGAAGTTATTACTGAGCCATAAAAGGCTCTCCGAACAGGCAATAGAATTCAACATTGACCTGGATGAAAATGTGACGGAACATGCGATAACACTGTTCGCGGAAAACCTGGGCGGTATTCCCCCGAATACCGCGGTGATCGTGGTAACGGCAGGGGATAAGCGCTACGAACTAAGAAGCAAAGCAAGCCTGGAAGAGAACGCAGTGTTGGTATTTGATTACCGGCCTAAAGAGGAGTGACCCGGCATAGAATTATTTCAGACAAATACAAAAAATGATGGCAATTGACGTAGCTGTGATTTTGAAGAGGCAGTATATCGCTTCGCTTATAAGGCCGAGGGATCCCGGATCTCATAAAGGACACCATGGCCATGCATTCCTTATAGCCGGCAATACAGGCAGGATGGGCGCAGCTTTACTCTCCGCACGGGCATGCCTTAGAACAGGGGCCGGCCTGCTTACCGTGAACGTACCGGAAGCGGAGCGGCAGGTCTTACAAACCGCACTTCCCGAAGCCATGCTGATGATGCGGGAGGAAGGTGGTGATATCACAAAATTTGGCTCCATCGGGATCGGCCCTGCGCTTGGTGTGGAAATTCAATATATGCAAATATTGGAGAATATTTTTGATATTTTTCATAAACCGATTGTGCTGGATGCCGATGCAATTACGCTACTGGCGGAACATAAAAGTTATTGGAAAGCCATCCCCCCAGGTTCCATTCTTACACCGCACCCTCCGGAATTTGATCGTATGTTTGGATCCTCTGATAATCACTCACAACGGGTGCAAAGGGCCCTCGGTATCTCGCTGGAATATCCATGGGTCATTGTGCTGAAAAGTCATCGGACCGTGATTGCAGCTAACGGACATGCTTTTACGAACACCACAGGAAATGCAGGCCTCGCAAAAGGAGGGTCCGGCGACGTGCTCACTGGCATGATCCTCTCCCTGCTCACACAGGGTTATGAGTCACTTCACGCGGCGTGTGTTGGGGTGTATCTTCATGGCCTTGCAGCTGATATTGCCGTTGGGGATCAGTCGTTAGAAAGTCTTTTAGCTTCTGATGTAATTGAAAATATCGGCAAGGCTTTCCGGCATTTGCAGAATTAAGAATGCCCGCGTGCTGTAGTGCGCTCAGGGCCCCATGTCACGGGCTTTCTCCAGGTAGGATTTTGCACGGGCCGTATCTCCGAGGAATTGATAAGCCATACCCGTCAACCGGTAATTCTCACTTACACGCGGGGCCAGCTGTATACTCTTGAGAAAATAGTCTGCTGCTTTGGCAAACTGCTGGGTATAGGCGTAACAACGACCGAGATTCTTTACGGCACCTGTGTCAGCAGGCTCTTTTGCCAAAGCTATTTCCAGCACAGGTATCGCTCCCTGGTATTGCTGCATCCCCATCAACGCGGCAGCTTTATTATTCAGTGTGGCTACATCCTGTGGATTCATGACCAGGTATTGGTCAAAATGCCTGATAGCAGTTTCATAAGCCCCTTGTTTCAGGTAGACATATCCCAATGGTTTTTCGGCTTCAAAGTATTGCGGGTAAATACCTAAGGCCGTTTCCAGTTCCTTTTTTCCTTCTTCAAGGTATTCCTTTTTCAAAGCAGGGTCTTCTTCGGGAAGGTAAAGGTCATAAATGTTTGCAAGCCCCCAGTTATAATGGGTCCTGGCACTCTTGGGAGAACTGAGCACGTCTCTACCGAAAAGCTGTACATTATTTTCCCAGTCTTTATTGCGGCTCACGGTTTTAAATGAATATAAGATGACGGCCAGCATCACTACAGCAATAGGACATGCGTGATTGGACAAAAAACTGCTTAAACGATAGCCCGATCTTGCCGGCAGGCGTCGATTGGAAAATTTCACCAAAAGAAGTCCAACCCCAAAGCAAAACCCCAGCGAGGGCATATATAAAAAACGCTCAGCCATGGTGGACCCTATATTTAAAAAAATATTGGAAACCGGCGCGAGGGGTAAAAGAAATAAGCAGATGGCCAGTGCGAATAGATTTTTTTTTCTTAGCCTATACACCACAAATACCGCCATTGCAAGGTATAAAAACACGGCAAACAGGGCTTTAGCATCAGAAAAACCGACAATTTTCAGCTGCGAAAATGAATAGTCATAACTAAGCGGATGCGGGAGAAGCAATAAACCGAGGTATTTCAGCAGCACTGTAAATGCGGTGGCCAGCTGTTCTGCCCGGCTTTCGGCCGCAACCAGGGTATTGTCAATTACAAGCAGGTCAATAGACTGTACATCCCTCACTACCTGGTGGCGTACGAATAGATAGAGTGCGGCGAAAACGACAACGGAAAGGGTAGCGTTCAGCATAAATCGCGAGGTTACTACCCGCGAGAAATAAAGGACTAATGGGACTATTATTATGAAAGCGATCCCGGTTTCCTTTGAGGTGAGTGACAGAAATACAGCCAGGCCACTTAATATTAAAAAAAGAAGGTTCCGCGATTCATGGTACCTGAACATGGAAAACAGGGCGCTAATACCAAACAGAAAACATAAGAGTTCATCCCTGCTTTTAATATTACTTACTACTTCGGTGTGCAATGGGTGTGCGGTGAATAGTAATATAGTTATGAATGGCAACAACAGCCTTTCAGACGGAAACATTTTAATCAATAGCAGGAACAAAAGGAGGCAGGTGAGGGCATACAAAAAAATATTCACAAGGTGGTGTACCTGGGCGTTGCCGGGGAAAAAAGTTTCCTCTACGGCAAACATCAGCAGGGAAGCAGGACGGTACTGCAATCCTCTCAATTGGTCCGTGTACCCGTACCAATAATCTGTGGAAAGTATTTGTTTGATCCCATCGAATCCTTTTTGCACAAGTTTATTCTGCACGATGACGGACCCGTCATCAAGTGTGAATTTATAATAAGCTGTTTGTGCATATAGTACCAATGCAAGAATGGTGATGATCATTCCCAGGTAAATTTTGAGATGCTTTTTGGCGTCAACGTCATCCCCCGGAAGAGTGGCAGTTATTTGGACCGGCGAGACCTTACTTTCTTTCTTAATGGAATGCCTGCGACTCATTGTTTAAATGCAATTAGGAAGAAAAATTGGGTTTGCGAAAGGGAAGTGGTTTCAGTAATACTACCAGCGGATAAAAAATTTGATTCCGTTCACAATCACCGTTTGGGAGCCGGTTTTTAAACTTCCCCGGTATTCCGGCTTATCAAAGGAAGAATAGTAAGTGTAGGTTGACCTGTCAATAGATTTTATCCTTCCCCTCAGCAACCGATCCTCAAAGGAACTGTAATAATTTAGCGGGGTATTGCCGATACTTTTTAGTTTGCCCCGCATCCCCTCATTATCAAATGAACTATACCATGTGACGAGCTGCTGTCCCAGGTTTTTAATGGAGCCCCGGTAGGCTTCGTTTTCATAAGGCATATAATAGTCGATAATAATATTCCCGATCGATTTTAACTTCCCTTTTAGTTGTTCATTTTCATAAGAAGCGTAGTACGTGAAGTAAGTCCTGCCAATAAACTTCAACTTGCCCCGGAATGCACTGTCGTCTGAAGGTGCAAAGTTCCCGGTCTTTCCTGTGTATTCTTCCAATCGGTCTGCATAGTTATCGTCCCGGCCTGCATAAACGTCCACCCCCCATTTAATAATATGCCCATCTTTGGAAACATGTAATAGAACCGATTCACCGAGGTCAAAGCTGAAGCGGTCAAAATGACCATCATTTTGTAATGATACCTTTAAAAGCTTTTGGGCATTTAACGATTGCAGGAAGCTAATGAGAAAACAGGCAAAAAATAATTTTTTCATACCAGGTATTTAATGGTTGCAGAGACCCGCCCCGGGCGATGGTTTTGGCCTGCCTCCCGAAGCCTGAAGATAACTATTAAATTTGAAATCTTTATGGCCTGATCGATACCTGACCGGCAGAAAGGTGGTATTAACACTTTCCAGGAAGGCCCCCGTAATTTTTTGCATATTTTTACCAGGTGCATTTTTTAAAAACCATACCTGCTTCTAATGCGCCGGACGAAGACCTTGTAAAAGGGTACAAAACTACTGCTGATGCAAAGATCCTTTCTGATCTTTACCAGCGATACATGGAATTGGTATATGGTGTGTGTTTAAAGTACCTGAAAGACCAAGAAGCAGCCAAAGATGCCGTCTTGAATATTTATGAAGAGCTGGTTACCAAACTAATTAAATATGAAGTCCTGCATTTTAAGGCATGGTTGCACCAACTTGCAAAAAATCATTGCCTGATGAGTATCCGCCAATCTAAAAATTTCACAAAGGCTGCCATCGATATTTCAATTATGCAAAATGAGGATGATGTGCATCTGAACGGGGTAATGGAAAAAGAAGAGCACCTGGGCCAGATGCATTTTTGTTTGAACCAGCTCGCACCCGAACAAAAAATGACCGTAGAATTGTTTTACCTGCAGGGGAAATGCTACAATCAAATCACCGATATCACAGGAATAGAGTGGAACAAAGTGAGGAGTTATATCCAGAACGGCAGGAGAAATTTAAAGCTTTGTATGGACAAGCACCTGAATGATAGATAATGGCTGAACAACCAAACGATATTAAAAAAAACTGGACTGCCCTTGATTTGGGGCGGTACCATGCTGGTGAAATGTCGGCGCAGGAAAGGCATGCCTTGGAGAAGGCTACGCTTGATGACCCTTTCCTGGCTGATGCATTGGAGGGGTATGCATTTACTAAAACGCCGGTGCAGGATATCCGGGAGTTGACATCCACAATGGAGGGAAAACAAAAAAATCGCAGCACGGCCTGGTACCAAACCAAAGAGGTTCTAGGGGTTTCAAAAATAGCGGCAGTCTTGATCATCTTTCTTGGCCTTGCATGGCTGCTCAGGACCAACATAACCGTCTATCCACAAAAAGAAATTGCTGGTACAAAAGTTGTTCAACCATCCCCTGCAAATGAAACAACTGGCAGCAGTGCCGAAGTTTTATCAGACATAGCTGAAATCAACTCCGCGGTAAAGCCTTCTGAAAAAATGCTGAAACCAGCTATGACACCATCTCCCACAAAATCAAGCCAGGCCGCAGCCTCCCAAAAACAAGGAGGACTTGAAGATCTTCTCGTTGTTGCCCGGCAGAAAGATTATCATGACACACTAGCCGGCAGTACCATGCTGGCCGCCGCAAAAACAGCATCACAGGCAGTGGAAAAAATAGATTTATTTTCCAAGGAAAAATCGGCAGCTTCTCCGGCCGGCATCAACCAAGCCATCGAGGGCAAAATAAGCGGGGTAGTCATCCGCAACCAAAATACCATCCGTGGAAGAGTGGTGGATAACAACGGCAATCCGGTAGCCTTCGCCAACATCAATGATCGCCAGAATAACACGGTCCTCTCTGCCGATAAAGAAGGGTATTTTTCGCTCAGCAACAGGCAAAATGTATCCAACGTAAAAGTGGATGTGAATGCCATTGGTTTCGAAACGAACAATATCGCCCTGAATGCTAACACAGGTGAAAACAAAATTGTGCTCAAGGAAAGCAACAAGGCGCTGAGTGAAGTTGTAGTGGTGGGTTACGGCGCAAAAAAACGAAAGCAAACGGTCTCGGCCACGGCCCTGGTGAAAAATGTTGTTGATACAAACAGCGAAAAACTTTCCTTTAACAATATTGTCCCGGTTGCAGGCTGGAATAATTTCAACCGGTTCATCAATGACATTATTTCTTCTAACTCCGACTATTTTAATAAAACATTAAAGGATAAAAGCCTGCGGTTTACGTTTGACCTGGACTCCGCCGGGGCTGCCGTAAATATTCACCCACAAAACGCCACAGGAGATTCTGCACTAGTGGCCGGCACCCGTATCCTGGAGGCCCTGCCACCGATGAAAAAGAACAAAAGAGATAAAAAAGCAGCGTTGATCATTCGTTTTTAATCCCTGTCTGCTGTCAAAAGAATACCATCCTTGATAATTTTTTAGTGTCGCTGGCTATGAAAGCCTTAGGCTTTGAAAAGCAACAATTTACAGCAACTATCAGCTCAGACAGGAGACAACTTAAGCACACAGTTTTGCGATTTAGGCCTCCGATACAGGCAAAAATGCACACATAATAGCACGATGGCATAGATATTGCCTAGATGCAATTAAAAATATTTAACTATGAAAAAAATACTGTTTAGTGCTGTATTAGTAGGCATGACTTTTTTTGCAGCAGACGCCCAAACAAAGAAGAGAAAAACTAAAAAGAAACCCGTAAACACGGAAACTAAAGCCAAGGCGGAATACGCAAAGCTTGAAAAGGAGAGAAATGTAAAATTTGAAGAACAGCGTTTGGAAAGATTGTATGATGATTCTGTTTCAAGAGAACAGGAGCGCCTGGAAGAATTTGCAAAAGACTCAACCCGCCTGGCCTGGAAGGAATCCAAAATAAAAGAGGCGGATAGCATGCACAATGAGAAATGGAAAAATCAGAGCATCGAGAAAGAAAAGTTTTATGCTACCGAACGCAGCCAGAATGCAATCAACAAAAATGCCGGGTTGAGTGATAACCTTGGAAGGCAGGTGAAAGCGATTAACATGTCTTACAATGAGAGAGCAAAAGCGATAAGGGATAACATTGAAATAGCAGACGATGCAAAAACAGCTCAGCTCGCAGCATTAAATGAAGAAAGAAGAGCCAAGATCAGGGCAATTGTGGGAAAAGGGAAAGAGAAAAAAGTAGAAAAAGAGAGAAAAGAATATAGCATGAAATATTCTGATGATATGGATGCCAAATGGATCAATGACGTTGCTGATATTAGAACAACTGAGAATAAATAACACACGCGCTTAAATACTCCCCCTTAGAATAATAAAAAGCGGAACGTTTCAAAACGATTCCGTTTTTTTTATGCCTGGGATTCAAATGCAAAACATGCTCATTACTGTCAAAAAGCACAAGGGTGCGATACCCCGTATTGGTTTTTAGCCCCCCCCCCCCGATCATAGTGGTTGCTATGCAGGGTCCTGCGATCTACAATAAGGTTGGCCCCCTCAAGTCCTTCCTCATTATAGAACAAATAACACCCTCACGGTTGATGAAAATGATTGGCAAAACAGCAAGATTAGTTAAGGAGGCGACTTTGCTGCCCCACAAAGTAGTAAATGGAGCAAATAGCAAGTGCATTTAATTAAATAGTAAAACCATTGAATATAAGCGCTGCCTAAGAGACGAGTAAGATAACCTCCAAAAAAAATCGGAGGATAAAAAAACTGGTGGGCCGATGACCGTATTCATTTTTTCAACTGCGCGCAAATGAGTAATAGAAGGCATGGATTGAAAAAACCTATGAGGATAGAAAATGGCCCCTGGGACGGGGCCTTTATTTTTAGGGTTGTCTTCCGATTGTTACTTTCAGGAACGGTGCGTCCAGTTTATTGTTGCCAGCGATCGTTTGAGGAGACTGAGCTGAAAGGCTTTCTTCCCGGACACTGCTGTATCCCGCACCGGAGATATTTCTCAGGGCACTGGCAAGGCAGGACTCGGTCACGTCTCCCCAATCTTTATCGAGCCCGTCTGCTATCTGCGCATTTACAGCTATCCCATTAAAATAATTTCCTTCTCCATTTTTATTAGTGGTTCTAAAAGAGACCGGGAAAATATACCAGTCGCCAACCGGGATCGGAAAAAATCCTACCGGCTTACCATGAGTGGCCGTAGGGCCTATGATCTTGACATCCATGTAAGGTTTCAATGTGTTGATGAGTAGTTCACTTGCAGAAGCTGAACTTTTACTGACGATAAAATATACATCCGGCAGGTTCAGGGTTCCGCGCTTGTTAAAATAAGAAGTTGTATTATTTTGGGTATTGGCAGCATTGTAAAGTTGCTTCATCATCAACCCGCCGTTGGCCGAGGCAGGTGCGAGGTAATTAGCAAGTTGTTCAGCAAGCGACACATAACCTCCGCCATTATACCGGAGGTCTATAACTACATCCGTTACCTGCTCGCTGGCGAAACGGTTGAAGACCCGCTGGAATTCTGTACTCACCTGCGATTGGTTACCCAGGAAAGAATTGTAAACAAGGTAGCCCGCTTTTTGGCTGCCAATAGTATAGACAGTATCCATATACACTGGTTTATCTGTGTAATGGGCTGCATTTAGCGTAAGGGTAATCTCGGTTGCGTCTGGTTTCACAAACCTAAAACTCGTCTGTTTCGCGTAATACACGTCATTTACAATATTCGTTGCGTTGCTACTGGTAATATTTGTTCCGCCGTTAATTGCGGTGATCCGCCAACTCCGTTTAATACCTGCCAACCCGGCAGGGGATTTGGGCTCCACCATCCTGACACGAAGATCACCATCTGCCCTAAAAAAGACGGAGAGACCAAAATCCCCGGCTGAAACACCCGCTTCAGAAAAAAGATTGCTCATACCTGCGCTCTGGCGATCCCATTCGTCCTTTTTCATTGCAAAACTCCATCTGTCGACAGGTTGCGAAAAACCTGGCTCCACACTGTAAGGGTGAATGGCTTGCATAATAGCTTCAGGATCTGCAAAACTTCTTGCATTAAAGCTCGCAGGTATCTGAGAACTCCATAAATAGATGTCTTTAGAAAGAGCCAGCGTACTATCCTTCAATGCTTCCGGATCCACCGAGGTAGTTGGCGTGGGGGTGGAAGTAGTGGTTACAGGAGGATCGGCTGCCAGATCCTCGGTACTTTTTTTACATCCTGTAAAAATGGTCAGGGATGCAATGGTAGCAAGGAACAGGTTTGTCAATTTGTTTGTTTGCATAATTGGGAATGTGTTTTTAATATTTCGCTTACTTACGCAAAAACCCTGCAAACATTTGTAGGCTCATGGTTGTTTTAACAAGCATTTATTAAAAGATCTCCTAATATTTTTCGGTTGATTTCGTGCCACAAAAAAACGGCCGAAGCCGTTCTTAAAATATTACTCCAAGCAAACTACTCATGAATTACGAGGATAGGAAGCTTGTTATGGAAAGTGAGTTGTTTTGTGCGGCTGGTGCGAAATAGTTTTTCAATAAAACTGTGATTTTTGCGCACTGCAATAATGAGGTCTATGGAGCGATCATTGGCAAAAAGAGTCAGCGCCTCGTCCACATCCCAAAGCCGCATGAAGTAAAATTCCGGGTTATATTCTGCTAATAACTTGCGTAGTTCCCGTTTCTCATTTTCGTAAGTTTCCGTAAGCGAGATATAGTGATCCGGATCAACATTAACAACGTGAAGTTTTGGTGTATAAATACTTAAGAAATCTTTGATCGGACCAGATGGTGTACTGTTGACCGTGTCCTTAAAATCTGAAGTGAGCATTACATTTTCCATTTTAATAAAACTGGCATGATCAGGTACGATCAGAACTGGGCAGGCTTTGGTTTCCACCATCTTTAGGGTATTACTGCCAAAGATCATCTGACCTAATACTGATCTTCCGGTTATACCCATAATAATAAGATTCGCGCTCCGATGCCTCGCAGCCTTCTCGAGCCCGGCAACAAAGTCTGACTCATGATGTGCAAGCACTTCCATGTTAACCGGGTGCGCCGCCTGGAGCTTTTGTTTTAAGGCTTCCAGGTTCGCGGTTGATTCCGTTGCCTCTTCGGCTTTATGGTGACTGTGGTATAAGATCAGGTTTACACCGTAGTGCCCCTGCAGGAATGTAGCTGCATATTCCGCCGCATTTAATGAAGTTTGGGAAAAATCGACCGGTACAATAACAGTAGTCATGATAGTAGAATTTATTATGTAAGGGATTGATGATGAAAATTTTTACTGAATATAGGATTTTCTTTTTGCAACCCCTTTTTAAGCATATATAAGGGGATGTAAGATAGGCCCTAACAAAAGTAAAACCAATAAGTTTTACTAATAAATTAAAACTTTACCTGTTGGCCTGACTTCTGGCTCGACCCGAACCCGGAATGACCTCACTAGGAAGCATCCCCTAATGTTTCTTAAAAATCTTTGAAAAAGTATTGATTTTTTTATAACCTAAGTTGTAAGCAATTGCAGAAACGGATGCATTGGCCTCCAGCATCGTCTTACCAATAGCCGTTTTCTGTTGCATGTAATAGTGGTAGATACTCTTTTTATAACTGAGTTTAAACTGGCGTTTCAGGGTGGAACTGCCTATATTGAATTCTTTGGCCAGGACATTTATATTCGGCGTCTCCTCAAATCTGCAAAGGCTTTTCTTTATCTCAGCGATAATTCAATGTTGCAATGTCTTTTTCGATTTATTGACCAGGTTTGCGCTGCACAGTTTTTTTTGAAAAAATGAGTCAATAAAGTTGAATATGCCCGATTTCAAATGGAGCGTAGAGGAATGTTCATTTTCCAATTCAGCGGCAATGCTTCCTGCATTTTCGTGGCTGACCTCATCTAACAGATCGGGGAGAAACGATTGACCCTCGCTTTGCGCCGACAGTTGCACCAACGACAAAATCTTTTCCGAGGATGACTGGCAATTATTGAACAGCCACTCCCTGGAAAAGATCAACTCGAGCGACCGATAATATTTTTGTTTCGGAAAAAAGGCAAGTCGCCGAAAATTAATGCCTACAAAAACTCGATTTAGTGTTGGTCAAAAATGAGGAGCATAAAAATCGCCGCCAGGGAATAGTTGTGAAAATGAAAAAACGATCCTGTATAAAACGCTTTTATCTGTGAAGCTATAACGGAATGTAGTGTCCTGGAGGTAAAAATGTCATAACAGCCGACACAAAATCCCTGCTCCACACCAAAAAATGTATACGTGCCGCTACCTTCTCCGGCGGGAATCAATTTACACGCCTGAAGCTGCATCCGACTCTGAGAACGGGAGAAATAGTGGTAGAAACGGAGAAGTGGATCCTCAATGGTCAATTAATTCAAGTTTTTTAGCCCTTGGATGCTAAAATTAGGCAAAAAATAACTCCCGGCGGCAGCAGGCAATTATAGATTTCACCCAAAAATGAACATTTTGGGGATTATATTTATTGTTTAGGGGACCTAAACACTCGCAATACCTGCGTAGCTTTGCTTAGATTGAGTCGTACCTATGAAGTATTTCCCATTACCCTTATGTATTTCTGCCAGGTTAATGCACTTGATAACAAGAATTATACTGATTTACCACACTTTATTAGGCAAACGTTTCGAATTTACCTCCGGACGTATTGTTTTCTATGAAGGGCCTTCGCTGAAACGGGCATACAGAAGGTTGTATATCGAACAACCCGGGTTAATGCCCGGGTTTGTTGCTGTTTGGTGGGATTGCCAAACCTGATTCCCCCATATGAACCGCTTAAGTAAAGCAGCTACCACTAAACGCAGCCAGTTTCAATAAGAAAATTAAATAAATACAAATAAGTAACTTTCGTTTTTCAAAAATTCACTCATGAAAAGACTAATGTATTTATTTGCGCTCCTTGTTGCTGCAGGAGAGCTGCGCTCACAGGAATTGTCAGCAACCGAATCTAAGATCATACAATTAATCGATGCACACCTGCCTGCCACTATCAATCTCCTGAAAGAATCTGTGGATATTAATAGTGGCACCTTTAACCTGAAGGGTGTTAAACAGGTTGGGGAGTTGTATGCAAAAGAGCTAAGAGGACTTGGGTTTACGACGATATGGATTAATATGCCCGAGAAAATGAAAAGGGCCGGCCACCTGGTCGCTTACAAAAAAGGTAGCAGGGGGAAGAAACTGTTCCTGATTGGACACCTGGACACTGTTTTTGAACCCGATATGCCCGCAAACCCTTTTACAAGGATCGATGCAACTACAGCCACAGGACAGGGCATCAATGACATGAAAGGCGGAGATGTGCTGATCATCGCCGCTTTGAAAGCATTGCACCAGCAAGGGTTGTTAGATGACAGGACCATTACCGTTTATTTAACCGGGGATGAAGAAAAAGCAGGAGAGCCTAAAACAACGAGCAGGGGCGATTTCATTGACAGGGCGAAACAACATGACATAGCCCTGGCCTTTGAAACAGCTGCCGGCACCACACAGGCAGTAACCGCCCGCCGCGGAACCAGTGAGTGGAAATTGGAAGTCAAAGGAAAACAGGCACACTCTGCAGGGGTATTCGGACCTGCGGGTTATGGCTCCGTTTATGAAGCATCCCGCATCCTGAATGAATGGAGAGTGCAATTTGCAAAAGAAAAGTACCTGACTTTTAACCCGGGCCTTTTCCTGGGGGGATCAGAAATAAATTACGACACTGCGGCACAGTCAGGATCCGCCCAGGGTAAGACCAATATCGTTTCCCCGGAAACGGTGGTGATCGGGGATTTGCGGTTCCTGACCACCTATCAAAAAGATAGAATGCGGGAAAAAATGAGACAGGTCGTTTCCAAAAATCTGCCCGGCACTTCCGCAACGATCAGTTTTAAGGAAGGCATTCCTGCAATGCCCCCAACCGCCGGGAATGCCGTGTTACTGAAAGAATTAAATGCCGTCAGCATATCGCTAAAGATGGGTCCAGTTAAAGCCAATGATCCGGGTTCAAGAGGCGCGGGGGACATTTCTTATGTGGCTGCCCACATGGATTGCCTGGATGGATTAGGCGCACCTGGTGTGGGAGCGCATGCTCCAGGGGAAACCATTAACCTGCAGGACTACCCTAAACTCATCAAGCGCGCTGCATTACTCATTTACAGGCTTTCAAAATGAAATGCCCGGGCGTGTGAACTATTCATTTTTTAATTTTGAAAGGAGCCATGCGGTTAATTTTTCCTGCTGCTCGGGATAGGTCCAGTGGCCCGTTTCTGGCACCAGGAACAATTCTTTAGCAGAAGTAATGCTATTGTAAACCGCATACATAGAAGTAGGAGGACAAGTTTCATCATTGAACCCCCAGCTATACATGCCTGGAATCTCCAGCCGCCTGGCAAAATTCACTACGTCGTAATATCCGGCCGTTTCTATTTTTGGTTTTGTATTGTTGAAAGCGAGGTTGTTCCGGTCGAATAAATGTGGCCAGCCTCCCGCGCGCCCTTTCAAATATCCCGTAACATCCGACAGGGCAGGATAAACGGCTACCAGGAATTTTACACGCGGATCAAGCGCCGCTGTAATGATCGATAAAGCGCCGCCCTGGCTTCCTCCCATAACAGCCAGGTTCTTACCGTCGAATTGAGGCAGGCTTACTAAAAAATCATTGGCTCTTATACAGCCGAGATAAACACGTTTGTAATAATAACGATCCCTGTCATCCAGGTTCATATTCCAATACCCAAAGAGAGGTCCGCTGGCAAGATTGGCATAAACCGCAGGATCCATCGTTACTGGTACACCGTGGATGCCTATCTCTAAAGTAATAAACCCTTTTTCCGCGTTCGTTACATCCCCGGCATAAGGCCTTACACCTGCACCGGGCACTTTCAGTATCGCAGGATATTTGCCTTCTTTTTTGGGAACACAAAGAATACCATACAGGCGTGAACCAGCCCTGAAATTTTGCAGGTTCACCTGGTAAACATTAGTGTATTCTGTGCAACGCTCCGGAAGCAAAGTCATCCTTGCGTCAATAGGGACTTTCACCAGGTCGGATTTTGCTTTTGTCCAGAATGTGTCAAAGTCTGCTGGAAATTCTATCGAGGGCGAAATCTTTTGGGGGTCAAATCCGGCTGTGCCTATCCCCCGATACGTTTTACCATTAAATGTAACTGACGCAACACAGCGAAGAAAGCCCGGCTCCCTCATCGTACCGCCATCCACTCTCAATTCATCCTTGTACAACACGAGGGAATCACTTCGGGTGGGTTCCATTTTTTCCGGGCCGACCTGGTATTTTACATTTATATTTTTTAGTGGATTTCCATTTTGTAATACGGTGATAGTATAAAAAACTTTTTCACCTGTTTTGTACATCCAATTCGGGTGATCCGGTGCAACTATGATTTTAAGAAACTGTTCTAGCGGCTGGGCGAGGCCAAAAAAGGGATTTACCAGGAAGATAAAAAAGATCCACCTGCTGATTTTGCTGCTGCGTAAGGAAGATTGCATATTTTTTAAAACCAATGTACGAAAACTAAATTATCCTTCATAAAACCCGCCTTACTCCTTGTTAATATCCCCACCAATTTCTTTTGCCAATAGTCCTTCAAGCAACGCCTTCCAATGCAGTTCTGATAGTCCCCAAGCTGCACCAGACGCCACCACCGTATTCCGGATCTGCTCAGTAATACTCCCTTCCGTATTCGGCAGCTCATTCCTGCCATAATAGGATACCTTCACCTTGGTGCCATTTCTTGTGACAATAAATGTGGAAGTGGCGTCTTCTTTAAAGAAATGCGCGGTACCTTTTTCTGCGTTGTTCGGACTCGGGGATGTCCTAACCCTCATACCAAAACTTGCTTCATTGCCGGGCACTGTATTTTCTTCAATAGCTTCCACTTTTACCCAGTCGTACCCATCGCCTGCGCTGTTGCCGGGGCCGGGGATCTTAATTTTCAAAAAGTCACCTACCTCTGCTAGACGCTCAGGGTATTGAGCCGCCTGGTCATTCAACTCAAATTTTGCGCTGAAGGTGCCAGCCAACTCGTGCCAGATCGGGGGATTCAGGAGCCTCGTACAGGCCCTGCTGAATGTATTCTCGGCATTTTCCTGGTTTTCTTCAAGAACGGCCGCTTGCAAGTCAACAGATTTGCCTTTTACATTGTCCGGCACTATGGGTATTTGCTCATGCGTTTTCATAAATAATATTTACGATAACTAAATACAATCCGGTGCCAGATTATTTACAGGTTGACGGAGGCCCGTCCGGAAAAAAACTTGAACATTATGAGGCTATCCTTCCACAGCTTTCCTTCTTCTGAGAAGTCTTCCCTATTCCTTTTAGGCCGCACACAGTGAAATGTTTATAGGATGGGTTACCAAAAAATCAACCCGGGAAATGACAATAAAAAATCGGGCGGCCAAAGGCATGACAAAACATCGCAAAGACTTTTGCAAAACTATTGTGGTCCAGGACACCGACTTGACGAAATAACGGCCTGGTCAGTGTTATTAATTGCGAAAGCTAGGATGCCCCGGGAAAAGAGGAAGTGTTGAAAAAAGGAAATGTGTTAGGGCCAATAGCTTTACAGACGCAATGAGCAACACCGGTTCCTGGAAAAGGGATGGAGAGAATTTAATTCTTGCCTGATCGCGGACAGATGGTTTATATCTGTTTTTTATTGATCAAGCTTAATGATTAATTTTGCTCACCAGGCTCAGCCATCAAAACGGCCGTGCCTAGTGTTTTTTATTGTTTTATTTTTTTCACTTACACCAGGAATTTATTATGAAAAAAGTTTGGTTAATAACAGGTTGTTCCACGGGTTTCGGCCGGGCACTGGCTACAGAAGTATTAGCAAAGGGCTACAATGCCGCTGTAGCTGCCCGCAATACAGATGACGTAAAAGATATTATTGAAGCGTATCCCGAATCGAGCCTTGCAGTGAGGCTGGACGTCACAGCATCTGCAGATATTACATCGGCTGTAAAAAACACGATGGAAAGATTTGGGCAGATAGATGTATTGGTCAACAATGCAGGCATCGGTTATTTTGCTGCCATTGAAGAAAGCGAGGATGAACAGGTTCGCCGTATGTTTGAGATCAATGTGTTCGGACTTGCAAAAATGACCCAGGCTGTGCTGCCCGTAATGCGCAAACAACGAAGTGGCCATATTTTAAATGTTGCTTCCATAGGCGGCCTCAGGGCTTTCCCCGGCATTGGTTTTTACAACGCCACTAAGTTTGCCGTAGATGGGTTCTCGGAATCATTAAGTAAGGAAGTGACGCCGCTCGGCATCAAGGTCACTATCATTGCGCCAAGTGGTTTCAGAACGGATTGGGCAGGCCGCTCTGCGAAGGATACAACTGTGAAGATCGAAGATTATGAAACAACAGCCGGCAAAAATGCAGGAGACATTCGCAACTATAGTGGTAACCAGCCCGGCGACCCGGTTCGTGCAGCAAGAGCTATGATTGCAATCACGGAAACGCCTGAACCACCATTGCGACTCTTGCTCGGTGCAGCCGCTTTAAAAGGTGCGAGGGCAAAACTGGAAGAACTCAAAAAGGATTTCGACACATGGGCTGAGACAACAGAGGGTGCAGACTTCCCGGCAGAGAACAAATAAATTACCCGGCATAAAATTAAATACAACAAGAACCGTGGTGCGGCCAGGGCACAAAAATAAGGTCAACGATTAGTTGACCTTATTTTTTTTAAAGTGATATCCTTAATTCTTGTGTTTGAAAAGGTAAAAAACGCCTGCCTGGAAACCCCTGTTATTAGATTTTACAGCATCATTTTCATTAATGTTACTTAAACCAAGGTTATACCGCAGGTCAACACCAAATCCACTTGGTACGTGAACGTAACCCGCTCCGGCACCCAGACCAAAGTCAATTGTGTTGTAGGCATCCTTAACGTCCGTATCAACACCAGCGGTTTCAGATTTTGCGTTTACTAAAAACCCCACCTGTGGTCCTGCCTGCAGCCGGAACCCATTATCAAACATGTACTGGAATAAAACCGGTACATTGATGTAGTCCAGGTTTAATTTGGTTTTAACTCCACCTATTATGTAGTTCGCGCCCTGTGAAGAGTAGACTACTTCTGGTTGCAAAGCCAGCTGGGGAGCTAAATGTACATGCCCTAATAAACCGGCATGAAACCCAGTTTTAGTATCATATTCTGCGCCACCGTCGGTGTTAACATTGTAAAAATTTGCTCCGGCTTTTACACCAATATTTACATGTTGAGCGCTTGCTCTTCCTGTCATTAAGATTGCGGCCACTGCCAGCATTGCATAAATTTTCATAAAAGTTTGTTTTCATTTAAAAATAAAAGAGCTTTTCTTTTCTCAAAGTGTTTTTAACTCTGTGCCGCCTAGTGCAAATAGGAAGCCAAAAAGAAAGTTTAACAGAAATGGCAGGCTTACTAACTTAATGGGCATTACCTGGGGAGAAATACGCACAAAAGGGCGGACACTGCAACAGCCATAAATGAAGAAATCCTCTTTATTACAGGTTTGTGTCCGGAACAGGGTAGCGTAAAGATTTATTTAATCCACGGTACGAAGGCAAATTAGAATCTACATTTTAATTTCAAACAAACTTAAAAAGATTGCACTATAATGTTGCGGCAGATGGTCAGAAGCTTCCGGGGTGACAGAGCCCAGATAGTTAAAGCCACACTGTTGGTAATAGCTGATGAGCTTTTGATTATCGCCCCAGGTATCCATCCTTATGAATCGTTTACCCGCTTCCCTGGCACGTTCCTTTGCCCATTCCACAATGGTTTTCACATATCCTCTTCCATGATAAGACGGATGGGTCACAATTCGATGAATGTAGATTGCGGGATCTACATTTTTCTCTTTCCAGATAAAAGGATCATCGTAGGCTATAGCAAAAATGCAGGCGATATCATTTCCTTCTATGATCTTCCATTGCTTTTGCTCCGCAATTTCTTTTTCTACCATCGCCCCGTCGAACGGCAACCAGTGCTTGTCAAATTTTGTTTTCTGGAAGGCAACCGCATCGTCATATAATTTAAAAATGGCTGGTATGTCCTCAGGCAGGCTTGGAAGTATATGCATGTATCAGTAAATTAATAATGAGACGGATGTTGAAAAAAGTAACCGATGAAAATTCAAAATTAATCATTTACGGGTGTTGAGTTTGCAGCAGGCACTTTGCAAAATGGCGCATTTAAGATCTCACCCCTTTGGGGTTCTGTTGTTTTCGCGTTACCAACTCTATAACAATGCCGTCCGTTCGGGATTATTCCGTTAACAAAGCTGGATCCGCTCAGCACTCAAGGGTAAAACTATTATAGTCTTACCTCGCAAGCACGGTCAAATAACCCCGAAGGGTGACATTATTATAGCAACGGGCCAAAAACATCGGCGATGAAAAGCTATACCTAATCCTTCCCCGAAACATTCAGTACCCGGGCAACATCTTAACCTGGTACCTCTTTTCACTTTACAAAAAATCATTAACTTTCACCAAAGCTTTGGTTTTTATGAACACAATTGCAGACACTTTCAGGAAAACATTTACCAGACCGGATAATTTCCCTTTACCAGGATCTGAAGAGGAGAGACAAACATTCCGCCAAATCCAGCAACGTTTTTGCCAGCAGTTTGAGAAGGTTTTTCCTGATAAACTGGCACCAAGAACGGTAGTAATACTTCCTTCTTTTTCCCTTGACCAGGATATCTTATCTAAGATAAAAGGCGCAGTTCACTATGAAGAAAGAATGCTTTGCCTGCTTATGCTTCTCCGCATGCCATTGACAAAAATTATTTATCTCACCAGCACACCCGTAGCTGATAGTATCGTGGACTATTACCTGCATTTGTTGCCTGGTATTACGGGTCACCACGCACGGCAGCGGCTTACTATGCTGAGTTGTTACGATGCTTCCGTAAAACCATTGACCCAGAAAATACTGGAACGTCCAAGGCTTTTACAGCGCATCCGGCAGCTTATCACAGACCCTGATTCCACTCACCTGACCTGTTTCAATATTACACCACTTGAAAAAACAATGGCGGTGCAACTGGGTATCCCTCTTTTTGGTACTGACCCTGACAAATTTTACGAAGGGTCTAAATCCGGTGGAAGAAAAACATTCCGCGAGAGTGGTGTACAGTTCCCGGAGGGCTTTGAAGACCTCACCTCTAAAGACGATGTGGTGAAAGCTTTGGCAACACTTAAACAAAAACACCCCGAACTCAGGAAGGCCGTAGTAAAACTAAATGACGGGTTCAGCGGGGATGGAAACGCGATTTATACTTACCCGTCTTTTGTATTGAATGATAACCTTGAACAAAATATCGAAAACAGTTTTCCAGAGCATTTTAAAACAGTGGCAGCAGATGTGTCACATGAAGTTTTTTTTCAGAAGTTTATAAAAATGGGCGGCATCGTGGAAGTTTTCCTGGAAGGAGAAATAAAAATGTCTCCGTCTGTTCAATGCGTGATCAGCCCGAATAAACAAATTGATATCGTAAGCACGCATGACCAGCTGTTAGGCGGTGATGACGGACAGGTATTCCTGGGCGCGATCTTCCCGGCTGATACGGCTTACAGTGTCTCATTAGCTACTGAAGGCAAAAAGATCGCCCAAACCCTGATAGGAAAGGGTGCCCTGGGCAGGTTTGCCATTGATTTCATTTCCATTGAACGGGACGAGAATTCCTGGATACATTATGCAATTGAGATTAACCTCAGGAAAGGCGGGACAACGCATCCTTTTTTGATGTTGCAGTTCCTTACAGACGGTGTGTATAACGCAGACACAGGCGAATATTTAACAGCGGGCGGTCACAGGCGGTACTATTTTGCTTCAGACAATGTAAGTGATGATAGTTACAAGGGACTCACCCCCGATGACCTGATAGACATTGCCGTGTACCATGAATTAATTTATGACGGAGCGGCCCAGGAAGGCGTTATGTTTCACCTGGTAGGTGCTTTATCCGAATATGGCAAACTCGGGCTGGTATGCATTGGCAGCACCCCCGAGAGAGCTCAGGCATTCTATGACAAAACGATTCTGATCCTGGATCATGAGTGCTGTTAGTGCAGGCAGGCATCCGCTATTTGGTACTTCATTTATGGAGTACTAATCTTTCACCGGGTTATCCTTGGAGTAGCCCCCGGGATCTTCGGCATAAGTCGGTCCGACTTTTAAGCTACAAAAGCCCTATTTTTGCGCCCTAAATGACGAAAACGAGTACATGAAGAATATCCGCAATTTTTGCATTATTGCACATATCGATCACGGCAAGAGTACCCTGGCAGACAGGCTGTTACAATTTACCCATACCATCAGCGACCGGGAAATGCAGGCGCAGGTATTAGATGATATGGACCTGGAGAGAGAAAAAGGAATCACTATCAAGAGCCACGCCATACAGATCAATTATCCGTACAAAGGAGAAGAATATATCCTAAACCTCATTGACACCCCGGGCCACGTAGACTTCAGTTACGAGGTTAGCAGGGCGCTGGCCGCTTGTGAGGGGGCATTGCTTTTGGTGGATGCCACCCAGGGTATACAGGCGCAAACCATTAGTAACTTATACCTGGCCATTGACAACGACCTGGAAATTATTCCCGTAATCAATAAAATTGACATGGATGGTGCGATGATTCCGGAAGTAAAAGACCAGATCATCGAGCTGGTAGGGTGCAAGGCAGAAGAGATTTTACTGGCCAGTGGAAAAAGTGGTATAGGTATAGAAGAAATCTTACAGGCTATTTTAGAACGGATCCCTGCACCCACAGGAGACCCGGTAGCACCATTACAGGCATTGATATTCGACAGCGTTTTTAACAGCTTCAGGGGTATCATCGTTTACTTCCGCATTTTTAACGGCAGCATTAGGCAAGGCGATAAAGTGAAATTCTTTAGTACAGACCAGGAATATTTTGCTGATGAAGTAGGTATCCTGAAACTGGGAATGGACAAAAAGAAATCTGTTCACTGTGGTGATGTGGGTTACCTTATCACCGGCATTAAGAATGCTAAAGAAGTGAAAGTAGGAGATACGCTTACCAACGTGCTGAACCCGACCCTTAGCCGTATTGATGGTTTCGAGGACGTAAAGCCCATGGTTTTTGCAGGCATTTTCCCCGTGGAAACAGAAAAGTTTGAAGAGTTGAGGGACTGTATGGAAAAATTACAGCTCAATGATGCCTCGCTTACTTTTGAGTTGGAAACCTCGCAGGCATTGGGCTTCGGTTTCCGTTGCGGGTTCCTGGGTTTGTTGCATATGGAAATTATCCAGGAGCGCCTGGAACGGGAATTTAACCAGACAGTGATCACTACTGTGCCTAACGTAAGTTTTATAGCACATACTACCAAGGGTGAAAAAATAGATGTACATAACCCCGCCACTTTACCGGATCCAAGCCGTACAGAAAGAATAGAAGAACCTTTTATCAAAGCGCAAATTATTACAAAGCCGGATTATATCGGTAATATCATGACGCTTTGCATCAATAAAAGAGGAATACTCATACACCAGGGTTACCTCAGCCCCAGCCGTGTAGAGCTTACTTTCGAAATGCCGTTGACGGAGATCGTGTTTGATTTTTACGATAAATTAAAATCACAGACAAGAGGGTATGCCAGCTTTGATTATCACCCGATCGGTTTCCGGGATAGTGATATTGTTCGCATGGATATTTTGTTGAACAACGAGAAGGTGGATGCACTCAGTGCATTGATACACCGTAGCCGCAGCCATGAATTTGGCAAAAAACTTTGCGAAAAATTAAAAGAATTATTAACCCGTCAGCAGTTCCAGATTGCCATACAGGCCGCAATAGGTGCAAAGATCATAGCAAGGGAAAATATCAGCGCTATGCGCAAAGACGTTACTGCAAAATGTTATGGTGGTGATATCAGCCGGAAGCGGAAATTGTTGGAGAAACAGAAGGAAGGTAAGAAACGCATGCGCCAGATAGGAAATGTAGAGATACCACAGGAGGCGTTTTTAGCGGTCTTAAGGCTGGACGATTGAACCCCTTGACTCCCTGAAGGGGGAACCTTGATGGATATTTTGAGAAAGTAGTAGTTTGTGGAATATGAAAGTTTGGGCTTTGTGAGTTGAGTGCAGCGTTGCCTTGGCTACTTCTGTTCTAAAGCTTTCATTTAGAAAAAATATCTATTGATGAGGTGGTCCTAAAACTTATAAAACGTCGAAGATTTCACCATTGACTATTCACCATTCACCCCATTGACCCATTCACCCATTGCCCTCCATGAAATTCTTCCCCGAATCCACCATACACCAATTAGAATTTGACAAGGTCAAAGAATTGCTGGCTGCGCATTGCAAAACGGAGTTTGCAAAATACCTCGCATCAACGCTTCGCATACATACCAAGAAAGAATTTATCGCACTTGCATTACAACAGAGCAACGAGTACAAGCTCCTTAGCCAAAGCGGCTTATATTTTCCCAATGATTTCGCGGTAAACATCAGCAAGGAATTAAAACTGCTGAGTATTCCCGGCGCATCCTTAAGCGGGGAACAGTTTATGCTGATCCGCAGGCTGGCAGAAAATACCAACAATATTTTCCGTTGGTTTACTAAAGAGACCAGGGAAATGTACCCGGGCCTCAGCAAAGTGATCCACGATAGTTATTACGAAAAAAATATAAGGACACTGATTGATGAGATCCTGGATCAAGCAGGAATGGTAAAGGATACCGCCAGCAAAGAACTGGCGGATATACGGATGAAGTTGTACCGCAAGCGCAATGAACTCCGAAGGGTATTCGACCGTATTGTAAGCAAAATGAATAAGCAGGGTTACCTGGCAGACATCGAAGAAAGTTTCCTGAATGGCAGGAGGGTGCTTGCCGTTTTTGCAGAACAGAAACGAACCGTAAAAGGGGTATTACATGGGGAGAGCGACAGCCGGCGAACCAGCTTCATTGAACCGGAAGAAACGACACAACTCAACAACGATATTTTTTCATTAGAACACGAAGAACAGAAAGAAATTTACCGCATCCTGCGACAACTTACACAGCAGTTAAGCGCTTATGCTCCACTGCTGAAAACCTACTATGATATGGCCGGTGAGTTTGACTTTATCCGGGCAAAGGCAAAACTGGCCATAGACATCAATGGCAGTTACCCCATGCTGGTGGATAAAGCGCACATCAACCTGATGAATGCTTACCATCCCCTGCTTTTGCTTTACAACCAAAGAGTAGATAAGCCTACCATACCTGTAAACCTTAAACTGGATGACCAGAACAGCATCCTGGTGATTAGTGGCCCGAATGCCGGGGGGAAAACAGTTACGCTTAAAACTATAGGATTACTGCAGGTGATGCTGCAGGCGGGTTTACTCGTTTCGGTTAGCCCCGACAGTGAAATGGGTATATTCAAACAACTCATGATCCATATCGGTGATACGCAAAGCCTGGAGTTTGAGTTGAGTACTTATTCTTCGCACCTGAAGAACATGAAACATTTCATTGAAAATGCAAATGGTAAAACGTTATTCTTTATTGACGAACTCGGCAGCGGATCGGACCCTAACCTGGGCGGTGCTTTTGCAGAAGTGATCATGGAAGAACTGGCTTTCAAGCATGCTTTTGGTATAGTGACCACCCATTACCTTAACCTGAAAGTAATGGCCAACAAGGTGAAAGGTATCATCAATGGCGCTATGCAGTTTGATGAACAAAATCTTTTACCGCTCTATAAACTGCAGGTAGGCCAACCCGGTAGTAGTTACACTTTCAGCATTGCAGAAAGGATCGGGCTGGATAGAGGGCTGATCAATAAAGCCCGCAAACTGGTGGATGAAGAACACTTCCGCCTGGATAAATTGCTGAACCGCACCGAACAGGATTTACAGACAATTGACAAGGAAAAGGAGACGCTGCAGAAATTACTTAAAGAAAATGAGCAGCTGAAAAAAGAGATGCAGCGGGTGATACAAAAGGAACTGCATCAACAGGAGCTGGAAAAACTGGAGCACCAGAACAAGTTCTCTGAAGAAAAACTGGCTTACCTGAAAGATATGGAACGCCGGCTGAAAGCCATGGTGATAGAATGGCGCGGGGCAGAGGATAAAGGTGCCGTGGTAAAAACTATCCAGTCGCTGCTCTTCAACCAGAAGGAAAAAATGCAGGGCGGGCGGAAGCAGAAAAAGCTGGATGAAAAATTTGAAGAAGTGGGCGGCGAGTTAAAAGTAGGGGATAAGGTGAAAATGAAAAATAACCGGACAATTGGTATTGTAAAAGAGCTTCGCGGAAAAAAAGCTATCCTGCAGGTGGGCGTTATACCAATTACGGTGGAAGCAAAGGACCTGGTGGTTGTTGTTGATAAAGAAATAAAAGAATAAAGACTTCAATTAATCGTACATTAATCTCCCTGGCACTGTTCGGGATACTCTTTCCTCCATCGATAAATCACACTTCTTACGACTAAGTCATGCCGCAATTTCCCCCTAATTTTTTCTGTGTTTACCAGTCTCAAAATTAGCATTGGGTTTTCGCAATCGGATGTTTTTGATGTCAATTTACAACCTGGAAATGTAAGTGTTTAATATTTAATAACAGGGTTGGTAGTTCGGAATCAGGCCTTGCATTACGAAGCAGGGAAGTACTGCATAATATTCCAGATTTATTTTGCAACACAAAAATATTTACCTAACTTAACAGTCCCTCTCACCCTCCTCCGGCAATTATACTCACCTCATAAAAATGATAAAAATGAAACCAATTATTCCAGGCTTACTGATGTTATTGATTTTTTCCGCAGGCTGTACCAAGACCACTGTTTCCGAAATGACAACCCCTGACAATGAGGCACTATCACAAATCACTGACCGTACCTGTGCCTCCGCTGATAAATTGGCCGTGCAAATGGCGGCCGATCCTGAATTACGCGCCCGCAGGGAAAGATTGGAAACATTTACCAGGAAAGTGATTGCCGATGGAACGGTTAACAATATTGCGGCCACGAGCATCACCATACCGGTTGTGGTAAATGTCATTTATAATACTGAGGCCGAGAATATTTCTGATGAACAAATACAATCCCAGATAGATGTATTGAATGAAGATTTTAATAAAGCAAACCGGGATGTAAGAGCCGTGCCGTCAATTTATAAAACATTAGCAGGGGATATGGGTATTCACTTTGTGCTAAATTCCGTGGAACGCAGGCAGAGCAACCGGAAAACATGGGCGCCTGTTGATGGAATGAAAAGTGCTGCAGGCGGGGGAGTTGATGCTACAGATCCGGAGCATAAACTGAATATGTGGGTTTGCAACCTGGGCCAGAATTTACTGGGTTATGCATATTACCCCGGCACTGTTCCGCCATCCATTGATGGCGTGGTGGTACTGTATAGCGCATTTGGAAGCAGGGATAAATATCCAGCCGGGACGTATATTAATAATTATGACCTGGGAAGAACAGCCACCCATGAAGTGGGTCATTGGATAAATTTAATCCATATCTGGGGTGATGATGGCGGATCATGTGCAGGATCGGATCTTGTAGCCGACACACCCAACCAGGCAGACGAAAATTACAGGTGTCCTGAGTTCCCTGCCATCAGCTGCAACAACCAGGGAGATATGTCTATGAATTACATGGATTATTCTTATGACCGGTGTATGTACATGTTTTCAAAGGGCCAACGCACCAGGTCGCTGGCAGTTTTTGCCCCGGGTGGGCCACGAATAGGTTACCTACAATAAAACTTTGGCCGAATTCCAAACTTTTTTTTGAATTTTTCATTAACTGGAGAGAGAAGATATGAGGTAACACGTTTTTTGCTGAAGACTAAGATTATAGGTCAATTATGTCACCGTGCGGGCACCACAAATCTAACTTCTTGCCGCAGGAAAGCATTTACTGGTTTGCCTGCATTAAAAGCCGGTTTCCACCGGGGGCAGTTTTTAATCATGCGTATGGCTTCTGTTTCCATTCCGTAACCATGTTTTGTTTCTGCCGTCACATCGCTTACACTGCCCCAATAACTTACGATACATCTTACTACCACGTTGTATTGCCCGGCAGACGCCTGGTTTATAAAGGGTATGCGGGTATCTAAATTATCGGACAGGTACTTATTCCATTCTTCAGCGCCACCCGGGAATTCGGGTGAAACTTCCGGGTGGGCATACAGTTTTTTGTCGGGTGAAAAGGCGACCTTTTTTGATTTAGTCGGCTCGACGTTTGGCCGTGCGGCCTGCTGGCTTTTTACGCCGGAAGAAAGCAGGAGCCAAAAAGTAAGGGAGAAAAGTTTGCTGAGCATACATTAGTTATTTCATAGAGACGCGTTGGTGCCCGTATTCCATAAGTCAGGATGTTGGCTATTAAAGAATTTATTTATACCTCGGGCGCAAAGGACGTACTGCGTTTTAAAAACTTTACCAACCGGGAAAATGCAATTCCCCAAAAACCTACTCATCTCTATTCCCCCCTGGACCTTTGAAAGGGCTGGGCAGGCAAGGGGCTGTGTGCACACTAACAGGCAGCGGATCCTCACCAGGACAATCATGTTTATAAATTTTTACGGCATTGTAATCCGGCTATTACATTTCCCACGATATAACTATATTTACCCGTCACCTGGTATTAACTTAACCTGGCAGTGCGAACAAATAATATACTATTCCCGCCATGTATAAACGTTTTTTTTATTTTTTCGGACTTTTTATTTTTGGTTTACTGGCAGTTATTGCGCTTTCCGCTACACTGATACCGTTCATCCCCACCAAACAATGGTACATCCGTATTTTTGATTACCCCAGGCTCCAGACTTTTTTCATCGCCTTAGCGGCACTGGTATGGTATTTTGCTTTTTATTTCAAACGGGGCAGCAGAGGATACCTTTTTGTTTTGATGTTTTTTATAGTAATTATTGTACAGGCTTACAAGGCGTGGCCGTATACCATACTGGGCAAGAAACAGGTTTTGTGGACCGAAGGGGAAAGACCGGATACCACCTCCATCAGTCTTCTTGTATGCAATGTTTTACAAACCAATACCAAATACAATAGTGTCTTAGAAAAAATAAAAAAGTATGATCCTGATCTGCTCATCACTACCGAATCGGACAGTATATGGCAAAAAAATTTATCTGGATTGAATGCCCGGTATCCTTACCGGGTACCTGTACCACTAAGTAATACATATGGAATGCACCTGTATTCGCGGTTGCCCCTTTCAGCAACTAAAGTACGTTTCCTCGTTGAGCCTGATATTCCTTCCATTCGCACTAAAGTGAAGTTGCTCTCAGGAGAATGGGTCACGTTGTTTATTGTACATCCGCGACCACCGGTACCTACAGAAGCGAGTGACAGCCGGGAAAGGGATGCAGAAATAGTGCTGGTGGCACGGGAAGCCCGCAAAGAAAAAGGCGGGGTAATTGTGGCAGGGGATTTTAATGATGTGGCCTGGTCAGAAACGACAGAACTCTTCCAGGAAGTAACCGGGTTTCTCGATCCCCGGAGGGGACGCGGCTTTTATAATACTTTTCATGCGAATATACCTGTATTCCGATGGCCCCTGGACCATATCTTTCACAGTTCTCATTTTAAACTGGTAAATATGAAAAGGGTGGAACCTGTGAATAGTGATCACTTCCCGATGTTCATAAAACTGAGTTATGAGCCCGAAGAAAAATGGGATCAACCCAAAGTGAAACCGGACGACAAAACAGAAAAAGAGGCTAATGAAGCCATCCGCAAAGGCAAAATGGACAGGGACGCACCGGGTGAGTAACGTTTCGCAGTCGTGAAATAAAGTCGATGATAGCATCTACCCGATGACGTTACGAATGGCTATTGGGCCGTTTGGTGCGATCAAACTTGGTTATAGTAATATTCATAAACAAAGCCTATGGCCCCGGCGTTTTCCTGCTCAACCCTGCCACTGATCACCCCTTCGTCCACGTTTTACCATGCAAAAAGCAGGCAATGATACAATTGGCTGCTTAAAAAAAAATCAGGCTGGCGATTTTTTTCCCGTGTTGGTGTTCTTGTGATAAATTTATTTCCTCTCCGCTTTTGGATTCCTTCTGAAATTCTGTTCCAATAATTCAGTTGATTTTTCTTTGCAACATCTGGAGCATTTGACAGTCCCGAAATAATTTCGGCTATCCTTTAGGGTACGCTGGAGGGGAATGCCGCGAAATAAAAATCAACTCAGGATTTAAGTAAGAACATAGGAGGATTAAAGTACCCATTGACTTATTGACCCATCCCCCTGTTTATTTTATCCTCACCAATCTCATATAATCCAGCATAGCCTGGTTGATTTCACCATTCATGTTGTCATTAAAATCTTCCAGACTTAATGTTACCTGTTGTGTGCCTGCATTTAAGTATACCTGCACTGAATTGGTCAGCCCCCAGTTGCTCCATTCATTGCTGCCTCTCTGCGGAAGGATAATGGTACCGGCGGGTATGTTATTTATTTTAAGGGAGCGGATAGCACACTTGTTTTCTGTATTAGTAGGGCCATTGCCATTGGCATAGCCAAAATCTACAAGGTAAGTGCCAGCCTTCGGTATGCTTACAGGAATGCTAATAACCGGGTGAATCGTTTTACTCGTCTCCACAAATCCTGCTCCTGTAAATCCCTGGTACGGAAATGCTGATTTGGTTAAATGATCTTCCATTTCAATTACCATCACCAGTCTGTTGTTCGTGGCCAGTACCGGTTCACTTGCGAACGAAGCCACCCCATTTTTATCCGTGGCTATCACCTGGTATTCTGTGTTATTTCTGTCCAGTAAAGTGAAACTGGTAGTTGTAATGGCCGCCAGCGGTCTGCCATTTTTCAGGATGCTGTAAGCAACTGCGCCGTCAATAGCATCCCATTTAATTTTATTGCCCGCGAACATCACATTTGGAGTACCCAAAGTGGTGTAGTTTTTCACTTTATTGATAGCGGCGAACGCCTGCGCAGCGGGCGCCAGGGTAATGCTGATGCGATGTGCCCCCATGAGGCTAGCCGGGATCTCATGCTGTTTCATCGGTCTTCCATCCAGTAAAAATTGCGCAATTTTGTTACCCGATCCTTCCACTTCGATGGCTAAGACGGCATCGCGGTATTTGAAATTGCGGAGGCTGTGTTTACCATTAAATGACGCTGGAACAAAAGGTTTAAATACCAGTTTATCTTTTTGAAATTCTATACCGAAAATGATCTTATGCACCAGTGCGATATTACCGGATAAACTCCATAGCATATTACTGCTGTTGATCTGTGTCCCTGCAAAGTCGCCGTTGTCTGCTACATAATTTTCCTTGTTGGTGAGGAACAAAGCCGCCGGCCGGTAGATATTGTTGAAACACTCTACCAGGGAGGTTTCATTGCCTACTTTGGCAGAGGCAAGGGCCCAGTAGGACTGCACAAAAGGCCACACAGCATTGTTGTGGTACGGGGGGATGCCGGGTATCTGTGGATAGATGCAGGGAATACCAAAATCCGTCACGGGTACTGCTGCGATAATTTTTGCTGACCTCGCCGGGTCTGCAATACCGAACAATACACACAGCGCTTCTCCCAGTGCTTCCGCCCGGGGAGAAACAGTTTTATAATGCCTGCCGTACAGGAACTGCGCATAATATCCTTTGCCTTCCAGCCATAAGTAATGATTGATACCCCCTTTAATTTTTTCTGCCAGGGCAGCATGTTTAGCGGATACGGATGGTTCGTTCATTAAAGCGGCCATTTCACTCAATACAATATTACCCTGGTAATGCGCGGCGTTAGTGCCGAGGCATTCGCTTTCAAAAATGTCTGCCGGCTGCATCCATTTCGGATAGGTTTGTTCCCTCCAGTCCAGGAAGGAGGATTCGCCCCTAACCATACCTGTCACTTTATCGTATGCATTTTGAATATCATCTTCGATGGAGTTTTTAATGATCGTATATACATCCTTCAACCAATTTTTATCGCCAGTGGCTTTGTAAACTTCCCAGGCTGCCGTTGCCCATATCATCCTGTCCGTGGAGGCAGGGTAGGCCCCACCCGTACCGGTATCCTGGATGATCCTTTTTTTCTTGTTCACCTTGCGCAGCAGGCTGTTTTTAGCTACCTGCGGCTGCAGGTATGCCATGGATAAAATAATGCTGTAACTGATATCCCTTGTCCACACACCGGCCCACTCTTTACCTGTGCGGAAGGTACTGTCTGGTTCCACTGCCCTTATCATCTCCTCGATGGACATATTATATAAGGCATTGCCTAAAAGGTTCGGGGATTTATATTGGGGAAATGCGCTGATGTCTTTTGTTAGTTTCCACTCATCAGCAATTTGTTTCTGGTCCTGTTTGGCATTCAGCACCAGGTCGGTCTCATAAATGCCATCGCGATCCATATCTTTCAACTCCAGTCCGGGATTGTTTACCAGGTTATCGAAATCCCAGGTCATGGGCAGGGTAGCGCCCGCGACATACACGCCTTTGAAATCGGCTTTGTAGATCCTGGTGCCATTATAAGTTGTGTAGAAACCATCCTGCGCAAATGCTTTCAGTACCTCACTCATATCCAGCCGCAACTTCAACTTTGTATTGGGCCGCAGGACAAGATTTTCTTTAACCGGTTGTTTAAGTTGCTTACCGAAAGTTATTATTGGCGTTTCAGCTGAGCCGTTCACAGCTCCCACCGTAAACAAATGATCCTGGCCGGGAGGCATTTCATTGTCCTTCCCATTGATGGCAAACTTGAAACTGATATTGCCGAACTGCTGTAGGTTCACCGGGCTTTGGTAATTACTTTTTATATGGGTAGCCGAAAGTGCTTTAGCTTCATATTTACCCTGCACCACGTTATCGCGGTAGACGCTAAAGGCAGAGGATTTGTACAGGGCTTGTTGTGCGTTTGCGGTCATAACAAACAATATTAATAGCGACAAGCAATAGCTGCTTCGAAATGGAATTTTCATATAGCAAATTTATCCGTTTGTGCAGCAAGATAAATCAATATCCTGCCCTCCACGTTTTTGCAGACCAGGATATACTACTAATAAGCAGGTAAACAGAGTGCCCACTGGTTGATTTATGGAACTTAAAACGGCTAATGTTGCCTTCATCGATGGATAAGTTTCGCCGGAGATCATTTTACACCATCCGAGGCAAGGGACCCTATTAGCCGGATTTAGGTTCGGGGGGTTTTGCCAAATTTTTATATTGATATCTTCAGATGTTTAGGAAACCCTCTTTGAGCATCCTCTTTTTATAAAATGCCCGATAAATTTACCCTCTTTTTAATGTAATTCCAGGTGCCTTTTTGCCTCCTGGCCCATTGTCACTACTGAAGCGCCCCCGCATGATCACATCTTTGATAACCATTCTTCCTGCTGCACTTAGATAAGGAAAGGCATGTTCCGAATCACCAAGTGCAGGCACCCATATTTCGGGGTCCCTATTTAAAAATTATATGTTAACCAGTGACATGATAAATGAAAACACCTCCGCAAATACAGTGAGACCCGGGGAAAGCTAATTTGAACCCTCTACTGTTCGCTCCTTAAATAGATGATCCTGCCCGAAGGCATCAAGCCCATGAAAATGGAATCGTGTCACCCGGGACAGCAGGAAAAGAGAATAATCCCGTTGTTGCAATCAAGGCAGTTCCGATTTATTCTACAGGTTTACGGCTTCCATTAATCACAATCGCATCTTGTATTGCTTTTGTATTTTTCGAGAGAAAAAACATTTAAGGAAGTATTGTGGGGCGCAACCACAACACGGTGGAGCGTTTTGGCAACAAAATATTCTAATGTATATTGTTTTGGATCAGAACGAAGATTGCTCAACTCTAGATTCACAATCCCATTTTTCAATATCTCCCGTACCCTGGTTTCGTCTATGGCCAGGCAAATCATCTTACAGGTACTGGAAGCAGTAAAAATCAGTTTTGTACTGTCTGTATACCCATACAATTTATATTCCCGCACTTGCAGTTTCGGCACTGTGGCAATACGATTTCTTTTCCTTTCTGCTGGCTTTGTGTGCCCCAGCCCCGACTGGGCTGTTGAAAAAAAAGACAGGCTGATAAACAACAGTAGTAGAGTTGAAAATTTCACTTTGTAGTTTTAAAAAGGGTGAAAAATATGTGCTTCACTCATTGCTCCCGCTACGCCCGCTGAAAGCAGGAACCTCATATAAGACTCATCTCTAAAGCTAAGAAAATTTAAATTCCGCGAAAGATTTATTTGAAGCAAATAGTTGTGAAGAGCGGAAATGAATAATTTATAATCAAATTTCCGGTCCCCCATTAATTATTACCTCAACTAAAATGCAACGCAAGGGGGAACATTTAAATGTGGATGGCAGAGAGAGGTGCAAAGAAGTCCTTCGAACAAATCTCCAACTGGGATCCCTGGGTTTTACAGCAGAAAAGCCAAGGCAGGATTACCTCCGGTGATGCCTGGGTGGGGTAGCCCTTCCGCGTTTAAATGTCCATTCGCTCTGCTTATTGTCTTTTTGTTTTATGCGCTTTTGTAATAGTTGGCTTGCGACGCTTTCTAAAATAAAAATGCCCCCGTTAGCGGGGGACATTTAAATATGGATGGCGGAGAGAGAGGGATTCGAACCCCCGGACCTGTAACAGTCAACGGTTTTCAAGACCGCCGCATTAGACCGCTCTGCCATCTCTCCGCGGCAAAAGTAAGGGTTCAACTTTTTAAGAACAAAAAATAATGGAAACTTTATTAGGGCATTTTTACCTAATGGATAAAAACGAGATTAATTTTAATAAAATTCACATTAGGTTTGTAAATTGAGGTTTTTAAAATCAAGACTTAAATCTGCTCATGAAAAGGTTACTTGTACTTTTATTTTCCCTCCCTGTGTTCCCTGGATTTGCCCAATGGAGTAATAGTCCCTCGGTAAATAATCCCATTGTAACTACACCGACAACCGACAATTTCCCATTTGCGGTTACCGATGGGGTAGGAGGCTCAATCATATTTTTTCAAAAAGCCGGTGTGAGCACAGATATCTACGCCCAAAAAATAAATGCGGATGGAACTATCGCATGGGGCTCTGCTGCAACTCCCGTTTTGATATGTAACGCAGCCAACCAGCAATACAGCGTACACGCAGTTGCAGACGAAAGCGGTGGGGCTTTTCTCGCGTGGCATGACCTTCGACATGACCTGGCCAATGCAGAAATATATGTACAACACATCAATAGTAGCGGAACATCCTTATGGACCGCAAACGGGGTTAGGTTAACCAACACCGTGTCAATAGATGAATTTGAACCATTCCTGTGCCTTGATGGTGCAGGAGGCGTTATCGTTGCATGGAACTGGGAGAATTTTATAGATAACATACAGGTAAATGCACAAAGGATGAACGCTGCCGGCACTCTTATTTGGACGGCTAACGGTGTGCAGGTCTGCACGGCGCCCGGGTTTCGTGCCGGGCAGGCGATCGTTGCTGATGCCGCAAATGGAGCAATCATCAGCTTTGCGGATACCCGCAATGATCCGAACGGGCTCTTATACTCGGTATTCCTGAATACAGATATGGTGAATACGGATGTATTTGCCCAGCGGCTCAGCGGAACCGGCGTACGATTATGGGGCGACAATGGGCTTCCGGTTTGTAATGCACCTGGTAACCAGGAAAATTATTACATCAATGCTGCGGTGCCCGACGGCGCAGGCGGCGTAGTAATTGCCTTTCAAGATGGCCGGAATGACGTACCCGATATTAATGGAGATGCAACCAACAACGACTTGTTTGCTCAAAGGCTGAATAGTGCCGGTGCTCCACAATGGACGCTGAACGGGGTGCCTTTAACGACGCTACCCAATAATCAATATTTTTCCGCAATGGTTGCTGACGACGTCAATGGAGTTGTTGCCTGCTGGAATGACGAGTTTTCAGAAAACGCATACAGCCAGCGACTTAACCCTGCAGGAACCGCCATGTGGACAGCGGGTGGTGTGATTGTGTCTCCACTGGCCTACCCATCTTACGACCCGGTATTGGTGGCCGATGGAAGTGGAGGCTATATCTACAGTTACACCGCTCCCCTTACCAACACGTTGGAAGCACAGAAGTTGAATATCAATGGCGCCTTGCAATGGGGAAGCGGCGGCATTATTGTTTGTAATGTCAATAATGCCCTTCCCGGGGAACATAAAATGGTGCTAAGTGATAATGGCGCGGCTATTATAGCCTGGGACGACCAGCGAAATGCATCCACTAATAGTTTTGACATTTATGGCTCAAAAATTCTTTCGACCGGCCAACTGGCAGGTGCCGGCACTTTTATAACTATTGCTGCGGGCAACTGGAACAATCCCGCAATATGGCAGTCCGGAATTGTTCCTTCAGCCAGCTCGCAGGTTACGGTGCGGCATGCGGTCACGGTCACAGCCAATGCAAGCTGCTATTCGGTTTTGGTAGAGCAGCCCGGTGGCAATCTCACTGTGAATGCCGGAGTTACTTTAGCCGTCACTCATTAATAGGTATGCACCATCTAAACCAAAGGTTTTATGTAACTTTTGTAACTATTCTGCACTCCTAGTATTCATAGCTTTGCACCCACACAAAGAAAGTACATTATGGAAATCGTAGGGTTTGCATTAGCAACAATTGTAGGAATATCTTTAGGGTTGATCGGAAGCGGGGGATCGATCCTTACTGTCCCGATATTGGTGTATGTTATGGGCGTGGATCCTGTGCTGGCTACCGCTTATTCCCTTTTCATAGTAGGCGCCACATCACTCGTGGGAGGAGTGCAAAGTTCCCTTCAAAAAAGTGTCGATTTTAAAACCGTATTAATTTTTGGACTGCCTTCTATCGCAGCAGTTTATGTTACCCGCATGTGGCTGGTGCCGTTAATTCCCCAGGAATTGTTCACTGTTGGTTCATTCATCCTTACAAAATCCATCGCATTAATGTTATTGTTTGCCTTGGTAATGGTATTCGCATCCGTAAGTATGATCCTGCCGGCGAGGAATAAAGAAGTGGATGAAGATATGCCCATGTCCTATAATTACCCCGTGATATTACTGGAAGGGACCGTAGTAGGTATGCTTACCGGCCTTGTAGGTGCAGGCGGTGGATTCCTGATCATTCCCGCATTGGTACTGCTGGCTAAAATGCCCATGAAGTTAGCCGTAGGGACATCGCTGTTTATTATAGCAGTAAAATCACTAATCGGTTTTATCGGCGATCTGCAGGGAAGCCAGGTAATTGATTGGAAGCTGCTGGGAGGCTTCACTTTTTTTGCTATTGCCGGGATTTTTATCGGGATCGTATTTTCACGCAAAATTTCCGGGGGAAAACTCAAAACAGCATTTGGCTGGTTTGTATTAGTGATGGGCATTTATATTATAGTTAAAGAGCTGTTTCTTGGAGGGGGTGGTGGACATTAAAATCCCGACGGAAATGGTGACAATGTTCGAAATTAAATGCAACTTATGTTACCAAAAACGGTAGAAATAAGTCCGACTTTTATATTACAAAATTAAAAAATAAAGCTATGTTTTTTCAACACATTTACGACAAAAGCCTTGCACAGGCGAGTTATTTTATAGGCTGCCAGAAAGCTGGAGTAGCAGCGGTAATAGATGCTAAAAGAGATGTAGACACCTACCTCGAGATTGCCAAAGCCAATAATATGACTATCACGCATATTTTTGAAACCCATATCCATGCTGATTTTCTTGCAGGGTCCAGGGAACTGGCCCAGCTGACCGGCGCAGGCCTGTACTTATCGGACGAAGGCGGGAAGGGCTGGGAATATGAATTCCCGCATCATGGTGTTAAAGATGGCGATAAAATCGCATTGGGCAACCTTACGTTTGAGGTAATGCATACACCTGGTCACACACCGGAAAGCATCAGTTTCTTATTAACGGATAATCCTGCAAGTGACAAACCCGTGATGTTGTTTACCGGCGACTTTGTGTTTGTTGGTGATATCGGCAGACCCGACCTGCTGGAAAAAGCAGCAGGTATTACTGGCACGGCGGATGCAGGCGCACATGAAATGTATAAGTCCATCAATAAATTTAATGCTCTGGCCGATTATATACAGGTATGGCCCGGCCATGGTGCTGGTTCCGCCTGCGGTAAATCCCTGGGTTCTGTTCCAAGTACTACAGTTGGATATGAAAAAGCAAGGAACTGGGCGTTTCAATATGCAGGTGATGAAAAAGGATTTGTACAGTACCTGCTGGAAGACCAGCCGGAACCACCGAAGTATTTCGCCATGATGAAACACCTGAATAAGGTAGATCGCCCGCTGCTCACCGAAGTACCTAAACTTAAACAATTAACAGCGGTAGAATTAAAAGAAGCGATGGCCAAAGGTTTAAAACTTTTGGACTCGAGGGATAAAGCGGAGTTTGCTGCAGGATTTATTCCCGGTAGCTATAATATCCAGGGCAATAATTCTTTTGCCACATGGGCAGGATGGTTTTTAAAATACGATGAGCCGTTTATGTTGCTTGCAGATGAAAGCCAACTGGATGACATCACCCGGAAATTAATGCGCATCGGCCTGGATAATATCTACGGGTATATTCCTTCCACATCCGTGTGGACAGGGGACGGCGGAAAGCTGGAAACAGCCAATGTTATTTCCCTTGCCGAAGCAAAAGAACTGATTACCAACAATGGCGTGCAGGTGGTAGACTTACGGGGGGAGTCTGAATACAGGACAGGCCATATTGCTAAAGCGGAGAACATATTTGTGGGTACCCTGCCAGACAATTTAGATAAAGTAAGCAAAGATAAAAAGGTGATCATTTATTGCCAGAGCGGAGACAGGGCTGCAATAGGATATTCTATCCTGGCAAAAAACGGATTTACCAATGTTGTAAACTTTTCAGGCAGCATAAATGAATGGGTGAATAAGGGGGAGCCTGTAGTATCCTAAGCGTCACAAAGTTTTATAAAAGGAAAAACCGCCACACCCGGCGGTTTTTCCTTTTATGTCTGTTGTGCCCTCATTGCCTGTGGAATGTGAAACTACCCCCGCTTTCCTGTAAACCATTTCCTTAATACACTGCCCGAATTTTTAAGAACTTTTACATTTTCTTTAAGACTTTCCACCAGTGTGCCATCCACGTATTCAATATCATCCATCTTTACACCCTGTTCTACCTGCTTGGGATAAATAAGCATATAGGAATTACCCTTAAAATAATTAATAAGATAATAGGGTAGTTTTTCCAACGCCAGGTGGTATGAAACATATCCTTTGCGTGAGGTAATGATCGTAAACAAATCATTGGGTTTTAATACCGACCCAAAGAATAAAAAATCTTCCCAGTTATTGAACTCAGCGTATTGAACTGGAAGACCGCTGTTTAACTTCTTCTGTTGTTCTTGTAATTCTGATATAGTTTTAGTGGTTGCATAAAAGAACAATGTGAGACCTGCTTCTTTGGCCAGTGTTTCCAGCTTTAAAAACCAATGATCAAATCCTGGCTCCATTTCGGCATTTGGTGTAACAGCTACAACTAATCTTTTTGCGGTATTTATCGGCTGTACGTAATGGTAAATAAAAATTGTTTCATAGATACGTTTTACCAGCCTTTCAGTGGTAGGTCCTAAAAAATCTTTCTGATTTGCATCCTGGTGCAGCCCAATGATGAGATCAGAAATGTTCTGTTCCTTGATAGTATATATAATTCCATTACTGATATTGGCATCGTACCTGGTAATGGGATGAACAGTTTTACCTGACGCAACTGCCTGCCTGGTAGCCTTCTCCATCATTTTCTTTCCTGAAGCATCTGTTGGCCCATCGCTCCCTTCATCGCTCACAACATGAAGCAGGTAAATCGGGATATCACTTTTTTTGGTTTTCAGTAATAGCCCTATATCTACTAATTCAGTCACATTTTCCAGGTAAGCAAGGGAGATCAGGATTTTTTGTTCTTCCGCAGGACTTTCCGCTTCAGCATCGTTTTTGCGGGCTAATTCTCTTGACGCTTTTTCTACGACAAAAGAACTGATAGCACAACTAACCAGGATAAGGAGAATGGTTCCATTTAGAACATCTTCATTCAACAGCCTGATGGGTTCTCCGGAAGCTGTTTCTCCAATAATGATATTATACCCTACCAGGATAATCGCAAGGGTGGCAGCTGCATGCGAGGTGCTTAACCCAAAAATCATATTACCTTCTTCCCGGGACAAGCGGAAAGCTTTTTGAGTAATCCGGGCAGCAATGAATTTGGTTATTATAGCTACTACTGTGATTACCCCTGCAACTTTTAATGCTCCCCAACCTTTCAGCAGCACAGTTACGTCCACAAGCATTCCCACACTCAACAGGAAAAAAGGGATGAACAAAGCATTGCCAACGAAATCTATCCGGTTCATTAAAGGGGAACTGTGAGGGATAAACCTGTTTAAAACCAGGCCAGAAAAAAAAGCACCTATAATTGCTTCAATGCCGGCTGCTTCTGCAAGGAATGCCGCAAGAAAAACGATGGCCAAAACGAAAATATATTGCGAAACCGCATCATCAAACCTTTTAAAGAACCAGCGGATTATAAATGGAAATCCAAAAAATACGGTGAGTACAAACAAAATTGTGGAAATACTCAATGTGATCCAGAAGGATGAACTTACATCCTCTTTTGTCATACCGGCCACGGCTGCCAGTATCAACAAAGCCAGGATATCAGTTATCATTGTTCCTCCTATGGTAAGCGTAACTGCCAGGTTTTTTGTAACACCATACCTGCTGGCGATGGGATAAGAAATTAGGGTATGGGTAGAAAACATACTCGCCAGGAGCACAGAGGACATCGCACTGTACCCAAGAATATAATAGCTGGCTAAACTTCCAATAATAAGCGGCATCAGGAAAGTCGCCAATCCAAAAACTATTATTTTTTTCCTGTTTTTTTTAAATTCGGTTAGATCAATCTCAAGCCCGGCCAGGAACATAATGTATAACAAGCCTACAGTTCCAAACAGGACAATACTGCTATCTCTCATCAACAGGTTTAAGCCATACGGCCCCACTATCACGCCGGCCAATATAAGTCCTATGATATGTGGAACTTTTATTTTATTGAATAAAATAGGAGCAAATAAAATGATAAATAATACTAATGAAAATATGATTACCGGGTTGCGTAACGGGAGTTCAAAATTAAGTTCGTTTAATAGAATCATAGATCACAAATAAGAATGAGAAAACCTATTGTTTGTTCAATTGCAGCCTGTAAATGATTTTACAATCATTTTCCCGGATAATATCCCGTTGGCCCTCCATAGCATTATTGCCAGACAGGATGAGTCTTACCAAAATTTTAGTAGCGGGTGCAGAAGAGGAATGAGCCACATCTTCAGTAAGCGTAATATTTGTGCCATCATAAGATCCCGAATAGATCCGGGCCAGTTGATCTCCAGCCATCGCTTTTACCAGGATATTATGGTCCTGGTATGTAAACTGCCAGGTTTCAGATTTGCTGTCACCGATAGCCGACCCTGTGCAGGAGGTTTCAATACAAGTCATTTTTACATTCCACTGCCCAACAATTGTATCATTGTAAACCTGTGGAGCATCCTGCCTGGTACTGTCTATTTGTTTTTCCCGTAACGCCAGTTCTTCCACTTTAAGCTGCAGGGTTTTTTCTTTAAATTGAAGTTGTTTTTCTCTTTCAGCAAAATCCGCTTCCTTCTTTTGCAGGGCTTCTTCACGGCTCCTCAGTCCGCATCCTGCAGAAAAAAGCAAAATGATTGGAAAATATAAAATGAACTTTCTCAGCATTAGCAAATGTTTATTTCAAGACGTACAATAGAATAACTGAAATCTAAACCAATGTTTAAAGTTAGGAATATATTTTTTCCTCCTTTGACGGGCTTATTTCGCTGAGATTATGTTCATTGGGTATCGGATTTATACAACGGTGACTATTAAAGGAGAGGAATATACCATTATTTTTTTTTATCATTTAACACCGAACATTCTGCGTGGTGTGTAAATATGCCCATGTTAAAATATACAATTGGATAAAAAGTAACAAAAGTTACCCATAGGGCACTTCCGATTTTTTAATTTCGCATATTAAAAATATAATTATGGCTACAATACCCATGACTACACAGGACTTTAAAGAAAAAGTATTTAATTACGAAACAGTGCAGGACTGGAAATACCAGGGGGTATTACCCGCCATCATAGACTTTTATGCAGATTGGTGCGGTCCCTGTAAAATGGTAGCTCCAGTGCTGGAAGAACTGGCTAAAGAATACGAAGGCAAAATCGTTATTTATAAAGTAAACACAGATACTGAGCAGGAATTAGCTGCTGTTTTTGGCATTCAAAGCATCCCTACCATGCTTGTTATCGGGGCTGACGGAGAACCTACCCTGCAACCCGGAGCTTTTCCAAAACATGTTTTCAAAAAAATAATAGAAGAAAACCTATTAAATCAGGTGAATCCTGTAGAATAACTGTGATCTGCCATGTTTCCCAATTGAGCCGGAAATAAGGCCGGTAACAATTGTAACTATTTACTAACAGTAGTTTCTTACTTTACAGACTTATGCAGGGCCTTGAAAAAAATAAATATCAATTTGGCTTACTTGTTTTGGTGAATGCTTTTGTAGGGGCTATGGTGGGCCTGGAAAGGTCTATCCTGCCTGATTTTGGCAAATCGGTATTTGGTATTAACGGGCATACGGTGTTGTTATCTTTTATCGTGGCTTTTGGTATAAGCAAGGCTGTAAGTAATTATTCTGTAGCGTTTCTATCTAAGAAGCTAAACAGGAAAAAAATATTGATACTGGGCTGGATCTTCGGACTTCCTGTCCCATTTTTATTGATGTATGCCTCCAACTGGAACTGGGTTGTAGTCGCCAATATTTTATTGGGTATTAACCAGGGATTGGCCTGGAGTGCTACAGTAATAATGAAAATAGACCTGGTAGGTGAAAAGCGGCGCGGGCTTGCCATGGGTATCAATGAATTCGCCGGTTACCTATCCGTGGGGCTGGCAGCCTATCTTGCAAGCACCATTGCAGCAAACTATGGTTATGCATTTTTTCCTTTTATCCCCGGAGTAATATTTGTAGTTGCAGGATTGCTGATTTCGGTTTTTTTAATCAAAGACACCATGGTCTTTGTGCATAGTGAAACCATTTCCAGCGATATTCCTCTTTTAAAAAATACCTGGAAACAAACTACCTGGAAGCACCGGAACATAGGCCCGGTGACGTTGAACGGGTTGGTAAATAACCTCAATGATGGGGTGATGTGGGGCTTATTGCCGCTGTTACTGCTTCAGCGGGATTACAGTATTGCACAAATTGGTGTAGTGGCAGGCGTATATCCCGTGGTATGGGGACTGGCACAGTTGTTTACAGGCCATTGGGGCGACTATTTCTGCAAAAAACAATTAATTACAATGGGAATGATCTTTCAGGCTTTTGCCATCCTCTTCCTGGTGTTTTCTCCTACATTTTACTTCACCGTGTTTTCATCGGTATTGCTGGGTTTTGGTACAGCAATGGTATACCCGAATTTCCTGAGCGTCGTGGCAGAAAATTCACATCCCCAACAGCGCGCTGCCACTTTAAGCATATTCCGCTTCTGGAGAGATAGTGGGTATGTCATTGGCGCTTTGTTAAGCGGTTTGTTGGCGGATTACTTCGGAATATCCACAACCTTGATCGTTGTGGCCGGAATCACCGCTTTTGCCGGTATTTTTGCCAATATCAGGATGTGTTGTACTAAAAAGGTTTTTTGGCCTAGTAAAACCTGCAACCCTGCCTAAACTATCGATAAAAAATCAGATAAAATCTGTACATATGAAATTGAAAAGCATTATCGTATTCATTAGTTTCACTGTTATATTGATTTCCTGCAACAGCCAGGCACAGCAGGTCAATATTAGTGTTCCCGAATTTGAAAAAGCCATTGCACAAAATGGTGTGCAGGTGCTGGATGTTCGCACAGCTGGAGAATACCAGTCCGGCCATCTCAAGGATGCTTTCCTGGCCGACTGGAATAACGAGACCGAATTCCGGGAAAGGATCAAATCACTGGATAAAAACAAGCCGGTTTATACTTATTGTCTCAGTGGTGCAAGAAGCGGGGCCGCCGCAAAATGGATGAATCAAAACGGTTTTACTGCTTACAATTTAAAAGGCGGCATTGTTGCATGGAAAAATGCCGACAAGCCTGTAGAACAGGTTACCCTGGCAAAACAAATCACCATGCCCGAATATTTGGCGCAGATACCTGCTGACAAAACAGTCTTGGTGGATTTTGGAGCGGTGTGGTGCCCCCCGTGCAAAAAAATGTCTCCTGTACTTGATTCGCTTGTCAGGACCCACGGAGCCCTGTTTGTATTGGTAAAAATCGATGGCGGGGAACAAACTGAAATCAGTAAGCTGCTGAACGTGCAAGTATTTCCTACTTTCATCATTTATAAGAGCGGAAAAGAAATTTGGAGAAAAGAAGGATTAGTGGAACCCGGGGAATTAATTGAAAGATTTTAGGGAGGACCTGTCATGAATCAACCAATTGACTGTAAAAATCTTAAAATATAAAACTGGCTTTACCCTTTTCTTTGAAGTCTTTTGACCATGGATAAAAAATCAGGTAATATTATAAACAAAGACCTCATCCTGCGTGAGAAATTAGCTATTGAAAGAACATCCATGTCTAATGACACCACTTTCCTGGCATTCATCCGGACGGCTTTGTATTTTTTGATCGCCGGTATGTCTGTGAACAGGCTCTTGCAACTGTATTACGGATTGTTGATTGAAATCGTTTTCTGGATCATCGCGGTATTCATCCTTTCTGTCGGCATTATTAAATACAGCAAGCAGAAAAAAAGCCTGAGAGAGAGTGAAAAACACATCGGTGACTATAAGCTGAATTGGGAGCAGGAAAATAGACCTGACCTGCACTGAACCCATTCCATATTCCCGGTACTTAAACAGGATCGCACCAGTACATGTTCCTGACCTGGTTCCTCGCCAGCTAAATATATACCTGACATTATAACAAAGTGGGCGCTTTCCCATCGCCTCCGCCACTGCATCTAGAGGCACGCCGGAACAGTCCCATCTCCTCATCTTTTTTTTCCTGCTTAAGTTGATTTAGGGTTATTTAAACATTAACTAAAATCACATTGCACAATGACATAGATCATGAAGGGGGTTTGCTGTATAGTCTAATTTCATACCTGTAAATGAAAAAAAATACCAACCAAACTTGAAGAAAATTAAAGAAGAATATTGGATCAACATTAAACAGGTAGATAACAGACTAGTTATTTTTTTGAATGGCGAAACAGTGTTTGATAGCGGGATCATTCATTCCAACAACCTGCTAGATTCCTATGTAAACATAACGGATCGTCTCATTCAGCATATTAATCATACCACTGAATTAATATTTGAAGGATTTAATGATAACTATGATAGTAGTTCAGGTGGATTGAATCCCTGGCATTTCAACTACAGGGTATTCACAAGGCTCGTAGATGAGTCGGGGAATGTAGTCACCGAACTGAATATGATCAATCCTTACAATGAAAAACACATTTCCAATCCAAATATCAGGGCAATTAATAATTGTTACCAGATCCAAAGAAAGGATGGAGAATTTAAAGTGGTCTCCAATTCGCTGACTCAAAACTTTTATAACTGATAAATGGTGGGCATCTGAAAAATGCCCATTTTTTTTTACCCCAATACTTGACATATGGTACACGCAAAAAAAGCTACTAAAACTAAGTATGTATATTATTTTGGTGGCGGCCAGGCTGATGGCAATGAATCAATGAAAAATTTATTAGGTGGCAAAGGAGCAAACCTTGCTGAAATGGCCGGTCACCCTGGCCTTAAGCTGCCCGTTCCTCCCGGTTACACAATTACCACCGAAGTATGTAGCTTATACTACCAAAACAAAAAGAAGTTTCCCGATGAAATAAGGCTGCAGGCACAAAAGGCCTTAGTAGCTGTTGAAAAAGAAATGGGAAAAAAATTCGGTGACGAGAACAATCCATTGCTGGTATCTGTGCGCTCGGGTGCCAGGAAGTCCATGCCCGGGATGATGGAAACGGTGTTGGATATCGGCCTGAACGATAAAACCATAAAAGGGGTAATCAAGCAATCAGGCGATGCCCGTTTTGCATACGATGCTTACCGCCGGCTGATCATGATGTATGCTGATGTAGTGATGGAAAAAGCGGGTGGCCCGGAACCAAAAGGCGGAAAAGGCATCCGGAAAGTGTTAGATGAAAAGCTGGAGAAAATAAAAGTGAAACAAGGGTATAAGTATGATACGGATATCACAGTAGATGAATTAAAAGCCCTGGTTAAAGATTTTAAAAAAACTATTATCAGGGTATTGGGAAAACCTTTTCCCGAAGACCCGGCAGAACAGTTATGGGGCAGCATCGGCGCAGTGTTTGGCAGCTGGATGGGAAAACGCGCTATTGAATATCGCCGCATTGAAAAAATTCCGGATGAGTGGGGAACTGCTGTAAATGTGCAGGCCATGGTGTTTGGAAATATGGGAGATACCAGTGCTACAGGCGTAGCTTTTACAAGAAACCCGGGCAATGGTGAAAACAAATTTTATGGCGAATATTTATTGAATGCCCAGGGAGAAGATGTGGTGGCAGGAATCAGGACACCAGCCCCGGTGAATTCTTATTCCAAAAATGAGCAAAGTAAACATTTGCCAACATTGGAAGAAACCATGCCGGCTGTTTACAAACAATTGTTCGAGATACAGAACAGGCTTGAAAAGCATTATAAGGACATGCAGGATATAGAATTTACCATTGAGAAGGGTAAGTTGTACATGTTGCAATGCCGTATTGGAAAACGAAATGGTATTGCAGCAGTGCGAATTGCGATGGACATGTACCATTCAAAATTGATTGATGCAAAGACTGCCGTGATGAGAGTAGCGCCGAACCAGTTAGTGGAATTATTATTACCCATGCTTGATCCCGATATTCAAAAGGTTACAAGGCCCATCGCGAAAGGTCTGCCGGCAGGCCCGGGAGGTGCAAAAGGAAGGGTCGTGTTTTCTTCCAATGATGCAGTAGCATGGGCAGCCAGGGGAGAAAAAGTGATATTGGTAAGAGAAGAAACTTCTCCTGAAGATGTAGATGGCATGCATAAATCACAGGCCATTCTTACAACGAAAGGAGGAATGACTTCCCATGCTGCTTTGGTAGCGAGGGGATGGGGCAAATGCTGTATCGTGGGCTGTACAGATATTGAAATCCACGGCGAAACAAAATCATTCAAGGCCAATGATGGCACATATATCAGAGAGGGCGACTGGATCAGCCTGGATGGCACAAAAGGCCTGGTCTACCTGGGGAGTATGGCCCTGGTGGATGTGGACCTGGATGAAAACTTATCCTACAAAAACCTGATGAAACTGGTGGACAAAACAAAAGTTATGGGCGTGCGCACCAATGCAGAAACACCGGAAGATGCCGCACAGGGACTCAAATTTGGAGCCGAGGGCATCGGGTTGTTCCGTACAGAACATATGTTTTATGGCGAGAATAGCGAGCAACCATTATTCCTGTTGCGCAAAATGATCGTTAGCAAAACAGAAAAAGAGCGCCGGCTGGCATTAAATGATTTGTACAAGTTTGTGAAAAAAGATGTGAAGGATACTTTAAATACCATGAAAGGATTCCCGGTAACGATCCGGTTACTGGATCCACCTTTACATGAATTTGTGCCCCACGATTCTGAAAAATTACACCAGCTCAGCAAAGAACTGGGAATTAGCATGAGCATATTACGCAGGAGGGTATTGGCATTACATGAAAATAACCCGATGCTGGGCCACCGGGGGGTTAGGCTGGGCGTAAGTTACCCGGAAATAACAGAAATGCAGATACGGGCCATCTTTGAGGCCACTGCCGAAATCTTAAAATCCGGTAAAAAAGCCTTCCCGGAAATTATGGTGCCGGTTACCTGCACCGTAACTGAATTGATCCACCAGAAAACGATTGTAGACCGGGTTTACCAGGAAGTATTGGAAAAAACCGGCATGAAGAAAATACCCTATCTCTATGGTACTATGATTGAAATCCCGAGGGCCGCATTAAAAGCAGAACAGATGGCTACCGTAGCAGATTTTTTCAGCTTTGGCACCAATGACCTCACACAGATGAGTTTTGGCTTCAGCAGGGATGATGTTGGTGGTTTTCTTCTAAAATACCTTGATGAGAAATTACTGGATGATGATCCTTTCCAGACAATAGACCAGGAAGGTGTGGGTGAACTGATAAAATTTGGTACGGAGAGAGGCCGGAAAACAAAAGCGGATTTAAAAGTTGGTATCTGTGGTGAACATGGTGGCGATGCAGAGAGTGTAAAATTCTGCCATAGGATCGGTATGAACTATGTCAGCTGTTCTCCATTCAGGGTTCCAATAGCCAGGTTGGCAGCGGCCCAGGCCCAACTGGAATCGCCACGGAATTGATTGAACCACAACAAAACGGTGCCCGGCCCATTTTTAATAGGCCGGGCATTTGTATTTACACACTATCAAAAAAAATGAGCGGCATAAGCTATTTGAAGTGAAGATGTTAATTAAACAGACGGCTGTCATAATGTAACCTTTGTTACAAAAAATCCATGGAACTACCGGTAAATTTGCTCTATAAAAAAATAATAACCTTGACAACACACCAGGTAATAGTCGACAATATTAAATGCGAGGGCTGCATCAATACCATAAAAAACAGCCTGTTTAAATTAAAGGGTGTTACTTCTGTGCAGGTCTTTAAGGAACTAAATAAGGTATGCATTACCGGCGTAGCTTTAGATAGAGAAGAAATGCTCAGTAAACTCGCTGCACTGGGTTATCCTGAAAGGGGCAGAAATAATCTTTTTCGCAGGGCAAAATCTTATGTAAGCTGTGCAGTAGGCAATTTGAAAGAAAAATAAACCACTCCAATAATGAAAGACGCGATTTTTAAAAACTGGACATTCTTCAGGGTCCTTCGGTTGATGATAGGCTTAGCCATCATAGTACAGGCTTTTATTTCGAAAGACACACTGTTTGGTGCGGCCGGGTTGTTATTTACCTCGATGGCGGTTTTTAATATGGGCTGCTGTGGTGGCGGGGGATGTGCCACCCCTCCTCAAAAAACGGATAAAAATTCAAAAGATATCAGCTATGAAGAAGTGGTTTAACAATAATATATTGTACCTGCTGGGCGCGCTTGTTGGTGCTATTGCCGGGTATTTTTACTGGCAGCAAATAGGGTGCGTATCAGGTACCTGCGCCATTACTTCCAAACCATTAAACAGTACAATTTATGGCGCAGTAATGGGTTCCCTGTTGCTGGGCTTGTTTAAAAAGGATAATAAGGAGCAAGCTTTGGAAAAGGACGATACAATTGCACCCTAACGCCGGGTTAGACCTGCTGATAGTGGCGCAACCAGATGGGGCAAGACATGATGTAGGCATAAGTTATAAACATTCACATTATAAAATATCAACAATGAACATTTTTCAAAAATTATTTAGCGAAACACCAAAGGCTGATATAAAGTCATTGATCAGGGAGGGTGCCTACCTCGTGGACGTGAGAACCCCCGCGGAATTTGCAGAGGGCCATGTAAATGGTTCTGTAAATATTCCACTTGATAAAGTCATAGCAGAATTGCCAAAATTTAAAAACAAAAAAAATATCATCGTTTTTTGCCGCAGTGGCAACAGGAGCGGGCAGGCCAAATCGATCCTGGAACAAAACGGAATTAGCGGTGTGGTAAATGGCGGTACATGGCAGGAAGTAAACCAGTTTGTGTAATAAGACTCACCTTAAAATTATTCTCCTAACATGGAAAGTTTAAAAATATTGATCCCCACAGATTTCTCCGTGCAGGCCGAGTATGCATACCTGATGGTAAAGAAACTGGAAAAAATGTCAAAACTTGATATATACTTTCTGCACGTGCTGGAGGTACCGGATACAGTAAGTATGAACGCTTCGGGGCAAATAGAAACCTGCGGTGAGCTAGACGTAAACTATGTGGTAAAGCAAAAGGAAATTGCGGAAAGAAAGCTGGCAGAACTCAACGGTTTGTATGGAAACGAGATTCGGTATCACCTGGTATTAGGGAAAATTACGGATGCCATCCTGGATTTCTCCGAGGAAAAACATTTTGATTTGATTGTGATGGGAACCAAAGGGGCCTGGGGGTTAAAGGAAAAGCTATCCGGCTCCGAAACCCAGCTGATTGCACGCCGATCTAAGGTCCCGGTGTTGTCTTTGATGTGCGACCGTTCTGACCTGGAAATCAAAAATGTTTTGTTCGTTCATAATTTCACTCACCCCGCGCGGGAAAATATGTTCCTGGTTGATAAGCTAACACAAGCGTTTAATACAAGACTTCATTTTTTACAAATTATTTCCGGGAATATTCAGGAAGAGAAAGCAGTGGTAGAATCAAACATGAAAAAATTTGCGGAATTAAACGAAATATCCAATTACGAATGCCATATAATGAACGATAAGGATGTCGAGAATGGAGTGGCTCATTTTAACCAGATGCATGATATGGATATCATCTGCATCGGCACACATGGCAAAGGGGGAATGTTTCACCACAGTGCTACAGAAAAACTCATCAATCATCTATTCAAACCTATTATTTCGTTTCATTTAAACAATTAATTTATCAAGAATGAGAGAGCTCATAACACAAACATGGTCATGGTGGTTTTCCGGTACAATGATCGCCGCCATCATGTTTTTTCTTTTATATTTCGGGCAGTCGTTTGGTTTTTCTTCGAATTTAAGAACCATCTGCGCGGCAGCAGGATTAGGAAAAAAAGCAAAATTCTTTGATTTCAAATGGAAGACTCAAATATGGAATTTGGTTTTCCTGGTAGGGGCTATTGTTGGCGGTTTTATTGCCAGGCAATTTCTATCTACAGATACAGCCGTTCAAATTTCTCCTGCTACTATCAGCGACCTTGCTCAACTGGGTATATCGGCACCCACTTCCCTGCAGCCCGAAGAATTGTTTAGTTTAAAAGCCATTTTCACATTAAAAGGTTTCCTGGTCCTTACATTGGGTGGCCTCATGGTGGGTTTCGGAGCCCGTTATGCCGGTGGATGTACCTCCGGTCATGCGATCAGCGGGTTGTCTGACCTGCAGTTGCCTTCCCTTATTGCTGTGGTCGGTTTTTTCATAGGCGGCCTGGTAATGACATTCTTAATTTTCCCTTTAATATTTTAATCTCATGAAGTTTATAAAATTTCTTTTACTCGGTATTGTCTTTGGAATTGTGATGGCAAAGTCTGAAGCGATCTCATGGTTCAGGATCCAGGAGATGTTCCGTTTCCAGGCCTTCCACATGTATGGTATTATTGGCACCGCCGTTGTTCTTGGTGTTATTGGCGTGGCGTTGATCAAAAAATTCCGGATAAGAGATTTCCACGGCAACCCGATCAGCTTTTATCCTAAAGACAAATCGGTTACCCGTTATCTTTTAGGCGGTTCAATTTTTGGCCTTGGATGGGCGCTTAGCGGGGCATGCCCGGGGCCAATGGTGGTAAATATTGGTTATGGCTTTTTATCTATGGCGATCGTATTCTTATTTGCTTTGGTTGGAACGTTTTTGTATGGCCTGCTCAAGGATAAATTACCCCACTAAATAATTTTTGTGATGGAAAACAACCAGGAAGAAATTAACAACAATATTAACCAGGGGTTAATGTCTGCCATTAATAAGCTGCTGGTAGTTGTGATAGTATTGGTAATAAGCATCGTTGCTATTCCATTCATTGTATTCTACAAATCCCAACCCGGTAAACCTGAAGAAAAGACCGGTACCACTGTTGAAAGTGCTCCCAAAACAACCGCCTCCGTGTATTGGATGGCACCGGATTTATCCGGCATTACAGATGCCAAACAAAAAGAACAAATAGAATACGGCAAAGAATTAGTGGCGCATACAGCAAAATATCTTGGTCCCCGGGGATCTGTGATGAATATAAGTAATGGCATGAACTGCCAGAACTGTCACCTGCAGGCTGGCACTGCTGTGTTTGGAAATAATTATGGTTCGGTGGCCTCACTCTATCCGAAATTCAGAGCCAGGAGCGGATCTGTAGAAAATATATATAAAAGAGTGAATGATTGTTTTGAACGCAGCCTTAATGGTAAGCCACTGGACACCAAAAGCAAGGAGATGCAGGCTATAGTATCTTACATTAATTTTGTAGGCTCCAACGTACCGAAAGGTTCGATAGCAAAAGGCTCCGGCTTAAAGGACCTGGCATGGCTCGACCGTGCAGCTGACCCATTAAAAGGCCAGGTGGTTTACGTTGCAAAATGCCAGAGCTGCCACCAGCAAAATGGCGAGGGTGTGTTAACTCCCGATCAGACGGAATCTACTTATCCCGCATTGTGGGGTAAAAATAGTTTTAATGATGGTGCAGGCTTATACCGTATCAGCAACTTTGCCAGGTATGTGAAGTATAATATGCCACTTGGGGTCACCCATGAAAATCCACAATTAACCGATGAAGAGGCATGGGATGTAGCCGCATTTGTCACTACACAGGCAAGGCCGCACGTTAATACACCAAAGGACTGGCCGGATAAATCAAAAAAACCTGTGGATCATCCCTTTGGGCCTTATGCAGACGCTTTTCCTGAACAACAACATAAACTGGGTCCGTTCCAACCGATCCTGGAGGACCAAAAGAAAAGGGAACAAGAGGCAAAGCAAAAGTCGACCTCAGTAGCTAAAAATTAAACCCAGCAATATGAATAATAACAGGCGGGATTTTATAAAAAAGATGGGTACCCTTGGAGGTGCAGGATTACTGGCTTCGGGGCCAGTTGCTTCATTTGCGGCATCAACAGAAAATTTTGTGAAGGATATAACTGCTGCCGATGATAAGCCTTTTATCCTGTCCATCTTACAAACGACAGATGTGCATTGCCAGGTGCATGCCCACGATGAATTGTTCTGGGAAAATGAAAAAGCTGTTTTTCGCAAAACCGGGGGCTATGCCCACCTTGCGACTTACCTGGAAAAAGAACGAAAGAAAAATCCCCATACATTTTTGATCGATACAGGGGATATGTTCCAGGGGAGCGAATTATCGGTGAAGACGACCGGGAAAGCCATGGTACCTATCTTAAATGCGCTGGGGTACGATCTTTATCTTCCCGGGAACTGGGAAGTTATTTATTACAAAAAAGCCATGCAAACTTTACTGGGCTCCTTAAATGCACCAAAGGTTTGTGCCAATATGTATCACGACCTTGGAGAAGGGAAAAAGGGTGATTTGATTTTTCCGCCCTACCATACCTGGAGTGTTAAAGGCGTTAAAATAGGATTTATCGGGTATACCGATCCCCTGGTTCCTTTAAGGCAATCCCCTAATTACAGCAAAGGCATTATTTACAGAAAACCTGAAGAAAACCTGGCACATTATGTAGATGTACTCCGCAACCAGGAGCAATGCGCCTATGTTTTAATAGTAGCCCATTTGGGGTTATCCCAACAAATTCACCTGGCAAACGCTGAAGAATGTAAAGGAGTGGATTATATCCTTGGAGGAGATACACATGAAAGAGTGAGGAAACCAATCCAGTGTAAATACAGCAAAGTGGTAGAACCTGGTGCTTTCGGCTCCTTTGTGGGTAAACTCAACCTGACCATTCAAAATGGTAAGGTGATAAAAGATGACTATGAACTGGTGGAAATCACGGCTGGTAAATTCCCCCCTTCAAAAAAAATAGCTGCACTGATCAAAGACAATGAAAGGCCTTTTGAAAAAGATATTTATACCGTAGCTGGTTACAGCACCATTCCGCTCTACAGGTATTTTGTGGTAGAAAATCCCATAGACACCATGATCCTTGATGCCCTGAACTGGAAGCTGCCGGAAATAGATGTTGTCCTGTCGAATGGCTTTCGGTTCTGTCCGCCCCGGACCACCCCGGACCATACCGGCAATATTCCCATCACCGACGGCTATATCTATGATATGTTCCCGGTAGACAGTACCGTGAGAACCGGCACCGTAACCGGAAAGCAGCTCCTGGACTGGGTTGAAAAAGAACTGCACAATGTATTTGCCAAAGATGCATCCGAACGTTTTGGCGGCTGGGTGATCAAGTTCAAAGGAATGAAAGTAACCTTTAATGCATTTGCCGAAAAAGGCCAACGGGTTCAAAACACCTGGGTAGGAGAATCGCTATTGGATCTAAATAAAATGTATAATATTTGTGCATGCGAAAGGGACGGCGATCCTTCTGATATGCTTTGCAGGATGCGGAATGTAGGCAATGCAAAAAATACGCACCATACCCTGCATTCTGTTATGAAAGATTACCTGGCAGCCAATTCTCCTGTCACGCCAACCCCGCCTGTAAATGCCGATATCTTAGACGCACCACAAACATTGCTTACACAGGTAACCGGGGTAGATTATCAATTTCATTAAACGAAAAACAATAACATGAAAAAAATATTGTTCTTCCTGGTGCCGTTCTTTTTTGCCACCAGGGGTATTGCCCAAACCAATTCCACATCTGCGAAAGTGCATAAAATTATTTTTCAACTCATGAGTGATGATACTGCGGTGCACACCGGTTTAATGAAACAGTTAAATAATGTGCTGGCTGCGGCCCCACGTACAAAAATAGAAGTGGTATGTCATGGGCCAGGCATCAACCTCCTGATAAATGAAAAAACCACCGTGCACAACAAGATCCGGGAATTGAGATCAAAAGATGTGTTGTTCCTTGCCTGCGAAAATACACTGAAGGACAAAAACATTTCAAAGGAAAAAATTATTCCGGAAGCAGGTTATGTCCAATCCGGTATTATTCAAATTGTCACAAGGCAGGAAGAGGGCTGGGGATACATCAAGTCTGGTTTTTAATTAGCCTAAATTTTTATAGTAAAATGAAAAAAATATTGGTAGCGTCCATGATGTTACTCATGGGCACTTTTGTATATGCACAACACCAGGAAGTTTCTGAACAACCGGCAATGTATAAAGGAAAACAAACGGAAACAGGAGACACCACGTCGCTGTTATCCGCATTTAAGAGAGGGCAGGTCAATGGTCATTTCCGGTATTTTTTTATGGCCACAGACAATACAAAAGGCCTTACTGACTATTACGCGAATGCAGCGGGCGGCGGCATCCGGTTTGAAACAGCCCGATTTCACGGCTTTCGTTTTGCGGTGAGTGGTTTTTACACGTTTAATATCGGTTCTTCCAATTTCTCAAACTTGGATACGGTTACGCGTCAACCTAACCGGTACGAGATAGCTTTGTTTGATATAAATGACCCGGCTAATAAAAAAGACCTGGACCGGCTGGAAGAATTTTATGTAAAGTACGAACACAAAAACGGGTCCGTTACTTTTGGCCGCCAGCTCCTCAATACCCCCTTTATTAATCTGCAGGATGGCAGGATGAGGCCTACCGGTGTGGAAGGTGCCTGGTTAGTATTTAAGAAAAGTAACAAACTGAAAATTGAAGGTGGATGGCTTTATGCTGTTTCCCCGAGGGTTACTACGAAATGGTATGATATAGGTAAATCAATCGGGGTGTACCCGGCAGGCGTAAATCTGGATGGATCAAAATCGCAGTACAGCAATAACATTAACAGCAACGGCATTGCCTTAACCGGCATCACTACAACACCCGGTAAGCATATCACATTGCAGGCCTGGAATGTTTTCGTCGAAAATGTGTTTAATACAGCAATGCTCCAGGCCGACCTATCTCTTCCGTTGAAAAACAACAACACTGTATTTGCAGCCGGGCAGTTGATAAAACAGGATGCTGTCCATCATGGGGGGCACCCGGATGCCACAAAAACCTTCTTTGAAAAAGGCGGAAAATCCCTCAGTTTCGGGGCCCGCGCCGGTTGGAAAAATAAAATATGGGAAACAAGTATAAATTACACCCGCATTACATAACATGGGCGTTACCTGCTGCCGCGGGAATGGGGGAGACAACCGTTCTTTACCTTTTTGCCAAGAGAAAGGAATGAAGGCTTTGGGGACCTGCACGCGCTGATGGCAAAAGTGAATTACAATATTCTATCTGCCAGGATAAAAACATCCCTGTCGGCCGGTTATTATGAACTGCCGGACGTTAAAAATTCCCGGTTAAATAAGTATGGCTTACCTTCGTACACCCAGCTGAATGCCGATTTGCGTTATGCATTTGCGGGAACCCTTAAAGGACTGGAAGCACAACTATTGGTCGTGTCGAAATTCAATAATGGAGAGACTTATGGTGACAGCCGGTACCAGTTCAATAAAGTAGATATGATGTTATATAATTTCGTCTTAAACTATCATTTTTAAGCCCATATGAATACAGCGACAAGCTTTGATTCAACATTTGAACCAGCATTGATAAAAGAAATGCAGGAGTATGGAGAATTGAAATACTTCAAGGAGGGTGATATCATCATGGATTATGGTAAATATATCCGTATGATGCCGATCATTATCAAAGGCACTGTAAAAATATATAGCAAGGACGAGAGTGGTAAAGAACTCCTTTTGTATTATTTATCCAGCAACGAAAGCTGTTCTATGGCTTATAGTTGTTGCGTGGAGGCAAAAAAAAGTGAAATAAAAGCTATTGCAGACGATGACGTGGAACTGATAGCCATTCCGCATGATAAATTAGACGAATGGCTTTGTAAATACCCAAGCTGGAAAAATTACATCATGCGCAGTTTTAATGAACGTTTTCTTGAACTGCTCAAGTCAATTGAAAGTATCGCTTTTCATAAATTGGATGAGCGCCTGATCGCATACCTGAAAGAAAAAAAGCGTTTGTCTAATTCAAATGTAATTAAGGCATCGCATTATTTGATTGCAGATGAACTGGCTACCTCGAGGGTAGTAGTATCCCGCCTGCTGAAGCAGCTGGAAAATGATGGGAAGATCCTGCTGTACAGGAACGAAATAAAATTATTAAAGGATTTTAATTAATCAAATCAGCACTATTAAAAGAAAAATATAAACAAATAATAAATGGAAAACACAGGACTTACGAAAGGTAAAATACACACCAAAAAAGGTGTACTTAGTTTTGAATTGTACGACGATGCTGCGCCGATTGCCGCAGCGAATTTTAAAAAGCTGGCCTCCGAAGGATTTTACGACGGGCTAACGTTTCACAGGGTGATCCCCAATTTTATGATACAGGGTGGCTGCCCTGAAGGTACAGGTGCCGGCGGGCCTGGTTACACCATTCAATGCGAGACCAAGGGAGATAAACAATACCACGATAGGGGAGTGATGAGCATGGCGCATCGCGGGCCTAACACGGGCGGATCCCAATTCTTCATATGCCATAACCGCCAGGGCACTCAGCACCTGGATGGCGTGCACACCTGCTTCGGTAGGATTACAGAAGGGTTAGACCTCGTGGATGAAATAAGGGGTGGGGATGTGATGGAAAAAGTAGAGATACTTTAGTAAAAAAATTAAAAATGGGCAAAGGTGAGTTTGCCCGTTTTTCCTACTTAAAGAATAATTGTAAACCTCTGGCGGACCTGGCCCATCGTAAAGTGATAGGCCCCTGTGGCCAGTCCAACCATACTTAGCTTAAATTCCGAGATTCGGTCGCTTACCGAGCCTTTTCGGATGACCCGACCGTCTTCATCAGTAATAGTGTAATAGGGTTGAGGAAAATTCGGAGCTTCGGAGCGCACGGTTATAGTAGCGTTCCGCGGCACCTGTCGTGGCGACACTGTCAGTTCAGGTTGGTAATTCATTTCTAAGATGGATTTAAAAGCGGTTCTAAAATTCAAAGGATGATACCGAAACCGGCAAAGCCGGTTCCTGTATCTGGTTTTTCATTGGTTTATTATACAACACATTTTCAAACAATAAATGTCGTTTCTGCGATGATTAATAAAAGATGTAGATATAAATCAATAACCCAATATTTAGTTTAAAAATATTGTTGTCTTCCTTTGAAGTTGGCTTTAACCAGTGCTTTTAAATGGGGGCCACTAACCAATAATAACAACAAAACCTGTTTAGAAAAGTTCTTAGAGGGGATAGGATTTTTTGGACCTTAAATTTTCGTTCAAGCCTTCAAGAAACATGCCATCGCTCGAAATTGTTAATATCTCATCTTCATATCAAACATCTTTAAAATACCAAAGCCCTTTAGGGGGGTAAAGGGCTTTCAGTTGAGAATTTATCTTAATCAATCCACCTTTTTCGGCGGCAAAGCAAAAGCCTTTGCTTCATGTTCAAAATGCCCCTTGTGTGAGCCATCGCAAAACGGTTTGTTCTGAGACATCCCACACCTGCAGAGTGAAACGATCACCCTTCCTCCCAGGTCATAAGGATTTCCTTCCTTATCCACGATTTCAAAATCACCGTCTACTTTCAGGGATCCATTGTTATTGACCGTTAACTTGGTTGTTGCCATGCGTAAGTTTTTTTTCAAAGCTAATAAATAAATGTTCGTTGCCCGTTATCCCTTTCTAACTCGGACTAGCCAGGCGATAAGTCTTCACTCAACATCTAAAATGGTATAATGTTTACCATTCAACTCAATTATATCTGTGGAGCAACGGCTAGCAAGCGCCTGTCCGAGGGGGGATGAGAGGGATAACGCAAAAAGCCTGGTAATTCCTAGGTCAATTTTACCTAATGCAACACTTATAAAAAAATAGCCTGCATCAGTTTTCACCAGGGCTCCGTTTGAAATAACGCGGTTGACAATGGTGGGGTCAATCTTGTATAAAATAGCCCGTTGCTGTTGCAGTTCCCCTAATTGCCTCCTTGTTTTTTCCTGTTCCAGCTGCAACATGGCGAGGGCAGTCTCATGTTTATCGCCCGCAGTGCTTTTGGTTTCATTTGCGGCACTTTGGTGCAGGTCTGTAAGCACCTGTTGTACCTGCCTGATTTTTTCATCCAGCAGCAGGCAGCAGACCCCGTAAACTTTTTGCTTAAAACTCATATGATTTTTTTCCAAATCAATTCGTGCAATTGCTGTATGCCTATTTAGGGGTTAAGTTTCTCCAGGTACCGGATGATAGCCAGCCGGATATCCGAACGTGGGTCGGAGGTAGCTGTAATCACGGGATGTACTTTACTAATACCAGGGTTACTTTTTGTAAGAAATGCCATTTTGGTTTCGCCACCGGTGAGCAGGAAATCAGTGAGGGCAACACGGAAGTTATTCTCATTCGCAAAAGGCGATTTTTTATATAACCATTGCTGATTCACAGCATCATAAAAAAGGTCCGCCGAGTAATGCAAGAAACCTCCGATGCCCGCGTTTTTCCGCCCGGTCTCGAGCAGTTCCATCAATAAACTTCCTTTCATGTCCACTTCCATGATACTTCCCCCAAATGGCAAACTGCGCAAAATATCGTACTGGGACACGGGCGGCTGCAGTACGTCATCTAGCCGGATAGAGCCGGAATTAACGATGGCCACCTGCGCTTCAGGACAGGCCTCCTCCATTGCATTTACAATGATCCTGGAAAAATTGGTAGGCGATCTACGTATCAGCTCCTCCCGGCCTTCGAGTGGTTCGCCTTTTTGCAACACTATTTTTCTTGCATCAAACCCCAGGCTACTGTAATTTTTTTCTGCGATATCATTCCATTTTTTCACAACTGAATCTGTGAAGGGATCAAAAGCCACAGAGCGATCGATAGTTTTTAATGTTGCTTTTACATCCTTTTTTCCTGTTTTTTTATTGATGTCCAAATTAAAAATATAGGCAGAACGGGCATTAGCATGCGCCTTGGTAATAACGACGTTTCCCACTTTATCATACCGGGAGTCATGCTCATGCCCCCCCATGATCAACGCAAGGCCGGGTATTTTTTTTGCCAGCAAAATATCATCCGCTTCCAGCTGGTGGGTAATCGCCACCACGGCATCACAGTAATCTTTTATTTTATTATAAATACTGTCCGCCGTAGCCATTGGGTCGGTATAAGTTACATACGTTGCTTTGTTGAAGGGAATATTGATGCCAATGAATCCAATATTAACCGTGGTTCCGTCTGCGTCTTTAAATGTCCTAATAATATAGATAGGCAAGGGTTGCGATCCATTGGCAGTGGTTTTCACAAATGGTGAGATTCCGTTGGCCGTTTTATGAAAACTATTAGTAGATATCCATTCAAATTTGGATTCATTTATCCGGCTCTGTAATTCCGCTTCACTGATATCAAACTCGTGGTTGCCGAACCCGACATAATCCATGCCCGCTGCGTTCATCGATTCCACCATTTGCCTGCCGCGGATTCGTTTACCCTCAAACGTGAGGCTGTTATACACAGACGGGCTGAGAAAATCCCCCGCCATTACGAGGTACGTGTTGGGGTTTTTTGCAAGCAGCTCTTTTTTAATGGTCGCCACACGGGCTATCCCACCTGTTTTACCTCCCTCAATCGCGGCTATCTCGTACACGTCATTCACCTGCACAAAGTTGATAGAGATTTTCCCGTTATCTTTGGAGGCTACTTTCGTAGCAGAACAACCACTGAGCAGTAAAACCACCTGCAGGCTCATTGATAATATAATACGCTTCATAATCTTGATTAAAAGGGCAATTTAGTGGAAAAGTGGAAAAGTTGGGGAGTTGGTTGCTGAAGCCCGCCCCGGAAATGTATAAAAAAATATCCTTGACGGAGGTTATTGCCTTTTCGAGCCTGCCTGCGTTCTTTCCCTATCCCCGGTAACAGATTCAAAAAAAATAACGAGCACCATCCCGGCGGTATACGAAATTATGTCCTCCCAGGCAAAAGATGTCCCGATGATGATCGCGGCATATTTTGAATCCTCCAGGCCAAGCCTCGTTACAATATTGAAATATTGCAGCGCTTCAATTGTATAGGAAAATAGTAAGGCGGCGAGGGCCGTGCGCAACCACGGCATATCCAGGAATGCTTTTAAAAAACAATAGATTAAAATCACCACCAGCACATCGCCGGCGTAAGGACGAATAAAGTGGTCCTGCACATATACCGCGATAAGTATTTCTACCGCAAGCAGGACGATGGTAAAAGAAAAATAAATCGGGTTAAATTTCAATAAAGATTTCATGAATGGCTTTGCAACAGAGGTAGTTGTAATAATACTGGCATTATAATCAGTAGCCAACCGGGTTAAACGGGTAGGAAAGCGGGAACATCTACTTTAGAATGGTTTCCTGCTGCATCACAGATGACTTACCCAGGATCAATTCCGGTGTCAACACCCGGTTTTCAAATTGTGTGACGGGCCGTTTGCTTTCAATCAACTGGAGCAACAACTCGGTAGCGGCCCTTCCCATTTCCATCGCGGGCTGGCGGATAACCGTAAGCGCAGGATTAAGCAACTCCGCGATGTCGGAATTAGAGAAACCGACCAATGCTATGTCCGCAGGTACATTTATACCACGCCGCATCAGGGTCTTCAGGCAACCAGTTGTGAGTTTATCACTTGTCGTGACTATGGCATCAGGTTTTTGTTTAAGCGTAAAGAGTTTATTAACTGCCTCTTCAATTTCTGAAAATACCATACCCCCATAAAAGCAATGTTTTACCAATGCAGGGTTGTATTTGATCCCGTGCTGTGCCAGGGCCTCCTTGTATCCAGCCAGCCTTTCGGTAGTAATGGATAAAAATTCTGAATTGGCTATAGCGGCAATTCTTTTATATCCTTGCAGCAACAGGTGCTCTGTAGCTTCGTAAGCTCCTTTAAAATTATCTACGACTACATTGTGCGTCTTAATTTCGTGGGACACACGATCAAACATTACAATGGGCAAACCTTTAAGATGCAGAGACTGCAGGTGACTGACGTCATTGGTTTCCGTGGAAATCGAGATAAGTAAACCGTCGACAGATCTGGAAGAAAGATACTGCAGGTCCGTAATTTCCCGCTCGTACGATTCATGCGTTTGGGATATGATCACATTATACCCTTTTTCATACGCAATAGACTCGATGCCGTTGATGATCTGTGAAAAAAAACTATTGGCAATCTCACATACAACCACCCCGATAGACCTGCTTCGTCTCTCTTTCAGACTTTGGGCAATAGGATTGGGATGGTAATTCAGTTTTTCTGCACAATCTAATACCAACTGTTTGGTTTCCGGGCTTATCTCGTAGCTGTCCCTGAGTGCGCGTGATACTGTAGAAGTAGAAATACCGAGTGCTTTAGCAATATCCTTAATAGTTACTGCCTCAAATTTCATAAGCCATTTTTAGTTCGTGATGCAATGGAATTTACATAATTGCAGGCCTTAAAGTTAAGGATTTGTTAGCTATTACGACAGATACATATTGCTGAATACTTACATGGCATCGTTATCGGGAACGATTGCGTAAAAAAAGATCCTGAACCCACGCAGTCTTCAATTTTAAATGAGTAGCATTGGTTAAAATTTGCTTTAAAAAGATGACTTGCCATCCCCATAATTGCCATATCATCTACACCTTATTTTATTATAATTTAAAAAAACTTCAATCATGAGTAAACGAATATTATTGTTTACCTACCTGATCTTTTTGTCGGTTATTTCCTTTGCCCAAACCAGGGAAGTAAAAGGCAAGGTAATGGATGAAGACGGTGCTTCCTTGCCTGGCGTATCCGTTTTGCAGAGTGGCTCAAAAAAAGGAACGCAAACAGATAAAGACGGTAATTTCAGCCTGGTTATGACCGGCAGCAGGAATGAATTGGTAGTAACTTATGTTGGCTTTAAACCAGCGATCGTTAACGCTGCAGGACAGGATAATTTATCTGTAGTACTGCAGCGGGAGATTGCCAGCACCGAAGAAGTGGTGGTGGTAGGGTACCAGACGGTGAGAAGAAAAGATCTTACGGGCTCGGTCTCGTCTATAGGTGCAAAAGATCTGAAGGATATTCCGCTTTCTTCCACTGCGGAAGCTTTGCAGGGCCGGCTGGCAGGTGTGCAGGCGATTGCATCTGAGGGCGCGCCGGGTGCAGATATTGTGATAAGGGTCAGAGGAGGTGGATCCATAACGCAGGACAACAACCCGCTTTACATCGTTGATGGGGTGCAGGTTGAAAACGCTTTGTCAATCATTCCGCCCCAGGATGTGGCATCTATTGATGTATTGAAAGATGCATCTACAACAGCTATATATGGTGCGCGCGGAGCAAATGGGGTAGTGATCATTACCACAAAAGCAGGTCGTGCCGGCAAAACACAGGTTACCTATAACGGCAGTTATGGTGTAAGGAAACTTGCTACCACAATGGATGTGCTCAGCCCTTATGATTTTGTGCGCTGGCAGTATGAAAGGAGCCGTGGCAGTATTGCAGACAGCTCAAGTTTTGCACAGACTTATGGTACCACCTGGGATACTTTGAATAATTATAAAAACGTAACCCCTATCAACTGGCAGGATGAGGTTTTTGGCAGGACTGCAAAATTCCAAAGTCATAACGTGGCGATGAATGGAGGCAATGCGGCGACCAGTTTCAACCTCAGCTTCACGGCCAACAGGGAAGATGGTATTCTCCTGTATTCAGGATTTGACAGGAATGTGGTGAACTTTAAACTGGATCATAAAGCCACTGATAAATTAAAGGTTGGCATGACAGCACGATACATTGACCAGTCGATCGACGGTGCCGGCACAACTAACAGCGGTACCAGATCTACAAACCGCCTTCGTCACACGATCAACTATCGCCCGTTTGAAATTCCTTCACCGAATGGAGGCATCGATGATTTTGATGAAGCCTACTTCCTTGCCTCCAGCGGGGCAACCAATCCCATTATCCTTACCGGGGCAGAGTACCGCAAACAGAGCTATAGCGGAACCTACCTTAGCGGTTATATCAGTTATAATATCTTGAAAAATCTTGTGTTTCGCACTACTCTGGGCTATGAAAATACCAAAACGCAAACAGACCTTTTCTTTAGCAAAATAACCGGTACTGCCAGGAATGCCGCGTCGCTGCCGGTAGCCTCCGTTGGTACCGTAGATTATAATAGTATTACTAATTCAAATACTTTACAATACAGTATCAGCAAGTATAAAAAATACCATGATTTCAGTATACTGGCAGGCCAGGAGATCGTAGACAGGAGGTTTAGCAACAACGCTGTAGAAACACGCTATTTCCCGGCCGATATCAGCCCGGAAAAAGCCCTCGCAAATATGGGTCTGGGTTCTGCACCGAGTGGTTCTTCCCAGCCTTTACCGACTTCTTTCGTAGCTCCTCCTGACCGCCTGTTTTCACTTTTTGGGCGGTTGAATTATGGCTATGATGATAAATATCTTGCCACCTTTAATATCAGGGCAGACAGGTCTTCCAAGTTTAATTCCGATAATGGGACACTCGTTTTTCCTTCAGGTTCCGTGGCATGGAGATTTTCTAAAGAAAATTTCATGAAAGGCCTCACTTGGATCAACGATGCTAAGGCAAGGTTTGGTTTTGGAGCGGTGGGAAACAATAGGATCGGTGACCTTTTGTATTTACAGCTATATGGTGTTACGGGCCAGTATGCTTTGAACCATTCCATTCTTCCCGGTTTTGCGCCTACAGCGCTGGCGAATCCGGATCTTCAATGGGAAACAAATCTTACCCGCAACTTTGGGTTAGACCTGGCGATGTTTAACAACCGCTTGAATGTGAGCATGGACATTTACAAGAACACCGCAAAAGATCTTTTGCTGGGTGTATCCATTCCGGCAACTACCGGTTATACAACACAGATACAAAATATCGGATCTTCCTCTAACCGGGGCGTGGAATTTCAAATAAATGCCATACCCTTATCAACAAAAGGGTTTACATGGAATTCAAATTTTAATATCTCCTTTAACAGGAACCGCGTAGAAGGTCTGGGCGGACCGCTCCAGTTAACCCGCAATTCCGGCTGGCAGGGAAGTGATGGAGTAGATGACTACCTTGTAAAAGTAGGTCAACCGGCGGGACTGATGTACGGATTCGTGACCGATGGTTTTTATAAGATCGAAGATTTTACCTACAACGCTACCAACAGCACCTACACCATCAAGTCAGGGGTGCCGGTGAACGGCGTTTATGGTGCTCCACAGCCAGGCATGCTTAAATGGAAAGACCTGAACGGTGATGGTTTGATTACTGCCGATGCTGATCGGCAAGTCATAGGAAATGCTAACCCGGATTTCACCGGTGGCTGGAATAATCAATTCGCATACCGAGGATTTGACCTGAGTGTGTTTGTAAATTTTGTAGTTGGCAACGATATTTATAATGCTAACAAACTGGAGTGGACCGACGGCGCATTTTCCAACCTTAACATGCTGGATATTATGAAAACAAGGTGGACAAATATCAATGACCAGGGGCAGGTTGTGACAGAGCCTACCGCTTTGGCTGCACTGAACGCTAATGCAACGATTTGGTCACCCGTGCGGGTGCAACGCTGGTGGTTGCATTCCTGGGCGATAGAAGATGGCAGTTACCTAAGGGTAAACAATCTTACTCTTGGTTATACACTGCCTAAAACACTAGTATCAAAAATTAAAATCAGCAACCTGAGGATTTACGGAACAGTTAATAACCTCGCTACCCTCACCGATTACAGCGGTTATGATCCCGATGTTACGTCAAGAAGGTCTGACCCCCTTACGCCGGGTGTTGATTTTGCAGCGTACCCTCGTTCAAGGACGTGGATATTTGGAGTAAATGTTACTTTCTAAAAAAAATAAAAGCTTGTTTTATGAAAAATATTTCTTTTAACTCAACCCTTGCTGCGGTCGTTCTTTGCGGAATGTTGTCGATGGCCGGATGCAAAAAATATACGGAGGTAGAACCTGTATCACAGTACAGTGTGGCACAGACTTTTTCTGATGTTTCAAATGCCACTTCCGCGCTTATCGGTGTTTATGATGAATTGCAGGGCGACAATGGGTACGGTATCCGTATCAGCATGTATTATCCATATGATAGCGATGAAGGAATTGTATCAGGTAACATTGATAACGGGCGACGAGGTGTGGGACGTTACCAATTGCTGCTTACCAATGCCGAGCTTGCCAATCCTTTCCGTCAATTGTACCGTGGCATTGAGAAAGCTAATCTATGCATTGAACAAATTCCCCAGATGACACAATATACCAGTGGCAGTGCTGCGGACCAGGCTTTAGTGAAGCGCTTACATGGTGAAGCACTTACCCTAAGGGCCCAATTTTATTTTGAGCTGATCCGGAACTGGGGTGATGTGCCGGCTCCAATGATCCCGGCATACCGGCAGACAGATCTATTTCCGCTGGCTGCAGACAGGGATTCCACGTATGATAAGCTTTTGGCCGATCTGGCCATTGCCAAAGATCTCCTGCCATGGAGAACGGATGCCGGTCCCAGGAATGAAAGAATTACCAGAGGCGCCGCAAAGGCACTCAGGGCAAAGATTGCATTATTTCGCGCCGGGTACGCTTTAAGGAAGAACCAACAGATGGAACGTAAAGCTGATTACCTGGCTTTTTACCAAATTGCCCGCGATGAATGTAAAGAAATCATGGATCGCAGAGACCAGCATGACTTAAATCCCAGTTTTGTTGATATCTGGAGGAAGGTTACAGCATTTACCTATGATCCAAAAGGCGAGATTATTTTTGAAGTAGGCGCGGGTGGAGGAAATGGTAATAGTGACAGCCGAATGGGTAACTATGACGGCCCGAGGCTCAGTAATGCCTCCCGCTATGGTGCGGGCGGTGGCGGTATAGTCATGCTGCCAAATTATTTTTACGCATTTGACTCTGTCGATACCCGGAGGGATGTAACGATCACGCATTACCAGGTTACAAATTCCACCAACATCAAATCCCAGCTGCGGTTAGGGGAACTGAACACAGGTAAATACCGCAGGGACTGGAGGACACCGCTTTTACCAGGCACAGTATTGAATGTTGGATACAACTGGAGCCTGATCCGTTTTTCGGATGTGTTGCTGATGTATGCAGAAGCCGTAAATGAGATCAGCAACGGCCCCACTGCCCCGGCGATCACCGCATTTGAAGAAGTACGGAAAAGAGGATACGGGAGTGCAGCGATCGGTGTGACCCCAACAAGTAAATCAGCTTTTTTTGGTGCCATAGTAAATGAACGTCATCTCGAATTTGGCCACGAAGGCATCAGGAAATACGACCTCTTACGTTGGAACTTATTGACGACCAAGTTGGCGGAGGCCCGGACAAAAATTCAGCAAATCCGGGATAGGATCGCACCGTTTAATTATGTGCCCCAATATATTTATTACAAAAACGCGGGAGAGGAGATCGTATATTATACCGCATCAGACAGCACCGGCAGGGCCGTGCCCTTCTGGCGGCCTACACAAATACCTCCGGTTGCCGCGTCCATTGGAACTACGCAGGTGCCCGCAACACGATGGGTGAGAATTGACTGGGCGCAACACCTTACCGCAAATGCTATCGACGGAAAGCCATTGTGGCAAGGCCTTGCTTCTTTTTTCACACCGGGAAAGTCAGAATTATACCCTTACGACCAGGCAACACTTTCTGCTTACCAGGGCAGGCTGAGCCAGAACCCTGGGTATTGATCCTATTAAATAATTACTTAGTAAATAAGGCCGCTGGTACTGGCAGCCTTATTTAAATTCATTAGTTCTATATGAAATATCAACCCCTCTTACTTTTACTGCCCGTGTTTTTTTTAATGACGAATTGCTCGTCTCAAAACAAATTAGGCTCGGCGGTTTTAAATGAGCGTATTGCATTTCCAGGTGCCGAGGGTTTTGGAAAATACAGCACAGGCGGAAGGGGAGGTAACGTATTGATCGTATCTAACTTGAAGGACAATGGGGCCGGAAGTTTCAGGCAAGCTGCTGAGGCCAAAGGAAAACGGGTGATTGTTTTTGCTGTTTCCGGCACTATTCACCTGCAGACAAAAATTACAATCAAAGGAGACGTCACCATTGCAGGACAAACTGCACCAGGCGATGGTATCTGCCTTGCAGATCAACCAGTAAGTTTGGGTGGTGATAATATCATCTTGCGATACATGCGCTTTCGCATGGGGGATAAATACCAGAAAGGCGGCATGGTAGATGGTAACGGCGCGGATGATGCCCTTAGCGCAAGCAAGAGAAAACATATTATCATCGATCATTGCAGTATGAGCTGGAGTACAGATGAAGTTTGCAGTGTATATGGTGGAGACAGCACAACCCTGCAGTGGAATATTATTGCTGAACCTTTAAATTACTCCTATCATTTTGAAACAGGTGATAAGGATTGGGAACAGCATGGATATGGTGGTATCTGGGGCGGTAGCCATCTGACTGCGCACCACAATTTGTTTGCACATTGCCTGAGCAGGAACCCAAGGTTCAATGGTACAAGACTCGGAGCTACGCAGGAATTTGCGGATTTCAGAAACAATCTCATTTATAACTGGGGACATAATAATGTCTATGGAGGAGAATCCGGCCACTATAACATGGTAAACAATTATTACAAATACGGACCGGGCACAACAAAGGATGTGAAGTACAGAATTGTTAATCCATCTAAAACAGACAACTTGCCTTTCGGAAAGTGGTATGTAGCCGGCAACTATGTAGACGGTGCAGACGATGTCACAAAGGACAACCGGCTGGGAATCCATATGCCAAAAGGAACTACAGAGGAAGATAAAAAAACCGCAGCTATTAAGCAGCCCCACGCTGCAGAGCCCATTCCTGCTCAGTCTGCAACCGATGCTTACAAGGAAATTTTAAGGTCAGCAGGTGCCAGCCATCAAAGAGATACAATGGATCAAAGGATAATCAACGATGTAAAAAACAGGACTGGAGCTTATGTCGATGTACAGGGCAATTTTCCGCATGGTACGGCCTATGAATTAACGACAAATGCGTGGCCGGCTCTGAAATCTTTACCCGCTCCTGCAGATGCAGATAAAGACGGCATACCCGATGCATGGGAGAAAAATAACGGCCTGGACCCCGGGGATGCTGCTGATGCAGGACACTTTAAACTGAGCAAAACCTATAGCAATATTGAGGTCTATATTAATAGTTTATCAAAATGAACAATAAATTATTAGTCATAGTCGCAATCGGATTTTTTGCGTTTGGTATAGCCCCCGGTAAAAAGATCAAAATCTTCCTCGCTGGTGATTCAACCATAGCTATTAAAGAACCTGGGAACTACCCTGAAACCGGGTGGGGAATGCCTTTTGTACAATTTTGGGATTCCTCGGTGACAATAGTAAACAAAGCCAAAAACGGCAGGAGTACCAAATCATTTATGCAGGAAGGTTTATGGAAATCTATCACTGATGAAGCAAGGGGAGGTGATTATGTTCTGGTCCAATTTGGACATAACGATGAAGTACCCACGAAAAAAACGGCCACCACAGAAAAAGAATTTGAAAGTTATCTAGTGCAATATGTGCAGGATACCAGGAGCAGAAAAGCAACCCCGGTTTTACTCACTCCGGTTGCAAGAAGAAAGTTTGATTCCACCGGTCGTATTGTTGGGACGCATGATCTGTATGCACAAATTGTAAGAAATGTAGCAAAGGCTCAGAATGTATCGCTGATAGATCTCGATAAAAAAAGTCAACAGTTGTACCAGCAGCTCGGGGTCGAAGCTTCCAAACTATTATTCGTTCACCTGGAAGCGGGCCAGCATCCCAACTATCCCGATGGAAAAAAAGATAATACTCATTTTAGTGAGTTGGGCGCCAGGTTGGTGGCACAGATCGTATATACTGATTTGAAAAGTTTGTTGCCTGATCTTGCAGACAGAATTGTAAAACCTGCAATTAAAAAATAAGATGAAAAACCTACTGATATTTTGTTTCCTCCTGCTACTGGGCCAAATTGGTTTAGCACAAACCGGCAACCCCCAGCAGTATAAATATATTTTCACAGTTGCCAAAGACGGCACTGGTGATTATAAATATATACAGGAGGCCATCGATGCCATGCGGGCGTATCCACTGGCGTCCATTACGCTTTACATAAAAAACGGTGTATACACTGAAAAGATTGAACTGCCGGCCAACAATACTGACGTGACTTTTATAGGTGAAAGCGTAGAAAAAACCATCATTAGTTTTAATGATTATTCCGGTAGGGGAAAACACACCACATTTACGTCCTTCACTGCAAAAATTTCTGGGAATCGTTTTACTGCACAAAATATCACCTTCGCCAATACGGCCGGCACGGTCGGGCAGGCGCTCGCTTTATATGTGGATGCAGATAAAGCAGCGTTTATCAACTGTCGTTTCCTTGGTAACCAGGATACCATCTTTGCCGCCGGTGAATATGCCCGGCAATTATTCCGGGATTGCTACATCGAAGGCACTACTGATTTTATTTTTGGCCCTTCTACGGCAGTTTTTCAAAACTGCACGATCAGGGCAAAAAGCGATTCTTATATCACGGCTGCCAGCACCACGGCAGGCAAAAAATTCGGTTACGTATTTCTCGATTGCAAGGTCGTAGCCGATTCTGCAGTAACTAAACTTTTTTTAGGAAGGCCGTGGCGTGCACATGCCAGAACAGTATTCATTCGCTGTGAGTTGCCCAAACAAATTACCCCCGAAGCATGGAACAACTGGGGAAACCTTCAAAACGAGTTAACAGTATTGTATGCGGAATATAAATCCTCCGGAGAGGGAGCTGCGCCTAAAGGGAGGGCTACATGGAGTAAACAGTTGGCAGAAAAGGAAGCTAAGGAATATACACCAGGTAATATTTTTTCCAACTGCAATTCAGCAGTCCCTGGTGATTTAAACTGGTTTCAGCCCACTGTTGTGAAAACATTTGCATGGCCGGCAAACAAATAAAATTGAATGAAGAAGATAACTTACCTGTCGTTTGCAATTGTATCGGTATCCGCTGCCGCTTATGCACAAACGAAGATCAACAGGAAGCTTTTGGTGGAAAGACACAGCGTAAGGAATGAAAAATACGATTCTTTATCCCCGCTGTCTGTTGGTAATGGACGTTTCGCATTTACTGTAGACGTTACCGGGCTGCAGTCTTTTCCGGCCGCTTATGCAAGGGGTTTGCCGCTGGGAACGCAGAGCGAATGGGGCTGGCACAGCTTTATTGATACAGCCGGTTACCAGTTTGAAGAAACGCTGAAGAGCTATCATTTAAATGGAAAGGACATTACTTATTCCGTACAGGTAAAAGAGCCCGAAAGAAAAAAAAATGCTGTTGAATGGTTCCGGCAAAATCCCCACCGCCTTCAACTGGGTAATATTGGGCTTGAAATTACCAGGAAGGATGGAAGCCTGGCCAGCGTGGGAGATATTCAAGATATACGCCAGACACTGAACATGTGGACCGGGGAAATCCATTCAAAGTTTACCGTTGAAAATATTACCGTTGATGTAGTCACTTATGGGCACCAGGAACAGGATGCTGTATCTGCAAAAATAACTTCACCCTTGTTGAACGAAGGAAGGCTCAAAGTGAGGGTGCGTTTTCCCTACCCGACAGGACAGTGGACAGATGTGGGTTACCCTTTTTCCCCCGATGCCAAACATCAATCTTCAATAATTTCGCAATCAAAGTCACTCGCTTTATTTCAACATAGGCTGGATACAACCACTTATTATGCCTCGCTGCGATGGAGTGGAGAAGCCAGCATCATTAAAAAGCAGGATCATTATTTTTTAATCACGCCAGCTTCTGCAGATATTTTTGTATTTAGTTGCTTGTTTACTGCTTACAAAAAAGGAACGAGCGTTCCTGCTTTTGCCGCAACCGCTGCCAACAACCAGCAACTATGGAAAAAATTCTGGCAAAGCGGCGGCGCTATTGATTTTACCGGGAGTACGGATAAACGGGCAAACGAACTGGAAAGAAGAATCATTTTGTCCCAATACCTGACTAAAATACAGTGTGCAGGCAATAATCCACCACAGGAGACGGGATTAACTTACAACAGTTGGTATGGCCGGCCGCACATGGAAATGCACTGGTGGCATGGGGTACATTTTTCCCTATGGGGAAGAAATGAACTGCTGGAAAAAACATTGTCCTGGTATAAAACCTCAGCAGGCCAAGCAACGCAGATCGCTCAACGACAGGGTTTTGATGGCATACGCTGGCAAAAAATGACGGACCATGAGGGCAATGAAAGCCCGTCCTCGGTGGGGGCGTTCCTAGTGTGGCAACAACCACATTTTATTTATTTTGCTGAGCTGGCCTACCGGGAACACGCAGACGCGCAAACGCTGGCGAAATATAATGACCTCGTTTTCGCAACTGCGGATTTTATGGCTTCCTATGCTTATTATGATTCCGGAAAACGACGATATATCCTTGGCCCCGGCCTCATACCCGCACAGGAAAGATTCAAGGCAGAACAAACATTTAACCCCACTTTTGAGCTGGTGTATTGGTTTTGGGCATTGAATACTTCTCAGCAATGGCGCCAAAGATTAAACATGCCCCGCAATAAAAAATGGGATGATGTGCTAAATAAACTTTCGCCGTTACCTGTACTGGAGAAAAAATATTTATTTACCGAAAGTGGAACAGACTCTTACACTAACCCTGAATACAGAACGGATCATCCTTCAGTTCTGGGTGCATTGGGCATGCTACCGAAGACAATTTTAGTTGATACATTTTTAATGCGAAATACTTTTGACTGGATTTGGAACAACTGGACCTGGCAGGAGACCTGGGGCTGGGACTTTCCCATGGTGGCCATGACAGCAACTCGTTTAGGCTTGCCGGAAAAAGCGATTGATGCGTTACTGATGCCTGTGCAAACAAATACTTATTTAAACAACGGGCATAATTACCAGGAACAACGCCTTAGTGTCTACCTGCCTGGTAATGGCGGCCTGCTGGCAGCTGCTGCTATGATGTGTGCAGGTTATGATGGAAGTAAATCTCTTAACCCCGGGATCCCTAAAGATGGAACCTGGAGAGTGAGATGGGAGGGTCTGCAAAAAATGCCATAGAAGGTGATTGATAAATGAATAAAATAAATGAACCATGGATTTTCTAAAGATCTTAAAAATAATACCTACAATCTTCTTTGTTCTGGTGGTTGTGCTGTATTCCTGCACAGCCAGTAAAAATGCAGTGAAAGTCTGGCAATCGGCTACCGAACCCTTAAAAGAAATGGAGCAGGTGAGGAAGAAAATTAAAGCTCCAACCTTTCGGAGTAAGGAATACCTGGTAACGAATTATGGTGCAATCGGCGATGGTAAAACACTCAATACGGAAGCGTTCAAAAAAGCAATCGAAGATTGCCATAAAAATGGTGGAGGCAAGGTCACTGTTCCTTTAGGTATTTTTTTAACCGGCGCTATCCATTTAAAAAGTAATGTGAACCTTCACATGGCCGATAGTACAACCATATTATTCAGTACAGATCCAACAAACTATTTGCCACTTGTATTCACCCGCTGGGAAGGAATGGAACTGATGAATTATTCTGCGTTGATCTATGCATATGGCCAGGAGAATATTGCTATCACGGGCAACGGTATCCTGGATGGTGGCGCCGGTATGGAAAACTGGTGGGCATGGAATAAAGGCAGGCCTTCCAGGCAAGTGCCTGCAAGGGACCTATTGCATGAAATGAATCATAAACAAACAGATCCGACAACAAGGATATTTGGAGAAGGACATTTTTTGCGGCCAAATTTCATTCAACCTTATAATTGTAAGAACATACTTATATCCGGTCCGCGAATCATCCGTTCACCCATGTGGATCGTGAATCCCGTGTTATGCGACAATGTAACGATCGAAAACCTCACCATCATATCCCATGGTTCAAATAATGATGGTGTTGATCCCGAATCCTGCAAAAATGTGTTGATCAGAAATTGCTACTTTGATACCGGTGATGATTGTATTGCGATCAAATCAGGTAGGGATGAAGATGGCCGGAGAATTAACAGGCCCGCAGAAAATCATATCATCGAAAATTGTGAAATGAAAGATGGGCATGGTGGTGTGGTTATCGGCAGCGAAATTTCGGGTGGGGCAAAAAATATTTACGCAATTAACTGTAAAATGAACAGCCCCAACCTGGACAGGATATTGAGGCTAAAAACGAGTTCAAGTCGTGGTGGTATTATCCAGAATGTATTTATGAAGGACGTTGAAGTGGGCACCTACGGGGACGGCGCCGTTCATATCAATATGTTTTATGAAAAGCCCGGGAATTTTATGCCAACCATAAGAAACGTATGGGTGGAAAATATGAATGTAGAAAAGGGAGGAGCATTCGGGATCTTTGTTAATGCATATAAAGAATCACCAGTGCAGAACCTGAAGATTGTAAACAGCAATATTCGTGGAGTGAAAACGCCGATAAAAGTGGATCATGTGCAAAACTTCCAGTTGCAAAATGTTACTATTAACGGCGTACCCGCGGTGGTACCATAATTGATTAGACGTCTAACCCTGCTGGAAGCCTGGATGAAAGAAATGGGATTTGTAAAGCCGATTCCGTTTAAATAACAGAAGATGACAAAGATATTTTTAAGCCTGCTCATTTTTGTAAGCCTGCAACCGGTGGCACAGCCCTTACAAAAAATTGTAGCGCAGGACGGCACAGGCGACTTTACGACTGTGCAGGCAGCATTTAATGCAATTCCCCGGGGAAATAAAAAGCCTGTTACCATCTTTGTAAAAAATGGAATGTACAAAGAGAAACTATTACTCGATTCGGGCAAAGGTTTTGTCAGCCTGGTAGGGGAAGACAAGTTTAAGACTTTTCTTACCTATGATGATCATAACGGAAAGATTTCTCCCGAAGGGAATGTGATTAACACAAGGACCTCCTGGAGTTTCCTGGTGAAAGCAGATAATTTTACCGCCCGCAATATTACATTCCAGAACGATGCCGGTTTCTCTGCAGGGCAGGCCGTGGCAGTGGAATCAGATGGAGATAAAGCAATTTTTGATAACTGTCGTTTTCTCGGTTTCCAGGATGTTTTATTTACCAACAACAATAACAGCCGGCAATATTTCCGGCATTGTTATATAGAAGGAACGACAGATTTTATTTTTGGATCTTCTACCGCCTGGTTTGAAAAATGCCATATCCATAGCAAAAAAAACTCCCACGTAACAGCTGCATCTACACCTTCAGCAAAAAAATATGGTTACGTTTTTAATGAGTGTATTTTAACCGGTGACAGTTCCCTGCATAATGTTTCTTTGGGCAGGCCCTGGCAGCCTCATGCAGCTGTAGTATATATCCGATGTTTTATAGGTGAACACATACATCCCGGGGGTTGGAATAACTGGAATAATGCAGCGAATGAAAAAACCGCCAGGTATGCTGAGTATAAAAATTACGGGGCTTCGGCAGACCCTGCAAAGAGGGTTACCTGGGTGAGGCAGTTAACTGATGAGGAAATTAAAAGTTATACGATAAAAAATATTCTCGGCGACTGGGATCCTCTAAAATGAGCCCCCAAGCTTTACCGGTTAGGATTGAAGCCGGTAAATAATGCAGTTACCTGAGATTTATTTAAGGGATACTGTTTAATTTGTACGATTATGAAGATTTTTATTCTTGGTATATTGCTTATTGCCGCATCAGCTTTAAAAGCCCAAACGGTTTCGGAAATTCCCTTGTACCAGGGGAAAGTTCCCAACTCCAAACCCGGGGCTAACCGGGAGTCATCGGTTACCAGGGATGACGTAACCAGGATTGACAAAGTTAGGATTCCTTCAATCACAATATATACACCAGCAAACCCGAATGGGAAATTGGTGATCATTTGTCCCGGTGGTGGATATGCAATTCTTGCTTTCGATAAAGAGGGGACGAGAGTAGCTGAAGAAATGAATAAATGGGGAGTTACTGCGCTTGTTCTAAAATATCGTTTACCATCAGATTCCTCGAACAACGACAGAAGCCTTGCCCCACTTCAGGATGCACAGCAGGCCATCAGGTATGCAAGAGCAAACGCAAAAGAGCTTGGTATTCTTCCCCACCAAATTGGCATTATGGGATTTTCAGCAGGCGGCCACCTTGCCTCCACGGCTGCCACCCATTTTAAAATGAAAGCCGACCCGGGCAACAAAGACACAACTTCGGTAAGGCCGGATTTCGCCATTTTGATTTACCCGGTTATCAGTTTCGACAGTACCATCACCCATAAAGGGTCCAGGAACAACCTGGTAGGCGCAAATGCTGTTCCCGAAAAAATCGCATTATTCTCAAATGAACTGCAGGTAAATGGGAATACAGCACCCTCATTTTTGGTGCATGCCGGCGATGATGCAGCGGTACCGGTGGAAAACAGTATACGATTTTACCAGGCCTGCATAAAAAATAAAGTGCCCGCTGAAATGCATTTATATCCCAGGGGCGGGCATGGCTTCGGGATGTATAATAAAACCACTACCGATAACTGGATGGAGCGTTTGGCAAACTGGTTGAACACATTAAAATAATTTTTATGAGGCCGATCAATACCGCGATCTGTTCTTTTGGCATGAGTGGCTGGGTGTTCCATGCCCCCTTCATCAGCACGCATCCTGGTTTTAATTTTTATGCTGTTTGGGAAAGATCAAAAAACCTGGCGCAGGAAAAGTATCCCGATGCAAAATTGTACAGGACCCTGGAAGAAATGCTGGAAGATAAAGCGGTGGAACTGGTGATCGTGAATACCCCGAATAACACCCATTTCTCTTATACCAGGCAGGCGCTGCTGGCTGGCAAAAACGTAGTATGCGAAAAACCCTTTACGGTTACCGCAACGGAAGCGGAAGAACTGGTAGCGTTGGCAAAGGAAAAAGGCCTTCAATTATCCGTATTCCAGAACCGGCGGTACGATAGCGATTACCGCACAATAAAAGATGTGCTGGATCAAAAATTATTGGGCAATATTGTGGAAGCAGAGTTTCACTTTGATCGCTTCAAAGAAGAACTAAGCCCAAAAACCCATAAGGAAACCGCCGGGCAGGGAACAGGCGCTTTGTATGATCTCGGTTCCCACCTGATAGACCAGGCCCTGCAACTCTTTGGTATGCCAACGTCCGTTTTCGCAGATATCGTTGCTATGCGACCCATCTCACAGGTAGATGATTACTTTGAGCTGTTACTTTATTACCCGGCCATGCGGGTGCGGATCAAAGGAAGTTACCAGGTTCGCGAAGCTTTACCAGGTTATGTGATCCATGGCAGCAAAGGTTCCTTCATCAAACCAAAAACCGATGTGCAGGAAGGCCAGTTACAGGCAGGCAAGTTGCCAACGGATACAGGGTATGGCATAGAACCCGAATTAGAAAAAGGATTATTGCATACAGAAATGGACGGCAAAATTGTACGGGAATATATTCCCTCCAAAACGGGAAACTATACAGATTATTATGAAGGTATTTACCAGGCAATAAGACAACATTCCACTCTCCCGGTGACAGCCGAAGAAGGGAAAAACGTGATTACCATTATAGAAGCTGCTTTTAAAAGTAACACGGAAAAAAAAGTGATTGATCTATGAAGTTCCTGTTATTGATATCATTTTCGCTCCTGCTAAACGATTGTTTCTCTCAAACCAATTCTTCTGTGTGGACGGCGGATAACGGGAATGGCACCTACAAAAACCCCATACTTCATGCAGATTACAGCGACCCGGATGCGATACGGTTGGGCGATGATTTTTATATGATCTCCTCCAGTTTTAATGCTGCACCCGGATTACCCATCCTGCATTCAAAAGACCTTGTAAACTGGGAAATCATCGGGCATGCGCTGACCAGGCAATTACCCGAAAAGGATTTTTCAAAAGTGCAGCATGGCAATGGCGTATGGGCCCCCAGCATCCGGTATCATAACGGGTATTTTCATATTTATTTCCCTGACCCCGACCAGGGCATCTTCCTTACCAAAGCAAAAAATATAACCGGCCCCTGGAGTACACCGGTGATGGTAGAAGCCGGCAAAGGTCTCATTGACCCATGCCCGCTTTGGGATACTAACGGTAAAGCTTACCTGGCACATGCTTATGCCGGCAGCAGGGCTGGGTTTAAGAGCATCATCGTGGTGAAAGAAATGAATGCAGGGGGCGACAGCACTATTGGCAGCGGTGTAATGGTTTACGACGGACACGGCATTGATGCTACCATCGAAGGCCCGAAGTTTCATAGCCGAAATGGTTATTATTACATTTTTGCACCGGCAGGTGGGGTATCCACGGGTTGGCAATTAGTGCTTAGATCCAAAAACGTATACGGTCCTTATGAAAGAAAAGTGGTGATGGACCAGGGCAATTCAACTATCAATGGTCCACACCAGGGAGCCTGGGTGACCACCGCATCCGGCCAGGATTGGTTCCTGCATTTCCAGGACAAAGATGCTTATGGCCGGGTTGTGCACTTGCAGCCAATGATATGGAAAAACGACTGGCCGGTGATAGGGACTGATAAGGATGGTGACGGTAAAGGCGAGCCGGTGCTTTTATTTAAAAAGCCGGCAGTGGCTAAAACATACCCGGTGTCGGTGCCGGAAACCTCGGACGAATTCAGCAGTCCTTTATTAGGGTTGCAGTGGCAATGGCAGGCCAACCCGCAGTCGGGCTGGGGTTTCACAACCTCTAATGGTTTTTTCCGGTTGTTTTGTATCCGGCCAACAGATAGTTTGTCCAACTACTGGACACTGGGCAATATGCTTACCCAAAAAATCCCGGCGGAAACCTGCAACGCGACATTAAAACTGCAATTTAACCTGGCAAATGTGAATGACCGTTCCGGGCTGATGATATTTGGATTGGACTACGCATTTATCTCCATCGTAAAAAAAGCGGATGGAAATTATCTCAGTTTCAATACCTGCATGGCTGCGGATAAAAACTCGAAAGAGAAGGAAACACTGATCACAAAATGGACGGGCGATGAAGTTTATCTCAGGGTGTCTGTGACGCCCGGTGCAGTTTGTTATTTCAGCTACAGCGCAGATGATAAGTTTTTTGAAAAAGTCACCGGTGCATTTACCGCCAAACCTGGGAAATGGGTAGGCGCGAAATTCGGCTTGTTTGCCACCAGTACCGTTAAAACAAATGACGCAGGTTTTGGCGATGTGGATTGGTTTAGGTTAGGCACAACGGAATAATATTATCATATTTTTAAAATCAAATCGATATGGAACGTAGCACATTTATCAAATACACCGCAGCAGCAGGCGCAGCGCTGATGCTTAATCCTTTTGATCTTCTTGCCACCGGGAACGGTACAAAGATCAGGCTGGCGCAGGTTGGCACCGGTCACCGTGGCACAGGGTTCTGGGGTAAAAACCTCGTGAATAATTTTAAAGATGTGGTGGAGTTCGTCGGTCTCTACGACATCAACCCGGGTAGAGCAGCATTTGCTAAAGATTTGTATGGCGGCAACGTTCCTGTGTTTGGCAGTTTTGCAGAGATGCTGCAAAAAAGTAAACCTGATTATGTGATCGTAACTACTGTGGATTCTACCCA
>JAYSYY010000123.1:0-6721 GCA_043727215.1 Chitinophagaceae bacterium | reverse complement strand
CTCTATGCTACGTTTATCCTGTTATCCTCACCCCCGAGACAAGGGGGCATGTCTGCCAAAAATTTCATCACCCCACAGTATAATCGATCTTTATCGATCTGGTTAGATAACACAAAGATATAGTAAAAGACAGGTTACTTAAAAATATTTCAACAAATATTTTGAAATTATAGAAATAATTCAAATATTTGTAAATAATATTAAAAAACCACAAAAATAACTACCCAAATGGCTGCTAAATTAAATCTTGACAAACTTGACCTCCAGATCATTGAAGCAATGATGAATAATGCAGAAATATCCTACGCTGAACTCGGTAAGAAACTTTTTGTTAGTGGTGGTACTATTCATGTTCGCATCAAAAAGCTGCAGGAATTCAATATCGTCAAGGGAACAAGGCTGAGCGTTGATTTAAAACAACTGGGGTATGATATCACCGCTTTTGTGGGCATTTTCCTGGAAAAAAGTTCTATGTATGATGCAGTTGCAGAAGACCTGAAAAAGATCCCGGAAATTATCCGCCTCAATTATACTACCGGAAACTATAGTATGTTCATCGAGATTGTTTGCAAAGATATCGGCCAGTTGCGATACGTATTGCACGATGCCCTGCAGAAAATCAAAGGCATAGAAAGAACTGAAACTTTTATTTCCCTGGAAGAGGGTTTTTCCAGGAATGTGCCGGTGGCGCCCTCGGAGTAAGAAGCAGCCCCCTCCGCCCCCTAAAGGGGGAACTTGGGAGGCTTAATTTGTTCTCCCTTCTTTGAGATATGAACTATTCAAAAAGCTATCGAGTTTAATTATTGCGACGCCAGCTCCCCTTTAGGGGCTGGGGGGTCGCTCCCCCTTTGGGGGGCTATGGGGTTTTAGGGGGCTTCTAATTTTTCACATCCACCGCATCCCTCAATCCATTCCCCAACAAATTGAAAGCCAGCACCAATAACATGATGGCGAAACCCGGGATAAGGGCGAGCATCGGGTTGTGGGTAATTATAAAATTGTAATTCTCCTTTATCATCAATCCCCAGCTTGGTTGAGGCGGTTGCACGCCGATACCGAGGAAACTTAAACCCGCCTCCACGATAATGGCCGTGGCAAAGTTACCGGCGCCGATTACCATTAACGGACCCAGGATGTTTGGTAAAATATGCCGGAGAATGATACGGCTGTCTTTGAACCCCAGGGCCCTGGCCGCCTGCACATATTCCAGTTCTTTAATCGCCATCACCTGTCCACGTACAAGCCGGGCCACACTCACCCACATGGTAAGCCCTACTGCAATAAAGATCTGCCAGAATCCTTTACCCAACGCCATGGTGATGGCAAATACCAACAGCAAAGTGGGGATACTCCAGGTGACATTGATCAGCCACATGATCACTTCGTCTACCCAACCGCGGTAGTAACCTGCCAGTGACCCCAACACCACACCAAGTGTTAGTGAAATGAGAACGGCAATAAAACCAACGGCCAGGCTTACCCTTGTGCCAATGACCAGGCGGCTTAGAATGTCTCTTCCAAATGCATCCGTGCCCAACCAGTATCTTTTTGTAATGATAAATTGTTGAATGCTGGCTGGTTTATTTGCGGTCAGCTGGTTAATGTTGTACAATTGCGGCACTGTTGTATCTTCATCTACATACCGGTCTATCGCCAGGTTTTCCCCCTGCACTTTCGCTCCCGTTATAGGAACGTATTCAAATTTAGATGGGCGGCCGCTGAACAAACGTTCCAGCCAGCTGACGTCATCAATTTCTTTGCGGGGAATGGTTAAAAATAATTGGGAATAACCAGGCTTCTTAGCTTGTATCTCCACCGTTTGATAATCCGCAAATGGGGTATTATCAGGTGCAAACAAGTAACCGAAGACCGCGACAAATACCGATAAGCAAATAATCACCAGCCCGCCAAAGGCGAGTTTATTTTTGCGAAGCTTTTTCCATATTTGATTGGTAAATGAAAATCCGGGTTGCACCATCCTGTAAAATACGTTTCATTTTCCTAATAGTGGTGCAGCCCAGGTTGCCTTCCCCACCATTCCCTCATTTTTTCCGGCTGTTTTTATTGTCCGGTTTATCCACGGGAGAAAGGACCATTTTGTTTAAATTTACCAGGTGGGAGTCTGCATCTTTTCATCTGGTTGTGCAAAGGTTGCTTTGCATTGATGCTATTGTACGTTTCGCCCTTTCCATTGATAACTCCCAAATTTCCCCAGCCAGCCCGCAACAACCGTATACACGATATGGAAAGGTTGTGCAAAAGGGAATAAAAACAGTAAGCTTTCTTTTCTAAAAAATATTGAAACAGGGTAGAGAAACATAAGTTCGGCAATAGTTTTCACCAGGAGTAATAAAATCCAATCAATGAATAACGACCAGTCAGCCCTTATAACAGACACAATGGGCGCAACCAGGAAGCATACATTGAGGAGGTACACTAACAACAGGACCCAAAAAATTCTTTGATCCTTATATTGGTCGGACTTACTTGCCCAGCGTATTCGTTGGTTGAAAAATTCTTTGGTAGTGTGCACCGGCTCTGTTTGCACAATGACCGCGGGTGATTTCAAATAGGAGATTCCTTCCGGGTACTTCCCTGCTATCTTATGCATCAGCAACATGTCATCTCCGCTGGCGATGGAATCAATGCCTTTGAACCCGTTCACCGCATCAAACGCTTTGCGTGTATAAGCAAGATTGGCGCCGTTGCACATGTTGTGCAGTTTTTGAGCAACCGCAGCACCGGTGATGCCCTGTAATGTCATAAAATCCAGTGCCTGGAAAATTTCTATCGGCCGGTTGCTGCAGTTGATAGCAACGGGCATCACAATGAGTTCGGGTTGATAAGCTTCATAAAAAGCAGCCATGGTTTGCAACCAGTTCACAGGGGTGAAACAATCCGCATCGGTCGTCACAATCAGAGTACCCCTGCTATGATGAATACCTGTCTCTATCGCTTTCTTTTTGTACGAATTAATTGGGCCTTCCCGCATAAAATTTTCCAGCAGTAGCAATTTTATGGAAGGATAGGTTCTCACTATTTCAGCTGTATTATCCGTGGAATGGTCATCCACAACAATTACCTCAAAAAGATGAGAGGGATAGGATTGTGCAAAAAGCGCGTCCAATAACGCCGAAATATTTGCAGACTCGTTTCTCGCCGGGATAAGTACCGTGATAAAAGTGGCAGGCGCATAGCTTAAACCCGGTGTCGGGAAGATGGGAATATTCTGCCAGCCGAAGCGATAATATAAAAGCAGGGCAGTGTAAACAACCAATAAAACAAAGGTAAAAAGCACCAGGAAAAATGTCATAAAGGCTGCGTAATGTACTGCTTTACAAGAGAGTGGCATAGCCTAAACATTCCCCGGGGAACGGTAATGTCACTCACGCTTCGGCAGTTTAAAAATAGATAAATAAGCAGGTCACAACGCCTGCTACCTGGCAAAAATAATTTTTTAGATTTTAAAATGATTCCCTATCTTTATGTAGTTGCATAAACAACTATATGCCAAACAACCAATTTAAGAAAAGCGAGTTATACAGTTTTATTACGGGCAAGGCCAGTACGGCGATCGCAAGGAGGCTACAAAAGAATTTTAAGCAGGCAGGGGTGGATATCACTATTGAACAATGGAGTGTACTATATCACCTCTGGAAAGAAGACGGGCTGAGCCAGCAACAACTTTGTGATGCAACTTTCCGCGATAAACCCAGTATCACCCGGCTGGTGGACAACCTGGAAAAGTTACAACTCGTAAAAAGAGTAGCGTCTAAGGATGACCGTAGGATCAATATGATCTACCTCACGCCCGAAGCCGGCAAATTACAGGAGCAGAGCATGGACGTGGCCAACCAGACGCTAAACGAGGCACTCGAAGGCGTAACGAACGGGCAGATAGAAATTGCCAAGGAGGTTTTGCATATGGTGTACGAAAATTTGAAGTAGTACGGGTGTTTCTGGTTTCTTATTGCTCGTTGGTCGTTTCTCGTGGGTTTGCATAGGAGGGAGTTTTATATAAATAAGAAAACCTAAACTGATCGTTTCTGGTTACTGGTTTCTTGTTTGGTTTACACGGATGGAAGGTTTATACAATAACTAAACCTAACGATTTAATTAAGATGCAAATCAAAGTTGAGAGTTCACAAACGAGAAACAAGAAACTACTAACGAGAAACGAGAGACAACCATCAAGAAACGGCACTTAAAAAAAATCACCATCAAAATATTTAAATCTACAATCATGAGTACCACCACATCAACAGCAACCACCTTAAAAGGCGGAGAATGGCTGATCAAGGAAAGCAATGCTTTTGAAACTTTTACGCCCGAAGATTTTAACGAGGAACAGCGGATGGTAAAAGAAATGTGCCTGCAGTTTTTAGATACCGAAGTACTGCCGGTGATTGATCGGATCGATAAGATGGAGCCTGGTCTCATGCCATCGCTGATGGTAAAAGCAGGTGAACAAGGCTTGCTCGGTGCTTCCATCCCGGAAGATCTTGGCGGACTTGGAAAAGATTTTATCACATCCACCCTGGTCAACGAAGGTCTTGGTGGCGGTTTTTCCTTTAGTGTTGCCATTGCTGCACACACAGGAATCGGCACATTACCGATTTTATATTTTGGTACTGAAGAGCAAAAGAAAAAATTTATTCCAAAACTTTCCAGCGGTGAGTGGAAGGGCGCGTACGGACTAACGGAGCCGAATAGTGGCAGTGATGCCCTGGGTGCTAAAAGTACCGCGGTGCTTAGTGCCGACGGGAAAAATTATATTTTGAACGGGCAGAAGTGCTGGATAACAAATGGCGGATTTGCGGATGTTTATACGGTGTTTGCAAAAATCGATGGGGATAAGTTCTCAACATTTATTGTGGAACGTGGGATGGAAGGATTTACACAAGGACCCGAAGAACATAAAATGGGTATCAAGGGGTCGTCTACCGTTCAGTTATATTTCCAGGATTGTAAAGTGCCCGTAGAAAACCTGCTCGGCGAGGTTGGTAAGGGTCATATCATAGCTTTCAACATTTTAAATATTGGCCGGTTGAAACTATGTGCGGCAGCATTAGGCGGGGCAAAAATGGCATTGAGTTCAACAGTGGAATATGCCAATACAAGAGAACAGTTTAAAGTGCCCATTGCCAGTTTTGGTGCCATTAAACACAAGCTGGCAGAAATGGCGATCCGCACCTGGGTGTGCGAATCTGCTTTATACCGTACGGCTAAATGGGTCGATGATAAAGAAACAGAATTGCAGGCCTCGGGCAAACCCTTCAACGAAGCGCTTTTAGGAGCCGCGGAAGAATATGCGATCGAGTGTGCAATGTTAAAAGTAGATGGAAGCGAAGTCCTGGATCTTGTGGTGGATGAAGGTGTGCAGGTGCATGGCGGCAACGGCTTTAGCGATGAGTACATGATCAGTCGTGCGTACCGGGATAGCCGTATCAATCGTATCTACGAAGGAACCAACGAGATCAACCGTTTGCTTACGGTAGATATGATGCTGAAACGTGCCATGAAAGGAAAACTTGACCTGATGGGCCCCGCAACGGCCGTGTCTAAGGAACTGATGAGTATCCCGGATTTTGGTGCGGAAGATGAAGGTGCTTTTGCTGCAGAGAAAAAAAGCATCACCAATATGAAAAAGGCCATCCTGATGACGGCAGGGGCTGCGGTTCAGAAACTGATGATGGGCCTTAGCAGCGAGCAGGAGATCTTAATGAATGTTGCAGATATGAGCATCTTCACCTTTAATGCAGAAAGTGCATTGCTGCGCCTCATGAAGATGAGTGACAAGCAGGGGGAAGCGGCCGTTTCTTTGCAGGCTGATATAGTTCGTTGTTACCTGAACGATGCCATGGATGCGGTGAACAAAGCCGGAAAGGAAGCTATCAACGCATTTGCCGATGGCGATGAACAACGTATGATGTTACTTGGGCTGAAAAGATTTACCAAGTCTGCGCCTTTCAATAGCAAAGATGCGAGGAGAAGAATTGCTGACAAGATGATCGCCGATAACAGTTATACCTTTTAATTCTTTTACAAAAACGAGCAAGGCCGTGCCGGTTATTTCCGGTGCGGTTTTTTATTTACCTGCTAAATTTCCTGATTAATTTTTCCACGCGTTTTTGTTTGCTGCCAGGTTCCATATCCTGCAGCCGTGCCCGTAATGCCCGGATAAAAATTTCCTCATCCTTTTTATTTATCACAGCGCCCGTTCTTTCCGCATACATCGGAAACTGGTTAGCCGGGGCATTTCTTAGCTGATCTGCAAGAAGCTCAAATGCATCAACCGAATATTTTTTTATTACATATAATTTGATCAATACAAATACGGCATGGTCTCTTGTTATCACCGATCCTTTGTCTGCAGCCTCGATGATTTTTGGTAGTGCAGAATATACCACTTCTGCACTTTGTGTCGTTATGTTGTCAATCGCTATCATAGCACCCCATTGCATCCGGTTGTTTTTACTTTTCAGGAGAGAAAGAAATACCGGCAGCTGATCCCGGATCATCCCAGGCTGCAGCAGACCTATTTCATACAATACTTTTATACAATCATGCTGGATATCTTTTGATTTATTCTGCATGTTGGCGACCAATTCTTTAACGGCCGCACTATTTTTAGCCTGCACAATTCTTATCGCCAGTTCCTGGTTGGGTATTTCGTCTCTGCGCCCCAGTGAATACGCCAGCTCCGGCAAAATTGATATTA
>JAYSYY010000122.1:0-6742 GCA_043727215.1 Chitinophagaceae bacterium | reverse complement strand
TTCAAGTGTCCAGAACATCGTTAATAGGTTTAATTTTTTGCAAATGTAGATGTTAGTACGAAATAACCAAAAGTGTTTTTTTTAACAGCTGTTTTAGCGCTACCGGGTCCTCATTTTGGGGCTAAATCGTTAATAGTCTGCTTACAAATATGCAGCCAACCCTTCGGGTAATTTCTAAACTAGTTGTAAATGATTTATTTTCGGCGGATGTTAGCAGCAACAAATATTGAGAAATTCTATGGGAAACTTCATGTATTGAAGGGGGTGAACATCAGCATCAACAAGGGGGAGATCGTGAGTATTGTAGGTTCTTCGGGTGCAGGTAAAAGCACGTTGTTGCATATCCTGGGAACACTGGACAGCCCCGACAAAGGCCAGGTGATCCTGAACGGGCAAAGAATTGATACCCTGAACGGAAAAGCATTGGCCAGATTTCGCAATACCCATATTGGATTTATATTTCAATTTCATCACTTATTACCGGAATTTACTGCGCTTGAAAATGTATGCATACCCGGCTGGATAGCGGGTAAAAAGAAAAAAGATACACAGGAGAAAGCAGCTGAGTTGCTGAAAACACTCGGTCTGGCAGAAAGGTTGCAAAATAAGCCGCACCAACTCTCAGGCGGCGAGCAGCAACGCGTGGCTGTGGCCCGTGCATTGATCAATAATCCTGACATTGTGATGGCAGATGAGCCCACGGGCAACCTGGATAGTGAGAACGGAAGGGAATTACACCGGCTTTTTATCGAACTCAGGGATAAGTTTCAACAGAGTTTTCTTATTGTGACGCACAATGAGGAACTGGCCAAAATGAGCGATCGGATCGTTCACATGAAGGACGGCCAAATAATTTAGTTGCACCGCCGTCGCCATATTAGGCCTGGTTTTGCTGATTCTGATATGATAGAGAAGTATTAGGGTTTTGTTCCAGGGTCTATCGTCCATAGCCTGTCATAAGTTTACGCGCTCTTCATCTTTTAGAAGGACCAGCGGCGTTACTGCCCGAGCAGCAATTCCATCCGGGCCGCAACCTTCTCTGCATTGGGGAGCATCGCCTGTTCCAATAAAATATTCATAGGCACCGCGGGCAGGTCCAGGGCGCCCATCACATCTACCGGCGCATCCAGGTATTTAAAACAAGCTTTTGAAATACGGCCCGCAAGGGCTTCAGCAAAAGAATTGTTTTGCGGTTCTTCCGTCAGGACCAGGCACTTGCCATGTTTTTTGACCGTAGCAAAAACAAGTTCTTCATCCAGTGGATACAGCGTACGAAGGTCGATAATTTCTATCCTTCCCTTAAAATTCCTGGCTGCTGCTTTTGCCCAGTACACACCCATTCCGTAAGTAATTATGCAGGCAGAGCCACCATTCTCCACTTGCTCCGTATCCGCGTTCAATAGAATATTTCCTTTTCCTAGTGGTAATACATAATCGACTGAGGGCTCAACAGTTTTTGCATCTTCGGTGCCGGGCACCTTACTCCAGTAAAGGCCTTTGTGTTCCAGCATCACTACGGGGTTGGGATCAAGAAAGGCTGATTTTAGCAGGCCTTTCATATCGGCAGCGTTGCTTGGGTATACAACTTTTATTCCTTTTATGGTAAGTAACATACTCTCCACGCTGCCACTATGGTAAGGGCCGCCACCGCCATAAGCTCCGATAGGTACACGGATCAGCGTTTGTACAGGAAATTTTCCGCAGGATAAATAACAACTTTTGGATATTTCTGTAACCAATTGGTTCAGGCCCGGGTAGATATAATCGGCGAACTGTACTTCTACGATCGGTTTTACCCCCACAGCACTCATACCTACAGTAGAACCGATAATATAGGCCTCCTGGATGGCGGTGTTAAATACCCTGTGATCTCCAAACTGTTCAGCGAGTGTTGCCGCTTCCCGGAAAACACCCCCCAGCCTGCGGCCCACATCTTGCCCGTATAATACGGCTTCGGGGTATGCTTCCATGATCTCCCTTACGGCAAATAATGCGGCATCCACAAAAAGCACTTTGTCTTTCCCGGCCGGAGCCCGTATTCCTTTTTCTTCGTAGATGGTGTGGGGTGCAAATACATGGGTAGCGACGGACGCGGGGTCTGGCTCCGGCGAGGCGACCGCTGCTTCAAAATCTTTTTTTACCAGTGCAGTAGAATCCGTTTCAATTTGTAACAACGTTTCCTCCGCAGTCCCCTGTTGCTGAAGCAGGGAACGTAATTTTGGTCCAGGATCATCGGCAAAATGAATTTCCAGGTCTTCTGCTGTGCGGTAAAATTCCCTGCGCACGCCACTCGTATGGTGTCCGATGAGGGGAACTTTGGCATGTACCAGCCAGGGTTGCCGTTTTTCGCGCACGGCAGCCACCACTTGTAGCATCGTCGCACAGCTTTCTGTAAAATCACTGCCATTAATGCTTACGCGGTTGATGCCCTTGAAGCCTTGTATGAATTCGTATGCCGTTCCGGTGCGGGCTTCGGCCGCACTCACGCTGATTCCCCAATCGTTGTCCTGCACCAGGTAGATAACCGGCAACTGGTGTAATGCGGCAAACTGGAAAGCTTCACTCACTTCGCCTTCTGTCACCGACGCATCTCCAAGGGAACAGATCACCACTGGGAGTTCACCACCCGCCCCTTTTTTTAATAAAGGTGAGTTGATCTTTTCTAAATATTTTATACCCTGGGCAATGCCTGTGGTCGGGATTACCTGCATGCCTGTGGCACTGCTTTGATGGATGATAGTTGGTTTGTCGGCAGCAAGGGAATTAGGGTGATTGTAATACTCCCTTCCACCAGTGAAGATATCTGCTCCTTTTGCCAGCAATTGCAGCATCAGTTGGTAAGGGCTGAAGCCCAGCCCAAGCATCAGGCTTTCATCCCTGTAATAAGGACTTACATAATCGCAGGGGAGCAGATTAAAAGCCGTTGCGATCTGGATCGCTTCATGGCCACGGCTGGTGCTGTGGACATATTTGCAAATGGCCCTGTTATTTTCATAAGTATCCGCCATGGCCCTGGCAGTACACATCAGGCGGTAAGCATTTATTAATAGGTCGGTCATTTCGCAATCAATAGGTCAATAAAAATCCTGCCCGCAAAAGTATCCATAAAAAACAAGAGCCGCAAAAGCGGCCCTGTTATTATTGCATGGTAAAACCTTCTAAAAATTTAGTGGTAAAATTCCCCTTTCGGAAATCCTCATGCTGCATGAGTTGCAGATGGAAAGGGATCGTTGTTTTGATGCCTTCTATCACATATTCACTCAGCGCCCTGTGCATCGTATTGATGGCTTCTTCGCGGGTTTGTGCAATAGAGATCAGTTTCCCGATCATGCTGTCATAATAAGGCGGTATAACGTAGCCCGCGTATACATGGCTGTCTACGCGTACGCCGTGGCCGCCGGGATGATGCAGCACGGTTATTTTTCCCGGGCTTGGCCGGAAATCGTTATAAGGATCTTCTGCATTGATACGACATTCTATCGCGTGCATCTGGGGGAAATAGTTGATACCACTTACTTTTTCGCCTGCCGCAATTTTAATTTGCTCCTTGATAAGGTCGAAATTGATCACTTCTTCCGTGACACAATGCTCCACCTGGATCCTGGTGTTCATTTCCATGAAGTAGAAGTTTCTGTGTTTATCCACCAGGAATTCCACCGTGCCCACGCTTTCGTAGTTGATAGCCTGCGCAGCTTTGATGGCAGCTTCGCCCATTTGGTTCCGCAGGTCGGCTGTCATAAAAGGGGAGGGCGATTCCTCCACCAGTTTCTGGTGCCTGCGCTGGATCGAACAATCTCTCTCACTAAGGTGGCTTATGTTGCCGTACTGATCACCTGCGATCTGGATCTCTATATGCCGCGGTTCCTCTACAAATTTTTCCATGTAGATCCCGTCATTCTTAAATGAAGCCGCGGCCTCTGTCTTGGCGTTTTCGTAGGCTTTTTCTATGTCGCTTTCCTGGAATACAACGCGCATTCCCTTGCCACCTCCACCGGCTGTGGCTTTTAGGATAATGGGATACCCAACTTCTGCTGCTGATTTTTTAGCATGTTCCACATTTTGTAATAACCCCTCCACACCGGGTACAACTGGAACACCTGCACGGATCATTGTTTCTTTTGCGGTCACTTTGTCGCCCATAGCATTGATCATTTCTGGTGTGGGCCCGATAAATTTAATGGAGTGATCGCCGCAGATCTTTGCAAATTTTGAATTTTCTGCAAGGAAACCATAACCAGGGTGAATGGCATCAGCGTTCGTAATTTCTGCTGCTGCCATGATGTGGGCCATATTAAGATAGCTGTCAACGCTTTGAGGTTTCCCGATACATACAGCTTCATCCGCAAATTTTACATGAAGGCTGTCTTTATCTGCCGTAGAATATACTGCTACTGTTTTTATGCCCATTTCTTTGCAGGTCCGTATAATACGTAATGCAATTTCTCCCCTGTTGGCAATAAGTATTTTTTTGAACATAGTATTAATTGGCTCTGTTATAATGCGCTAAAATGCTCTTGAAAGAGCAACCAGCTTTTAAAAAAATAGAAATTGAAATGAGGGATTGGCTTAAGAAGGATCGACTAAAAATAAAGGTTGGTCATACTCTACAGGGCTTGCATCTTCTACCAGCACTTTTACAATTGTACCTTTAATTTCACTTTCAATTTCATTGAACAGTTTCATAGCTTCTATTATACAAACTACTTTGCCTGGAGAAACTTCATCGCCCACATTTACTAAAATTGGTTTTTCAGGTCCTGCCTGGCGGTAAAAGGTACCGATCATCGGGCTTTTAATTGTTACAAGGTTATCTTGTTTGGGAGGGGCCGGTGTTGATGCTGTAGGATTAGCTGCTGTTGGTGTGGGTGCTGAAGCGGCTGGAGCAGCCGGGCCATTGTAAGACTGTGGAGCAGATTGGGTGTATATTTTTTGGGAGGGATCCTTTTTTTGTTTAATGGTTATTTTGGTGCCGTCTTCCTCTATTGTTATCTCTCCGATCGACGTTTTATTAATTAGCTTGACAAGTTCCTGAATCTGTTTAATATCCATTTGACAGTTTTTAGTGATTAATTGGATGTTCTTAAGGGGGAGCTAAGGTATGAAATCCAAATCCATAATAGCAAGTGGAAACTTCAGAAAATTGGCAAAAACGGCAATTTTTACAAAAAAAACCCCAAAAATTGAGGAAAATACACCGAAAATGAGTTCTTTTTAAAGAAAAGAAAAAGGGCTGATTTTTTGGATAAGCCCTTTTATACTACCGTTTTTTCAATTATTTCACTCTTTCCACGTACTCTCCGGATTTGGTATTAATCCGGATGAGTTCTCCCTCATTTACAAAAAGCGGGACGTTGACCGTGGCACCAGTCTCTACAGTAGCCGGTTTCAGGGTTTTAGTGGCAGTATCCCCCCTCATGCCAGGTTCGCTATAAGTAACCAGCAGAACGATCTTGTCTGGTAATTCCACCGCCATCGGCAAATCAGTTTCGCCATTTATTGCAACCATCACCTCCTGGCCATCTTTTAAAAAACGTGGAGCATCTACCATAGTTTCCGGTACCGTTATCTGTTCAAAGGTTTCTGTATCCATAAAACTATAACCCGTATCGTCCTTATATAAATACTGGTATTGCTTTTTTTCTACACGCACCGGGTGGATCGTTTCGCCACTATTCCAGGTTACTTCAATGGTGCGTGTATTGTCCACACCTTTTAATTTTGCCCAAACTTTTGCGGCAGCACGGGCCGTTTTGTTTTGCCCGAATTCTATCACCGTGTATAAACTGCCGTCTACCTTGATGATCAAACCTGAGCGCATATCTGCTGTTGTTGCCATAATTACATTTATAATTTAAGAGGCCGCAAAAATAGGAAAGAAAAAGCAATTGTTATAAGGTTTCCAAAGGGCTGAGCCTGGTACTTTACAAACCTTTGATTCCGACCCACTTTGTCGTTAATGCAGAAAAAAAGCAGCAAATGATCCTGGCTTGCTAAACACCGGAGCACTGTAGCCAGGAGGTGCCCTACAAAAATGATTTTTCCGCATGAAGGCTGTTTTTCCTTGCCTCGTATAAGCAAATAGTTAAATCCTCCCGGTTGTGGTTTATGGCAGAGCAATTTTTTTTCATAGGCCACTTTTTCCAAAACCGTAAACCTCTACCTTTGCTGCGCATAAAATTTCACATTAATCATATAAATTAAAGTAGATGAAAGTAACTGTAGTAGGCGCCGGGGCCGTGGGAGCAACCTGTGCCGACAATATTGCCCGTAAACAACTTTGTGATGAATTGGTGTTGGTGGATATCAAAGCTGGTATAGCAGAAGGAAAAGCCATGGACCTGATGCAGACAGCACAGATCGAAGGTTTTGACACCCGTATCATTGGCAGTACGAATGACTACACAAAAACCGCAGGAAGTACTGTCGCGGTAATTACTTCAGGTATTCCCAGGAAACCGGGCATGACCCGTGAGGAACTGATCGGTATTAATGCTGGTATCGTTAAAACTGTGACGGCTAGCATCCTCCAGCATTCACCGGATTGCATCATTATTATCATCAGCAACCCGATGGATACGATGACTTACCTGGCGTTGAAATCAAGCGGGTTGCCTAAAAACCGCATTATCGGAATGGGCGGAGTTTTAGACAGCGCCCGTTTCCGTTACTTCCTGAGCCAGGCTATGACCTGCTCTGCAAATGATCTCCAGGCGACTGTAATCGGCGGGCACGGGGATACAAC
>JAYSYY010000121.1:0-6808 GCA_043727215.1 Chitinophagaceae bacterium | reverse complement strand
GGCCTTGTGCCGGTCCTGAGAAAAGACACGAGTTCCCCATCCGTCCATTTACCGATACCAGCAGAGGGATGGTTTGTTATGTTCCTGATAAACACCTTGCCGAATTTCGTCTCCTCTTTCATTTCCCTGCCGGAAAAACGAGCGTTTCATTATTGTAATGACAGTTTCGGCATAGCATAGAGGCCAACCTCGCGCCATTTTCCACCCGGGCAGGAGAAGGTACAACCTTTAAAGTGACGGGCGTGAAGCTGTAAGAAGGGATACCCCTCACTGAGATAGCCCATGCGGCAAGGCCTACCAGCCGGCAAGTACGCCGAAAATGATCAACAGAACTTTTATTGCTTTTTTCATAAACAGTTTTGATAAGTTGTCAAAATAGAATACACTTTTCAGTAAAGCAAAGTGCAGATCAGTAAAACAATATCTCATAAGTGGTGAAAGGTCCCAAAGAGTTTTCATCCAGAAACCCTCAGCACTTTAATCCTTTCTTTTTAAAGAAGATAATTTGTACATTTATATACTCCTCTTATTCCACACGGTCTTGCCTTCGATCATTACGGGGAAATCAGCCACCCCGATTTTTTTAACCTTAAACTTTTATCATTATGTTACGAAAAATTTATGTCCCGCTTTTAACGCTGTTCCTTCTTTTTAGCCTGGTATCCTGCAATGGGAAAGATGAGAAAACAACTACAGAGACAGTAAGCACAGATACTGCCAGCAACATGACCTCGACGGAGCCTGTCGCGGCTTCCAGCATTGTTACTACGCCTCAGTACATGATGCTTGCGAAACACCGGGTGGCAAATTTTGAAAAATGGAAAATTTCTTACGACGCGCATGATTCCTTGCGCCTGGTTAATGGTCTGCACAATTATGTGATCGGTCGTTCCCCCAGTGACCCCAATATGATCCTGGTGGTATTAAAAACAGATGACCCGGCTAAAGCCAAAGCATTTGCCAAAGATCCGAGCCTAAAACAAGCGTTGCAAAAAGGTGGCGTGACAGGAACTCCAGTTTTTTCGCAAGTCAAGATGGTCTGGCAGGACACGGCAGCACTTAGCGGCCCTATCCGCTCAATGACCACTTTTACAGTAAAGGACTGGGCCGCCTGGGAAAAATCCTTCCAGGAAGGTACCCAGGAGAGGATGGACAATGGGATTGTGGCAAGAACATATGGCCATGATGCCGATAACGACAAAAAGGTGACCCTCGTTACAGCTATTACCGACTCTGCAAAAGCCGCCGAATACTGGAAATCAGATATGCTGAAAAAGAGGAGAGCTGCGGGCGGAGTAATTGGGCAGCCCGATCGGTTCCTGTTCAGCGTCGTGCAAAGGTATTAACCAGGCCGTGGTTGAAAATCCGGGAACTTTAAACGAATGCTAATAAAAAAGGGTAGAACTAAATCTACCCTTTTACTTTCTCGTGCTTATTTATTATTTGATCAGGAGCTTATTTGCCGCTCTCCCGGATCTCCGAAAGTGCCTGTACATATTCTTTCATGTTTATGACGCCACTGTAAAGAAGATTGTACAACTGGTATTTATTAATTTGATTTTTCATAAATGTTTTTTTATTTTAATGAAATAATTTGGTGATTCCTCCATGCGGCAGTAACAGCTGGCTGACGCGAGTCTTATTTTATCTTCTTCAAAGGAGCGCGCCCCAAGTGCAATGTTTGCCATGCTTACGGCATAGGCTGGGTCATATTTTTTGAAAAGACTCCTGATGATGGCTAAGAATTTGGTCATGCTCATGTTTTTCGTTTTTTAAAAGTGATCAATAATTGTCCCGGGCAGGCAAACGATAAAACAACGCTCAATTGAAGTGTTACTAATTCGTAATACAGGGTAACTTATCTGGGTTTAATAGCACAAAGATAGCGCCTTGAATAGTGGAGGATAAACCAACTTCCAGCACATATAGGGATGTTAAACGGAACGGTTGGTGTTATAACTCACTGTATATCAACTATTTGATTTCCCGGTGAGCGGGATGTCCAAATGATGTTTGAACAGGGATATGATGAATCTCCTAACATTGTTTTAAGGACCCTACGGCGAAGAAAATAGGCGGGTTCTGCCATGCCCGCAGTAGTAGCGGTCACATGTATTTCATTGCATCATAACCAAGCAGTCGCCTCCATAATGCAATTTGCCCTATAATGTTTGCTTCCCGGTAAAGCATAAACGTCAGCATGTCAAACCAGGGAAAGGTCATCCCGGGCATTTCAAAATTGCTGTTGAGTTTTTCGTCCGATATTTCCATAAAAGCCTCCCTGCACAAAGGGCTGATCACAAACCAGTCTTTCTTAAACTGGTCCAGCGAAGGGTAAGTATCGCCATCCTGTATACCCTTGTTGTCTTTGAACAGGTCATTTGCCTGCTGGTGGTAGTCTGTTCCCAATGCATTGGCTATCTCCGCTCTTTGCTGCACAAGGCTGCCGGTAAGCCAGGCCACATGATTAGCTTTCGTATTCATCCGCTGGTGGCTGTCCGCATCTGAAATCCCGTCGAGGGCTTTAGAGAAAAAATCGGTGTGCATATCATACAGAACAAGCAAGGAATACATCCTGTCGCTGACTGGTTTCTTTTCCATTTTGTTTGAGGTTTGTGTAAAGCGAAGCTAACAATTTGCCGCAATATTTACCAGCGGGAGATACGTCAATTAAGGGGTAAAATGCGAAACAGTTTGGCGGACAAAGGAGGCAGACGGGGTTTGTAAAAGAGGCCACTTTTGAGAACTTTGTTAGCAAAAACGTGTGGGCCCTATTGTGGCACAGCATTCGCCACAGAGTACCAAAAAAGTAGGGTAACACCGCATATGATGAGCACGCTTACCTCGGTGCTGGAAAATCCCAGGAGAAAGGGTTTTGATAATGAATTCCGGTGGACGACCGGTGGTTTTACAGCGGGCAAGGGACAGTTGTACCAGCCAGGCGAACTTGAAATAATAAAGGTTTACAGGTTTGAAGAAAACTCAAATCCATCGGATACGTGCATCCTCTATCAGGATGGCGGACTCACAGGTTTTAGCCTGGATGCATACGGCGTTTACAGTAACCATGATGACGAAGAAGGGTATGATAATTTTATCCGGATGATCCCGGAAAGAAATCACCAGGAACAACTATTAATTGAGCTTTAAAAAAATGTAAGACCATGACAGGTACTGATCCATTTGTTATCCGCTACACAGTAGCTGGTTTGGAAAAACAGGCGGAGATACGCCCTTGGTGCAAGGAAGATAATATTGTAGATTATGCCATCTACCAGGATGCTAAACTAAGTTTCACTATTACCAGGGACGCTGGCTCACCGGGTAAGTGGGTTGTGGCAATGAAAAATGCCGACGATTTTATTTCCGATGAAGCCGTGCAAAAGGTTGGGGCAGCAATTGATAAGTACAAACCGGCCTGATCATGGAAGTAATCAAAAGCGAAACTCCAATCACGTTTGAAACGGCCCGCCAGATGGAGCGTGCAGGAGAACTAAAAAAAGCTGCTGCTATTTATGAAAAATTAATACCACAAACAGGCAAAAAAATAAAGGTGCTCGAACGATTCATGGTCGTTTACCGAAAATTAAGCGAACCGATAAAAGAAATAAAAACGATTGATGCGGCGGTCAAAATCCACGAACAGTTTTATCCGGTGAAACAAAGCAAGGATAAAAGGATGGCCGGCCTGAGTGCGCAACTGAATAAATCCCTCGGTCATACCAACAAAAAGGGGAAAAACATGCTCAATCCCCCGGAGATTAACAAACTCCAATTGCGTAAAGAGCGGCTGCTTAAATCTCTTTCAAAAAAGCCGAGTGAAAAAAAATAACAGCCTCCTGGTTAGTGTTTTTTCCCCGCATCTTCTCATAAAAGTTTTTCCCGGTTTGCCGGCTATGCAGTAACTGAACTGTGTAAAACTGAAGTTGACGTGTGACCCGCCGGGCCGTTTTCCTGCTCGAAGTGCAAAAAAAAGAGGCAACGTTTTCGTTGCCCTTTTTAACGCGTCCGGCACCTGTTTAATGGACGGCCGCTATAGATTCGATGTGTGTCCGATATGTGTGTGAAACGTGTCCGGTACTCGTCCAGTTGTTTTTCGATAGCCGTCCGCACGGGGCGGTGGCCCCCAGCTTCCTGATGAAAACTTAAGTTATTCCTGCATTTTTATTTTCTCCTTTGTTTCATTTCCATTTGCATCAACTGTCTTTGTTTTTTGTTTAAGCACATTTCCATTGGGATCCACAACCATTTTTACTTTATCATTTCCCCTTTTCAACTCTACCTGGTAGGCGGAAAGATCTTTATAGGTTTCTGTATGCACGTCTGAGATTGTATAGCCCGCGTACTTTGCAGACAACATTTTCACCACCGGGGCCGGCAGCCCGGCAAAATCTTTCATTTGGTTCGTACTACCTACCCAGTTCCCCTGGGCATCATACCATGCATAATAATTGACACTGTCCATATCATACATCACTGCAAAATCCCTGTCGGAAAGCGCAGGCCACCCAGTCAGATCCCACTCAATGGGAATAGTTGTCGAGTTATACTGGTACCATTTTACATTGCTGGCTTTTGGGTAACGTGTGTTGAAGGAAGCAGAAATATTCGCAGGCGGGGTTATTATTGTGTCAGTACTACTGATCGCCGGCTTGTAGTTGGCCATTGTGCTTCCACTGGTTGCAAGTAACAATATACCCGCTCCCACAATAAGATTGAACATTTTCATAATAGGTGTTTTTATGTGATTGATCTTTTAGGAAAAGATCACTAAATCTTTTCACTGGCACTTCCACCAACACAATGCCAGAGCCACCCAGCCAGCCTGTTTTTTTGTAAATCTGGATAAAAAATTTCTGACGAAATACTGAAAAATGACTGTCATAGATGGCAGAATGATGTGGAAAGAGTAACTGCCAGTGCAGTAGGGTCTGGCACAGTATATGTGTTTTCCGTGATGGGCTAACCCAGTAATTTTCGGCTGGAAGTCAATCAATTATTTAAACCTGCCAGGATGAAAAAATTTACCGTAGCCGGCGCATTCGTTGCGGGTATTATCACTTGTTTCGTCTTATTATCCATCCATGGATTTGAAAATGAACCTTCGCAACCAGAACAGCTAAAGAGTGGAGCTGGTAATCAACTTGAATTGAAAATACCGGTGACACCCGACACAATGAATTTTGCCGGGGAACCTGTACCATTGCAACGGTGGGATGTACGGGAATATTTTGATCGCGAACTTTTGTTTAATTATTACATGCCGGCCAATATTTTTTACATGCTTAAACTGTCTGGCCGGTATTTTCCGATGATAGAAGCAGAGCTAAGAGCGAACAATATCCCGGATGATTTTAAATACCTCTGTGTTGCTGAAAGTAATTTACAAAATGCTGTATCGCGGGTAGGGGCCAGTGGATTTTGGCAATTCATGAAAGATACGGCGCCTGCCTACGGCCTCGAAATAAATAGTACCATAGATGAACGCTATCATATACAGGAATCAACGGCTGCTGCCTGTAAGTACCTCAAACAGGCTTACCAGCGCTTTGGCAACTGGACGGCCGCTGCTGCCTCCTACAACTGCGGTATGGGTGGCTACGCCAGTCGCAGCAGTCACCAGGGCACGAAATACTATTACGACCTCGCATTACCTGAAGAGACACAAAGGTATATTTTTCGAATACTGGCTTTTAAGCACCTGATGGCCAACGCCGAATCACTGGGATTTAATCTTCCCGATTCTTCCCGCTATACCGCAGTAAAAACCAAAGAGGTAATAGTAGAACAAAGTATCCCAAACCTGGCGGTGTTTGCAAAAGCCAATGGGAGTAGTTATAAAAATCTGAAGCTGCTGAATCCCTGGCTCAGAGAAAGGTCTTTAACAGTGCGGGCCGGTCAACGATATGTGTTAAAGCTGCCATTGGAGTAAGGTTGGCTGATGGCGGCCGCGCATGGCAATCCGGCCGTCTATCACAATTAGAAAACAAATGGTGGGCTGAATTTTTATCTTGACACAAACATTCAGCCATGAAAAAAGTATTAACAGTTCTTGCCTTTCTCCTTACAATAGTAAGCGCCCTGGGCCAGGGGAGTCTCCATGTTTCTCAGAATAAAAACGACTCGCGGGCATTATCGGCCCAAGACTGGCAGGCAGATATCCGTTTCCTGCAACAAACCGTGCACAAGGAATATGCATTTCTTTTTAAAAAAACGACTGCAGCAGCATTTGATTCCGCTGTAGACAAACTACACACACAGATACCGTCCTTGCAACCACATCAAAGGGTAGCGGGAATAGCCCGCCTGGTTGCTTCCTTTAAATATGGACACACAGATATTGGCTGGCGCGAGTCGCCTGTTAAATACCAGGTGGTGCCGATCAATTTTTACTGGTTCAGTGATGGTATCTATGTAGAAGGTAGCGATATAACCTATCCCAGACTGCCGGGCGCAAAACTCACCCACGTGCATGGGAAACCGGTGAAAGAGGTGCTGGAGGCAATAAAACCCCTGGTGCCAGCAGAAAACGACCAGTATTTCAAGGCCTATGGACTTGATTTCCTGGTGATACCAGAAGCACTGCACGCGCAGGGTGTAAGTCCCTTCCTGGGCACGGCCATCACTTACACTTTTGAGAAAGATGGGAAATCCTTTGAACAAACGATTCCCGCGCTGGAAGCTTTTCGATTGCCGCGATCTTATGGGTATGTAACGCCGGACGCAGGATGGCTAACGGTTAGGGATACCAGTAGTACTCCAGCCTACCTCGCCCGGCTGGATAAAATCTATTATTACACTTACCTGC
>JAYSYY010000120.1:0-59190 GCA_043727215.1 Chitinophagaceae bacterium | reverse complement strand
ATGCACTTGCTGCTGCAACTGTAGCAAGCTTTATTGGTATTTCTTTGGAGCAGTCTGCAAAGGGACTTGAAGTATATGAAGGGATTTACAGAAGGCACCAATTGCTTGGTGAAAAAAATGGGATAAAAGTTATAGACGATTATGCGCACAACCCTGCAAAATGTGCTGCATCTATCAGAGCCTGTCAGCCGATAGCGCCAAAAGTTATTGCATGGTTTCAGCCACATGGTTATGGCCCTACAAGATTTTTAAAAAACGATTTTATAAAAGAAATTGCTGAAGCCCTTCGCCCAAATGATGAGATTTGGATGAGCGAAATTTTTTATGCGGGAGGTACTACCGTGAAAGATATATCCGCGAACGACCTGATCCATGATATCAAAGCCCTTGATAAACATGCTTTTTTCGTTGAGGATCGCAATGACCTTGCGGAAAGGATAAAAACCCACCTTACTGATGATTGTGTGCTTTTATTAATGGGTGCCCGGGATCCGGGCCTGGAAGCTTTCGGAAAAAAGCTGTGGAACGAGATAGATCAATAATCTTTTTTACATCATTTTTCTTTCCGTCGTAGTCCAGGATAATTGAAAGGGATTTATAAAATTTAAATCAGACAAGGTTGGTTACACTTTTCATCAATATACAACAACTAGCAGGTGTACGCGAAAACGCTTTGCTCTTACGGGGCAAAGATCTTGCTGAGCTTCCGGTTATTGAAGATGCATTCCTCCTTGTAGAAAATGATTTCATTGCTGAATATGGACATATGTATGAACTCAGTGTGAAAGTTCCACATGAACCGGTAAACGTGGTGGATGTAAGCGGCCAGGCGGTTTTGCCAGCCTGGTGCGACAGCCATACACACCTGGTGTTTGCAAAAAGCAGGGAAGAAGAATTCGTTAATAAGATCAGGGGTGCCAGTTATGCGGAGATTGCAGCGAAGGGTGGGGGAATATTAAATTCTGCAAGGGTTTTACAGGAAACGAGCGAAGCGGAATTATTCCGCCTTGCTATGCTTCGGATTAAAGAAGTCGCCATGATGGGGACCGGCGCCATTGAAATAAAAAGCGGCTATGGCTTAACGGTAGAAGCGGAATTAAAAATGTTGCGAGTGATTAAAAAATTGAAGCAGCAATCCGGTCTTACCATAAAAAGCAGCTTTCTTGCAGCCCACACCTATCCTGAGCATTTCAAAGAAAACCATGAAGGGTATTTGCGGTTGATTATTGAAGAGATGCTGCCGGTGATTTCAGCCGAAGGCCTGGCAGATTACATCGACGTATTTTGCGAAGAAGGATTTTTCTCAGTTGCAGAAATGGAGACGGTTTGCAAAGCCGGTGCTGCTATCGGGTTAGTCCCAAAGTTACATGTGAACCAACTCAACAGCATTGGCGGTGTACCCGCCGGCATCGCCTTGGGTGCTTTATCACTTGATCATCTGGAAACAATGACCGATGATGATACCAGGGCGTTGGCGGGCTCCCGCTCCATTGGCACCCTACTGCCATCCGCGGCCTTCTTTCTGCGCATGGGATACCAGCCTGCCCGGCACCTGATTGATGCCGGGGCAGCTATTGCCCTTGCTACAGATTATAACCCCGGTTCTTCGCCAAGTGGTAATATGAACTTCATCATTTCTCTGGCTTGTATTCAAATGAAGATGCTCCCGGAAGAAGCTATCAACGCAGCAACCTTAAACGGAGCATATGCCATGGGCTGTGCCCATGAACTCGGTAGTATTACAGTTGGCAAAAAAGCCAACCTTATTTTTACAAAACCAATTCCGTCGCTTGCATATTTACCATATGCTTTTGGGAATAACATGATTGCCCAGGTAATGATCAATGGGCTTTTCATTTCATAACTCCCTGACAATATACCTGCTGATAATTCTTGTGACCTTTATTACCGCGTCGAGTGGGGTTGCCGGGATGAACCCATATTTTGTGCAGGGTTTAAGACTGGCATGTCCGCTTTGCGGAATGATTCCTTCCAAGCCGTACTGATTAAAAGAACCAGTAACTCGCAGGAAGAAACGATCAGGAAAACCGGCACAAGTATTCGCTTCAGGATAAAATGGCTGACTCCCTGCTCGTATGAGTTCTAACAGGTATGGAGCAACAGAAAAATCAAAGGAGAGTAACGGGGCTGTCAGGTGGGGATAATAAGCGGTCTTTACTGAATTTGACTATAACAACTAAAAGCCAAATTACTAACGTCCAGCCGAAACTGAAGCTGATAAAGAACTACAGCTGAAGATAACAACCTCCAGCCCTGTTTTTTCAAATTTTTGTTGGCTGAAGCAGATTTAGTGAACTCCGTTCTTTCTGGCTACATCCTTAATTTCTTTCTCATAATCTGTCATATATCCTTTTTCCAAATCTTCCAATAATTCTTCAAGTGTGTCCTTATACAATTTCGCAGGGTTACTAATTTCCATTTCAGCCAACGTTAAAGTGTCTATGAACTTGTGCCAATTGAAAAATGTCACCTTGAGCAGCCACATGATGAGAACGTCCGGCATTACGTGTAAATTCTGTTCATGTTGACCCATGTTCCGGGATGTTGACCCACCTGGTAATCAGGTAATAAATTGTAAGAGCTAGAGGATGATTAAAAACAGGCAGGCTTACTGATATTCTTTTATTTTTTTTCTTCTTAATTAGTTTGTGAATGACTTGTTCAAACCAATTGATTTTTTACCATTGCTTTATTCTCTTTTTCATTGCCGTATTACTAATGTATTTCCCTTTTGTAAATTCTGCTTCTGCTTCTGCCAACTCTTTATTGTATTGTTTGATATTAATACCTCCTTCCTGCTCTATATCTTCCTCTAAAAGGGCATACATGGCTTTCACTTTTTTTCGTCTGCTACCTGCATATAATTTACTTATTTTCTTTTATCCGGCCAGCTGATGTTTATTAACGGGGTCGGTCAAGGTTTCCCGTTCCTGCACTTCATGGCAACCATTTCTTTAACTCTTTCTCTTTTGCAGTTGTATCAGTGATTACTTGTCAGCATTTTTATCTAAGCTATGATTGTTTTATCTTTCCACAATGGCACAAATCAGTGTAGAAATTTTGTTGTTGATCCTTAGCTCGGTAGTAGTTGTCTCCTACATATTTTCCATTCTATCCCGGTATATAAAAGTTCCTTCCGTTTTATTATTGCTCGGTGCCGGCATTTTGTTGAGGTTGATTAGCGACCGCCAGGGATGGAATATCACTTTCCCTGGTAACCTTGTGGAATTCCTGGGGGTAACGGGGTTGGTAATGATTGTGCTGGAAGCAGGACTGGATCTTAAGTTGGGACACGATAAAAAAGGAGTGATCAGGGATTCTTTTATGGCTGCATTGTTCATCTTTTATTGTAACCCTGGCGGGCATTGCCATAGGGCTTAAATTCTGGTTGCATGAGTCATGGATAAAATCTATAGTGTATGCAATACCGCTATCTATCATGAGCAGTTCAATTGTGATTCCCAGTCTGCATACGTTATCACCGGCTAAAAAGGAATTTCTGATTTATGAAGCCTCTTTTTCAGACATTATCGGCATCCTTTTTTTTAACTTCATGGTCGCTGGCCAAACCTTTTCTTTCCTATCCGTGGGTTCTTTTTTCCTGAACATTATTATCTCGATTGTTTTATCCTTATTGTTTTCCTTTTTGTTACTCATTATACTCGCTAAGTCGAAACTGAATATTAAATTTTTCCTCATTTTTGCCCTCCTGATTTTTTTGTATGTTACCGGTAAACTGATGCACCTGCCGTCGCTGATCATCATACTCGTATTCGGGCTGCTTATGAATAACTGGAACCTGGTGAAATTTAAAAAGGTGCAAAATGCTTTCCCCCAAAAAAACGTAGCAGATATTACAGTCCTGCTCCATTCCATTACGGCAGAAAGCTCCTTTCTGATCCGGACTTTTTTCTTCGTGTTGTTCGGCTATTCGATCAACCTTCAATTGGTGATGCAGCAGGAAGTTATGCTCGTGGGAAGCATTATCGTGGCGGTATTGCTGGTGACCCGTTTTTTATATTTACGTTTTTTCCTCAAAGAGCAGGTGTTTCCTGAGGTGGTGTTTATCCCGAGAGGATTGATCACTATCCTGTTATTTTACAAAATTCCGGATTATCTAAAACTGGAGCATTTCAACGAAAGCGTATTGTTTTTTGTGATCCTGCTTTCCAGTCTTATTATGATGCTTGGAATGTTGTTTTACAAATACAAACCCGGGGAAATTGTAGAAGACCATATGAATGCCGATAATTTAACTTAATCATTATATAATGCAGCCAATCATTGAATGTGTACCCAATTTCAGCGAAGGGAATGACCTTTCGGTAATCAAACAAATAACAGATGAAATCGAAACAGTGGAAGCTGTCCGTCTGCTGAACGCTGATCCCGGGAAGGCAACCAATCGCACTGTGGTGACGATAGCAGGACATCCGGATGCCGTGATAGAAGCCGCATTTCGCGGGATAAAGAAAGCAGGGGAATTGATTGATATGCGTAAACACAAAGGCGAGCATCCGAGGATGGGTGCCACCGATGTTTGCCCGCTTATACCCATTGCCGGCATCAGCATGGAAGAAACAGCTGCTTATGCACAAAAGCTGGCCAAAAGGGTAGGGGAAGAACTGAACCTCCCGGTATATTTATATGAAGCGGCCCAGCCGAAAAAGGAAAGAAGTAATTTATCGGTTATCCGTGCGGGTGAGTACGAAGGTTTTGCCGGCAAGATAGGGTTGCCCGAATGGAAGCCTGATTTCGGGCCGGCAGTCTTTGACGAAAAACGCGGTGCCACGGTTATTGGCGCACGCGATTTCCTGGTGGCCTACAACGTGAACCTGAACACAACTTCTACAAGGAGGGCCAACGCTATCGCATTCGATGTGCGGGAAGCAGGCCGGAACGTGGAAGAAAACGGTGTAAAAGTTAATAAGCCCGGCAGCCTGAAGTCGGTAAAAGCCATCGGCTGGTTCATTGAAGAGTATGGCATTGCACAGATATCTATTAACCTTACCAATATCAATACTACGCCTGTGCATGTTGCATTTGATGAAGTCTGTAAAAAAGCGGATGCCAGGGGTATCCGGGTCACAGGCAGCGAACTGGTAGGGCTGATACCGTTAAAAGCTATGTTAGACGCTGGTAAATATTTCCTGGCCAAACAACAGCGTTCTGTTGGTGTGAGTGAAAAGGAACTTATCAAAATCGCCGTTAAATCGATGGGCCTTGATGAACTCGGTCCTTTCGATCCAAAGGAGCGGATCATAGAGTATATGCTGGAAGACGGGGCTGGCAACAAATTGGTAAAGATGTCCCTGTCCGATTTTGCTGATGAAACAGCGAGTGAAAGTGCGGCACCAGGCGGGGGCTCTATTGCAGCTTATGTGGGTAGCCTGGGCATCTCCCTCGCCACCATGGTTGCCAACCTAAGTTCTCATAAAAAAGGTTGGGACGATCGTTGGCAGGAGTTTAGCGGGTGGGCGGCAAAAGGCCAGGCGCTGAAGAGTGAACTTGTTTCCCTCGTAGATGCAGACACTGATGCGTTCAACAGGATAATGCAGGGGTTTGCAATGCCGAAAAATACTGCCCCAGAAAAAAAGACCCGCCACGATGAGATCCAGTCCGCCACCAGGTATGCCATGGAAATTCCGTTCAGGGTGATGCAGTTATCGTATGAAAGTATGGAGATCATCAAAGCAATGGCGGTAACCGGCAATCCCAATTCTGTTTCAGATGCAGGTGTAGGCGCTCTTTGTGCCCGTGCCGCAGTGATGGGGGCATTTATGAATGTTCGCATCAATGCGGCGGGGTGCGAGGATAAAGATTTTGTTTCCGAACTCATGTCCGGGGGCACCCTGCTCCAGGAAAAAACAATGGAAAAAGAACAGGAAATTTTGAAGATTGTGAATGAAAAAATTGGTCAATAGTTTTTGTTCAATCACGAAATGATTATAAAGTTTAAGAATGTTCTCCGTAAGCAAATAGAATATCTCTTTCTTCAGAATGGGGGCGAGATGGGTTCACCTGCAAGGCAGTGCGATTGGTGCAAAACTGCAACAATGAAAGGGGAAAAGGAACTACCTTTTATCTTAGTTTACCCGTAAGGCCGTGATATTTTTTTGGGAGGAAGTCTATCTAATAAAGCTGTTCATCAAAAACTTCGCTTGCTGAACTTGGTTTCGTACCAGGCAGGAATTTATTTCTCCATGCAACAGTAGCTGCAAGCAGGGTCATAAGGATAAGTAAAGACAGGCCTGTAGATAACCCGGATCGTTCAGAAATAAAGCCAATTACAGACGGTCCCGCCAGGAAACCGATCAGCCCGCCTGTTGTTACCATCGCAAAACCTTCCACACGGCTCACGCCTGGAATATTTGCAGAGGCCCTGAACAGCACGGGGACAATGCAGGAGCAACCAAATCCAATGATGATATAACCAAGCAGGGCAATAAAAATGGAAGTTGTGCCCAAAACTAAAAGGAATCCCGTGCAAGCAAGAAGGCATCCGCCAATAACTGCTTTTTTATTCCCTGTTTGGGCCACGATGTGATCGCCGTTCAGCCGGCCGATTGTCATTGCTACTGCAAAAACACCATACCCCATGCTGGTAAAAGCTTTCGGGGCCTGCAACACCTCTTTAAAATAGATGCCGCTCCAGTCTGCCACACACCCTTCTGCCATGAAGACCGTCATGCAGATAAATGAGATACTTAAAACACTTAACGAAGGCAATTGAAGCCCGCCACCAGAATGAATAATGTCCTGGTTTGAAAGTAAGATGCGCCGGTTAACCAATAAAACCGGGTAAATGCAGACCACCACAATTATGATCTGCCATCCGCCGGGAATCTTCAGCGCAAGCAAACCTGCTGCAAGCGCAGCACTTACAGCTCCTCCGAGGCTGTACAAGGCGTGGCAGGTACTCATCAACAGCCGATCGTACTTTTTTTCCATTCCGCTTATCGTTGCATTGGTGGATACGCCATTTAAAAAACTTACCAGCCCGAAACAGTACAGGCAGGTTCCCAGCATTACCGGGTTAACAGCATTTACCTGCAATATCATAATGACACTCAAAACCAGGTAGCCTGTAAACATCCACGTACCCACTGCAACCCTGCTAAAAACTTTTGTGGAAATAAAAACGCCGGTGATAGCGCCTAACGGAGACAGCAGCAGCATCAGGCCGAGGCTTCCGTCTGTAAAACCAAATTTTTCTTTAATAGCAGGGATCGTGGCCACCCAAGTTCCAAAAAGCAAACTTGAAACGGCGAATAAAAATCCCACCGCTATCACCGGCTTTAAAGGGAGTAAACTTCTGAAATTTTTAAATAACACGCCGCAAAATTAACGCTCTGTAATTACAAAGAACCGGGAATTAATTTTGTTTTACGGTAATACATTTGGACCTATGGAAAACCTGGCAAAAGTTTGCCGTAGGGTTCACTTTGAGACCTTCGCAGACAATAGTAGCTTTAAATTGCATTTCTTCCGTCAAATAAACTTAAGGTGATTATCACTAAAATTTCAAACGGCCTCCTATCCTGGCCCTATCGTTGGTTTTGCCTTTTATATTGATGGAATGGTTAAACCGGGTGGAAACATATCGAGCATTTTCTTTTTTCCCGTTCGGCTTTTTATCGTTTATCATGTTCCTTATAGTAATAATGGTGAGGTATTTATTGCAACCCGCTCCCCAAAAATTCAGGGGGCATCAAATTGGTAAGCTTAGGAGCTTTGCTTTTCCTCGCAGCTGTTTCGGTGATGATCATCGCTGACCAGTTACCTTGTTTTTCAGGGGTGGAAATTTGCGATTAACCTTTACTGTGCCGTTGACAGGTACTGCAAAGCCTGCATCAACGAAAAATTGAAATGTCATTCCACGTATACCGGTAAACGAACGCCATTGTATCTTCTGCTGTGAGTTTTTCCACGGCTTCTTCCTGCCGGCCACCCCAGCGGTCATACACAGCAATCGCGTTCTTATTTTCCAGGTAAACCCATAAGTACATTTTGCGGTTAGCTGCATAATTTAGGATGAGGTCTGCACAGTTTTTCATTAATAATCTTCCGACCCCCTGGTTTTGTGAATTTTCGGCCACATGTAAATTGTCCAGCATTGATCCAAACACCGGGTCATCATCTATCAACATGCAGGAAAAACCCGCAATTTCCGTATTCCTGTAGGCAATGGTTGTATATTGTTTGTCCCGGGGCAGCCGTAACTTTTCCCGCCAGCTGTCCATCATGAAACGCTCTACTTTTTTATCCAGGAAATCATCACTTAGTATTCCGCGATAATTATTCCGCCAGTTTGCTGCATGAAGCCGCGCTATATTTTCATAATCCGTTAAACCCGCCGTTTGTAAAGTGATCATACCACATCATTTTTTGGATGCTATCCGTCACATGATCCTGTTCATTCAATCCCGTCGTCTACCGAAGTTAAAAGCTCGTCTATCCGTACCGGTGAATATCCCTTTTGTTTTAGAAATTGAAGCAATTCCGGTAAGAGCAGGTAAAATTTATCTGTCCTGTCCGGGTGGGTACCGAGGTGCAATAATAATATAAAGCCATTCAACCCATTTCCCGTGCGGCCTTCATAATTTTTAATAGACGCCAGGATGGCCCGGCTGCTCCTGTAGTTTTTAAGTGCAGGCCATGTATAGTCCGCCGCACTCAGCGTGCCAGGCGAGTAGTTTACCATTTGCAGTCCGAAATGCTTCGACCAAATACTTATGGTATCGTTATACCATTCATAAGGTGGCAGAAAAAAACGTGCGTCTTTTTTTTCTATACCAAATTTTTTCATGATCTCGTAATTCAGTTGCAAGTCAGATTTAAATTGTTCATGGGTTACTAGCAGGCTGTCTTTTTTGATCCAGTCATTATATAACAAATGTTCATTGCTATGTGCGCCCAGGTAATGGCCACGGCTTTTTAGCAGCCTGGTAATCCCGGTAAATTTTTTGCTGCGGTAGAAGCGGCCAGTGAGAAAAAAGGATGCTTTAATCTTTTCTTTTTGCAGCGCACGAATGATAAGGGTTGCACCCTCTGCATATTCGTCACCGGTGAATACAATAGCGATTTTTTTATCCGCTGTATCCCCGCGCACAATCGCACCGCGTTCATATAAATATCTTCTACCTGTATCGGCAGGTACCGATACTACTTTTTTTCCGGGCTAGCCGCCGCCTCCTGCGCAGCCAGCAAATAAATGAGTGAAGCCGTACCATCCATTGTGGGTTCATTCGTACTGTAGTCGCCATAGTCATCATGGTACACCGCCAGGGGACTTTGAAAATCAGCATATGCATCCTGTTCATTTAACTTAACCCCAATTAAGTTATTGAAAATACTCCCCGACACTGGGCCATCTACCAGGCCGCCATCAATAGGGTATTGTTTAAGGTGGGTAAAGGCGGAGTGCGGATCCGATGGGCTGTCTCCCGATGATGGCAGACCGTATACCATGCTTGTGCCCCAGGGATTGCAACCCAAAAGCCAATCGATATTCGCCTGCTCCAGTTGCTGGAAACTGTTATCGCCGGTTTCTTTCCGGTACCAGTAACATTGCTGTGCAAAGGCTACTGTAAGGTTGTTACTGCACCAGATAAAAGGGACACCCCGATAGAACGCATTATCTGCTGCTTTGTACCACACGTGCATTATCCCCTTCCTGTAATAATTTTTGAGGCTGTCCAGGTTGGCTGCGAAATTGATTACAAATTGCGGCTGAAACCCGGTAGATCGGCTGGGAAATGCTTTGCCAGTTTTCAAATTTTTGAGTAGTTGATAATGGCCGGCATTTACAAAAGGATACCATTGATAGTGATGTGCTGTGTCTGCCAGAAGCCACGGGGTTACTGGTTCTTTTCGGGCATAGGTCGCTGCCACTCCCAGGAAATAACCATGTGCTGCATTGCTATCGTGGGCTAATAACATATTATGTATGGCTGCATTTGCCAGTTCCATATCATCTTCCCAGTTTTCCTCTGCATAGATGTAAGGGGATCTTACAGAAGCGGTTTGCGTGTAACCTCTTTTTTTGTTCGCATAGGCAAGTGCGTCCATAGCCTTCCCATAAAATATCGCCGGATTGTCTGACATCTTTAATTCATGTGCGAGAGCAAAGGCACTTGCAAATTTGGCTGCAGTGGAACTGGTTCCGGTTGTATTATTAAAAAATTTCCCACGCTGCTGCGGGTGGCCGCTTACGAAATAAACCGGGCGCTGGTGTCCGCGGCCGTACTGGCTGTCCAGGGAAGGCATCCGCATATTGATATGATCCCTGTCATCTGCCACCTGGTTAAACATAATATTTTTGGAAGGAAACATTTTGAGCAACCATTTCAATCCCCAACTGGCCTCGTCTGCAATATCAGGGACCGTGTTACTGCCCGCCAAACCATTCGATGAAAAACGGTCCGAAAAAACACCAGGAAAGTCACGATAAGCCAACAGCAGGTTATAAGTTGCGTTAGCCGAAGTAGTGCTGTACTGCAGGTAGTCACTTGCGTCATGCCAGCCACCGGTTACGTCTTGATAAGTGCTATCCGGCAAACCCGCAACAGCTGCATAGAGGGTGTATCCATCCCTGGTATGACAGCTGTCTTTAAGGAAGGGATTGAAACCGGTTCTTTGCTGCCGCATGTACCTCAAAGCAAAGTCTGCACTGCCTTTATACACATCCTTGTGAATGGTAAAGACAGGCGACTTTGCTGCGCCTGCCTGTAGGTAAAATTTACCAGATTTTTTAAAGGCAGAGAAGTTCAGCCGGTACGTTTGTTTGAAAGGGCCATAGGCACCGAATGCTTTTCCCGGTTTGCCGGTGAATACAGATTTTTCTGTCTGTGCATCCACCAGCTGCCAGCTTTGAACGGTAAGGCTGTCTTTACTACACCACACCGCTACTTTTATACCGTCCGGTAAATAGCCAATTTGGTTAATGCGGATCCATGAATTTTCTCCCTTGTCCAATCTACGGAAAGATCCGGCCAACAGGAATATGGCAGCAACCAAAAGCAGTGGTTTTATTTCCCTCATCAAAAAGAAGATTAATAAATTTTAATAAATACAGCAACCTCCCAACGGGTTATAAAAATATGACATTAAAATTTTATCGCGTATAGAACCGGATGTCCTACCCATTTGATAAAATGGGTTAACTATCTCCTGCCATGGATTTTAATTTTGTACGCTTATTCTGATCGGGTATTCGGTGCCTCCCGATAAATTGAAAATTGGATAGTTTGTTTTCCCCGTGGAACCGGCAAGCCTGCCATTTACACTGATCTCGTACAATGCAATGCTTGCTACATATTGTTTATCCCACAAAATGGTAAGGTAGAAGGTAGGCAATAAAGTTGGGCAGTGGGCAATAAGCATTTCGTGCATGAAGATCCCCAACCGAAATACCTTTCTGTCTTAATAATGTGCAACCTTTCAAAGATAGCGCTCCTTTATTACTCCGATATGATGCGTCAAATGCCCGGCCATAATAAAGCCCAGCGCATTCACAGTAACCGGGTTGTTGTCGGTGAATCCGGATTCACAGATCATTTCGTCGCTAAAACTATCAAACAACATTTCGGTTGTGTGGCGAACGAGTTTGAATTCATCTACCAGGCTTTTCCAACTCCGGCTGTTGGCCTGGCTGTTTGCTGCGTACTCATTTTCATTAAAACCAGGGAGGTTGTTTATTTCCCTACGTGCAATACAAAGGGAGCGGTAAGCAAAGATCCTCTCAGCGTCTATGATATGTTGCAGTAGTTCTTTAAGTGTCCATTTCCCCTGTGCATAGCCATGGTTGGTTTTCTCTTCCGGGATAGCATCGAAAAAATCATTGACAAGGCCCTGTTGGTTTTGAAAAGCATCACTGGTATTTTCTTCTGTCACTTTATTAATATAAATGACAAAGTAGGGGTGGTAAGTACCTTCAACTGGTTTTGGCATAACAAAGTTTTAAGCAAAAATAAGCCGTTCTTTCGTGGAGAACGGCGTATTTTTTATGCTCGGTTTCTTTTTAGAATTAAGAGTTGAGAATTAAGAAATGGGAAGGGTAAATAAGAACCGTGTTCGTAAACCGGCCATCTTCCCCTACACTTTTGACCTTTAGCCGACCTTCGTTTTTTTCATACTTGACTTTGGCAAAGGCATTTTTTTCGCCGGCGCATTGATAGTGCTTGCATATTTAATCGCCTCATAGGCATTGATGATACCGCCGGTTTTAGCCAGTTCGCTCATGTCTGCTTTATCATCTGTGCCAGGTACCCTAACTTTTTCCTTTGGACCCTGGGCGGTTTTTTCAATAGCTAGTTTTACCTGCTGCGGAGTGAGGCTAGGGTAATGTTGCATAATAAATGCCGCTACACCTGCTACCAACGGGCATGCCATACTTGTACCACTCGCATTACCGTAAGTATTGCCGCCGGGAACGGTCGAATAAATACCTACACCCGGGGCGAAAACATCAACGTTTTGCTTACCAAAGTTGGTAAAAGAAGCAGTGTACCCGCCGTTTAATTCATTTCCGCTTGCACCCACATTGATCACGTTGCTGGCTTTTCCTTTGCCATCTTTAAAAGTAGGATTAGGAAAACTTGCTTCCGAGTCTACGTTCTTGTGTGCGTTACCTGCTGCTTGTACGAGCAGAACAGCTTTGCTTTCCGCATAACGGTAAGCATCATCCACCCAATGTTTTTCAGGAGAAAAATCCTTACCAAAACTCATGCTGATAATCTTAGCGCCATTGTCCACCGCATAACGGATGGCCAATGCAATATCTTTATCATGTTCGTCACCATCCGGTACGGCGCGCACCATCATAATATTGACGTTGCTTACGACACCATCCATGCCTCTTTCATTGTTGCGAACAGCAGCAATGATACCACTGCAATGAGTGCCATGAAAGGGCGTGTTGGCCATTACATCAGGGTTGCCATAAAAACGGTCATTGATATCTGTTTCGTCATCACCCACAATAGCTTTGCGATAAGCCGGGGGAGGGGTGGTGGCTGCTTCGCCTTTGCGTAATTCGCCACCCAGTTCATCCAGCAATTGCTGGTTGGTGATATCGTAACTATCATTCGCTTTGGAGATATTCAGGATAAATCCTTTCACCATTTTGGCTTCCGCATTTACCGGGTTAAAGTCTTTCAGGTCGTTGCCATTGTACTCTTCTTTACCCAGCTCTTTCCTAAGAATAGAATCCGCACCGGATAATTTCGGAAATAATTGCTTCATGTAAGCAATTTCCTGAGGATTGATATCACCCACCGTTTTTGTTTTTGCAGCCAGGAAAGTTTCGTATTCCGCTTTTTCATCTGCGGATAATTTAGCCGTTTCTATCTCTTTTCCTTCCCACTTGCCTTTTAACGAATGATACACACGGGCTCCTTCATAACTATCTGTTTTCACATTGCGACCATCTTTTCCGCCGATAAAATTCCAGCCGTAGATGTCGTCTACATAGCCATTCTTATCATCATCAATCTTATTTCCGGGGATCTCTTTCGGATTTCTCCAAAGAATTGGTTTCAGGTCTTCGTGCAGTGTATCAATACCGCTGTCTATCACAGCGACAATGATCTTTTTACTATTAAGATTCTGTGCTTTTACAAAACTGTATGCTTTATCCAGGCTGATGCCTGGGAAGCCATTGGCACTTTGATCTAGCAGGTGCCAGTTCTTGGGTACGGTTGTCTTGTCTTTTACTTTGTTGCCTTGTGCAATCACCGCGCTGCTTAGCAAAAGCCCGGCTACCAGGGGTAGAAAAGATTTTATCATCATGCTTATTGAATTTTAGCGGCTACGAAAATATGGCCTTTTGATAGAGCGACCTTGCGATTTATAACATTTTGGCGAAATTTTGGGGGAAAGGAGAGGGTTTCGTGCAGCTGGCCGGGTTCATACGGCAGGGGAACCCCCCGGGCACCTAAACCATAAAACTTTGAACGTCCCGCTTTGAACTTCCTGACCCGTTAAAACTATAAATCAAATCGAATCCCCTGAGCCAGTGGCAGTTTATCGGTGTAATTAATGGTGTTTGTCTGCCTGCGCATATAAACTTTCCATGCATCGCTTCCACTTTCGCGACCCCCGCCCGTTTCTTTTTCGCCGCCGAAAGCTCCACCGATCTCGGCGCCGGAAGTACCGATATTTACGTTGGCAATTCCACAATCGCTGCCCGTAGCGGACAAAAAGCGCTCCGCTTCCCGGAGGTTGTTCGTGATAATAGAGGAGGATAAACCCTGGGGAACCCCGTTTTGCATGGCAATGGCTTCTTCCATGGTTTTATATTTCATTATGTATAAAATAGGCGCAAAGGTTTCGTGCTGCACAATCTGGTAGTTGTTCCTGGCTTCGGCAACGCAAGGTTTTACATAACACCCGCTTTCATAACCCTTACCTTTGAGTACACCGCCTTCCACGATAAACTTTCCACCCTCGGCCTTGCATTTTTCTATGGCTGACAGGTAGTCGTTCACGGCTTCTTTATCTATTAAGGGCCCCACATGATTTTTTTCCTGCAGCGGATCGCCGATCTTTAACTGGCTGTAGGCACTCACCAGTTTTTCTTTGAATTTATTATAAACCTTTTCCTGAATGATCAGCCGGCGGGTTGTCGTGCAGCGTTGCCCAGCCGTACCTACGGCCCCAAATGTGGCAGCCACCATGGCTATCCCAAGATCAGCCTGGGCTGATATTATAATGGCATTGTTGCCACCCAGTTCCAGCAGGCTTCTACCAAGGCGCTGGCCCACCGCAGCTCCCACGGCTTTACCCATCCGTGTGCTACCAGTGGCGGATACCAGCGGAATCCGGGTATCGGCAGCCATCCATTCTCCTACATCACGCCCTCCGATCACCAGGCCACTAACCCCTTCAGGTACACTATTCTTCTTAAATACAGACTGAATGATCTTCTGGCACGCCACTGCACAAAGAGGAGTTTTTTCACTGGGCTTCCAGATACACACGTCTCCGCAGACCCAGGCGAGCATACTGTTCCAGCTCCAAACCGCCACCGGGAAATTGAAGGCAGAAATAACGCCCACGATACCCAACGGGTGGTATTGTTCATACATGCGGTGGCCGGGACGTTCACTGTGCATAGTGAGGCCGTGCAATTGGCGGGAGAGTCCAACGGCAAAATCACAGATATCAATCATTTCCTGTACCTCGCCCATTCCTTCCTGCAGGCTTTTGCCCATTTCATAACTCACGAGTTTACCCAAAGCCGTTTTGTAATTCCTTAATTCGTTGGCGATTTGCCTGACCACTTCACCGCGTTTGGGAGCCGGCCAGGTACGCCATTCTGCAAATGCCTGCTGCGCTTTTTCTACCACGGCTTCGTAACTGTTTTTATCTGCACCCGTTACCGTAGCGATTTCCTGGCCATCAACAGGTGAATAAGAAGTCATCTTTTCTCCTTTGGATTTAATCCAGGCCAGGCCGGTAGATACGCCCGGGTTATTACCATTTATACCGAGTTCTTTTAAAAAGCTTGTCATAATGTTTTTCTTTTGTGCTGCAATTTAAATTTGTTATTACACGTATGGATCGGAATTACACGAATTCTTTCGTGAGGCCGGATGTGTATTCCTGACAGCTCGTTTTGTTATTACACGAATTAATACCAATTCAACAAATTATTAAATACAAGAATTCACTGTGGGTGGAAAACGTTGCCTATAACCCCTAAGGGCTGTCATAATTCTAGCAAATAAAAGACAATGCTGCTATCAACCCCGAAGCGGTGACATCTTTTAAATCTAACACTATCGACCCTGCATTTTTTATGGCGCTATCATTTATTAAAAGGAATAGGCTAGCCCAACTGTTGTCCAGCTACCCGGCATTTGGCTGCCAAGCAGGTCGCTGTAATTGGTGTCCCCGATATTATTCACAGCTATGAAAGCCGTCATTTTTTTAAAATTATAACTCAATTTGGTATTTACCAGCCAATAATTTTTGGTGATCGCAGCTTTAATGGCTGGCAGCTGCTGCGCTTTTCTTTCTTTAAAGATGCTGGTAATGCCCAGCTGAAAATTGTTGAAGGTATACGCTATCGTTTGCTGGTACAAAGCTTTTGCATGCGAAATAATATAAAAAGAAGGTACCGAATCAGTACTGGAGGAATTTAAAAAAGTAACTGAAGCATTGGCGTAAAGCTGGTGGCGGGGTGAAAAAAGACGGCTGTAATTTACCTCCAGCTCTATTCCGGAAGTATTCACTGCATTTATATTTTTAGCAAGGGCATACCTACCTGCGGGGTTAAGGTTTGTCGTACGCGGCATGTCGGCGTAGGCTGTTGGCGCCCAGTCGATCACGTTGTCCTGGTTGCGGTAAAAAGCTGAAGCAGAAAATTTAAAGCTCTTGAGAAAAAGGTCAGCCCCGGCCTCGTAACTCCAGGAATCTTCAGCCTGCAGGTCGGGGTTACCAATATTGCCACTGTTTACAATTATTTTGTTGTAATTATTAAATCGTTCCGTGAAATCCGCGCTGCGAATGGCCCGGCCGGCACTGGCCCTCACATTCACTTTGTGCACCCGGTAAGCAAGGTTAGCCTGTGGCAATAGTTCTGTACCATAATTTTTATCATGCACTACCCTTAGTCCTGGGTTCACAGAAAGATTATTCCACTTAAAAAATACAGATCCAAAGGCTGCTCCATTTATGTTATCATGATTACCGCGATCATTGGATCGAATGGTTTTTTGTTCGGCCAGTAAACCGTAATTATAAATCAATTCATTACTCATTTTTTTTGTATGCACATATTGCAGGGTAATCAAACCAGACTTATTATCATTGGCTATAGCCACGGGGTTAAACATATAATGGTCGGTGGTATTTTTATAGGCCAGGTCAATTTCATCGCTAGAATTTTTTCCGCTATGCTTCAGCTTGGCATGGTTCCACCAGGTATTTACTTTTTCTTCGGCCGTATCGCTTACAAAAGTTGTATAAAAATTTTGTGCAGCAAAATCCCTGCTGTCGTAACTGCTATGCAGGAGCAGGTGCCAGTTGCTGCCAATGGCAAAACCTGCATTGCCGGAAACCGTATGGTTGTGAAAGTAGCCGCGGTTATTCCCCCTCAGCAGCTGGCCGTTGGCATTGGTGGTTTGGGCGGCCAGGGAATAATTTATTTTTTGGTTGTTTTGTTGAAAGCCCGCGTTGGCGGCCAGGTATCCATATTCTCCTGCAGAAACAGCCGCGTTTCCGCTGAAAGATTTTTCCTTTTTGAAAGCGGCAAAAGTTTTACTGATGATATTGATCACTCCACCAACGGCTTCTGAACCATAGGCCGCTGCGGCAGGCCCTTTCAGTATTTCGATCCGTTCGATCTGTGAAGGAACGATCGGCATGTAGGCAGAAAAATGCCCGGTGATAGGATCATTTAATTTAACGCCATCCATTAGTACCAGAACCTGCTGGAATGTGCCGCCACGTATCACGATATCTGCCTGGGACCCCGCGGGGCCGCGTTGCTGCATTTCCACTGAGGAAGCATATTTTAATAACTCGTCCAGTGAATTCACCGGTAACCGGCTGATCATGTTACCATCGATAACGGTCACTGAGCGCCCGGTTTCAGAAATCTTTTGCGCAAAGCGGGAAGGGGTGACACTAACAGGATCAAGGTTTAAGACTTCCTGCGCCTTGGTAATGATGGTTACAAAAAGTAAAGCAGCAGTAATTATAATCTTCATGATTGAATTTTAACGCAGCTAAATTACGGGAAGGAAAGCAAAGATGTTTTTTTATTGCCTGCTTCAGACTTCGGTTAAATTTCCTTTCGCAGAAGCCACTATGTTTTCGTTAGCCACAAACTGCTTATTTTCAATAACGAACTGTTACCTAACAACTGAGTATAAAACTTTCATTATGGAGTTGAGCTGGCACTAAGTATACCCAGGTAATGCGTTTCTTTTGGTGCCGATCAATATTGTTCATTTTCGTTGGGAAAATCACCGCTTTTAATGTCGCGGATATACTGCTGCACGGCGCCGGTCACCTGCTGGCTCATATTGAGGTACTGTCTGAGAAATCTTGGTTTAAATTCTGTGTTGATCCCCAGCATATCATGCATCACCAATACCTGCCCATCACATCCATTACCGGCTCCGATGCCAATTGTTGGAATCTGCAGGCTTTTGGAAACCTCTGTTGCGAGCGTTGCCGGTATTTTTTCTAACACGATGCCAAAACACCCCGCCTCCTGTAATATCAATGCATCCGCTTTTAATTTTTCAGCTTCCTGTTCTTCTTTAGCACGCACAGTATAGGTACCAAATTTATAAATACTTTGTGGTGTGAGGCCGAGGTGGCCCATCACAGGTATACCGGTATCTACAATACGTTTAATGGATTCGGCTACTTCGGCTCCACCTTCCAGTTTCACGGAATGTGCACCGCTTTCTTTCATAATACGGATCGCAGAATTCAATGCTTCCTTTGAATTGCCCTGGTAGGAACCAAAAGGCATATCAACCAGTACCAGGCTTCTTTCCACACCACGCACCACACTTTGCGCATGGTAGATCATCTGGTCAAGGGTTATGGGAAGAGTCGTTTCATGGCCCGCCATCACGTTACTTGCGCTGTCACCTACCAGGATAATATCGATGCCCGCTGCGTCAAATAATTTTGCAAAAGAGAAATCGTAGGCAGTAATCATAGAGATCTTTTCACCACCCGATTTCATTTTTTGCAATGTGTTGGTAGTGATTTTTTTTACTTCTTTATTCACTGACATAGTAAGAATATTTAGGATGAAGGCGAAGAGGGAGATGGCTCTGCATTAGAATAAAACAAGTCCTAAAATTTCGCTCGGGCTGTAAATGTAATAAGAAATATTATTTCAACAGGATTTTTAGTACTGGCACCACAATTTGTTCTCCGCTTATTTGATCTCCATTTTTTCCATGTAAGATCAGTTCCGTGATTGTGCTGAATAAGATGTTTTTTCGCTCACTGTAATACCAGTTTTGTTTCACCTGTATAGCCTCGAAAACGGACGGAAGCAGTGGCTGATCCTGCATGGTCAACACTTTTGTGCCCGTGAGATTTCCTACCTCATCATATACGGGCACACTCATCTTATTTACCAACCCCATGTGTAATTTCTCAAACTCGATCCTGGTCGTCGAGTCCAGTCTATAAATTTCATATTGCTTTTTGCCAAGGAAAGGCCATAATGCCTGCAGCATGTTCTGGCCATATAACTGTTTCAGGAGGTTTTCTTGTTGAAAAGTATCCAGCCGCATTTTTGTCATAGTGCTGCCCAACAGTTTGGATTTTTTTTTAACAGAAGAAGTAGTACTCCGGTCTGCATTGAATCCTGTATTAAAGGCATTGCTGATACCAAGCTTTTGCCCCCAACTGGTGAACACAGCATATTTGGTAGAAAAAAAAGGGATATATGAGCGGAGCCTGCCTGATTGGATGTACAGTATCTGTGGGATCTCCACCATGTCATTCGTTTGTTCATCTAAATAACGGGCGGAAAACAACGGGTCTTCTGCTTCTACAACCGTGGCAGTGACATTGCCTTCCGGATCCATAACCTTTGATTCCCTGTTGGGAAATATTTTTGCCCGTATCTCTTCACTTCCGGCATACCTGGGTTTCCCTGTTTTTTTTCCGTCCACAGAAATGCTTGCCTTAATATTTCCACTGGCTACAAGTGTCCTTACCGCCAGGCTTAGATTGGGATTGCTGAAATGAAAAGTATCTGTGAAATAAGTTGCGAACCGGACTTGTTTTTTTTCCACAAATTTTGTGAAAAAATCTTGTGAGAAAACACGATTTGCCGGCAGGAGGCAAAGAAGGACAAATAACTTTTTCATCATGATGGTGAAACGGCTTAAAGGCAAATTTGTTTTAGCGGGGAATGTTAATTGTTTTCATCTCCGCCCAGAGGTGCTGTACGAGGCCATCTGCCAATCCGATTTTTGGTACATAAATTTCCTCTGCCCCGGCCCAGCGCATAGCATTGATATAGATAGACAACGCCGGTACAATGACATCCGCCCTGTCTTTTCGAAGATTGTAACGGACTATTCTTTCTTCCAGGGGAAATGCTTCCAGTTCCCTGTGGTAGTCGCGCAGGAGTTCAAGTGAAAGTGGTTTCCCATCTTTTCTTTTACTTAAGGAAAATACCTTGTTAATATTGCCACCGCTGCCAATTGCAATGACAGCTTTTTGTCCCTTGCTTACATTTTTAATAGAAGTTTTCATTTCCTCCCAATGCACATCGGTCACCAGGTTTTTTAATAGCCGGATGGTGCCGATATTAAAGGAGTTCTTGAACATTAGTATGCCGTTGGTAAAAAAGGAGATTTCTGTACTGCCACCCCCAACATCTATGTACATATAACTATGATCAAGGTCCATGTTTTCCGCTATGTGATTTTCGTATACAAGGTTGGCTTCCATGTCACCAGAGATGATCTCGATCTGTATACCGGCTATGCCGGCTACCGTGGCTATAACCTCATCAGAATTTGTGGCATCCCTCATCGCACTGGTGGCGCAAGCCTTCACAGCTTCCACTTTGTAAGCATTCATCAGGTGTTTGAATCCCTGCATAGTGTCCAGCAGCATCGTTGTTTTTTCCGCCGAGATATGTTTGGTTTCAAACACATCAAAGCCCAACCGCAGGGGCACGCGGAAAAGATTGAGTTTATTGAACCGGGGTTTTTCATTCCCTTGTTCAACAACCTCTGTAATGAGCAGCCTTGCCGCGTTGCTTCCGATATCTATTGCTGCCAGTATCAATGATTATTATCTTTTAATTGTGGTGGATAGTATTAAAAGTACGATAAACCCGTTTTATCCAGCAAAGAATATTCCGGCTTTTGCAGACTGGGACAAAGTGGCTGTAAACAGACCTTAATCGTCGTAGGTCTTATGCCGTAGATAATTGTAGGTCTCTACCTGTGAGCGAACTTTTGTTGTGTTCCTGGGATTGACGTATTCGTTATTGCCATCATTATTCAGTATCCTGGCTTTTATGTTATCGCTGAGCTGGATATTAATGATATCAATAATTTCTTTGCGCATATTTTTTTCCAGGATAGGGCATGCAGCCTCTACCCGGTGATCAATATTCCGAACCATCCAGTCGGCTGAGGAAATGTAGACCCTTTCGTGCCCCGCGTTATTGAAAATCATTACCCTCGCATGCTCCAGGTATTCATCAATTATGCTGGTGGCAACGGGTGAACGTTTAAACTTTTTATTCTGGGTGTACATACAACAAATGCCCCTGATCACCATCCTGATCTCTACTCCTGATCTTGCAGCTTCTTCCAGCTTCTGTATGAGCTGTTCATCACTCAGGGAGTTTAATTTTAAAGTGATGCCCGCCGCCTTTTTTTGCCGGGCATTTTTTATTTCCCTGTTGATAAGGGCAAGTAAATGCCGTCGCATATTCGTTGGAGATACAAGGAGTGTTTTGCAGGCCTTTAATATCCCTGTTCTTGTTTTAGGATTTTCCAGGTATGTAAACACACGGTTAACGTCCGCCATTATTTTACGATCGGAGGTAAGCAGGCAATGATCACCATACGCAAGGGCTGTTTTTTCGTTCAGGTTGCCGGTACTCACAAAACCATAGTGGGTGGTGATATTATTTACCCGCTTTTTGATCAGGCAGAGTTTAGCGTGCACCTTTAGGTTGGGTACCCCGATAAGTACTTTTATGCCTGCATCCTCCAGTTCTTCTTTCCATTCCAGGTTTGCTTCCTCATCGAACCTTGCTCTCAACTCCAGCATCGCCGTTACCTGTTTACCATTGCGGACCGCATTGGTAAGGGCATTGATAACTTTGGAACGGGAAGCTAACCTGTAACAGGTTATCTTGATACTTACCACCTGCGGGTCAATGGCTGCTTCGCGCAAAAGATCAATTACGCTGTCAAAAGAGTGGTAAGGCAGGTGCAGCAAGACATCTTTTACAAACACGATATCCGTCACGCTGCTGGTATTAGTCAGCAGGGGATGGGTGAATGGCTTTTTCCGCTGGCCTTTTTTAGAGAATACGGATTCGGGAAAATTAATAAAATCTTTAAAATTATGTATACGCCCCCCGGGGATCAGGTTTTCTTTCAACGAAAGGCCGAGGCGTTTAACCAGGTACGTCAGCAGGGAAATATCAATGTCTTTATCAAATACGAAACGGACCGGCTTCCCTTTTTTCCTGTTCTTGAGTCCTTTTTCTATTTTCTGGATAAGGGAAGTAGACACATCGTTGTCTATGTCGATCTCTGCATCCCGCGTTACTTTAATGATATGTGCAGAGAATTGGTTGTAGCCAAAAAAAGAAAAAATATTCGGGAGGCAAAAGCGGATCACATCCTCCAGGAGGATGATATTGTGCTCATCATTTTTTGATGGCAGGATCAGGAAGCGGGAGAGGTGTCGTACGGGAACTGATACCAGTGCAAAACGCTGCGGTACTTCCCTGTCCTTGCGTGAAAGTTTACAGGCAAGATAAATGGACTTATCATTAAGTACCGGAAAGTTTTGAATACTCTCCAGCATCAGGGGAATGATATAACTTCTGACCTCTTCGTTAAAGTAATCCAGCACGAATTTCTGCTGCTGGCTGTTGAGTCTTTTATCATTCACGAGGTGAATATTCTGGCGCGTGAGTTCGCGCTGTATTTCTTTCCATATGCGTTCAAACTCTACCTGTTGCAGGTTTACTTTCTCCTGTATTTCTTCCAGGATATTTTCGGGATCACGCTCCAAATGCATTCTAGCATTCGTGCCGAGTTCTATCATTTTCCTGAGGGCGGCTACGCGTACCCGGAAAAACTCATCCAGGTTGTTGGAAAAAATACCGAGGAAACGGATCCGCTCTCTTAAAGGGACCGTATCATCTGCCGCTTCCTGCAACACCCTGTTGTTAAAAGAGAGCCAGCTGATATCCCGGGTAATAATTTTTCGTTTCTGCAAAGCAAAGGTTTAATTGAGCGGGCAAATCTATTTTGTAATACTAAAAGAGATTTCGCGGGTGATATTATCTTTTTATTAATTCTTTAATGTAATGAGCCTGGGTTTTTCATTTTTTCAATGATGCGGGTGGTAGAGATTCCTTCCACGATGGCGGCCAGTTTTACTTCTCCTCCCGCAGCCATTACTTCTTTGGCGCCAACTATCTGCTCCACTGTGTAGTCGCCGCCTTTTACCAATACATCCGGCACCAGGGTTGTGATCAGCTGCAGTGGTGTATCTTCCTCAAAAAGGACAATCGCATCGGTCATAACAAGGCTTGCGAGTAATAAGGCTCTTGCCGTCTCCGCGTTCACCGGCCTTTGCGGTCCCTTCAATCTCCGCACGGAAGCATCTGAATTAAGTCCGACAACAAGGACATCGCCGTAAGACGCTGCTTCACTCAATGAAGCGATATGTCCTTCATGCAAAATGTCAAACACGCCGTTTGTGAAAACGAGCTTCTTATTCTGCAACCGCCACCGGGTGGCTTGCTTTTGCAATTCGTCCACGCTCAGTATTTTAAGCGGTATGGCCTGGATGGACCTCATGATGCTGACTTTTAGTATGAGATAAAAACAAAAAAGAGATCAACCCGATCACAATGACGATAGCTGTGTTGGCACCCCAGAGCAACCAGCCAAATGCGATCCCCACTGGAGATGAAATAGAATAAATCAGCAGTGTTTCCATCACGAAGATTGGAAACGAACCAATGCCACCGGGAGTTATGATCATTGCAAGTGTGGCAAACGATAATACTGAAAAAGCAGCTTTTATGCTTAAATGGCCGGTGCCTTCCATTGCAAAAAAACCAATATAGATCTGTAACAGGTACATCGCCCAGATAAACAAGGTATGGGCAACAAACATTTTTCGATTTTTGAGGCTTTTGATCGTTTTGAATCCCGTAGCCATACCTGTTATAAACCCGCTCACTTTCATGATGATCTTATTGTGCGGAAATTTTTTTACCAGCCATCGCATCCCTTTGAAAATTGCCCATATAGCGATCCCTATTAATAACAATTTTGCCCAAAATGGTACCACCGAGCCCCGGCCGGCATTTTCGAGTTTTCCTGCGAGGTATTTACCCACAAGATTAATCTGTATCACGACAGTAATGCCAATAAATACGAGGTAGCATAACATGTCGAATGCCCGCTCCAGCAGGATGGTGCCAAAGAGTTTATCAATCTTTAGTTTTTCGTACCGGGCGAGGAGGCTGCATTTAAGGACCTCCCCCAATCGGGGAATAAAAGCATTTGCCAGGTAACCTATCATCGTGCAGGCAAATGCATTTTTGGTAGAGGGGTGATAATGCAGCGGTTCCATCAGTAACTTCCAGCGCATGGACCGGCTGAGGTGGCTCAGCATGCTCATAAAAACCACGGGAACCATCAACCAGTAATTCGCACTGGACAAGGATGCATAAAAACTTGTTTTCTCATCGGGTGTCATTGAATTCAGTTGCCACCAAATCAAAAAAATGCCTGTACCTAAAAAAAGTAGGTATTGCAATAAGGAAGTCAGGCGTTTTCGCATAAGAACAGCAAGTTACAAAGTGTATGTGTTTAATTGAACCAAATTTAAGCAGGAGTTGTCCTTGTGGTTGATTTTATAAAGATGGCCCTGTAGCGGAATCTCTTTCTAACAGGATGTTGTCGATCAGTCTTACCCCACCAAGGAAGGCCGCCACCAGCGCCACCAGTTCATCCCTGCCATTCCAGTTGTCAACGATTTCAAGGTTACCAGCTTTAGCAATTTCCACATAATCCACTTCGAAACCCAGACCGGCCAGCAGTTTTGTAGCTTCTGCTTTAAGGGAGGAGAGGTCGCCCGCCGTCGTATGCTGTTTTACAAACAGCAATGTTTTATAGATATGGGAAGCCGTGCTCCTGTCTCCGGGGCTAAGTCTTAAATTCCTGCTGCTTTGGGCCAGGCCATCGGCTTCTCTCACAGTGTCGCATACCTGCAATTGTGTACGATATCCTTTGAGGTCGATCAATTTCCTGATGACCAGACATTGCTGGTAGTCCTTTTGGCCGATATAAAGGCCATCAGGCTTAACAGCCATGAGTAATTTATCCACAATACGACATACGCCCTGGAAATGTCCCGGGCGGTATTTCCCTTCAAGTACCTGCTCAATCGCACCCAGTTCATATGTAATAACAAGGTCGTTTATTGGGTACATTTCATCCACGCCAGGCACAAACAATACGGTACATCCTGCTTCTTCCAGGCAGTCGATATCTTTCTCAACTGTGTGTGGGTATTTTTCAAAATCAGCCTTGTTATTGAATTGCGTGGGGTTCACAAAAATGCTGCAAACCGTAACTGGGTGGTTTTTAGCAGCATGATGGATAAGTTGCATATGACCGTTGTGCAGGGCCCCCATCGTGGGAACAAAGCCAATCGACTCCCCGGCCGATTCGTGCGGGAATAGTATTTTTTGCAGATCTCCGATTGTTTTTACTATTATCATAAGAGGGGTTTATTGGGCTGAAATGCTTATCTCTTCCCATTTTAGATTAAATTCTGTACCTTCGCACACCATTTTCAAATCTTAACCACGATAAAGTCTATAACATAGTTAATATGTCTACAAAGAAAAGAATTTTATTTATCTCGAACGAAATGTCACCGTACCTGGAACTGACTGAGTTTGCTGAGATCGTGAACAAACTTGCAGTTCTTTCCAATGACAACAATATGGAGGTGAGGTGTATAATGCCAAGATTTGGAGTAATCAACGAGCGCAGGCACCGCCTCCACGAGGTGGTGAGGTTGTCCGGGATAAATGTTTCTATAGACAATGATGATTACCCGCTGGTGATCAAAGTGGCCTCTTTACCCAATGCAAGATTGCAGGTTTATTTCCTGGATAACGAAGATTTTTTTAAACGAAAATCAATTTTCACAGATGAGAAAGAAAACTGGTTTGAAGATAATGGTTTAAGAACCGTTTTGTTTTGTAAAGGAGCTTTGGAGACGGTTAAAAAATTCGGATGGCCTCCGGACATTATCCATTGCAGCGGTTGGATGACGGGGCTTATACCAATGTTCATTAAAACTGCTTATAAAAAAGAACCTGTCTTTAGTCACAGCAAGATCGTGTACACGATCGGGGAAACGACATTCAAAGATAAATTGGGGGCCGACTTTCCGAAGCTGCTTGCTATCAATGATCATGTGAGTAAAAAAGACCAGGAGGTTTTCGCCGAGAATAATAATGTCGCCATGTTTCGCGGTGGTGCTACCTATGCCGATGCCGTGACATTTGGTGCAGAAAAAGTTGATAAAAAACTGGCAGAAGAATTCGCTAAGCCAAAGGGTAAGAAGGTGTTGAAGTATAATGCAGAAAGTGATTTAACAGACTATTTACAATTATACACCGACCTTGCCAAATAGTTAAACTAATTCTGTTTCCTAAAATGTTATTCGTGATCAAAAGATTTTTACCAGTCGCTCTTGCTGCTTTCCTTTTTATTATATCAATCAACACCGGCTGTACTAAACTTGATACCACCACCCTTGGCAGCGACCTTATCCCTGCCGTAGATAACGTAACTACCTTTGCAGATACATTTGATATTAAAACCCGGCAAGGAATCTTTAATGATAGTTTTAGGATCCTCCGAAATGAAAACAATCTTTTAGGCCTTATTAACAACGATCCTGTTTTTGGCAGAACGGATGCCCGTATCTTCTTCCAGTTAAAACCTGCTTTTTTTCCTTATTATTTTGGCAATGCTGGTGATACACTTATCGCAGTAGATTCGGCAGTGCTTGGGTTAAGCTATAAAGGAGTTTGGGGTGACACCACCGTATTACAAAATCTTGAGGTATACGAGATCGTGGACGGTACGTTCGGAGATTCTACATCCCAGGCCAAAGACATCCGTTACCAACCTGCGCAACTCGGTCCACTTGTTGGATCCGCCTCTATTGACCTTAGGACAGTGGCAGGTAAAAAATACATCTTAAACGGAAAGGATTCTGTGACGGGCCAGGTGAGGGTTAAACTGAATGAGACTTTCAGGGCTAAGCTGGCCAGCCAGGATAGTTTACTGAGCTCTGTTAAAAATGGATTTCGTAGCGATTCCCTCTACAGGAAAACTTTCAACGGACTTGCTGTTAAATCGGGATCGGGTAATGCCCTGATGTACATAAACCTGACAGACGCTGCCACGAGGCTGGAAGTATATATCCGTAAAAGGAATGGCAATAAGATTGATACAACCTACAATTCCCTCAGGATAAATACCGCAGATTTGGGAACAAACCTTCCCTCCCGGTCTTCGAACTATATTGGCCGGATCTATTCGCCGGAAGTCCTTAATAACCTGACCAATATTAATCCCACGGCACTTTACCTGCAAACGGGGCCAGGTACCTATGCCAACCTTACGATTGATGAATTGACAGGTTTAACAAACAGGATCGTGCACCGCGCGAGTATTTATATGGAGCAGGATCCGGTTAGCCAGGTGACTGACAGTATTTTTTCTGCGCCGCCATATATGTATTTGGACCTGGTTGATACCGGTGCAACCAAATGGAAACCCGTATATTTTGACTTGAGTCCGAATACAACCTATGATCCAGATAACCTAACTGGATTTCCCTATTTTCCCGGGGACGGTTCGGTAGATCACAGCTATTTCGGCAGTTTTGCCAGGACGAGGTTCAATGCACAGGGCCAAAAAGTAGTGTACTATGAAATCAATGTCACCAGACACGTGCAACGGATTGCTACCAGGCGTACACCTAATTATAGTATGCGTTTGTACCCGGCATTCCGGATATATTATCCCCAATTCCCGGGAGCCACACAGATCCCTTATGACAACCCGGCTGCTTTTGGTAGAGTAAAATTAAAAAGCGGTCATCTCACTCATGGAGACATGCGGATGAAGATGGTGATCATCTGGTCTAAATTATAAAGTTCACCCCCTTATCTTTGCACTCTCAAAAAAAATAATATGCCTTATTTATTTACATCGGAATCTGTTAGTGAAGGACATCCGGATAAAGTAGCAGACCAGATCAGCGATGCGCTGATAGATAATTTCCTGGCTTTTGATCCCAACAGCAAAGTAGCTTGCGAAACATTGGTAACCACAGGCCAGGTTGTGCTGGCAGGAGAGGTGAAAAGCAAAGCCTACCTGGATGTTCAGGAAATAGCAAGAGGTGTTATACGCAAGATCGGCTACACCAAAAGTGAATATATGTTTGAAGCCAATTCATGTGGTATCATTTCAGCCATTCATGAGCAAAGCGGGGACATCAACCAGGGAGTGGATCGCAAGAAGAAAGAAGAACAGGGTGCGGGTGACCAGGGAATGATGTTTGGCTACGCCACCAACGAAACCGAAAATTATATGCCTTTGGCATTGGCAATGAGCCATGATATTTTACTGGAACTAGCAGCTGTGCGCAGGGAGAATAAGCAAATAAAATATTTGCGTCCCGATGCTAAAAGCCAGGTTACGCTTGAATATGATGATAACAATCAGCCTACCAGAATTGACGCAATCGTTGTGTCAACCCAGCATGATGATTTTGGTAAAGATGAAGTGATGCTAGCTAAAATCAAGAAGGATATTATCGGAATAGTAATACCAAGAGTAAAAGCGAAGTATACAAAATACGCTCACTTGTTCAATAATAAGATACAGTATCATATTAACCCGACAGGGAAGTTTGTTATTGGGGGGCCGCATGGCGATACCGGTCTTACCGGCCGCAAAATTATTGTAGATACTTATGGTGGAAAAGGTGCACATGGTGGTGGCGCGTTCAGTGGTAAAGATCCAAGTAAGGTAGATCGCAGCGGCGCATATGCAACCCGTCATATTGCAAAAAACCTTGTAGCAGCTGGTCTGTGTACTGAAGTGCTTGTCCAGGTTTCTTACGCCATTGGTGTAGCTAAACCTACCAGCATAAACGTAATAACTTATGGTACTGCCAAAGTGGATTTGACTGACGGCCAGATAGCTGAGAAGATCTCGAAGATGGCTTGCTTTGATATGCGTCCTTATTTCATTGAGCAACGCTTGAAATTGCGCAACCCCATTTACAGCGAAACAGCCGCTTACGGGCATATGGGCCGCAAAAATGAGGTGGTGGAAAAAGTATTTACTTCTCCCTATGGGGAATCGGTAAAGAAAAAAGTCGAGCTGTTTACATGGGAAAAACTCGATGCCGTAAAAGATGTAAAAAAAGCCTTCGGCCTTAAATAATTAATACAGCTTTAGAAAAACAGGAAAACCATAAGTACCGGACTTATGGTTTTTTAATGTTGGTAAAGGCTTAATTTTAAAATGTGAAAAATTTCAGACAACAACATCACCGCCCCAAAAAGAATACGTTGGTAGTGGGCCGCGCTGCAGTGATCAAGGCCATGAAGGAAGGCCAACAGTTGGACAGGATCTACATGCAGGCTACTGTGCATGGTGAAGCTGTTGATGAAATAAAAAAACTGGCTTCGGATAATATGGTACCCATTAACAAGGTGCCCGTGGAAAAACTGAACAACCTGAATGTGAGTAACCATGAGGGTTTTGTGGGCCTGATCTCGAAGATCCAGTTCCAGGACCTCCAATCTGTCGTTTCTTTTGTAGTTGAAAACGGCGAAGTGCCCTTATTCCTTATCCTGGATGGTATCACAGATATCCGCAACATCGGCGCTATCGCCAGGAGTGCACATGCCATGGGTGTGCAGGCCATCATCATCCCCGAAAAGGGAATTGGCGCGTTAAATGAAGACGCCATTCTTACTTCGGCAGGTGCATTGGAAAAAATTGCGGTGTGTCGTGTACAGAGCCTTATGAAAGCAGTGGACGACCTTCACATGAATGGCATCAAAGTATTTGCCAGCGAGATGACCGCTAAAACAAAATGCTATGACTGCACTTTCACCGAACCATGCGCTATAGTAATGGGAGGAGAGGAGCATGGGATTTACCCGGCTTTAATGAAAATATGTGATGAGCAATTCCACATACCTATGCCTGGTGAGTTTGAGTCATTAAACGTGTCGGTGGCTACAGGAATTATTTTATATGAAGTGGCAAGACAACGGGGCTAAATTAAGACCTTTATCTAACGAGGTTCTGAATGAAATTTATAACCTATAAGGAACTAAAAGACCGCTGGTATTATTTGAGTTGTGGTTGAAATGCTAAACCGGGTTTTAGTTTTTTTAATTTTTTGGCAATAGCCTTCCGGGCTTTATCGCCCTGGTTATAATCTTTCATTCTCACATTTATATTGCCGGCCCGGCTCATGCTCACAGTGGGAATACTTTGTATGCTGCCTATGTTCGAATTGTATTGCCGCCATTTGCCGATTCTTTCCCAAACGGGTTTAAAAACTATATCTAAACTTTTCTTATTTAGGGGATACCCTGCAAAACCATATTTATTGCTAAAAATTCCCGGCTTTGCCATTACCCAGCTTTCACTTGCATAAATATTGGAACCATCAAAAATATTACCCAATCCGATCATCAGCGAGTCACCATTCATGCGGGTTGCAGGAGTGCTATCGGTGGCAGGAAAATAAAAATCTGCCCCCGCATAACAGGCCCCTAAAGCAATTTTGGTTTTGCTGTCGCAGTAACCAGCGATATACCTCAGGTACCTGGTATAATTCGAATCATTTATATTTCTGTAAGAAAATATATCCGTGCCTATCCTGAATGAAGAATAACGGTTTTTATAATGTCCATGAGAATCGAACCAGATATTATCTATAAGCATTCCTTTTGCCTGCACAACCATTGCAATTCTCCTGGCTGCATCTTTTGAAGATTTTGCCACAATGATGTACATTTTTTTACGGTCGAAAAACTCTCTTATAAAGACCCGTGCCGAAACCGTTATCGTTGTGTAATCTATTTTTTTACTTTTTTCTCTTGTAATCACATAAAAATTCAGTCTTTTATCGGATCTTAAGACAACCGGGCGAAAATACTGCTCGTCGTCCACGGTGGGTAGTCCTGATGAAAGTGCCTCAGCCAATAGGAGTTGGCCATAGAGCGGTACAGTGCACAGGTAAAGGGATAGGAACAACAAAAACTTTTTCATGCTGGCTGTTTTTGGTTATGATCAACGATTATCTTACAATGGAATTTACTTCCGCGAATATGGGCGTAATTAGGATGAAAGCCTTACCATGCTGATAAGGGAGGAGATTATGGTATTTAACGGAGAGGATTCTCTAAAGATAATTGGCTGGTTAGTTTCACCGGCAAAAGGCGAAGCCGGTACTGGGTCTTATCAAACTATGTCAAAAAAATTCGCGTTTGAATGATTGCATAATTACGGGAACGACGGAAAGATAAAATCTTGTTTCCAAATGATATGTTAAATTCCAAATTCTTCTGCCGGTTGTTTGATTTAATTTGTTGTGATTAAAAAGATCCTGCAGGCCATAAGCTAAGTTTCTATTAAACATAATTTTTGTTTGCTTAGTCTTTAACTTTGAAAAATATGAGCCAGCAGGAAACAGCTAAGTTAGTGGAATGCCCCCGGGATGCCATGCAGGGCTGGCCCGGGTTTATTCCTACTGAAAAAAAAATCAACTACCTCAATGCATTACTGAAAGTGGGATTTGATACCCTTGACTTTGGAAGTTTTGTTTCTCCTAAAGCCATCCCGCAATTGGCGGATACTAAAGAAGTCATCAGCCGGCTGGAATTGGGGGGATCCGGAACAAAATTACTGGCCATTGTAGCTAATGAACGGGGAGCAGCTGATGCTATGGTTTATGAGAAGATCTCCTGCCTGGGTTTTCCGTTTTCCATATCTGAAACCTTTCAGAAAAGAAATACAAATTCCAACATAGCTGACTCACTGGAAAGGGTAGCCGAAATCCAGAATCTTTGTATTAAGAACAGGAAAGAGCTGGTGGTATATATTTCTATGAGTTTTGGTAATCCTTATGGGGATATATACAGCGAGGAAATGGTTTTCGGGTGGGTAAATAAACTGGTGGAAATGGATATTAAAATAATTTCCCTTGCGGACACGGTTGGCCTGGCTACATCTGCACAGGTGAGTAGCGTAACCCGTCACCTCGTAGATTCGCTTCCCGAAACGGAGATAGGGGTACACCTTCATTCCACAGCCACCAATTGGAAAGTAAAAACAACTGCAGCACTCCAGGCGGGGTGTCTCCGTTTTGACGGTGCACTGAAGGGAATCGGTGGCTGCCCGATGGCAGATGACGTGCTGGTAGGCAATATGGATACTGAACTGATAGTACCTTATTTTAATGAGTTAAATTTACTACCCGGGCTTAATATGGATGCACTGGCGAGCTGTAGCAGGATGGCTTCGGAGATTTTTATTTAAATCCATGAGACGGGTTACTCGAATACACGAATTCGGTCTGACTGGAGAAAAAACTTTCCTGCTGGATGAAATTCCTTCAATCCGGGCAGTCGATTAGTGTTCCATACAAGTGTTTCAATCATCGATGTAATTAGAAAATCATAAAATGGACTTTCGTTTAGAATTCACTCCCAAAGTGTTCAATACCAGGATCAACCACAGCCACAAACTTTTCCTGGCAGGCTCCTGTTTCACCGAACAGATTGGGAGTAAACTGGCGGCGCAAAAATTCCGGATCATTGATAATCCTAACGGCATTTTATTTAATCCGGTCAGCATCGCAAAATCTATCATTTCTTATATCGAGCAGAAACAGTACACCACTGAAGACCTTTTTTTTCAAAATGAATTATGGGGTAGCTGGGAACACCACACAAAGTTTAGCAGCCTTGAACCCGATGAATGCCTGCTCAGGATAAACCGGTCGCAGTCCGCTGCACATGAATTTTTAAAAAATGCGGATTGGGTATTGCTTACACTTGGATCTGCATTTGTGTATGAACTGGAAAATAGGGAAGTGGTAGCAAATTGCCACAAAGTACCGACTGATAAATTCACCAAACGCATGCTTGCAATGGAAGAAGTCGTATCAGTGTTGGACAATCTTATCCATCGGTTGAAACATTTTAATCCCACCCTCAGGATCATTTTTACCATCAGCCCCGTTCGCCACCTTCGGGATGGTTTTGTAGAAAACAACAGGAGCAAAGCTACGCTCATCAATACTGTGCACAAACTGGTGGGTATGTTCCAGGGCTTGTTTTATTTCCCCGCCTATGAACTCGTAATGGATGACCTGCGGGATTATCGTTTTTTTGCGGAAGACATGGTGCATCCCAACTATGCAGCCACCAATTACGTCTGGGAAAAATTTATTGTTACCTGTATCGATGAACCTTCGCAGGCCTTAATGAAAGAAATCAATACCATCAATGCTGCGAAAGCGCATAGGGCTTTTAACCCGGCATCAGCGGCACATCAAAAGTTTTTGAAAGCCAACCTGGAAAAGGTACAGCAACTCCAACAGCAGTACAACTATATTGATTTCTCTGCTGAAACCTTATTTTTCCAGGCCGGATAATAATTTGCCCTACGAAGAGCTGCAACTTTAAGCAAGAAAACCAACAAATTAAATTTCAACGATAATAAAAGGCACCTGGCCAACATTTCCCCTTTTTCCTCTTCCCGATTATTTCGGGCAGGGGGAAAAAGGAGGCAGGGTTCAATGTATCCTATCGCCCCTCACTCCTTCACTGTCCATTAATTCCTTTTCATAAGCCAGCCATTCACTCCATCTGTTACGTACGATTTGCTTATCAAGATAATGTTCTGCCAGGGTAATGAATAAGGTATAGTGACCCGCTTCGCTTTCCATAAATCTCCGGTAAAAGTTCCGCATGTATTCGTCTTCCAATCCCTCACTTAATCTTTTAAAGCGTTCGCAGCTCCTGGCTTCAATTAAAGCCATTAATAACATCTGGTCTAAAAAACGATCTGTGGGGCTGCCATCTTTTTTCTGAAACACGATTAGTTTGTTCACATAAATATCTTTGCGTTGGCGGCCAAGTTTCAGGTTACGTTTTTTCAATTCTGAGAGTACCATTCTGAAATGTCCCCACTCTTCAGTTACTATCGGGCTCAGTTCTTCCACAAGTAATTCCTTTTCAGAATTTTTGGTTATCAAAGAAATGCAGGTGGTAGCCGCCTTTTGTTCGCAATAGGCATGATCTGTCAGGATCTCATCCAGCCGGATGGAAGCAAGGTCTACCCAACGCGGGTCAGTGGGCAGCTGCAGGCCAAGGATATTTTTTACATCTGTAGTAAATGCTCTCGCCATTTGTCAAAATTAATATTTAATCAAGTCAGTTAATTTGATTTATTTTACGGCAACAAATTCTGCCATGAGATTAGTTCCATTTGTCATTAGTGCGTTCATTACTACAGTGCTGGTTTTTTTATTTAATAGCAAATACATCTTGCCAGCACCGTTAGGAAAATTGCTTGCGCCGCAGCAGGGTGCCTGGCAAAATGCAGAACCGTCGGATGAACAAATTTCCGGCAACCTCTTTTTCCCACAATTGAAGGGAAAGTCTGAAGTATATTTCGATGAGCGGCTGGTACCGCATGTATTTGCAAACGTGGAGACTGACGCCTATTTCATACAGGGATACCTCCACGCAAAATACAGGTTATGGCAGATGGATCTGCAAACCTTATCTGCTGCGGGCAGAGAAAGTGAAATCGTTGGAGAGGGGCGCCTGGATCATGACCGGGAATTCCGGCGGTTAGGGATGGTATATGCAGCTGAAAATTCCCTTAAAGCGATGGAAGCCGACCCTGAGACAAAAGCGATCTGTGATGCCTATACCGCCGGCGTAAACGCCTGGATTAATTCACTTTCAGAAAGTTCACTGCCGATTGAATACAAACTCGTAGGATATAAACCCATGCAGTGGAGCAACATGCGCACGGCCCTGTTCCTGAAATATATGTCGTACGACCTTGCAGCGCATGATACAGATTTTGAGATGACCAATGCGCAGAGATTTTTCAGCCCGGCAGATTTTAATCTTCTATACCCCGTACTGCAGGATTCCGCTGATCCTATTATTCCTGCCGGAACAATTTTCAGCCCCTCAACCCTGCAGATCCATAGTCCTGCAACCGCGGATTCGCTCTACCTGAAAAAGGATTCCGTAAGTGCTGAAGAAACTGCAAAACCTGACCGCAGCAATGGCAGTAATAACTGGGCCGTAAGCGGCAGCAAGACAAGGTCGGGTGCGCCTATTCTCTGCAATGATCCCCACCTCGGCCTGAACCTCCCTTCGCTGTGGTATGAAATGCAATTATCTACACCTACTTTTAATGCCTATGGTGCCACCTTCCCGGGAGCACCGAGCGTGATCATCGGTTTTAATGATAGTTGCGCCTTTGGGTTTACGAATGGTGGCCGTGACGTAAGGGATTATTACGAAATACAATTTAAGGATGATAGCCGCCAGCAATACTGGTTTGATAATGCATGGAGAAATACAGAATTCCGATATGAACGAATTAAAATCGCGGGCAAGGCTGACTTTATCGACACAGTGGCCTACACCATTTTCGGCCCCGTGATGTATGATAAGAACTTCGGAGGCAAAAAATCTTCCAGCAATAAAAATTATGCTGTAAGATGGAAGCCGCACGATGGCAGTAACGACCTCACTCTTTTCGTCGGCCTGAACCGGGCAAAAAATTATGCCGATTACCAGGCTTCCGTCGTGAACCTTCGTGCGCCCGGGCAGAACGTGGTTTTTGCCAGCAAGGCCGGAGATATTGCGATCCGCACACAAGGCGAATGGCCTGCTAAATGGAAGGAACAGGGCGATTTTATCATGCCGGGAACAGACAGCACTTATATGTGGCAGGGCATAATTCCGGATGCGGAGACGCCCTATCAATACAACCCCGAGCGGGGTTTTGTGAGCAGTGCCAATCAACGTCCCGTAGATTCAACCTACCCTTATTACCTTGGAAGGGAATATCCGTCACCCAGGGGTTTTATTATTAACCGTAAACTGGCAGCCATGCAGCAGGTCACGGCAAAAGACATGATGGACCTGCAAACAGATAACTACAATGTATTCGCTGAAATGGCCAGGCCGTTGTTCCTGGAATATGTCGTCCAGTCAATTTTAAATAGGGATGAAAAAAAGTATTTCGCTCTTCTGCAAGGATGGGATCTTCGGAATGATCCAAAATCCAGTGGTGCTACTGTGTTTATACTGGCTTGGGAAGAGTTTCGAAAAGTAGTTTACAACGATGAATTTGCAAAGGCACCCACGCCAATTTTACTTCCCTTTGAGAGCACCTTATTGGAAGCAGTACTCAGGGATTCTGCCTACAAGTTTTTAGATAACGTAGAGACCAATCAAAAGGAGACACTTGAAGACGACGCCACAGAAGCATTCCGCCTGGCTTGTAAAAAATTAAAGGATGCGGAATTAGCAGGAAAACTGGAGTGGGCTGCTTACAAAGGCACCAAAGTCAGGCACCTGGCAAAGATCCCCGCCTTTAGCAAAATGAATTTACCTATTGGTGGAGGAACCCATATCATTAATGCCACAAAAGAAACACATGGCCCCAGCTGGCGAATGGTGGTAAGCCTTACCGCAACAACAGAAGCTTACGGGATTTATCCCGGGGGGCAAAGCGGAAATCCCGGCAGCAAATTCTACGATAATTTCGTGGATGACTGGGCGGTTGGGAAATACTATCCATTGTGGATGATGGCCAGGGAGGAAGCAGGAGATAAGCGGGTGATTGGGAGGATGAGATTTGATGGAGGAGGTGGATAAGTCAATAGGTGAATGGGGCAATGAGGGCATAGGCAATAGGCAATAGGCAATAATCAATCAACAAAAAGCGGCAGATATTCGAAACTAGTAACTGGCAACTCAGTATACAATTCCATCCAGGTAGCAGGTCCATGGTCCCTGGACGATGGACAAAAAATCAAAGACATGAAATTTATAACCTCCTTCCTCCTCATCATTCTTTTTAGTTTTGTGAGCTGCCTTTATTTTCCGTGGTGGACGATTGCCATCGTTTCTTTTTTGGTTGTTGCATTAATTCCATTGAAGCCTTTGCAGGCGTTCTTTTGCGGTTTTGCGTCTATTTTTTTATTCTGGATCTTCCTGAGTTTTTATATCAGCAGCAATAATGAACATGTGCTGGCGCATAAGCTGTCTTTGCTGGTGCTAACAATTGACAGCCCCTTTCTCCTGGTCCTCATGGCAGGCTTGATCGGTGGGCTGGTCGCTGGTTTTGCAGCCTTAACAGCATCGTTTATACAAAGAAGAGAGGGACGTGCGACCGAAGTTGCGGTTGATTAGCCGGAACATTCTCGTTATGCTCCATGCCGGCTTAAGAAGATCTTCTGTGCCGGGCTTTCCTGTTTATGATTTTACTAACAGTTATGGCGCTAATTTCGTTTGACAACCAACTGTTATATGAAAGTTTTCCTGGTGGCCCTTGTGCTTTTTTTTTCTCTCTATAGTTCCGCACAAAAAATTTATGGCACTGTCTTTACAGAACGCGGCGACCTTCTTCCTTATGCGTCCATAACGGTAAAGGGTAGCAGCATTGGCGCCAGTGCAAATGATAAGGCAAAGTATGCTTTTTCGCTACCCGCAGGCACTTACACTATCTTCTGCCAGCATATCGGGTATGCCAGTACTGAAAAAAAAGTAACTGTCAGCGGGGATACCGAAGTAAGCTTTATTTTACCGGAACAAAAATTGGTAATGACGGAAATTGTTGTTAAAAGCGGGGCCGAAGATCCTGCGTACGAGATTATCCGCCAGGCCATCAAAAAAAGAAATTTTTATCACACCCAGGTCAGCGGTTTTGAAGTAAATCTGTACAGTAAAGATCTCATAAAACTCCGTCACCTGCCTAAGAAGATCTTAGGTAAAAAGATACCGGAAGAAGACACGAAGGACATGCGACTGGATTCTACCGGGAAAGGTATCATTTACCTTTCTGAATCGATCGCAAGCTTATATACACAGCGCCCAAATAAATTTAAGATGGAAGTCCGGAGTAGCCGCGTAAGCGGCAGCGGGGGGTTTGGGTTTGCTTTTCCGGCTTTCATCACGCTTTATACCAATAATGTAAAAGTATTTACGGAGCGGATAAACCCACGGGGCTTTATTTCACCGATTGCTGACGGGGCTGTTGGGTTTTACAGGTTTAAATTCCTGGGAACTTTTTGGGAAGATGGTAGAGCCGTGAACGCCATCCGCGTAACGCCGCGAAGGAATTATGAACCGCTTTTCTCCGGTGTCATCAATATAACAGACAATGAATGGCGCATACACAGTTTCGACCTGCAGCTCACTAAATCTGCACAACTGGAGTTACTGGACACTTTAAAGATTACCCAGCAACATGTACCGGTGTCCCTTGATGTCTGGCAGGTAAAAAATCAGCAACTGTATTTTAATTTTAAAATGCTGGGTATTGATGCGGTCGGCAATTTTGTGAATGTGTATAGCAATTATACATTGTCGCCGGTTTACAAAAAGAATTTTTTTAATAACATAGTTATCAAATACGACACAGCAGTAAACAAACGAAGCAAAGAGTATTGGGATACTATCCGGCCTGTGCCGCTGGAACCCGAAGAACAGCTGGACTACAAAGTAAAAGACAGCATATACCTGGTAAATAAGGATTCAGGATACAGCAAAGTAACCATAGATTCCCTCAACAAAAAACAGGGCAGGCTTAAACCTTATAAAGTATTCTGGTCAGGACTCAACCGGACAAAATACCGCACGCACAGTTCAGTGACCTGGGGCATAAAGCCTATGATCCCGGATATGGAATACAATACGGTGGAAGGGGTTACCCTTAAAGCAAATGGTTATATCAATTCTTATATCCGCAAATGGAAGACAAACGTTTCTTTCCAGCCGCATTTGCGTTACGGCATAAACAATGGTCACCTGAATTTCTGGGCGGGCGTGCAGTTCCGTACCAGGGATGCAGACATTAACCGGCGGATCAAACAGTACAGCTGGGATTTTGCAGGCGGCAAACGGGTATCGGAGTTTAATAAGCAGAGCACCATTGTTCCGTTGATCAATTCCATCAGTATATTATTTTTCGGTGAAAATAATATGAAGACTTACGAAAATTATTTTGCCAGCCTTACCTACAGCCGCCGGTTTGAGAGCGGTTTGAGAGTAACGGTCAACAGTTTGTATGAAGACCGGATGCCGATCGATAACACAACCAAATTTACCCTCTTTAAAAAAGACAGTATCCGCATCACACCCAACTACCCGGCAGAAAAAATACCAGCACAGTTTGAACCGCACAAGGCGGCGATCGTAACAGCAAGCATCAGTTTCAAACCGGGCCAGCGTTATATACAGTTCCCCCAAAGCAAAATAGCAATTGGTTCAAAGTATCCCACTTTTACTTTAAGTTATGCAAAAGGCATTTCGGGTATCCTCAACAGCGATGTGGACTTTGATAAATGGAAGTTCTCCGTACGGGATGATAAAAATTTGAAACTGGCTGGCACATTTAAATACCACCTTGGTATTGGAGGTTTTCTAAGCAAAAAGAATGTACCTATCCAGGATTACCAGCATTTCACCGGCAACCGCTCACTGGCTGCAGGAGCATACCTTAATAGTTTTCAACTCGCCCCTTTTTATGGAAACAGTACCACGGCTTCCTTCTTCAGTTATGGGCATATAGAACATCATTTTAACGGGTTGCTGACAAACAAGATACCTTTGTTTAAAAAATTAAACTGGCACCTGGTGACAGGCAGCAACGCCTTATATATTAATGAAAACAGCAACTATGTAGAGATTTTCGCCGGGCTTGAAAATATCCTGAAAGTGTTCCGGGTGGATTTTGTTGCCGGGTATGAGAACGGTGTCAAAGGCCGGGCAAACCTGCGGGTGGGTGCGGGCGGTATCCTGGAAGGAAGTGTGCAGGTGAACAGGTCTGACAATACGCCGTCAGTGAGTTTTTAGTTGTGTCCAGCTATCAAAAAAAGATCACAGCAAAAATTCCACGGGAGCCTTTCCCTTTTTTTATTTCGCAGGGGTGTTTGCGTGAAACCAAGTCCCTTTGCCTATAAATCAATAAACATTATCTTTGTGCCATCAATTTGGTTTGCCCTGCAAGCATCCAATCATTACTGGTTTCCCGCTCGCAAGATGCGGGATCAAATTAAATTTAGATGGCTCCACTACACAACCGTGTATCCCAGGAAGAGTTAAAGAAACGCCTGTACGAAGAAACATTTCACCGGAACACTGTTTCGTTTTATCATTATTTTTTTATAGAAGTTCCCACTATGTTCAGGGATGAGTTATACAAGGGGTTAAATGCCCTGGATGTGTTTGGGCGGATCTACGTGGCTCATGAAGGGATAAACGCCCAGGTAAGCGTTCCGGAACATCATTTCGAAGCCTTTAAAGAATTTTTGCACAGTTTTGAACCCCTCAATAACATTCGGCTGAATGTGGCCGTGGAGCATACCGCTGAATCTGACAGCCGTTCCACCGGCGGGAAATCTTTTTGGGTACTTAAAATAAAAGTTCGCAACAAAATTGTGGCAGATGGTATTACGGATCCGGCATTTGATATGTCCAACAAAGGGCATTATGTAAATGCCGATGATTTTAATAAACTTACCAACGATGAAAATACCATTGTGGTAGATATGCGCAACCATTACGAATACGAAGTAGGCCATTTTGAAAATGCTATCGAGATACCCAGCGATACTTTTCGTGATCAATTGCCTATGGCGGCAGAGATGCTTGGCCACAAGAAGGATAAAAATATCATAATGTATTGTACCGGCGGTATACGCTGCGAAAAAGCAAGTGCGTATATGCTGCACCGGGGGTTTAAAAACGTATTTCACCTGGAAGGGGGCATTATTAATTATGCTAACAAAGTGAAAGAGCAGGAATTGCCCAATAAATTTCATGGTAAAAACTTTGTTTTTGATGACCGCCTGGGAGAGCGAATAACAGATGAAATCATTGCGCACTGTCACCAATGCGGCCAGCCGGGTGATACGCACACCAACTGCGCCAATGAAGCCTGCCACTTGCTTTTTATACAATGCGAAGTATGCTCGGCTAAATACCAGGGCTGCTGCAGCCCGGCCTGTTACGAAGTGAACCAGTTGCCCGCAGAAGTGCAAAGAGAATTAAGGAAAGGTATTGATAAGGGCAACATGGTATTTAATAAAAGCCGGCAGAGACTGAGGCCGGGATTGGGGGAGGAGTGAGGGTGAGTGCCTGAATGAGTTTGCAGCCATACGGTGCAATAGACTTAAAACAGGATGCAATCAACCTGCGATCCTTACTTCCTGGAACCATGACTTTTAAACCCTTGACTAAAACCAACCTGCCCACGGCAACAAATAATAAAGATCATTGAAGCTTATGCCGCCATTCCTGAACAGGAAAAAATCCGCATGCATTTGCATCGATAGGTTTGTAGAAACCAGTTGAAAGATCTGGTTTTACAATTGCGGATACTACCCGAAAAAAAGCCAATGGTGCGGTATTGTTCAGAGAAAGGCTGAAGTTTTTATGTAAATTTTACAAGTTGGTTATCATCACCCATGATACATGTGACCATTTAACTTTTTTTCGACCGGCTTGTCTTTACTTTACCGATGTGCGCAACTTAACCAGGGTCATCCCCGGTATTTAGCCTAACTTGTAAGTATGGATAAATCTACGATTAACGAGAAGATGGTAGAATTTGACAAGTATGTGGACACCTCCCTTGCAAAGCATATACCGCACGCTACAGGTACACCCGGCTCTGCATCGTATAAGGCTGATAAGATTGAAATTTATGGTATGCAACTTATAAGCTTTTTATATGACCTTAAGAATAAGAGCAATGAACTGATGTCGGCTTATAACAAGACGGATGTGGATACTTTAAAAGCACATTTTGATAAATCTATCCTGTTAGCAGGTAGCAAGTTCCGGGCAACCTATAATCACTAAATACGAACTATACTTCGCAAAAGTATCAACACAATGATATTGGCATTGGTTCTTTCCAGGTTATTTTTGGCAATAAAATACTACGGCGAATTGATCACTCCATTTTAAAAACGAACCGATGCAATCCGGAAGTTCTGCCTAAGCGTCTGCCTGGTCTTTCAGTGCTATGTGTCGTTTATATGTTGAATTGATATTTACATAAGCCTGCTCAATAGGCTGGCGCAACTGCAGCTTTACATTATCAGCTTCCAGCCGGCTGTTTTTGTCATCATCCTTCGCCAGTTTGATGGCGCTTCTTGTGCCAAAAGAATTGAATAATGGAATAGGTGCACTCATGTCTTGTGCGACGAACAATGGCGGAGCTGCCAGCATCTATTATTTTGCAGATATCTTTTTGTGGCATTTTCACGCTGAGGTTTAGGAACGCCTGTACTGCCTGGCACCAGTTCTCTTTCGGGAGAACTGGTGCCAGTGGGGCTAAGTATGGGTATGGTAAGAAGTTTCAATACTAACTCCCCTCGTGATAGTTTGATAAACTACACAATATCTTTCGGTGAGTTTCGATAAGCTCGCAATTTGTTCGGCTGAAGCATTTGATTCAATATGAAAATAAAGACGGATCGATCCAAAGCCAACAGGCACTTCTTTTGAGACACCCAAAGTTCCTTTGAAGTCTAAATCGCCTTCGGCCCGGATGCTCCCGGCTTTTATTTCAATTCCAATTGCGGTAGCTACAGCAGATAATGTAACACCCGCGCATGCCACCAGGGCTTCTAAGAGCAAATCGCCAGAACAGGCAAGCATGCCTGTGCCTCCGGTTGCAGGATGCAAGCCAGCTTCTACTATCTCACGGCCAGTTTCTACCTTGCATGATACTCCTTCGCCAATTACACCATGAGCCCTTAACGTAATAATAGCAGAATGTGGGTCGGCTTTATATTTGTCTTTGAATGGTGCCTGCAAATTTTTAAGTTCTATTGCATTCATAATTGAAGTTAAAAGGAATTGAGTTTTTGAAAAGCTTTGTTGTTGCCAGCCGCCTTCTGCGGCAGGGATTTGTTGTTGTGTCCGCCGGTGCTACTGCTTATTAAAGGAACGATTTTTTTTTATTATTACAAAGTCATAAATATTTTGTGAAGCCGGTAACGGCGGATGGGCAGGAAAAGAATGCAGAAAATAAAACTGCCCGTCCGAATTACAGGCAATGCTGTTTGGAGACTTAATTTGAGACTTAATTCAGGTCAAATTGTTTATTCGAATGCCCTGCTCTTTCCCATTAGGTTTTTCGGAATATTAATATTGTATTATTCTATAACGACTGCGAATGCCCAACGTTGAATATAAAATCGCATGGCACAGCAGCTCATTGCATCACGAATAGCGGTGGTTGCAGCTTTTCCGAGTGACACTCGTGCTTACAATGCCAGCTTTCATTCTGTCCTTCCCAGCCTGCCTTTTCCAGGCTATCCTTCCGGCCATGCGAAGATGGCCTGTGTAATGGCTGAGTTATATTCCCATTTCTTTCCAGCAGACAAGTTTTATTTTCAGAAAAGAGCAAAAGTGGGGGCAGCGTCCCGGTTCCAGGCTTTTCATCTTTGCAAAGAACCAACCCTGGACAAATCCTAAAACCTAATATACAGCCATAGAACAGCTTTACACCGCCGGTAAATCTTTACCGGCGGTGTAGGTTATAATTCCTTTACATAACAATCCTTGTTATTGAAAAATTCTTTTTTAAATCCCATCACTTTTAAAAAATCCAGGTGACTCCTGTTGTCTACCTTATCATACACAATTCGCTTGATCCCTTTTGATAGCAAGAAATTCTTTTCTTTTTCAAAAATGAAACTCCCCACTTTATAATCGCGGAATCTTTGAAGGGTATAATTGAGCGCCACAAATGCATCCCCATTTTTTGACAACGCTGCGCTGAACATATTCGCTATGACAAGATCACGGGTCACCACAAAATTCAGGTTTTGCTGCAATACCTCCCTGTTAAACTGCGGGAAATAACTTGCAATATCTTTTTGATAATACTGCATAAATTTCTGCGCCAGTTTCTCATTCCCTTTAAATTCAAGCAGGTCGAAGTTTTCTTTTCTACGGTAAATCTTCACCAGATAAAATAAATTGATGCATAACAGAATAAGGTTTGTCAGCAGCACAGGGATGGTCCCTAGCAGGAGGGCGTAAATTATAAAGGCAATATTGCCGAAGGTATTGAACCAACGGAATTTCAGGTCATTATTGATCAGCAAAGCAAGAATAAGGCACAGGGAAGCGAAGTAGCCAAAATAGGGGGCGATCGTATAAAACATAATAAATAAATAAATTGAACCCCGTAAAGAAAATGAATAAAATACAACTCTGAAAAATTTACCTTTTTCCTTTTGCCATAATATTATATTTGTACAAGACCTAATAAGAACAAAATATTGAAAAGTATGGCAGCTTGTGTAATGGTAGAGCTGTCTATCCATGACCCAGTAGAATAGGAAGAATATAAAAAACTGACACCTGCTACAGTGGTGGCTTTTGATGGTCAGTTTATTGCCCGTGGAGGGCAAACAGTTTCCCTGTAAGGTGACTGCAACCCCGAAAGGATCGTAGTACTGGCATTTCGTACGGTAGAACGGGCAAGGAATGGTGGAGTTCAGAACTGTATACTAATGCAAAAGGGATCAGGCAGCGGCGGCTCAACCAAAAATGATCATAGTCCAGGGATTATCAACGAAGAATGATTTTCGCAAGCCGGAGATACCCGGTACCAAATAACAACATGCAGTACGATTATATTATCATTGGGGCCGGTAGTGCAGGTTGTGTATTGGCTAACCGATTATCTGCGGATCCATCTTACAAAGTTTTGCTGCTCGAAGCAGGAGGGGAGGATAAAAAAATGGAGATCCATATTCCCGGAGCCTATTGTAAACTGCACCGCAGCGATGTTGATTGGGGTTATTTAACAGAACCGCAGGAACATGTGCTGGGAAGAAAAATATACCTGCCCCGGGGCAAAGTCCTGGGCGGCTGCAGTTCTACTAACGCTATGGCTTATGTGCGGGGAAACAAGGAGGATTACAATGACTGGGCAGCACTGGGAAATATAGGCTGGAGTTATGAAGATGTGTTGCCTTATTTTAAAAAATCTGAAAATAATGAAGATATCCATAACAACTATCACGGCCAGGATGGTGAGTTGAATGTGGGTTTTGCCAAAAGTTTTCAAACTTCTTTTTCCAGGGCTTTTATCGAGGGTTGCCAGGAGATCGGCATGCCAAAAAACGATGACTACAACGGTGCAACCCAGGAAGGAGTAGGGCCTTTCCAATTTAATATTAAGGGCGGCAAAAGACATAGCGCTGCCGTGGCATTTTTGCGCCCTGCCCTTGGCAGGCCAAACCTAAGGGTGATGACAAATACACCTACCAAAAAGATCATCATCAAAAATGGTAAAGCGGTGGGAGTGGAAGTAATGAAGCATAAAAATGCTGTGCAGGTAATCCTGGCTGCTAAAGAAGTTATTCTCTCTGCAGGTACCTTCGCCTCTCCGCAGCTGCTTTTGCTTTCGGGTATTGGAGATAAGGACGAATTAAAATACGCCGGTGTGGCTTGTGCGCAACATTTGCCGGGTGTGGGCCGCAACCTGCAGGATCATTTGTTTTACCCGGTAAGTGCTTTGGCAACTGTTCGCCAGGGACAAAATCATCATATTAGACCAGTTCAGCAGCTTTTTGACCTCGCCAATTATTTTCTCTTTCAAAAAGGATCGCTCACTATTGGCCCGCTGGAAGCAGTGGCATTCGGCAGCAGTTCCAGCAGCCCCGGCCGCGTAGATTACCAGCTGCATTTTGCACCGGCCCACGTAGGCAGCGACTACAAAGCTGATATCTATGACCTAAGCACCTACCCGGTGAACGACGACGGCTATACGATCCTGCCTACGTTGCTAAAGCCGCTGAGCAGGGGAGTTCTAAGTTTGAAAAGTACCAATCCTTTAGACTTTCCCATTATACAACCCAACTTTTTAAGCGTAGAAGCAGATCAACAGTTATTGGTTGAGGCAGGGAAAAAAGCCCTGGAAATAATGCATTCGGCAGCGTTTGACCCCTACCGCAAGCAGCTGATCTGCCCGCCCGATTGCAGCAGTGATGAGAGCTTATTGCTCCACATTAAAAAAAGCGTGGAAACTGTTTATCACCCAGTAGGTACCTGCAAGATGGGACACGATGAACTGGCCGTTGTGGACGACCATCTCCGTGTGCACAACATAGAAAACCTCCGGGTTGCGGATGCCTCCATTATGCCAACGATTGTCTCGGGCAATACCAATGCACCTGTATATATGATCGCTGAAAAAGCTGCAGATCTGCTACTCCGGTGATTGAGAACCTTTCGTCGAAAAAATTGACCGCACAACTTCCGGGGGTGCATCAAACCGGACCTCGGTGGATGACGCAAATATCAGTAATGCAAAGGCTGGATTGCAGAAGCTACGTTAGAGTCAACAAAACCGCCTTATGCGGCATTGTTAGTCCCGGATCCCGGTTGGTGGTTATATGAAGTGATGATCAATTTCCCTTTGTAATGGGATTTTAGTAAATTAGAGTAGCGTTAAATGCAGACACTGCAGGAAATTGCCACGGAGAAACATTCTACTACCTTAGTCCCTGAGCATACGGTACTGCTGAAGCCTTTTTTAAACAAGGAGTAAAAATAAATGACTTCCATATGGCTCATATTACCACGCTACAGCAAAGCGTGTGTTTATTCATTAACTTTATCGGCATCTAAAACTTCCTGCAAATGTATCATGCTGTAAAAGGTAAGGTTCACTCACTGCTTCACCCGGAATATGGCGACACAAAACTGGATAAAGCCATCAATGCTTTTATCATTGTACTGATCGTGCTGAACGTAATTGCGGTAATGCTGGAGACGGTGCCCTCGATTCATGAAGATTATATGCAATTTTTTGAGGTGTTTGACTTGGTATCTGTGATCATCTTTACTATTGAATATGTTTTCCGGGTTTGGAGCAGTAACCATGAGTCCAAATACAAACATAGTTTTCGAGGCCGGTTGAAATACATACTCACTCCCGGGGCCCTTATAGATCTGCTTGCTATACTGCCTTATTATATACACATTATTGTTGGCCTGGACCTTCGCGTTTTACGTCTGCTGAGGTTATTCAGGTTCTTGCGCCTGTTCAGGCTTACAGCTTATATGAAATCAGCCAGGATTGTGCGAAATGTGTTTGTGTCGAAAGCCAGCGACCTTAAATTAAGCTTGCTGCTGATCGTTTTCCTCATTATTATTTCTGCCAGTCTTGTTTATTTTGCAGAACATATGGCTCAGCCCGCGACATTTACAAGCATTCCTAAAACCTTTTGGTGGGCGGTAGTCACCGTAACAACAGTAGGGTATGGAGATATGATCCCAATTACTATTGCAGGCAAAGTGCTTACTGGTATTATCGCACTTGCCGGCATTGCGTTATTTGCCCTGCCGGCTGGTATTATAACGGCCGGCTTTTTAGAAGAGAGTCGAAAAGTGAAACAACCGAAGATGCATACCTGCCCGCATTGTGGGGAACCCCTGGATGACCACGAACATCACGATAGATCAAACAGTTAGATCCCCAACCTCATTTCTACCATATGTTTGCTAAAGCCGGCCTTTTCATAGGCCTGCACTGCTGTAGTGTTATGGAAGTAGACGTCCAGTCTCAGCTCTGTAACCTTTTCTGACCTTGCCCAATCTGCAAGTGCATTTACAATGAGTTTATTAATGCCTTTGCCCCGATGGAGGGGGACAACGTACATAAATCCAAGGTAACCGTGGTGGTTATGCTGAAGGTAAGGCTTGGATTGTTCTATCCTGCAATAACCACAGCCAGCAATCTGGCCAACCGTTTCCGCTAATACGAGTTTTACTTCCGGCTTGATGATCATGGCGGCAATGTCATAATACCGGAGGTTATTTTTTTGGAGGGTGATATCAAAAGGTCTTTCGGCAGCAATAATACCCTGTTCAAACTCGAGAAGGATTGCCAGGTCCTGCATGGTAGCTTCCCTGGTGGTGATTTCATTCATACCTGTAAAATTTTCCGGCTTTAAAAATAGTACAAAGAATTAACCCGCGCCAACTAAACTTGCGGAATAGAAAAATATACCTGTTAACCTGGAAAAAAAAGCTGGCAGGCCCTCTTCCATGTGCAATCCAAAACTACTCAACCCGATTCGGATATAACTCCGGCACTGCTATAGAAAGGAGGGGTATGAGTCCGGGAATGGGAACGGACCCCATTACGGGCTGGTATGAACGTGGGATAGTGTATAGGGTTGTACCCAGCTTTACACAATACCCCCACATTACAAGACAATAGCTTGCTGATTAAGGGCCTTTATTAACGGCGGGGTTCTTGCAACCTTCATGCTACACAAACTCATTTAATTTATTATGCATGAAAACGCTGAGAAGAGCTTCGCCTTATGTGATAGCAGTAGATAATGAAAAAGACCTGCTGACTTTATTCAAAGCTTGTCTGAGGCCCTGGGGTTTTGAAGTGGAGACTTCCCTCAATGCGAAAGATCTTTGGAGCATGCTTCTAAAGAAAAAGCCGGATATCATTTTCTTAGATATCCATATGGATGGGGTGGATGGGGGCAGGATCTGTCACGAACTGAAACACAATAAGAACACAGCGGATATCCCGGTCATCATGCTTTCAGGTAATGATAATATAGAAGCCATAACCACCACATTCCGTGCAGATGGGTTTTTAAAAAAGCCCTTCAGTTCACTAAAGGTTGTTGAGTTAATAAATCGTATGCTTGGGAAGGCTAATTTAAAAGGCTAATATCCTATTGACCGTATTGGCTGCTGCCGTTTGGCCCAGACGAGTGTAGCCGTCATGCACCAACGCCGGAATTTTTATCTCCGTTTTTTTAATTTTCGTTTCCAATGCGTGTTCGTTCTGAATCATGTTTTGGCATTTGCACCCAGCTGGTATTATTCGCGGCCTGTTTGTTTAAAAGGTCAACAATAGGTAGGCTGTGTTTACTTTAGCGCACCTTTAGCCGGACCGGCTTCACTCAATTTCCCCGCAATACGATCCAATAGCTAATACCGGTATGTGTCAATTTCGCCTAAGCAGGACTTTGGTAAATAAAGTCAGTTATTAAGGCAGGTGATGAATAAAATAAACGGGAATGATCCTGCCATTAATATTTTGCAGCCCGTTATCCCGGGTGAAAAGGAACTTGCTGTCCGGCAGCACGAAATATTGACTTTGGAGCACCATAAATAGGAGCTCAGAAAAGCAAATGGCAGGCTTTATAAAAAAGCTTTATTGCTGACACAGCAGGAGGAAAAGCTGATCAGCGTCAATGACGGGCTGGAAAAACAAGTGGTGGAGCGAGCTGCTGAACTTGAAATTTTAAATGATGAACTAAAGGTACTCATGCATTAACAGCTAATGCACTGCTGAAAAATATCTTTTTCGAAAACCAAATCCCTGCTCACATCTATGTAAATGAAGGTGCATTCATGCTACGAACCCTTCCTCCTATCTTAGAAGTAGAGGAGATATACAAAAAAAAGAGCTTATGACGGGCTTTGATAGATCACTTTGTTAATTCTTTTTTCCAGCATCACATCTTTTTCGTGGTTGATTTTGAAGAATGCCTCGTAGTATGCTTTAATGATCGCCGTGATAGGTACGGTAAGTAAAGCACCAATCAAGCCGAAAGCTGCGCCCATTACGAGTAGCATAAATAACGTAGATACCGGGTGAATATTCATTTTAGAAGCGAGCAGGCGGGGCATGATAAAAGTTCCCATGATCTGGTTGAGCACAACATAAAAAATCAGCACCCACATGGCAGTGAACGGCCCCACGGAAAAAGCTACCAATACCGGTGGAATGGCCATAAGATAAAACCCGAGGTTGGGGATCAATTCTGCTACAAGTGTGAGTGCTCCCCATACCCATGCCCCAGGCACATTCATGATAGTTAAAAATATGGTGGAACATACCGCTTCTATACTTCCACCGATCAGGTTGGCCCTTATCCAGCCAATCAGCATTTTGCTGGTGTGCAACAAGGCCACCTGTGCTTTTTCTCTTTTCTCAATATCAAAAAAAGAATAATAAATTTCAAGTAATCCCTTTGGACGTGAAACAGCGTACCCGACGATAGAAACAAACAGGATAAAAAGAAAAAATCCCCCCAACAGATAGGCAGAATAATTCTGTGCCTGGGCGAACATTTTTGGCGCAGAGGGTAACCATTGCGACATGTCTGAACCGTTGCGAAGGATCTCTTTACTAATGTCAGGATATTCGCTAAACCAGCCGGATAGGGTAATACTAAATCTGCTGATGAAGCCGGGTAAACTGAAAAGAAGGTTACGTAATTCCTGGAAGATCTTTGGAAAAATCAGCCAGCTAATCAAAGCTGTGAAAAGAAAGATGGTGCCGAAAACAATCAAAGCAGCCCAGTGTCTTTTTATCTTTTTTTTCTCCAGCCAGCTTACCGGTCCATTAAGAATAAGGGCAAACACGATGGCCAGTGTGAATAACAGGAGTAAACTCGCCACTTTAAATAACAGCCATAGGAGCACGATCATCAGGGCGGTTAGCGCAAGGATCTTAGAAAAAGACTTTACAATAGAATCAGCCTGGGTTTTTAGCACGGGAAATACTTTTGGTTTCTTTTTCAAATGTACAATCTTAAATTATGCCAGATATGCATGCCGACCAGGGAATTAGGAAGATTAAAACGACACCTCTATAAAATCGCTCCCTTCAGTATGGTAAACGAGAAAAAATATTTATTTAGCCGCAGGTTGTTCTTTTTGTAAGTTTATGCCCGTAAGTTCAGTCGATAATGATTCGAGATAGTGTTTGAAGTGTTGTCAGAATGCTAAACGGGTTTTTTAATCTTCGCTGATATGAAAAGCTCTTTTAAATTAATTTTTATTTTTGAATTACTGGTTTCTTTGATCAGGACCTTACCTGCATTTACACAACCTCCTCCTTTACACTTTCAGCACCTCTCAGATATGCAGGGGTTATCAAATAACAGGGTGTGGGCCATTGCGCAGGATAAATACGGGTTGATCTGGTTAGGCTCCGCGGATGGTTTAAATCGGTTCGACGGGTATAAAGTGGACATTTACCGAAATGAACCTGGGAACCACACTTCTTTGCCAGCCAACCTTATCCGGTGCTTATTCAGCGATTCACATGGTACACTATGGATAGGAACAGCAAATGGATTGGCATACTATGACAATCGCTCCAATTCTTTTCATTCATTTTTTCCTGGCAAAGAGGAAAATTCTCTTCCTGGTAGCAATGTTTCTGTGATAAAGGAAGATGCAAACGGCATTCTCTGGATTGGTACCCAATCGGGATTATGTTCGTTTGACTTAGAACAGAAACGATTTAAAAGATTTCTTCACGAAGGGCATTCCAATTCTATCTCAAACAATTTTATCAGAGACATAGAATTTGCACCGGATGGAAGCATGTGGATCTCCACAGGCAACGGGTTGAACCGCCTTGATCTTCCCACTATGAAGTTCACTTCTTTTTTTCATGTTCCAGGTGACAGCACTAGCTTATCCGGCAACATCCTCACCAAAATGGCCATGGACAAAAACGGTAATTTATGGGTATCTGTGAACGAAACCACCTACCTGGAGTGTTTTGATACCAGGTCCTATCGTGTGAAACACTTTACCAACTTTACAGAAAAACAGTCTCACATTTCTGCCAATCACCCCCGTGATATTTTTATCGACAACAGTGGAAGGCTTTGGGTAGGAACGGACGCAGGAGGGTTGTATCTTTTTTTACCGGGCAAAAATGTTTTTTATCAATACAAAGCTGATATACTTGATCCAAACAAACTTCAGTCAAATACTATTGCCGGTATTTTCCAGGATAACTCAAATATGATCTGGCTCGCGACCCAAACCGGCGTGGAGCGGTTTAACCCGTATGCCTCTAAATTTATTCTTCACCGTCCCAAGCCCATTACAACACAGCCCCTGGCCAATAATTCTGTACAGTCTATAGCCGAAGATTCATCCAGGCATTTGTGGATAGGGACGTTTAATGGCGTATTTGTCCTGGATCGTAAAACAGGTGGTTATACAAATTACCAGTTTGATCCCAAAGATCCCCATTCTCTTAGTCAGAATATTGTTCAATCAGTTTGTCGTGATAAGCGGGATAATATGTGGGTTGGCACCGTTAAAGGGTTGAATTTGTTTAACCCGGTTCGTAAGGACTTTCGACGGTTTTATACCCAAAAAGATAGTACCCGTGGAATTTCTTTCATCCATAGTTTGTTTTCAGATAAAAATGGCAACCTGTTTATCGGAAGTACAGGGGGATTATCCATGTATGATTATGAACAGGATTCTTTGCGGATTTTGTCCCGGGAATCCATTAGTGCCATGTTTGAAGATAACCGGGGAATGCTCTGGATAGTGTAGCCGCCATTTGCTAAAAAACCCATCCTGCTCATTTTTGAATTACCCACATTATCCACTGCAGTTTTTCGGTTGAAACCCCTCGACCGGATTATTGAATCGTCCAGGGCTTCGATCATCATACTATCCCCTGAACTTGCTGGCAGGATAGTTTTTATATACTGTGCCCGAATATTCTCCGCCGCGCATTGTGGGCGCCTGGGACTGATAGTTTGCAGAAAGATTCAGAAATCCTTTCTTATTAAGAGAGACACCCCGGTTGAGTTCTAATAAAAACTTTTCACCATCCGCCTGATAAAATTGACCGGTGTGCAGGTGGATCGAAGTTTTGCCGGTTGCTTTTTTTAATTGGATGTTTATCACGCCTGCAATGGCATCTGAACCATACTGTGCCGAGGCCCCGTCACGGAGTATCTCCACCTTTTCAATAGCTGAAAATGGTATAGTATTCAGATTGTTTCCAACCGATCCTGCCCCCAACGGGCCTTTAAGGCCGCGTCCGTTGAGTCCAACAGTGTTATGATACCTGATGCCGTTCACCAGGATCAATACGTGTTGTGGATCCAGGCCACGCAAGGTGATTGATTCATTTAAATTTTCCCGGGAAACATTGAACGATGGCGCAACCATGTTCAGCATTTGTGTAAGACTAATTTGCCCGGTTTGTGCCAGGGTGGGAGACAAAAGCACATCGATAGGGACCGGTGTGTTAAGGTTTGTTCGGGGAGCGACAGACCTGGAACCGAGCATCACCACTTCGCCCATTTGTTCTACGGGTGTAAGAAGGAAATTAAGTGTTTGGGTAATACCGGCTTTCACAGCAACGGGTTCTTCAATTTTAATATATCCTGCATGTGTTATCCTCAATAAGTAATTGCCCGCTTTTAATGAAAATGAAAACTCTCCATCTATGTTGGTTAGAATTATTTTATCCCCAAGCGATATAGTAGCTGCCAGTAAATTTTCATTGCCATTGGTTACTTTTCCTTTTATAAGCCCATCCTGTGCAAATAAAAATGCAACCTGCCAAAAATACGTCAAAAGAGCCAGTAGTTTTTTATTGAAAGAAGCGCTTCTCATAACTTCAATTTGGTGCTGAAGATGTATTTAAGCATTCCCTGTTCACTGGAAATTTTTAAGGCGGAGCCTATTAAAATTAATGTTTTTTTTGTGTTTTTGTAAATCGTTTTAAGAAACTCTTGCAACCCTTGGTTACGGAATCTGGACATTTGGTCACTACGGTGCGGTGGTTCCGGCTATGTCCCGGATATTTTTAATGGTCCATTGGTATAATAGGTAATCGGAAAAAGCACCCGAACTTCAAATTAATAAGTGATTCATGATTCACATGCATACGGGGAGCAGCTAAAATTTATGCATTTTTTAATCCCTCCGGGATCATACACGGATATATAACCGGAGAAAAAACAAGAACCTGGTTTCAAGCCTGGGATAACATTTACGATCAACATGAAATGATATGATGGGTTGAGAAAATGATTATAACCCGGGCAAAGCTTCATTTATTTTTTTAAAAACCGCCTTTTCGGTCATTGGTTTGGGAACAAACCTTTCGCCAATAATATTTTCATACAGCTCTATGTAGCGGTTACTGATCGTTTGAATCCATTCATCACTCATTTGCGGCACAACCTGGCCTTCCTTTCCCATGAAATTGTTTTCTATGAGCCACTCGCGAACGAATTCCTTGCTTAGCTGTTTTTGCTTTTCACCGGCTGCTTGTCTTTCTGCATATCCTTCTGCATAAAAGTACCGCGAAGAATCGGGCGTGTGTATCTCATCCATCAGGATGATCTCATCCCCGGATGTTCCAAACTCATATTTGGTGTCAACTAAAATCAACCCTCTTCCCCTGGCAATCTGTTGTCCTTTTGCAAATAAAGCAAGGGCATACTTTTCCAGCAATTCCCATTCTGACGCAGTTGCAAGCCCTTGTGCGATGATTTCTTCTTTGCTTATATCCTCGTCGTGCCCCTCTGAGGCCTTTGTGCTGGGAGTAATGACGGGAGAGGGAAACGGATCATTTTCTTTTAAACCATCGGGTAACGTCGCACCGCAGAGTGTGCGCAGGCCGGCATTATAAGTGCGCCAGGCATGACCGGTAAGGTAACCCCTGACTACCATCTCGATCTTAAACGGGTCACATTTTTTTCCGATACTAGCAACAGGGGCAGGTGTAGTTATCAACCAGTTAGGGCAGATATCCTTGCATTCATGGAGCATGTATGCAGCGATTTCGTTCAATACCTGGCCTTTGTAGGGGATAGGACGGGGAAGGATCACATCAAAAGCAGAGATGCGATCGCTTGCGATCATCACCAACAAATTATTGCCAATGGTATAAACATCCCGTACCTTACCACTGTAAAAATTTGTTTGCCCATTAAAATGATATGCTGCCATTCCGCAAAAGTAAGTTCTGGGAAGTACAAAGCCTTTTAAGAAGTGTAGTTTTTTTAAACCGGGGGTTTAAAAATAAATTTTTTTAGATAATAACTATGCTTATTTTGCTACTGATTCTTTAAACCAAATTGACGCTATATGAGAAAAATCGCATGCCATATGATTGCCTTTGTCATTGCATATATCCTCCCGGTAATTGCCTTTGCCCAAAATGTAACCATCAGCGGTAATGTAAAAAACAGTGCAACCCAGGAAAATGCGGCTGCTGTTTCTGTAACTATTAAGGGTTCCGAAATCGGCACCTTTACAGATGACAAAGGAAATTTCACTCTCACTACCAAGAGTCTTCCTGTAACACTGCTGGTCACGTCTATAGGTTTTGATCCACAGGAGGTAACTGTGAGCAACACAGGCGATAAAGTGAATGTGCTTTTTGTTCCTTCCAATTCCCTTGGGCAGGAAGTTGTAGTATCGGCTTCAAGGGTGCCGGAAAAAATACTCGAGTCCCCGGTATCTATTGAGCGGGTAAGTGCTGCAAGCCTCCGGAATGCGCCTGCTGCCAACTTTTATGACGTAGTGGCCACTCTCAAAGGGGTGGATGTTACTACCTCTTCGCTTACTTTTAAAACACCAACCACCCGCGGATTTGGCGGTAGCGGAAATGTTCGTTTCAACCAGTTGGTGGATGGTATGGATAACCAGGCCCCTGGGCTTAACTTTTCTGTAGGTGCTATCATTGGGCTGAACGAACTGGATATAGATAATATCGAATTACTTTCAGGTGCTTCTTCTGCTTTGTACGGTCCGGGTGGGATGAATGGAACAATGCTGATGACCAGCAAAAATCCTTTCAAATACCAGGGGCTTTCTTTTGTAGTAAAAACAGGAATAATGCACACCGATGAAAAAGAGCGCCCCGTATCACCTTACCATAACTGGAGTGTGCGCTGGGCTAAAAAAGTCTCCGAAAAATTTGCGTTCAAAATCACTACTGAGCTTATCCATGCTAAAGACTGGATAGGAATGGATTATCGGAATTATGACAGGAACAATGCTGTGATGGCGCCCGGCAACCGCCAATCTGATCCGAATTATGATGGTGTGAATGTTTATGGAGATGAAACTTCGGCAGATTTAAGAGCAGTGTTAGGCGGCATCGCAGGAGCCGCACCTTTCCTGAAACCATTTATCGATTCTATCTCCCAAAACCCGATCAGGGTTTCCAGAACCGGTTATACCGAGCAGGAACTGATCAATCCTAATACGGTGAATTATAAATTGGGCGGATCTTTTCACTACAAAATAAATAACAACACCGAAGCAATCATAGCTGGTTACTGGGGTACAGGTAATACCGTTTATACCGGTGCATCCCGTTATTCTATCAGGGACTTTAAAATGGGGCAGTATAAATTTGAGTTGCTGAATAAGAGCTGGATGCTGCGTGGCTACACAACCCAGGAAAATGCCGGGGGCACTTTTAACCTGGCTGCTACCACCCAAAACTTTAATGAGAGCTGGAAGCCAAGCCCTGGTTCAAGCGGCTGGTATGCACAATATGGTCAGACATACCTTGCTTCTTTATTAGCAGGGTCGTCCAATGCTGCAGCCCACGCTGCGGGCAGGAATGTGGCAGATGTAGGCAGGCCGGTAATTGGAACAGCCGCGTTTAATACCGAGTATGATAAGTGGAGAAAACTTCCTGCACCAAAAGGTGGTGGTTTATTAGACCGGTCAGACCTGTACAGCCTGGAAGGAAACTACAACCTTAGTGAATTCACGAAATCATTTGCCGATATTCTGATAGGAGCTAATTACCGTCGGTACTCATTAAACTCTCAAGGGACATTATTCGCTGATTCCACAGGTCCGCTCAGTATAAAAGAATTTGGCGCATTCATACAGGCTTCAAGAGAGATCACAAGCTTTCTCAAATTAAGCGCTTCTGCGAGGTATGACAAGAATGAAAACTTTGATGGCCGCGTTACACCTAGGGTAACCGCAGTTGTAAAAGTAGCACCCGATAATAACATCCGGCTTAGTTACCAAACCGCTTATCGTTTCCCGTCCACACAGCAACAATTCATCAATCTTGATTTGAATACATATAAATTAATAGGAGGCAATGAAAGCTTCATCCAACATTATAACTTCAGCGGCAATCCTGTGTATTACCGGGATAGCGTAAGGAAAGGGGTAAACACAAGATGGAATTATCCTGCTCAAAAGCCTGAGTCACTTACATCCTTTGAGCTGGGTTACAGGGGGTTGTTGATGGATTCTAAATTGTTGATCGATATGTACGGATATTATGGAAACTACAATGATTTCACCGGCAGAATAACAGTTGTACAATCTAAAACCGGCCGGGTACCAACGGCTATCTACGCGACCAATACGGATAGCGGCCAAGTATACTCCGTGCCAATTAATTATGAAGAAAAAATTAATACCTATGGTTTTGGTTTAGGACTTGATTACAGGTTACCACGCAACTTTAATATTTCGATGAACTTTGCTTCTGACAACCTGGATGTTCCGGAAGGTTTGATGGCCTCCTTTAACTCACCAAAATATAAGGCGAATGCCAGCATTGGAAATAGTGGTTTTGGTAAAGCCAAACGCCTTGGATTTAATGTTGCCTACAGGTGGCAGGATTCTTTTTTCTTTGAAGCAGATCTTGCCAACGGCACATTGCCTTCTGTGCAAACACTAGATGCGCAGTTCAGTTACAAACTACCTAAATCCAAATCGATTTTCAAAGTTGGCGCCAACAACCTGTTGAACCAATATTACTACAACGCTATCGGTAATTCTTACGTAGGTGGTTTATACTATGTAAGTTTTGGGTATAACGTATACTGATAGCAGGCCATATTATTAATATTAAATTTAGAAAAATGACTTTTATAAAAAATACGCTTAGAAAAGGAGGCTTTATATTGGGAGCTGCATTACTGGGACTTTCCTCCTGCAACAAAGAGGTAGAGGAAATTCAGGGACAACTACCCGCGGCTCCCTATACACCTGCAATGGTTTTTTCCGCTACTGCCAAAACCCTTGGGGATTCCCTGGCGGCTCGGCCTGCCGATAGTTTGTTTTACCGCCTCATCGAAAGAGCCGGATTACTGCCGGTTATTAATGTCCGTGCAAATCAATTCACCATTTTTGCACCGACCAGCGGGGCGATAAAGGCTTTTGTAAGTGGGGCTACTGGTGGTGCTATTCCTCCCGGTGCTCCGGATGCGGTTTTCTCCGCTTTTATCAGGACTAGTTTACCCGTGGCCTCAGCCTATGCCGTAGCAGCATACCATATCATTCCGCAGGCGGTGCCTGCAGCAAAGATTCCAACAACTTTCCCGAATTTTGCATATCCTACTTTGCTGAATCCTGCTCCGGCTGTGAGTGCTTTCGCAAGATTGGATGCGTATATCAGCCGCAGGGCAAATGGAGCATGGAAAGATAATGTACCCGTGGTTGCAGCCGATATCATGACCGGGAACGGCATAATTCATAGCATCGCTGCAGTTACAGTACCCCCGTCCCAACTCCTTTTAACCAGGATAAATGCCGACCCGGAGTTGACTTTTTTAAAAGCAGCAATTCTACGTGCCGATAGCGGTGCAACTATAGCTACAGCGGGCAGCCTCCAGTACTTCTTAGGTGATCCGGGTATCCAACTAGGAGCAAACTTTACTCTTTTTGCGCCAACAGACCAGGCATTTAAAAACGGGTTGTATGCAGCGTCTTATCCCATCGTCCGGGGACAGATCTTCCAGCTGGCATACGCACAGGCCATTGCAGGGGGCGCAACTCCAGCACAGGCAACCGCCATTGCAAATGCCGCAGCAGATGCGAATGCCCCAGCGCAAACAACTTTACTGGTTTCCACCCCTGCCATATTTTCCAATGCGACTCTCTATCCTTTCCTCACAGCAACTGCAGTAAAAGGGATTCTTTTCTACCACCTGCTCGGGATTCGCACATTCACAGTAAACCTGCCTACAACACCGACCAACATTCCTACTTTGTTAAATAGGGCGGTAGCTGCGCATCCGGGCATAACGGTTGCTGCCACTTTCACTGGCCCTGTCGTGAGTGCTGCTACTGTTAAAGGTTTGTATAACCCAACAGCGGCCAATATCATTCTCAATCCATTGCCAGGCGGCTCCAGCGATCAACGTTACGTCAACGGGGTCTTACATAAAATTGACCAGGTATTATTTCCTGCACCGCTATAAATTTTTCAAACGAGCACAATAGAAAAA
>JAYSYY010000119.1:0-7010 GCA_043727215.1 Chitinophagaceae bacterium | reverse complement strand
ATCCTGTTTGCCATCCCGTTACACACTTCAATGCTGATCGTGTTGGTCCCTGGTTTAAGGTATTTACCGATCTTCATTTCGTAAGGCAGGCTCCAGATCAAACCGGCATCTTTACCATTCACGATGATCCTTGCCGATTCGTACAGTTTATCAAGTTGCAATAAATAATCGGCAGCTTTATTTTTAATTACAAAGCTGGTACTATACACCCCCGTGCCGGAAAAAGATTGGGTTGTTGTATCCGAGCTAAAACTTGTCCATGGTTGGATGCGGGTCATTTTTTTACCCGAAGGCAATATGGGCCCACCGGATTTAAATTTCAACGTCCAGTTGTTATTCCTGATGGAAATCGCCGCGCCGTATGGCTGGGTATATTTCCAGGTAGCAGCGGGTTCGCTGCTTGTACCAAGTTTCAATAAGGCAGACTGGCCTGACTTCAACTGCAGCCTGAATAAACTGCTGGTCCCAGTCGCAGACAGTGTTAGTTTCCCGGATGTACCATTTAATGGGTCCATGATAAGCCCCTGGCTATAAACTGCGGGGACAGCAACGATGGTATCGATATCATTGGCACTAAGATTTACGACAAAATAATATTTCCCTCCTGCTACCTGGCGACGTATAAATTTTAAACCGAAGTCTGTCATCGTTTCTCTTTTCAATTGCGCATACTCCAATCCTTTTTTTACGTCCGCACTTAGAATGATTTTGGCTCTTCCATTAGTTGGTTTGTATTCACTGATGCCATCTTTCAAGGGTGTGAAAACCATTGAAGCTTTCAATTGATTCAAAGCCGCTCGTTGTTGATCCAGGTTACTCATTCCCGGCACGTCTTCTGGCAGTGCCTCCATCACCACGATATCACCATCCCTTGCCAGGTCTATGATCGCCTTCAAAGTGGCAACCGGCATCAATTTACATTTCGGCACAAGGTATATATCATATTTCCTCCTCTTCATTTTAAGATTGAGATTTAATTTATCGCTCAGCATTTTGTCGCTGACGAAGTCAATTGAAAATCCTTTTTGATCCAGCGCTTTCACATTTTTATAAAATGAAGTTGGGTGTAGCCACTCATCAATAGAATGAACTCCCAGCGGCATATCTAAACCTTTTGCATTATTCCAGGCATCGTATACCGGCCAGTAAGTTTTGATGTCGTTGTCGGGCTCGCCTGCCTGCAATACAGATTGTACGCGACTGATATAATTATTTAACCCGGTGAGGTGCGGCCACATGCTGTTGTTGGGAACAAAATTCACCGAGGCATAAAACAACCAGCCCGGGTAAGTAGCATCCGTTGGGCTAAAAGTGGTACCATGATAAAATACATGGTTGATACCCGCCAGGAAAACCTGGTCCACTTCGGGCTTGCACTGGCTCCAGCTTGTTTTAAAATGTTCTCCGAGCCAGGTAAAAGTTTCGCAGCTTGTGAGTGGTTTCCGGTAAGCATGTGCGGCTGAGGAAGCAAATTTGAGCATATAGGGATCCGGATCCACTTTGCGGATATCTGCACTGTCACGCCGCAGGCCACGCACCGCAAACGCACTGCTGCCAAAGGTTTCTGTTTCGGGAATATCAAAAGCGCCATAAAGATCCAGCAGGTTGCCCGGCGATCCATGCGCCTGGTTCACCGACAATGTTTTGCGTTTATTAGTCCATTGCGTAAAGACCGATGAAAAATTTTCCCGCATCAGGTCACTCATAGTTTCGCGGTAATCGCTCTTTAAGCGGGCAACCGTATCCGTGAACGAGGTGGAAGTAAAATGGTTGAAATAATCCCGCAAATCATAACCGCGGCGTTTGCTGAATTCATCAAAAAAAGCAGGCGTCCAGTCGGCATTGTACACTTCATAGCTGTCGTTGAAAAATGCTTTGACCCCGTGAGATGAATTGCCGAAGGCAGAATCAAATATTTTAAAATAATTGGCAGTGGCAGCAGCGGAAAAATGATCAATTGTAAATCCTTCTCCGCCGGGCGCGGCTCTTTTCACGGCCTGTTTTGTCTTTGCGGTGAAGATCGCGTAAATACTAAGATCTTCCTGCGCCACAAAGTTCAACTTGCCATCGGGCATTACATTTTTCCCCAGGTCCTTTGTTTTACCATTTTTATCGTAAGCCATTACTGCGCTCAGCACTGCTACATCTTTTTGCCGGTTGTCTTTGATAACTATTTTCTCTGCCAGGGATTCATTCGTTTTGAGATTGTATTGCTGGTACACCAGTTTACTTGCTGCATCGGGGGATGTTACATGTGTGCCGCCGATCGGCCAGCCCGTACCCACGGAAATATACACGCCCATGTCCAGCTTGTTAGATTGCTGCACGGTGTGATCCAGCAACTGCATCCATTGGGGAGAGAGATATTTGATGTAGCGTTTCTCATAACCTTTGGCGCCATAGATCGGCACTATCTCCGTGCCGCCGAATCCTGCGGCCGCATATTGTTGAAGCGCCGTGGAAATACTTTTTTCGTCCACAGCACTACCCATCCACCACCATCTTGTCCATGGTTTCGTTTGCTGTGTTAAAGCAGGCCAGATCGTTTGGGACTGCGCTGCCTGGATCGTTGTAAGTAAGAAGGCTAGTAGAAGTTTTTTTTTCATGCGTTGGTAATATGCTAATAAGCTAATGTGATAATGTGCTAATTAGCTAATGTGATAATGTGCTAATGTGCTAATGTGATAATGTGCTAATGTGCCGATGTCAAAATATACCAATTAGCTAATTAGCTAATTAGCAAATTGGCTAATTTGTCTTTTCTACTTCTACAGCGTATACATGTGCATCTCCTTCAAAGTTTGCGCGAAAGATGATCCATTTGCCATCGGGACTGAAATGTACATTCGGTTCCAGCCGGTATTGGTGGTGTTTCATATTCACGAGTTTCTCTGTATCAAATTTATCGCCATTGGGTGTAAATAAGTTGATCCATTGCCCGTCGGGAGATTTAGCAACAGAACCCGGATCACCACCATCTCCTGCAAATAAGGATTCATCTGCATTAGAGTTGTAATGCACGCTCCAATCGTTGCGGGCCAAACTATATTTTTTTTCTTTACCCGTGGCCACATCATATCCTCCTACAAAAAATGTTTCTCCCCGCGGTTGCTGCAGGTCGAACCAGATGGTCTTGCCATTTTTGCCAAACCATTCGTGGCCCCATATTTCCCGGTCAATTGTGCGGTGATGGATTTGTGTAACTTTTTTTGTGTTCACATCGATCGTCCATACCCGGTTCACTTTATGCCAGGGTCCTTCATGGCAAAACATAAGCAGGGAGGGATCTGTGGTAGAGAACTGCACATGGTTGAGCCAGGCACTATCTGTAAAGATCTTATTCAGCTGGCCCGTTTTCACATTGATGGTAAATAATGTTTTAGGCAATTTGGCCTCGTAGATCAGGTTGAAGTAGCTGCTTTTATTGGGGTTGTTCCGCAGGATCTCTTTTTCTGCATCTGTAGCCCGGGAGCCCGCAAGCAGCGTACCGTCAGCATTCACCGCTGAGATGCCAGAACGAAAATCGGCGGGAAAAACAAAGACGAGTTTGGGCTTTTTGTTGCTGTGGTTGATCGAAAAAATACTGTCCTTCACCTGGTAGAAAATAGTGCCGGTTTTTTTACAAACAACTTCCCCGCTCATGGAGGAAACTTCACTGGTAAGTTGTTGAATTTTTTGTGTTGCGAGGTTGATGCTGTAGATCTGTTTATTGTTCATGTTACCCGGCCCTGCTGTCTCCCTGCGCATATCGGTAACTTCTTCCGGCTTTTGCCTGCTGGTATTGTAAAATATCATCTCATTCCCCACAAAAGGATTGTTGTGAAAATAAAAACTGAGGCTGCTGCCGGTTAACGGGGCGGAAAGTTTTACAATTTTGTGCCGGGTATCTTTATCGATCCAGCTGGCGGGCATTTTTTTGCCGCCGGTTTCCAGCACTTCCTGTGCGATAACCTGGGATAGGATCAAAAAACAGGCGAGGCTGGCAATTAATTTACGCATGGCAATGGTTTATACTAACAATCGGAATGGTACACAACTTAGTGGAATAGACAGGGATAACTGTCCTGAGGTTACATGGGGGAGGAGCAGCAGATCCCCGGGTTTATTAAGAACGATTTGATGTCGAATGTGGGAATATCTAATGTCGGATGGCAGTGATTGCATACGGACTTAGACTTATATCCCGATCAGCCCTGCTCATGCTTCATATGAGCGGATCACTCCTTCTGCCACCCCCGCCCAAATATTATTTTATCGCGCCCATCTGCCGCAAAACTTTCTGATGCCCTTCGCTTTTATAAAAATCTTCATACCCTATATAGTGAAAGGGCACGGCCAAAATATAAGCGGATGGTGAGCGCTGCTGTACCGTTTTTTCTTCCCACTCCAGGGCTTTCGTATAGTCCCCTTTAATTCGGTAGATACAGGATAAAGCATAAGGATCTTTCACCGTGTTTTTTGAGGCATACTCCAGGAAACGATTGATAAGGCTTTCCGCTTTAACTTTGTTGCCTGCAGCATGGTTGTTACCTATGATACTTGCCTGGATCAATTCAGAACCCCAGCCATCTTTTAAAAGTGCTTCGGCCTTATTGGTTTCCTGTAAAGCCCTGTCAAACTGTTTCAAAGCTATGTATCCGAATGCCTGCTTAATATGCCCCCACGTAAAAGTGGGATGCAATTCTACTGACTTCTCAAATGCGTCAATCGCTTTTTGATAATTGCCCGCCAGTAAATTTACCCAACCAAGATTATGCAGGCTCGAGATAGATACGGGGTCAAGTTCCACTGCCTTATCTGCCAGTGGTAATGCTTCTTTGGTTTGCCCCACATCTGCCAGGGTAGCCGAGTAACGGATATAAATGATCGCATTATTCGGGTCAAGCTCCAACGCTTTTTTGTAAGAGTTTACAGCACCTTTCCAGTCATGCTCATAATAAAATTTCAATGCGCCTTCGGTTGTATAAATTTCAGGAATGGAAGGGTCCAGGGCTTTCGCTGCAACCAAAGAGGTTCTTCCCTCATTCATAATTTCCTGGTTGCCGGCATTGGAAAAGATAGATTGGGTGATCTTTTCATTGGCGATTGCTGCATAAGCCAATGCATATGTTGGATCGAGGCTGATAGCCGTACGGAAATGCGAAATGGCTTTTTCAGTTTCTGCCGGGGTGGAACCATACGCCAGGTAACGGCCCTTTAAATATTCTGCATACGCTTCAGGTTTTATCTTTTTCTTAGCCTGGTTGATCGTTTTATCATCGGCTGAATTTAACTCCAGCTGGCTCAGCAAGGAAGTTATGATAGAATCTTCCAGCCGGGCAACATCATTGACGGTCAATTCAAAACTGTTGCCCCATAACTGGCTTTGATTACTGGCATCTACCAACGCACAATTTAACGTGTAACCCGTTGAGGATTTAGAAAATCTCCCGGTGAGCACAACATCTGCGTTTAACACCCTGCGCAGGCTTTCAATTTTTTTGGCAGAATCCGGCAGATCAAACGTAGCGGAACGGGCGAAAACTTTAATACCGCGGATTTTTGAAAAACGGTTAATGAGGTTTTCAGGGATACCATCCGATAAATAAGTAATGGCAGAATCTTTCCCTATATTTTCAAAAGGAAGTATGGCCATTGATTTGATAACAGCTCCCGGGGCAGAGAAAATTGAATTCCTGAAAATAAAAACAGACAGCAACAGCAGTAAAGCAAGGGATGCAGGCAACAACACTCTCCTATTCCTTTTTTTACCGGGTAGTTTCAATTTACCTTTCATTTGTTCCTTTTTTGGAACAGTAAAGCCCGGATTGGAAAGGGCGAAAACTTCCAGGGGTTCTTCTACATTTTTAAATTCGAAACTGCCCAATGAGACTGTTTCGAATACTGCCTTATTGCGAATCTCATCTTTTACTTTTTTTGAAAACAGCACAGACCCCGGCACACCCAGCGATTGTATACGGGAAGCTACATTTACCGCATCACCATAAACATCCCCATCTTCCAAAACAATTTCGCCCTGGTGAATGCCAATACTTAACTGAAAATCTTTAGCAGCATTACACTGCTCCTGTATTTTAAAAGCGGCATTTAATGCATCAGAAACGGTGGAAAAGATTGCCAATACGCCGTCGCCCAATTCCTTGATCCAGGTTCCGTTAAATTGCTCAATCACCGGTTTCTGTATGGCCCGGTTCTTTTTCAGAATGTCATGCGCTTTGTGCTCATCATTTTCCATTAAAGACGTAAAGCCTGAAATATCGGTAAACATGATGGCGGCTAACTGGCGGGTTTGTGACATAATTCTTAGGAGTAAAAATGCGTTCTGTAAGGTAAACTTTATAAGCCGGTAAAAGAAGCTTTTGGTTTATTTCGGATGTGGGAATGTCGGATGTGTGATTTTGTAAGGTTGGACAATACTTGCAGAATTGGTCTTTCATCTTGTATCTATTTTAAATACCTATAGCTTGAGAGGGAACAATCTTTACCTCACCCGGTGACATAGGCCACTTCGAATTAAAAATTTGCACAAAGGCCTGCGCTGCTGTATGGCAATGCAATAACAGCAACGTCGGCAGAAGAACGTTAGATTCACATTCATGTAGACACGGGTGTTGACATCACCCAATAAAATCTGCGGATTTGATTTATTTAAACTCCTCCGGCAACAGCGGCCACTCGGCATTATACACATGCGCCTCCCCTATCATCCCGGACATCTTATTCACCACATCCGGAAATTGGGTAACGAGGTTTTGTTTTTCCGCAGGATCCTTATCCAGGTCATAAAGCTCCGTTAACGTTCTATCAGCCTTGTTTACATTCAGTTTTACCAACTTCCAGTTTTTCCATCTTACTGCCTGGCGGCCATCGTTCTCATGAAACTCCCAGTATAAATATTCATGTTGCGGTTGCAAACGATTTTTAAAAAAGGTTGGAATAAGGGAAACGCCATCGGTGGGTTGCACGGTCTTAACTGCAGCCAGTTCCAGGAATGTGGGATACAGGTCCCA
>JAYSYY010000118.1:0-60308 GCA_043727215.1 Chitinophagaceae bacterium | reverse complement strand
TTTTTAATTGGGAGTGCAAAAGTAGGTGTGAATCATTTACCAACCAAATTTTAATTGAAATAACCTGAAATTAATTCCAATTTTTTGAGGGAGGTTTTTCTAAGAACTTATGCCTTTTTTCAAAAGCGGACGGCAAAGATAAGGGGCATTTCCATCTAACCAAAAATAATTTGAATTTTTCCTGCTAATAATCCTTAAATAAACAACCTTGCAGCTCAGAAGGCTCTGTGTATAAGGGTTTCATCCGGGAATTTATTTTTGAGCATAAACTTCCTGCCACGGGCAAACTGTCCGGGTTATCTGAAACTGGTCAGAAGCTCACCTGCTGTAAGCATAGTCCATGGGAAGGAACAGCAAAATTGGCCAGGGCAGGGTTTCTGGCATTTATGATCTCCCTGAACTGCTCCAGGGTTTGCTGCCGTGTGGACGCCCTCAACATGGTACCAACCAGCCCCTTCACCATACCTCTTAAAAACCTGTTGCCGGTGACACTATAGGTTAACCTGTCCGCGGCTTCGATCCACTCGCTGGACATAATCCTGCATTGATAAGTAAACACCTGTGTGTGTTTCTTTGAGAATGTTTGAAAGTCGGTATGATGACACAGTTCCGTGGCTACTCCATGGAGTATCTCCCTATTTATCTTGTAGGGATAATAGTAAGCTGTGTCTGCCAGGAAAGGATCTTTACCCTGGTAAAGGGAATAATGGTAAGTCCTGGAAACCGCATCAAACCTGCAATGGGCTTCCGCCTGCACAGGGAAGAGCGAACGGGCTACAATATCGGGTGGTAATATGGCATTGAGATGGTAAAGGATTTTGCTTTTATCCTCCTGCAATTGCACAAAATCACTATCAAAGTGAAAGAAATTCTGCCTCGCATGCACCCCCGCATCCGTCCGGGAGGAACCAGTGAGCACAAAATCCTGCCTGAAATAGATCTTTAACGCCTTTTCCACCTCCGATTGGATGGTGACCGCGTTATCCTGTTTCTGAAATCCCCCGTAATTTGTTCCTTTATAGGCTACTTCAATGAAAAACCTTGGCATGGAGGTGAATTATTTGCGGATCATTGCCCGGAACCTGCTAACGAAGTAGGTATCGGTGAGTTGGGATTCAAGTTCCCGGAAATTGGTTGAATCGTACACAAATGGATAGGCTGTATCGAAAAATTTATATTTACTCTCCTGCTTGAGTAATAACACACTCAGGTTTTTAACCTGCTCTGTACTGTAACATTTTTGCCTGAAAAGCTTTTGAGCTGCATTTATCATCTCATCTTCCTCCTTTTGGGCAATCATTTTTTTCCGGATCTTCAGAAAATCCTCTTCTCCCGCCGTGCTTTTACAATCTGAATTGATCATTTTTAAAGTGCCGACGGGTTCTTTTACAGGCGCTACGGTTGTTTGTGTAACCTGAGGTGCGGTGTTTTTGTCCAAATTGACCACGGGAGCCTGTTGCAAGGCGGTGTCCTTTATGTTAGAATCCGCCGGGGTATTTGGATTTGCAAATTCAATATCAATGAATTTAGGAGCAGGGAGATCTGCCGGCGTGGCTATTTTTACAGTTGAAGAAATGGCCGGGCTGTCTTTTGCCGGGGTAATATCCTGGACGGCGGTTGCTTCCACTGCAGAAACAGGCTCCGGAACAAGGATCACCACCTGGACCGTATCAACTACAGGGCTACCGTCGTTTTGTACAAGGTAACTCATTACAATCGCGTCTGCGGTACTGGATGTACTTATTTTAGTGATGCCCCCTGGTACCAGCGCGGCTTTCAAAGCGGCCGTATCCGGAACAGCTGCAATGGTTTTATTGGTATTAGTGGATGTTGTGTTCTCCTGAATGGTAACAACTGCTGCAGCGGGTGGAGGAGCCGGCGCGGGTTCGGTTTTTTCGGTCCCGGTCACTGGGTTCATTGGTTCAGCAGATTTGGGAAGTTCCTGCTTCTTACCCTCTTCCCCGCTGATCTCTTTAATAGAAGGGGTGTTTACCACATCAGCCAGTGTGTTGGAGAACTCGTCTGTTCGGGTAGTGGCTTTTGCAGTTCCTGATCCCGCGGGTAAGGATCCATTTGACATCACCACATCAAGGGTTTGCATATTGAACAAACCCCAACCTTTGGTATCAAAATTTTTGAGAATATAGCCCAGGTCTTTTCCGGAAACTGAAACAGGTATCACCTGCTGTGGCCACTCATTTTTAGGAAAGCCTATCGAAAATACATGGTTACCGTTTGGCAGTTTGGGTATTACTACATAACCGGACGAAGATGAACTGAAAACTTTTTCATTCACCTTAACGTAAAAAGGCTGCTTGTTATCAGTTTGCAGGTAAACAAAATAGTTTTGTTGCGCCTCGCAGATGTTCGCATACCCACACAAAAAGACAAAAAGAAGAAGGGTTCTCATCTAGAAATAACTTTGATGACAAAGCTAATCAATAATGAATTATCAGCCACTTGTAAAAAATTAACAGACCATAATCAAAACTGCATTTACTTTTGCGGCAAAATAAAATTAAGTATGAAAAAAGGGTTATTGGTTATTGCTATTTCATTGTTACCGGGTTTTTTACTTGCCCAACCCGGCGAAGAACCGCAGGATACTTCCTGGAAAAATATCTACAGGGCCACCTATGACAGGGTAAATAACCTTGTACATACCAAACTGGATGTACGTTTTGATTATGATAAATCTTACCTCTATGGAAAAGAGTGGCTAACCTTAAAGCCACATTTTTATGGGACTGATAGTTTGCTGCTGGATGCAAAAGGTATGGACATACGGGAAGTGTCCATGATGAAAGGAACGGCAAAATCCGCACTGAAATATACTTACGACGGGATGCGGATCAATATCAAACTGGATAAAACATACACAAGAACGGAGCCCTATACTATATATATAGACTACGTGAGTAAACCGAATGAATTAAAAACAAAAGGCAGTGCTGCCATTACAGATGCCAAGGGATTATATTTCATCAACCCGAAAGGAGAGGAACCAGGTAAACCTACCCAGATCTGGACACAGGGAGAAACAGAGGGCAGCAGTGTGTGGTTTGTTACGATTGATAAACCTAACCAGAAGACCACGCAGGAGATCTATATGACTGTGCCGGCGAAATATGTTACCCTTAGCAATGGAATAATGAAAAGCCAGAAAAAAAATGCGGATGGTACCCGTACGGATTACTGGAATATGGACCTGCCACACGCTCCTTACCTTTTCTTTATGGGAGTGGGTGAATACACCGTAGTAAAAGATGTTCCTTACAAAGGGAAGGAAGTAAGTTATTATGTAGAGAAGGAGTACGCCCCTTACGCCAAAGGCATTTTCGGAAATACACCCGAGATGATGAAATTTTTTTCTGACAAACTGGGAGTGGATTACCCCTGGAGCAAATATGCCCAGATCGTGGGCAGGGATTATGTGAGCGGTGCAATGGAAAATACAACAGCGACCCTTCACCAGGACGGTGCCTACCAGAACAGCCGCCAGCTCCTGGATGAGAATGTGTGGGAAGAAACCATCGCCCACGAATTATTTCACCAGTGGTTTGGTGACCTTGTTACTGCAGAAAGCTGGAGTAACCTTACCGTAAATGAAAGTTTCGCTAACTATAGCGAATACCTGTGGGATGAATATAAGTACGGCAAGGACTTCGCTGATGAGCACAACTTTGAAGATATGCAGGGGTATCTCTTAAGCGGTAGTGAAAATAAGGACCTGGTAAGGTTTCATTATTCGAATAAGGAAGATATGTTCGATGCAGTTAGCTACAATAAAGGCGGACGCATCCTTCATATGCTCCGCAATTATGTGGGCGATGATGCATTTTATAAATCATTGAATAATTACCTGATCACAAATAAATTCAAGGCAGGGGAAGCCGGTCAGCTGCGCCTGGCCTTTGAGGAAACAACAGGAAAAGATATGAACTGGTTCTGGAACCAATGGTATTACGGCAGCGGACATCCGAAACTGAAGATCAGCTACAATTATGATGTGCCGGGGATGGCCAAAGTATATGTTGAACAAACACAAAAAACAGGCAAGCTTTTTAAGCTGCCTGTTGCCGTTGATATTTATACTGGAAGTACAAAACAACGGCAAAATTTGTGGATCGAAAACAAACTCGATAGCTTTTCCTTCCCTTACACCACCAAACCTGACCTGATTAATGTGGACGCTGATAAGATTCTCTTAGCGGAGAAAACGGATAATAAGTCTGAAGAGAATTTTATTGCTCAATGGAAAAATGCAAAAAATTACCTGGACAGAAGGGAGGCAATTGATTTTTTTGCCAGGAAAAGTATGCCTGAGATCGCAAAGGGCCTGAATGACAGGTTTGCCGGTTTAAGAAGGTACACGATACAAAAAATTGCCGCTACCCCCTATAAATCAGATGCAGTTGTGCTGGAAACGATTGAGAATATTGCCAAAACAGACCGCGATAAAAAAACAAAAGCAGCCGCTATCGGTTTCCTGGCAAAGAATGGCAATGCTAAATACCTTCCGCTTTACCAGCAAATGGTAAATGACTCATCGTATTCCGTTGCAGGTGCAGCGTTGAAAGGTCTTATCGCTTTGGATCCTGCCAACGGTTATACTATCGCAAAAACGTATGGCAAAGATGCAAAAGGCGCCCTTGGCACCACCGTTTCTGATGTGCTGCTGGCCCAGGGCACAGCGTCAGATTTCGACATTATCGCGGAAGCCTATAGGACGGCCCCGCCATCGCAGGAAAAAATAATGATGACCGAAAAGTTTGGAAACTACCTGCTTAAAGTTAGTGATATAGCTAAAATAAAAACCGGTATTGATTACATAATAGACTTCCGGAGTGCAATACCTGCACAGTACAGGTCCTACATCGACCCTTCCTTCCAGGCGGTGTTTGATAAACTAACAAAGGCGAAAGGAACCGAAGTTGGGAATTATGTTGAAAGTGTATTTAAATAGCGGCTGGCGACGAGAGACAAGCAATAGAGCAGATCTGTGTATGCAGTTATTAAGTATTAGGAGACAACTGGTATAAAGTTTATAAGTAAAAAAAATAAAGCGGCTTCCCATTACAGAAGCCGCTTTCTATTTTCAGCCATCGACGATTACGAGGCATCTTTTTATCACCAACTACCGCTGGAACCACCACCGCCGAATCCTCCACCACCGAAACCGCCGAAGCCGCCTCCACCGCCTCCGCCGCCTCCGAATCCTCCGCCACCACCGCCGGTCGGCCAGAAAATAGGGCCGGGAAGTCCCCTTGCTCCTCTCCTGCTCATAAAAGTTCCCCCACGGTTATTACCCCCCGAAGACATCAGCAAAAACAAAATGACAATGATGATCACAATTAGCTTACCGGTCGGGATACCACCTTTACCGGATTTTTTTCTTGCAACATTGTATTCGCCCTTCACCGCCGCAATGATTGCGTTGGTACCTTCATCTATACCCCTGTAATAATCGTTGCCCTTAAAATTAGGAACAATGATATCATCAATGATAGACTTTGATACCACATCCGGCAGCGCCCCCTCGAGGCCATACCCTACGGTAATATCGAGTTTCCTGTCTTCTTTGGCAATAAGCAGCACTACACCGTTGTTGTTTTGTTTTCCTCCCACACCCCAGGCGCGGCCTAACTCTACATTGTAATCGCTGATACTATAACCACCCACAGTGGGCACGATCACTACTGAAATTTGCGTGGAGGTACTGTCATCCAAAGCCACCAGCTTTTGCTCCAGCGCCTGCTTCTGATCCGGTGTAAGGATATTGGCAAAATCATTGACCAGTGTCTGTGTTCCCGTTCTGGGTTTGAGCAGGTCGTCCGGGTTGAAAGTTGTCTGCGCAAAAGCGAGCATAAAAGAAAAAGCCGCCAGTATCAGCAGGCCGGCTCTCTTTATGTCATGCGGTATCTTATTTGTTTTCACTTCTGTGCTAAGTTATAGTTATCCAAAAACAATGTCATCCGGTAATTCATTTTTATCCTCAGTGGGCATATACGGAAATGCCTCGCTTAATACGTCGCCCACGTCCAGCACACATTCAATGATACCTTCGGGCAAATGATTGTCGGAGAAATTAGCAATCATTTTTTTTACTTCCGCATCCCAAAATTCCTTTCCGGCTTTTTCATAAATACCACTATCTCCAAACAGAGCCAGTTCGTGGTGCTTGTAGGCAATGTATAACAACACACCGTTCCTGTGATCTGTTTGTTCCATTTTAAGCCTGGCAAAGATCTCTGCCGCTCTTTCAAGCGGGCTCACGTAAGGATTTTTCGCTTCTATATACAACCGTATTTCCCCACTGGTCTTTTGCTCACAACTACGGATAGCCGAAACAATCCTGCGGGTTTCATCCTCAGTAAATAACGGCTTCTTTTTAAAAAACGGGAACAATGACATGGCTAGAATTTTATTTCAACAGATCGATCTGCACCGGCATCAGACTGGAATCCTTCCCTGGGGGGAAATCCAAGGATGGATGCTACAATTTTTGTAGGAAAACTTTTAACTGAACTGTTATAAACGGCTACCGCCTCATTAAAATCTTTCCTGGCGATTTTGATCCGCAATTCAGTTCTTTCCAACTGGGTCTGCAGCCCGGCAAAAGCTTTGGTGCCTTTTAACTCGGGGTATTTTTCCACGGCAACCAGTAAACGGTTGGCAGCGGCAGCCAGTTCATCCTGGGCGGCTGTTTGCTGTTGGTAGTTTTGGGCATTGAGCCCGGTCGCATTGATGGATGCCGCTTTTGCCCTGGCTTCTGCAATTTGCTGTAAGGTAGTTTGCTCGTACACGGCGCCCCCACGTACCACGCTTACAATATTAGGAACAAGATCCAAACGACGCTGATAAGCATTCTGAACTTCGCTCCACTGGAACTCCAATTTTTCATCTTTCTTCACCAACCCATTAAAGGTTGTGATGAGCCAAATGCCCATCACAACCAAAATACCGCCGATAATAAAACCGGAATAACGCTTTTTATTCATGCAGGATTTACTGGAGAACCCAGGATTTATTTTTTGTTCATGTCATCAAAATTCACGTCTACTTTCTTCTCAGCTCCGGCATCTGCTTTAAAGCCTTCCATTGCCCTGAATCCAAAAAGACCTCCGAGGATGTTCATAGGAAAGGAACGCACTTTGGTATTATACAGGTTAACTTCATCATTAAAAACCCTCCTTGAATTTTTAATATTATTCTCAATACCTTCCAGTTGCCCCTGCAGCTTGGTAAAGTTCTCAGTTGCCCTCAATGTTGGATAGGCTTCCACCGACACCAACAACCTGCTCAATGCTCCGGACAACTGGCCCTGTGCCGCCTGGAATTCGGCAACTTTCTCCGGGGTAAGGTTATCCGCATTCACGTTTACACTGGTAGCTTTAGCTCTCGCTTCTACCACATCAGTCAATGTTTTTTGCTCAAAGTTGGCTGCACCTTTCACCGTGTTTACCAGGTTTCCTACAAGGTCAGCACGGTTCTGGTATTCTGTCTGCACATTATTCCATGCTTTTTTTACGCTCTCATCCTGTTTTACCAGGCCATTGTAGCCGCTACAGCCCATAAATAAGATCACGGCAAGGATGCCTAAAATAACTAGTGTGGTTATACTTTTCATTTTTGATTTTTTTATTAGTTAAGTATTTAAAAATAATATTCTTTTAGGGAATGCAAAGTTTTATTCTTCGTACAATTTTAAGTCCAGAATAAAAAAGCCGCACCAGGAAAGTGCGGCCGCCAATTAGTCATTTTCACTTTTACTTTATCGCAGCAATACCTGGCAATTCTTTTCCTTCAAAATATTCCAGCAGCGCGCCTCCCCCGGTGCTTACATAACTTACTTTGTCTGCAAGGTTGAATTTATTCACGGCTGCCACACTGTCTCCCCCACCGACAAGGCTAAACGCCCCCTGGCTGGTACTTTCCGCAACAGCCAGTGCAATATCTTTTGTACCTGTTTCAAATTTTTCCATTTCAAAAACACCCATTGGGCCGTTCCATAATATGGTCTTTGATTTGCTGATCACTTCCCTGAAAATTCCAACTGATTTCGGGCCGATATCCAGTCCCATCCATCCGTCCGGTATCGCATCGCTCACTGCCACTTTAGTGTTTGCATCTGCCGCAAACTTATCAGCGATTACCGAGTCCTCGGGCAGATGTATACTTACATTTTTAGCTTTTGCTTTCTCTAAAATTTCCAGTGCTGTGTTCAGGCGGTCGTCTTCGCAAAGGGATCCGCCTATTTTGCCACCCCGGGCTTTTATAAATGTATAAGCCATACCACCACCGATGATGATATCGGTTGCTCTTTGCAGCAGGTTTTCAATAATGAGGATTTTATCCGAAACCTTTGCGCCACCGATGATAGCAGTGAAAGGTTTTTCTGAACCATGCAATACTTTTTCTGCACTGATCACTTCCCCTTCCATCAACAAACCGAATAACTTTTTATCTGCCGGAAAATAATCTGCAATGACAGCGGTAGAGGCATGCGCCCTATGGGCTGTTCCAAAAGCATCATTTACATAAACGGTTCCGAGCCTGCTTAATTTTTCAGCGAAAGTTTTATCTCCTCTTTCTTCTTCCTTATAAAAACGGAGATTCTCCAGCAATAAAACTTCCCCTGGTTGAAGGTTTGCTGCGCCAGCGAATGCATCTTCCCCAATACAATCCTCTGCAAAAGATACCGAAATGCCGGATCCAAGCAGTTCCTTTAAGTGCGCAACGAGGTGCTTCAAAGAATATTTTTCTTCCGGCCCTTCCTTCGGACGGCCAAAGTGACTCATCAGGATAACACTGCCGCCATCTGCAAGGATCTTTTTTACCGTGGGAATCGTTGCGGTCATCCTGTTGTCGTCAGTAATGTTGAAGGCTTCGCCCAGAGGAACATTAAAGTCTACACGCACCAGCGCCTTTTCACCCTTGAAGTTAAAATCTGAAAACTTAGTCATATGCTCTGTTTAAAAAATTAAAACCGCAGAGAAAAATGATGCAGCGTTGCGCTAAGAATCTCTGCGAAACCTCTACTGACTCATTCACTCTGCGGTTAAAAAACTATGTATGAAAACTTATTTAGAGATCAGTCCTGCGAAGTGTTTAACTGTACGCACTAACTGGCTCACGTAACTGTTCTCGTTGTCATACCAGCTAACGGTTTTCACCAGTTGGTGATCGCCAACTGCCTGAACTTTAGTTTGGGTAGCATCGAACAGGGAACCATAAGTGATACCAATTACATCGCTGCTCACGATCTCATCTTCGTTATAACCAAAACTTTCGTTGCTGGCTGCTTTCATAGCTGCGTTCACCTCTTCTGCAGTCACCTTTTTTTCTACAATGCTGTATAGTTCCGTTACAGAGCCTGTGATCACAGGCACACGCTGCGCACCACCGTCCAGTTTCCCTTTTAGTTCGGGCAATACCAGGCCAATTGCTTTTGCAGCGCCGGTGCTGTTCGGAACAATATTGGCAGCAGCAGCTCTTGCCCTGCGAAGGTCTCCTTTAGGATGGGGCGCATCCAGGGTGTTCTGATCGTTGGTATAAGCGTGGATCGTGCTCATGATACCAGTGATGATAGTAAAATTATCATTCATCGTTTTGGCCATCGGCGCAAGACAGTTGGTAGTACAACTTGCACAGCTGATGATTGTTTCACTTCCATCAAGTATATCGTGATTTACATTAAAAACAACCGTTTTCATCTCCCCGGTTGCAGGTGCAGAGATCACTACTCTTTTTGCGCCTGCTGTAAGGTGAGCTTCTGCCTTTGCTTTGTCGGTGAAGAAGCCTGTACTCTCGATCACCACGTCCACATCATGAGCACCCCATGGAATTTGTGCAGGATCTTTCTGGGCATATATTTTAATATCGTCACCGTTAACCACAATGGAATTTTCTGTATGCGTTACTTCCTGGCCAAAACGACCCTGCGCACTATCATACTTCAGCAAATGGGCCAATACTGCCGGACTTGTAAGATCATTAATTGCTACTACATCGATACCCTCCATGTTGTAAATCTGGCGAAAAACCAAACGGCCGATACGTCCGAAACCGTTGATGGCAACTTTAACTGTACTCATAACTGAATAATTTGGAATTGATAAATTTTTGCGTGGCAAAATTACGTGTTAAGGGGTAACAAAACAGAATATTTTTTAATACCGTTGGTTTTAAATATATATATTTATAACCATAACTCTATCAACATGACAACCTATGCGATGTTAGTTATGTTTTGCTTTGGGATTTTTACCTCAGCGGCCCAGGATACGCCCGCCTTAAAACCCGCGCCTCCCACTGGGATCATTTCTACGACAGATGCAGCATTAACTATCCATGTGGCCCTCCCATCCAGCCAGATGCAAAAGGCCATTGAAAATAACATGGGCAACATCGGATTCGGGGCTTCTCTTTTAATTGTTTCCAATCCGTTTACCTGGGGTAAAAACAAGAAAAATTCACCTTTACGGGTGGGGGCAGAAATGGGTTATACCTACTATGGCAGGTTTATTTCTGACGTGAATATCAACGGCTTCCTGGGCGATTATAAAACAAGCTATGGGATTGCGAACCTGAACGCAATTCTTCGTTTTCGTCCACCGTTGACCGGCGGGTTTAACCCGTTTGTTGACATCATTGCGGGCGGGAATTTTTACCTCAGCAGTACGAAAGAAAACCTAAGTACCCTGGAAACAGCGCTGGGTCTTGAAAGCATCGACCTTGGCGGCACCTCAAGTGCCAGTTTTAATAAAGGGCTTGGGTTTGGGTTCACGGCGGGATCCCCCAAACCGGAAAAGGCAAGGATTACGCTGCGGGCAACCTATAATCGTGGAAGTACTATCAAATATGTTGTTAGGAATTCCCTGTCTTATGACGCCGGGAATAACCGGCTCAGTTATGAAAGGGGCCGTGCACCGGTCGAATACTTTATGCTTCAGGCGGGGATAGGTCTTTGAATAATTGCTCCCCCTGTGGGTGTTACCTATCCCTCACTGGCGAGTGTTCCGCTTTGGCGGTTCACGTGTGGCGCTTTAATTCTGCCCGATTGTATCGGGAATTAGAATTACAAGCAGTATGACGGTGCTGTCAACTCAACTTTCTTCCCATGTTGTGCCCTACCGGTAATTTTGGGTTTTACATTCACCAATATTTCATCCCTCACCTGCCTGCATGTGTGCTCCCCTTTTATGCGAAAATTGTCAATATGCAGTTGAGCAATAATCATGTATTTGATGAGCTTTTGGTTTACTTCCATCGCTTTCATTCCCTTGCCTTTCATCTGTTGCTTACCCCATTCCTCTACTGCAACTGATATACCAGTGCTGATAGCTGTCTCAAATTGATTTATCCCTTCGTTAGATATAGAAAAATTTAAATATATCTCATACACACCTGTATCACTATTTCTCTTTTTAGGTTGCGGGCTAATCCTTACCTGTATCGACTCATCCATTTGTATGATGTTGTTCATTTTGTCAGATTTTTGTTCATTTAGTTTAATAATAGGAAAGCGAGAATGCATTGCAAAGCTTTGTTCGAACTTTATTTTTAGGGGTCGCCGATTGACTCATCCATTTCTCATAAAAACAATGAATGAATAAGACTTTTAATGAACAACCTTATTTTGTGGTGGACCGTAGTAAATGTGGTACGGATTAGGATTTAAACAGGAAAAGCCCTGCATAAATGCAAGGCTCGTAGTACCACGTACGGGATTCGAACCCGTGATTCCTCCGTGAAAGGGAGGCGTCTTAACCCCTTGACCAACGCGGCATTTGTTTAAAGGACGGCAAAGATAATGAGTCGGAGTTTTGCAGCCAAATTTTTTAATGATCGCCCGAAAAAATTCTATTAGCACCATTATAAAATTTTATTGGCCCCGATCAAACCTGTTAATCCGGCTACAAAACCTGCCTTACAAAAGCAGGGAAAAATGACCGTGCTCACCATCCGAGGAATAACATACCCGCGCCGCAGAAAAAAATGGTGAGCCCACCCAGGCTATGCATATGCCGCTCGAGCCTCTCCATTTGAAATAACAAAATGCCCCTGCGCCCCAGGAGAACAAGCGACACCATAGTAACGAGGGTAACGACACTATAAACGACAATGAGAAGCAACATTCCACTCCAGTTGTTTTTTGCCGCCGGGAAATATAGTAAAGGGATCAGCGGTTCACAAGGGCCCAGTATGAAAATTATGAACATGACCCATGGTGTTAACCTGTGCCTTTCTGCCGGTTGAACGGAACTGCTATGGTTATGTTCATAGACATACATATCGCCCCCGTCCTCCATGTCGAAATGTTTATGTGGCTTATCCCGGTAAGCCCGCCACAAACCCCAGCAACCATAAATCAAACCGAACAACAACATCAGCCAGCCGGCAATTCCACCCCTCACATTTTCAAACCAGCTTACTGAGGACAAACTCCAACCTAGTGTCGCCCCTGCCATGCCAAGCAGCACTGAACTGGCTATATGCCCGAACCCACAGATGATTGTCCACCGCATTGCTTTAGCTGCCGACCAACACCTGGACCGCGCCAATGCAACAAAAGGCAGGTAATGGTCAGGGCCAGACACCGTATGCAGAAATGCGATGCTGATAGCTGAAAGAATCAATAAGATCATTTCAGATGACATAGGCCACGTGTTTTATACTTTTTAATTGCAACAAATGTCCTGCTACCAACTTCAGGCAATCGAATAGTTGTTCGGCTTTTTGGCCCAACACGCGAAGCACGATTCCGTTTCCGGGTGCGGCGGTAATACCAATGCTGATATCTTTTTCGTCCTTCAACAAAAACAAGAGCGCCGGGATAATCTCTTTGGCTATGGCTTTTTCATCGAGGTAGATCAGGCTGGCCTGGTGCGTGTAGCCCTGCAGCTGTCCTATACCGGCAGGATCAGTAAACGAGGGATCCATTAAGAGGTTTTCTTTTACAACTAACCGGTCATTCAAAAACAATCTTGTAACATTATGATAACGGGAAAATGTAAACACTTCGCCGTTTAATTTCCTGCCACAGGTGAGTACCTCGCCAAAGATCAGGCTGCATTGTTCGGATAAAAAGATGTCTGTGCGTGCAGCAAAATTTGACCGCTGGTGTGGCACTACAGGGTGCGGAACAAAACAAAATGAACTTCCGCGTGCCATATGAATTGAGGTGTGCTGCTTCGCCTGCTGTTTCCCCGTGAACAGACGTTGGTAAGATTGCGTATGGAGCTGCAGGCTGCAGTCCTGCTGTAACCTAATACTCACCGCGTATTCATCGGCGTCCAGTACGCCGGGAGATGAACTCATCAGCATCAGGCTCAGCACATGGCCTTTTTTATTTTGGGTGATATTGGCCACCTTGAATGGTGGGTCTGAATAACATTTCTGTAAAAAAGTTATACCATTCATTGCCGCCAGTTGTATCGTCAACTGTGCTATCACCTGATCAATAAGGGTTCATCCACAGCCTCCATGAGGGCATATTTTTTTATCCAGCCAATTACCGCAGCCAGTCCTTCGCCATTCACCAGGTTGGTGAAAATAAAAGGCTGTCCGTTGCGCATTCGCCGGGCATCCCTTTCCATGACTGCCAGGTCTGCATTCACATAAGGTGCGAGATCAATTTTGTTGATGATAAGCAGGTCACTGCGGGTTATTCCGGGGCCACCCTTGCGCGGAATCTTATCGCCTTCTGCCACATCTATCACAAAAATACTAAGATCTGCCAGGTCGGGACTGAAGGTAGCCGAAAGGTTATCGCCACCACTTTCTATAAAAATGATCTCCACGCCTGGTATCCTGTTAGACATTTCTTCCACCGCTTCCAGGTTCATACTGGCGTCTTCCCTTATTGCGGTGTGCGGGCATCCCCCCGTTTCTACGCCAATGATCCTTTCTGCAGGCAGCAGGCTGTTTTTTGTAAGAAATTCTGCATCCTCCTTTGTGTAAATATCATTTGTGATCACAGCCAGGCTGTAGTCCTGGAACATAGCGCGTGACAAACGTTCTATCAGAGCAGTTTTGCCTGACCCCACCGGACCTGCAATCCCTATTTTTATATAATTTCTCTCCTGCATACTTTAGTTTTTAAGACATGTACAACCTTGAATATAACTGCTCATGCTGCATACTTGCGATGTCAAAACCGGTGCAACACATTCCGACAAGGTCTGCGTCGGGTGCAAGGCTTTTTTCCACCAGTTCAATAATCAACGGGTGTAATGAAAACAAAATCGCCTGTCCATCCTGCTGCCCGAGGGGAATGAGTTTTACGCAATTAGTCACCATTCCCGCTGCGGCGTTATAATAAAACCCGGTCAGCGCATTCTTTTTAGGGATCCCCAGGCCTGCAGCATACATCCCGAAAACTACCGGGTAGTGGCCTGCAGTTTTTTGTGCAATAACTGCTTCCATGAATGCTGCCGCGAATGCTTGTGTACAAAGCGGGTGAAATATTTTTAGCAGCCTGGTGCCAAGCTTCTGGCTTGCCTGTCGCATTTCCATCGGTAATTTTACTGCAGCACACTCCTCGTCCAGACTTACCAGGGAACAAAGGTCTTCATCCTTTGCTGCATCAAAGGCCAGCGAAACAAAAGCAGCATCTGTATAACACAAACTGCGGCTTAGCATACCCGTTATGAACTCCCTTGCAGTTTCAGTAGAATTTACTTTGCCCTGCTGTACAAATGTTTCCAACCCCGCCGAATGCGCGTACCCGCCAATGGGCAATGCAGGATCTGATAGCTGGAGCAGGTGTAAGAGTGCAGCATTCATGTTGGGTCAGTTGTAAGTTGCATGATCCTGCTAAACAAACTACTGCTATTCCCATGCGGCGCAACGGTTGTTTTAACCGGGTTAATTAATTTTCTAAAGGCTTTTTGTACGGGATAGCCCGTCGCTTGCAGGAAGGTGAACAGCGATTGTTCAAATGCTACGAGTACCTCATCCTCCTGGTAAAAAAGAGGCAGGTGTTTATTGCCGATCTCGTAACAGATGGCCGCCATATCCTGCATAGTGTGCGGTTTGATAACTATTACAGCTGTTTCGTTGACTTCCACTGCGATCACAGTATTGCTATCTGCAAACAAAACATCACCTGGATAAAAGTGCGGATTCTCCCCAATAAATTTCAAGCTGATACCTGTTCCAAGCCCGGTCCTTTTGTGAAGGATGCGTTTATTGGTTTCAAACCATTCCAGCAGGAGCCAGTCGATCGTTCTTTCCTGCAAAGGAAAGGTTTCCAGTTTACCTATTTTTTCAGTTACCAGCATTTTTTGCAGTCTTCAGATGTATCAAAATAAAAAATAACGTTGTGCCAGCGGCAGTTCTTCCATAGGCTCGCAGGTGAGATGTTTGCCGTCAACTTTCACTTCATAATTTTCCGGGTTCACTTCTATAAATGGGGTAGCATCATTGTGAATCAGGTCTTTTTTAGATATGGACCTGCAGTTTTTTACAGGTAAAACTCTTTTTTGCAGGCCATAACCTTGCACAATATTCTGTTCCAATGAGATCTTCGAAACAAAACTTGCACAGGTAGCATGTACTGCCTTTCCCAATGCGCCAAACATATGCCGATAGATCACCGGCTGCGGTGTAGGGATAGATGCATTTGGATCACCCATTTTAGATCCGATGATCATTCCTCCTTTTATGATCATCTCTGGCTTCGCTCCAAACAAAGCAGGTTTCCATAAAACAATATCCGCCATCTTTCCTTTTTCCAGTGATCCTACATAATCGGCAATGCCATGCGTAATGGCAGGGTTGATCGTATATTTTGCGACATATCTTTTTATCCTGAAATTATCATTGTTATGATCTGCATCTTCCACTAATGGTCCACGTTGGACTTTCATTTTATGCGCAGTCTGCCATGTCCGCGTGATCACTTCTGCTACTCTTCCCATGGCCTGGCTATCACTGCTCATCATGCTAAAAACACCCATGTCGTGCAGGATATCTTCTGCCGCAATTGTTTCCGGTCTTATCCTGCTGTCGGCAAATGCAACATCTTCCGGTACGTTGGGATCCAGGTGGTGGCAGACCATCAGCATGTCTAAGTGTTCATCAATCGTATTGATAGTGTAAGGCCTGGTTGGATTAGTGGAAGAAGGCAGCACATTGGGATACATGGCAGCTTTGATAATATCCGGGGCATGGCCGCCACCCGCTCCTTCGGTATGAAAGGTATGTATCACGCGCCCGTTGATTGCGTTGATCGTATCTTCCAGGAATCCTCCTTCATTGAGCGTGTCCGTATGGATCGCGATCTGCACATCGTGTTTATCCGCTACTTTCAAAGAAGCATCTATGACGGCTGCCGTGCTTCCCCAATCCTCATGAATTTTTAACCCGATCGCACCGGCTTCAATTTGTTCCTCCAGCGGGCGAAAAGAGGCGCAGTTCCCTTTGCCGAAAAAACCGATATTCATCGGCAGGCAGTCGGAGGCTTCCAGCATTTTTTGGATATTCCATGCACCGGGGGTGACGGTTGTGGCGCTGGTGCCATCGGCAGGACCGGTACCACCCCCCAGCATCGTTGTGATTCCGCTGAACAATGCATGATCGATGAGCTGAGGACATATAAAATGAATATGGGTATCTATTCCGCCTGCAGTTGCCACCAGCCCTGCGCCCCCATGCACTTCCGTGCTGGCGCCAATCACCATTCCTCCTGTTATGCCATCCATCGTATCCGGGTTACCAGCTTTACCGATCCCGGCAATCTTACCATCCTTTATGCCAATATCCGCCTTAATGATCCCCCAATGATCGATGATCATGACACTGGTAATGACAAAATCCAGCACCCCTTCGTTTCGGGTAGCCGTTGCCGATTGTGCCATCCCATCCCGGATCGTTTTGCCGCCGCCAAACTTTGCCTCATCCCCGTAAACGGTCAGGTCATCTTCAACCTGCATCAGGAGCGCTGTATCTCCCAGGCGAACTTTATCCCCCGTGGTGGGGCCATACATGTTGGCATATTTCCGCCTGTTGATTCTTAAACTCATTCCGGTTTATTTTTAAAATGAAGCGCCGTTAATTTATCCATTGCATTTTCTGCAACGCCTGTAGAATTGGTTTCACCGTCTACAAGGTTATTGAAGCCGGTGATTTTTTGGTTCCCCCCGAAATTAATGAGGATCACTTCCTTCTCTTCCCCGGGTTCAAAACGCACGGCTGTTCCGGCTGCAACATTTAACCGTTTTCCGAAAGCCGCTTGCCTGTCAAATTCTATCTGGCGGTTCACTTCAAAAAAATGAAAATGGGAGCCCACCTGTACCGGCCGGTCACCCGTATTCACGACCCGGACCGTCGTAATACGGCGGCCTGCATTACATTCAATATCGCCCTCAGCTAATAAGTATTCTCCAGGTATCATAAATGTTAAATTTAGATGATATTACGGATCAGGCCAGCCTGATAGGATCATGCACAGTTACCAGTTTGGTTCCGTCCCTGAAAGTAGCTTCTACCTGTATTTCATGGATCATTTCCGGTACACCTTCCATTACATCTTTGCTTGTGAGGATGGTGCCTCCATATTGAACTACTTCCGCAACCGACTTCCCGTCCCTGGCAGCTTCCTGCAGGTGGCTGCTGATAAGAGCGATGGCTTCCGGGTAATTTAATTTCAGTCCCCTGGCCTTCCTTTTTTCCGCCAATTCCCCTGCTAAAAAAAGCAGTAGCTTTTCTGATTCCCTCGGTGATAAATGCATGTATTGAAATAATTAATGTTTGCCTGGCAGGCGATCGAAGAAAAAAATCTGAACAGGTTTTGAAGGTAAGAAAATCCTCTTAATACGATTTGAATTTTTAAAGCTGGTGTACAAAAAAAATTCAAATGTTGAAAATTTCAAACTCCAGAAGGGATCGCAATGGCTGAACCTCCAGCTATATTGATAACTTTATCTTTTAAAATCAATGCTGATAAATTTTACCACACATGGTCAAAGACGCCCGAACAGAAGATATTGAAACAGCCATGCAGCAAGCCTGGGAGGCTTTCCCGGTCTACCGCCAATATTCCCTTTCAGACAGGGACGCATTCCTTGTAAAAATTGGGGATGAACTGGAACACCAACGGGCAAGGCTGGTGGAGACGGCGGGGATGGAAACAAACCTTCCTGAAGCCAGGTTAAACGCTGAATTGAGCAGGACTATTTTCCAACTGAAAAGCTATGGTGACTTTTGCCGCAGCGGCCAGTGGATGGATATCAGGATTGATACTGCCACAAAACAAGACGCGCCCAAACCTGGGCTGAGGAAAATGATGATCCCGCTTGGCCCAGTAGTTGTTTTTGGTGCCGGCAACTTTCCTTTTGCATATTCCACCGCCGGGGGCGACACTGCCTGTGCCCTGGCAGCAGGGTGCCCGGTGATTGTGAAAGCCCATCCCGCACATGCCCGTACCAGCGGGTTGGTTGCAAATGCTATCGACAAAGTAATCGCGGATTTAAATCTGCCCAAGGGAATTTTCACGCACCTTTTTGGTGCCGCTTCTATGGTGGGAGAAACCCTGGTAAAACACCCTTTCACGAAAGCGGTTGGTTTCACTGGTTCATTTGCCGGGGGCAAACAACTTTTTGATTGGGGAAACCAGCGAAAGGAGCCTATACCCGTTTTTGCAGAAATGAGCAGTGTAAACCCTGTCTTCCTGCTACCGGAAAAAATGAAAACGGCTGCTGCAGCCGTAGCCAGGATGTATGCAACTTCCATTACTTTAGGGGTTGGTCAATTTTGTACCAATCCTGGTATCCTGGTAGGCTTAGACAATGATGACCTCGTCACTTTCCGCCACGCCCTGGTGGACGCACTCGAAAAAGTGGAGCCGGCGCAGATGTTGCATGAGGGCATCGCCAAAAATTTTGCAGAAAAAAAGTTGGAGGCACTGGCGCAGCAAAACGTGCAGGTCCTTTACGAACCTGCTGCCGCGGAAGCATTGGATATGCTTTGGGCCGGGCCTGTTTTAACGACCACCACAGCCCCGGTATTTATGCAAAATCCGAAACTCCGGGAGGAAGTTTTTGGCCCCTATTCTATTCTTGTACGTTGTGCAGACATGGAGGAGATGCTTGCAGTGGCGCGGCAGTTCCAGGGGCAACTCACCGCAAGTATCCTGGCCACGGACAATGAATTGCTAAAGGAACACGTATTGGTGGAGGTTATCAAAAACCTTTGCGGAAGATTGATTCTCAATGCTGTGCCAACGGGGGTGGAAGTGGCTCTTTCGATGCAGCATGGCGGACCTTTTCCGGCCACTACTGACAGCAGGTTTACATCTGTTGGCGCGGATGGCATCAAACGTTTTGCACGGCCGATCACATTCCAGGACTGGCCTGATAATTTATTGCCGGATGAATTAAAAAACAGCAACCCTTTAAAAATATGGAGAACAGTGAATAATGAACCGACACTGCATTCGTTGCCCCCTAATGAGTAACCAACTCATCTTTCGGGCTGGTCCGGTTGCTGAAAGCATACCATACGGCCATGGCCGGGGCAACAATAAAATAAACGAGCAGGAAGTATTTGATCCATGGATGAATGCCCGAAGCACTGAACCAATCGCCGGTATAAAAAAGTATTCCAACCCCTACCAGTGATGTGGCAATTTCCCATGCGTAAGCATATGGAGTGCCGTCCATCATTTCAGTAAACCCGTAAACAAATAAAAAAACAAAACCACCGTAAACAAATATTGCCGGGTTACCGATGACAGCAATGTTGCCAAACAGGTAGCTTATCAGCAGCAGCAGCATCAGCAGTTGAAACCAGGTCCAGGTAAGAAAGGATTTTGTATAGGGGGTATCATATTTCTGGAAGTCGAATACATCCTCAATTTTAAATACCGGATATCTTTCCGCTACGTCTGCGGGCCGCCAGCCTGTAGGTTTATAAAAAACCCTGCATTTATCTTTCCAGCTTTTTGTCCGCCAGGCATCCTTGAAAAGAAGGCCCATGTGAAGGAAATTTATTTTTATGGGATTCCAGGTTTTTACCGGCCGGGAGACCCCATAAACAGCAGGTACGCCAGGTAATTCTTCCTGGAAGGTACCAAACCATTTATCCCAGAAAATAAATATCTGCCCGTAATTTTTATCCATGTATTCCGCATTGATGGCATGATGTACCCTGTGGTGAGATGGGGTAACAATTATTTTTTCCAACCAGCCTAATTGCCCGATGTGACGGGTATGGTACCAGAACTGTGCAAATAGGTGCAAAGGCGCCACTACACCAATCACTTCCTTTGGTACGCCTAGCACGGCTGCCGGTAAAAGAAGGATGATAAACAGCCTTACAAAAACTGAAATGCTTTGCCTTAGTGCACAGGCCAGGTTAAATTCTTCGCTGCTGTGGTGAATGATATGGCTGTTCCAGAAAAAATTGATCCTGTGATCAAGCGCATGTACAACGTACCCCGCAAAATCAAGTACAATAAAAGCGATCACATAGGTTAACCAGGTGGCTTTTACCTGCATGAGTGCAAGGTTGTCAACCAGCCATCCATAACTTATTAGGGCAACACTCAATCCCAGCACATCTTTGGTAACGTTGGTTACACCGCTGCTCAGGCTGCTGATCATATCCATGCTGCGCACCGTGTCAAAACCTTTGCGCCAGCCATACCATTTTTCAAACAGGACCAGGAGCAGGAAAGCGGGCATCGCAATCAATAAAATTTTACCGTAGGCTTCCATAAATTATACACCTCAAATTTAGCACATAATTTCACACAGAAATGATAAAAATCAGGAAGCCCGCCGGCCGATGTTCCGGGCCTTCTGCGGATCCAATGACCGGCTTTGTGAGAAGAATTGTAATATTGCAAAACATAAAAAATTCTTGAAAATGAAAAGGTTCCTCCTTGCTGCAGTCGCAGTGATTTGTTGTGTGAGTGTATTTGCTCAACCACAAACGGGCACAACAACATTTAATAAAGCCCCCCAACCTTCCGTTATTTATAACCTCCCTTATTCTGCAGAAGCAGTAACAAATGGCGTGGAAAACAAAATGAATACATATGGCAAACCCAAAAAAGTAAGAGACTTCCTGCTGTATAAAAATGTGTTAGTGCCCGAAATTAGCAAGGAGCCTGTAAATCTTTACTTTAATGCGGAAAAGAAAAGCAATAAAGACAACGGGAATGCGGTCTTAACCATGATGATTTCCAGTGAGCACGACAGGTTTTATGGAGTGGAGGATAACAAGGAACTGTTTACCAATGCAAAATCATACCTCCATAGTTTTGAATCTTCAGTTGCTGCAGCCAGCCTGGAATTGAAAATAAAAGACCAGGATGAAGCCGTTAAAAAAGCTGACAAAAAACTGAAAAATCTTAGGGATGATGCGATAGATCTTGAAAGACAAAAGAAGAAACTTGACGACAAAATTGCTCAGAATGTCCTGGACGTAACAGCGCAGGAGAAAGACCTGAATAAAACGAGGGAAGACCTGGACGCGCTTATCAAACAAAGAATAAATTAGGACCGTTTGTATTTAATACAGGCTGTTCCATTGAACTGCCTGTATTATTGTTCCGGAACATAACTTATTGACTAAATTACTTTTTAATTAAAATAACAAACCCGGATCGATGGCTCATACGATTATTGTTGGAGGTGGTATCATTGGATTGTGCAGTGCATATTACCTGCAAAAAGAAGGGCATAATGTAACTGTAATTGAACGGGGTGATATCACTGACGGTTGTTCCTTTGGTAATATGGGGTATATGAGCCCAAGCCATTTTGTGCCGCTGGCCTCCCCCGGGATCATTGCCGAGGGTTTTAAATACATGCTAAGCAGTAGCAGCCCTTTTTATATAAAACCCAGGCTGGATATAGAACTGATCCGATGGGCCTGGCATTTTTTTAGAAACAGCACAGCCTCGCATGTCAAAAGATCTGGACCACACCTGAATAATATTCTTAAGCTGAGCCGGCACCTGGTAAATGATATGGCTGTGGAATTAGGCGACAACTTTAACATGGAAGAAAAAGGTTGTTTCATGATGTGTAAGCAACAAAAGACACTCGATCATGAATACCATCTTGCAGATGACGCGGAAAAGCTTGGGTTAAAGGTGGAAAGACTAAACGCCGCGGAAGTACAGGCCCGGGAACCGGATGTGGAAGTGGATGTGGCTGGTGCGGTGTTGTTTAAAGATGATTGCCATTTTGATCCTGGGAAATTAATGACAAGCCTCAGAGACCACCTTGCTACCCGTGGAGTAAGCTTTAGACTAAATTGTGCAGTTACAGGTTTTGAAAAGGAAGGAAACAAAGTTAAGTCAGTTATCTCTGCCCATGAAAAGCTGGATTGCGACAACCTGGTTATCGCCACAGGCAGCTGGATACCGGGAGTTTGCCGGATGCTTGGGATAGATCTGCTGGTACAACCAGGGAAAGGTTATAGCTATACTTACGGCCACGTTGAAAAAAATATTCGTTATCCTGCCATCCTGGTGGATGGCCGTTGTGCCATTACACCCTGGGACCAGCGGCTGCGCATCGGCGGCACCATGGAACTAAGCGGCATCAACAATAGAGTACTTATCAAACGCATGGAAGGCATCTATAATAGTGCCCGGGCTTTTTATCCCGGCCTGGATATCGCATTCCCGCCTGCCGATAAGATATGGAATGGCCTGCGCCCGGTTACCCCGGATGGCTTACCCTTCATTGGCAAACCGATGGCCGTGGACAACCTGGTGGTTGCGGGCGGACATGCTATGCTCGGCATCTCCCAAGGCACAGGGACTGGCTTGCTGGTAAGTGAGCTCATAAATAAAAGAAAAACTTCGATAGATATTTCCGCGTTTAATTTAAACCGGTTTTAACGACTGCCGGGTACAATCTTTTTGTAAGCCAATCGAGCGCCTGTTTGCCATTACCGGCCGCGGGCTGTTAGCATGATATTTGTCTAAATTGCTTATTACACTAATATACTCAACAAAAATGTTGTCCAAACCACATTCAGTATTGGTTTCGCTTTCACTCCTGTTTTCTATTTTCGGTTGTGATTACTCAAACAGCGGAAAAAATTACCCAGATTCGGAGATGTACCACTTTTCGAAGCCTAATGTGGTAAAACTTCCACATGAGTTAGATGAGATATCCGGAATTGCGTACTATGCAAAAGATTCCAGTCTTTTTGCAATTATAGACGAAGGTGGAGATGTTTACAAATTCCCGCTGAAAGACCCAAAAAAATTACGGAAATGGAAATTTGACAAAAAAAGGGATTATGAGGACCTTGTTATACTGGACAGTACTCTGTATGTCATGGAAAGCAATGGCGACATCAACAGACTTACTTTCAGGGACAACCAGTTCATTAACGAGCGTTTTAAGATCGGTAACATTTCGGCCGGCGAAAATGAATTTGAATCATTATTCGGTTCGCCCGACTCATCCTTCCTGGTGATCATGTGCAAGGATTGCCCGGAGGATTCAAAAAAAACCCTGAGTACGTATGCCTACCGATATAGCGATTCCGCAAACCAGTTCGAAAAACATATCGTTTATGACATAAGCACCCTGCACCAGAAGCTGGGCATTGAAAAAAGACTCCATCCTTCAGCCGCAGCTATTAACCCGGTAACCAGGGATATCTACGTTGTCTCTGCCATTCAAAAAATCCTGCTCGTATTAAATAGTAAAGGAGAGTTTAAAACATTCTACAAACTGAATCCGGGTATTTACAAACAACCCGAAGGGATCGCTTTCACGCCCGACGGTGATTTAATTATTTCCAATGAATTTGCGGAAGATGGTTTTGCAAATTTGCTTTTGATCAAAAATAAAATGAATAAAAAATGATGAAATATTTTGTGCTCACTGGTTTGTTGTTTTCTCTTTATTGTTCCCCTCTCTTTGCACAGGATAGCTTACAGGCAACGATAGTACTGATTGGTGATGCAGGAAAACTTACACCTGAAGGCCGGCACCCGGTAGTGGAAGCTGTAAAAAAAAGAATGTCGTTTGATAAAAAGACTACGGTGGTATACCTCGGTGACAACCTTTATAAAACGGGTTTGCCGGATGAATCTTTGCCGACTTATGAAATCGCGAAAGCACCACTGGATTCACAGATACGTATTGCAGGGAAATCTGATTCGAAAGTCTATTTTGTTCCTGGTAATCACGACTGGGCCAATGGCGGGGCAAATGGGTACGAATCCATTCTGAGAGTGCAGCAATACATTGATATTTTAGGAAATAAAAATGTAATGATGTTTCCCCGGGATGGTTGCCCGGGACCAGAAGAAGTGAAGATCAATGATGATATTGTTCTTATCATGATGGATAGCCAGTGGTGGCTTCATGAAAAAGACAAACCGGGGGCAGAGTCTGACTGCCCTACGAAAACGAAAGCAGAAGTACTCACACAATTAGGGGACATGCTAGCCCAAAACGCAAGCAAATTGGTTCTCTTTGCCTTTCATCATCCCTTGAAAAGTTATGGTCCGCATGGAGGATATTTTACGTTAAGGCAGCACATCTTTCCATTCACTGACATGAATAAAAGCTGGTATTTTCCCTTACCGGTGCTGGGTTCCGTATACCCGCTTACCAGGGCAATATTTGGCACCGAACAAGACCTTAAACATCCGCTTTACCAGCAAATGATCAAACAAGTGGAGCCGGTCGTAAAAAGCCACCCGAACGTAATTTTTATGGGTGGCCATGAACATACCCTTCAAATGATCCAGGATAGTGGTTACAATTATATTGTGAGTGGCAGCGGCAGTAAATCGAGCCGGGTGTCTACCGGCAAGAATTCCCTTTTCTCATCCAGCAAAAATGGCTATGTAACATTGGAAGTTTCCAAGAACAAAAATGTACGCGTAAACTTTTTTACGCTGGAGGGCGACTCCGTTAAAAATTCGTTCACCCACAATATCCTTGACTTCTCTAAATTCCTTGAAGTAAAAGATACCATGCGGGCTGTAGAATATGCGTTTAAGGACACCGTGGTGATTTCCGCAAGTGACCAGTATAAAAACTTTTCCGGCTTTAAGCAGACCTTCCTGGGAGATAACTATCGTAAAGAATGGAGCGAACCTGTTTTGTTCAAAGAATTCAATATTCGTAAGGAACAGGGAGGTTTTAAGATCCTTAGCATGGGTGGAGGCAAACAAACGAAATCGTTGAAACTGGAAGATAAGAACGGAAAAGAGTGGTCATTGCGGACTGTAGATAAGGATCCTGAAAAAGTAGTGCCTCCGAATCTGCGGGGTACTATCGCCCAACGAATAGTGCAGGATATGATTTCCGCGGGCCATCCTTACGCCCCGCTTGTCGTACCATCCCTTGCGAACTCCGTGGGGATACTGGCAGCACAACCTAAATTCTTTTTTGTACCTGATGATCCTGCGTTTGGCATCTACAGGAAAATGTTTGCCAACACGATCGTTATGCTGGAAGACAGGGATCCAACCCCGGACGGATCGGATACGAAGAGTACGGCCAGTATACTTAATAAAATGTACGACGACAATGATCACCATGTGGACCAGGAAGCAGTGCTAAAAGCTCGCTTACTGGACATGCTGATCGCTGACTGGGACCGCCATGCTGACCAGTGGAAATGGGGGTCTGCCGACACCGGGAAAGGTAAATTATATTACCCGGTGCCAAGGGACAGGGACCAGGCATTTTTCAATTCTGATGGTTTGCTGCTTGGATTCCTTTCCCGCAAACATATCCCCTTTTTGCAGGGATTTAAAAAGAATGTACCGGATATCAACTGGTTAAATTTTGCTGCAAGAGATTTTGACCGGAGATTTATGAACTCCCTGGACATCAAAAGCTGGGAGGCAACGACTGATACGTTCCAAAGGCAGATCACAGATGAGGTAATAATTGATGCCGTGAGGAAACTGCCTCCCGAAATTCTGAAACTGGACTCGGCGATGCTGGTAAGCAAGCTCATAAGCAGGCGCAACCTGCTTAAAGAGGAAGCTTTGAACTATTATAATTTCATTTCAAAGGGAGTGACTGTCACAGGCAGCAATAAGAAAGAATTTTTTCACATCACCGATGACAATGGTGAACTAAAATTGTCGGTGTATAAAAAGAATGACGAATCCGATTCTGCCACGATGATGTTCCGCAGAACTTTCCATGATGACATCACAAAAGAATTAGTCCTTTATGGCCTCAATGGCGATGATGATTTTAAAATCGACGACAACGTGAGATCCAAAATAAAAGTAAGGATTATCGGCGGTAAAGGAGAAGACAGTTTTGACCTTTCAGGCAACCTGCTGAAAAAAGTTTACGACCTGAGCACCGAAAAAAATGTTTTCGTTAATGCCGATCGTACAAGAAAATTTTTATCGCCCGAGCCATCTATCCTCAACTATAAAAATGCAGGGTTTGAGTATGATAGATTTTTCTTCCCGCTGTTGAATGTTGGATTTAATGTGGAGGATAAATTATTAGTAGGCCTTGGGTTAAGCAAGCGGACATACGGCTTTAGAAAGGCTCCCTTCGCCACAGATCAAAAACTAACGACCTTGTTTGCTGTAAGCAGGGCGGCCTACCAGGTAAAATACAAGGGAATATTCAACCAGGTGTTGTTTGATAATGATATCGTAGTAAATGCGGCATACGTAAGCCCGACCCTGAATAACTTTTTTGGGTTTGGCAATAGCACTGTTTTTGACAGATCCAAGTCAGTGGACTATTACCGGGTGCGATACAGTTACCTGCAGGCAGACATCCAGGTGAGAAAACGAGTAAAAGACTATTTTGAGATCTCTGCCGGTCCTGAGTATTATCGTTATTCCAGTGACTTTAAGAACAATACAGGCAGAATATTACAGTTTCCTACCCTGAGTACAGGAAAAGATTCTGCCAGTATTTATTCGATTAAAAACTATTTTGGTCTAAAGGCTAAAATGGATATTAATTACCTGAACAATGAAATTTTCCCTTCGAGGGGTATTACGTGGTATACAGAATTTTCGAGTCTTAGAGGGCTCAACAGCAACAGCGGTAACCTGACCAAACTTACATCTGACATGACCATCTATGCAAGTATTTCTGACGCGAGCAGGGTTACGGGAGTTATAAGAGCTGGTGGCGGTCATATATTTTCGTCTAACCCGGAGTATTTCCAGGCCCTAACGCTCGGTGTAAATAACTATGTGCGCGGTTTCAGGAAAAACAGGTTTGCCGGAACATCTGTGGCCTATACCAGTGCGGAACTTCGGTTCAAGATCGCTAAATCACGCTCTTACCTTTTGCCTGGCGACATCGGCCTGATAGGTTATTATGATATAGGCAGGGTTTGGCAAAGGGGAGAAAGTTCCAAAAAATGGCATGATACCTATGGTGGCGGAATTTATTTTGTACCATACAATGTGGTGATGATTGCTGCTACTATGGGTATTTCTGAAGAAGACCAGCTTTTCAACTTCTCACTAGGCACCAAACTTACCTTAACCTTTTAACAAATATGGATTACGCAATTATCTATAAAAAAACAGAACAATACGTTACAGATCTTTTCCACCGGGAGCAAAGTCCCCATCTGGTTTTTCATAACCTGGAGCATACAGAATATGTTGTAAATAAGACAAAGGAGATCGCTGGTCATTATGAGCTTACAGAGAAAGATATGCTGGTGGTATTTGTATCTGCATGGTTCCATGACACGGGCTACCTGTTCGTGCCGGCTGCCACCCACGAACAAAAAAGTGCTGACCTGATGGAACAATTTATGAAAGAACACAATGGCCCTGAGGATGTGATACTGGAGATCAGGGAGTGTATAATGGTTACTAAAAGAAATGTGCAGCCGGCAAACCTTAATCAGCAAATTATATCAGATGCGGATACTTACAATTTCGGCACTTCGGATTTTAAAAAAACAAACAAACTCGTCTTCAGGGAGTGGGAGCACTTAAATCCAATGGTGAACAGGAAGGACTTTGATAATGCGGCGATTAAAATGATGCGGGAACACCGCTTTTATACCAGTTATTGTAAGGATCTATTGAATGACACCAAAACAAAAAACATGAAAAAACTCTCTAAAAAAGCAGAAGCCAGGGCCGCAGAGGAAGAGACCAGGGTGAAAAAGGAACCGGAAGATAAAATTGCAAAAAAAGATGGCCAGGCTGCCACCAGCCTTAATATATCGGAAAAGGCCGGCACCACCAAAGGAATGCAGACCATGTTACGTCTTACCTCTTCCAACCACATCCAGTTAAGCGAAATGGCGGATTCCAAAGCCAATATACTCATCTCGGTCAACGCCATCATCATATCCGTAATTCTCTCTGTATTACTACGGAAGTTGCAAACTGATCCGTATTTAACCATCCCTACCTTGATCTTTCTGACAGCAGCAGTTATTACGATTGTAATCGCTATCCTTGCCACAAGACCGAAGTTGAACGAAGGGACCTTTATGGAAGAAGATGTACGCAATAAAAAAACCAACCTGCTCTTCTTTGGAAATTTTCACAAGATGTCGCAGGTAGATTACGAAAATGCCATGCGGGTCATGATGACCGATGCGGATTACCTGTACAGTTCAATGGTGCAGGACATTTACCACCTGGGTACAGTGCTGGGCAGAAAATATAAACTGATCAGGTTGGCTTACACGATTTTTATGATTGGTATCGTGGTATCTGTTTTGGCGTTTGCGGCTGCTTCCATCTTTTATTCACCGGTGGCAGATGCTGTGCCTACGAATACATCCGGCTCACCTTTCTAAATTAGTTTATGTTATACAACAGGGACCTGAGTTGGCTTGGTTTTAATCACAGGGTGTTACAGGAGGCAAAAGACATAAGCATTCCGCTCTATGAACGGTTAAAATTTCTTGCAATCTTCTCTTCTAATCTGGATGAATTTTTCAGGGTGAGATACCCTGTAATTATTGCATTTTCCAAGCTGGGAAAAAAAACCATCAGGAAAGAAACATTGTTATCTGAACAAGACATCGCGGAGAACATGCAACAAACAATTCAGCAACAGTTGGATGAATTCGGAGACATCCTGAATAACCAGCTGATCCCCGGGCTGAAGCAAAACAAGGTTGTCTTTTATTATAATCAACCATTAATGGAACAGCATTACGCAGAGATAAAAGAAATTTTCCTGTCTAAAGTGCTGTCGTTTATCCAACCAGTGATCCTTGGTACTGATACGCAGTACCATTTTATGCCGGAAAATAACCAGTTGTATTTTGTTGTTACTATTAAAGATAACCTGAGGGAAAGGATCAGCAATGTTGTAGTAAATATCCCTTCCGGCAAACTGAAAAGATTTTATAGCCTAACGCCGATCAATGACGAAAAGCAGATTGTTTTTATTGACGATATCATCCGGGAAAACCTGAACCTGTTATTCCCCGGCCAGCATATCCAGAGTGTTTTCAGCATTAAATTCAACCGGGATGCGGATGTAGCACTGGGAGACGACTACAGCAGCCAACTTCTTGATAAAATGGAGAAACAGCTCTCTAAAAGAGAAACCGGCGCAGCTTCCAGGTTTTTGTTCGAGAAGGGAATGCCGGCCAACCTGCAAATGTTCTTAGCTGGCCTTTTCAAAGTAAATACCCCTGATATGTTTGAAGGCGGCCGCTACCACAACCTAAGCGACCTCTTTTCATTTCCATCATTTGATGATAGCCTGCATTATATAAAAGAGCTGGCTATCCCGTACCCTCCTGGTAAAGACCTTTTTAACAGCATCCTGCAAAGTGACATACTCCTCCACCTTCCTTATCATTCTTATACAGCCGTACTGACATTTTTTAACCAGGCGGCAGTGGATCCGGATGTTACTGATATTTATATTTCATTATACCGGGTTGCTACCGAGTCCCACATTGTAAATGCATTAATCAGCGCTGCAAAAAACGGGAAAAAAGTAACTGCAATTATAGAGCTAAAAGCGCGTTTCGACGAGGCCAATAACATCAAATGGAGCCGGGTGATGAAAGATGCTGGTGTAAAACTTATTTACAGTGAATCCCATGTGAAAGTGCATTCAAAGATCGCACTCATTAAAAAGAAAACCGGTGGAATTAATTCCTCTTTTGCTGTATTGAGCACCGGTAATTTTAATGAAAGTACCGCTTCTTTTTATACAGACCATCTTGTGATGACTGCAAACAGGAATATCTGCAGTGAGCTTGAGTGGCTGTTTGCTTTTCTACAAAAAAAGGGAGACCCGCTCAAAGAAGATGCAAAGCATTTTGAAGAACTGTTTGTCACACCATTTAACCTTTTAAACCGATTTGAGAAACTCATCAATGCAGAAATAAAAAAAGCAAGGAAAGGGGAACCTGCCCTCATAAGGATCAAAGTCAATAACCTGGAGGAGCCTTATTTTATCAACCTGCTTTATAAAGCCAGCCAGGAAGGGGTAGAGATCCATTTAATTGTAAGAAGTATCTGCTGCCTGATACCCGGAGTGGAAAACATGAGTACAAATATTACGGTAAGAAGGATTGTAGATAAATACCTCGAGCATACAAGGCTGTTTTTGTTTGGCACTGACGAGGACTGTACTGTTGCAATGGGCTCCTCGGACCTGATGACAAGAAACCTGCGCCACAGGGTGGAAGTCTGCCTTAATGTGAAGGAGGATCATATCTGCCGGCAATTGATCAGGTATTTTGAGATCCAATGGTCGGACAACACAAAAGCTACTACCCTCCTGAGTAATATGCAACAGGTGAAAGTTACCACCGAAGGAGAACAGATTAATGCCCAGCAAGCCATTTACGATTATGTAAAAAATATATCCGTGTGAAACTGTTCCGACTCAACAATATTTTTAGTGAGGTAGTAAAATACCGGTTCCGGCGGGTAGTTTATATTGCTATATTCTGGACCGCGATCGACCTGCTGGTGACCGTGTTAAGCAACAGCACGGTGCATGCCCTGGGCCTTACTTTATTAACGAGGGCCCTGCTGGTTTTTCCCTTCAGCCTGTTAATGGGATATCTTTTTGTGTTTTCACTCAAAAACATATTTCGCAGTAAACCCATGCTTATTAACTTCCTGGTTAAATCCGCGATAATATTAATGGCGGCGCTGATCATGAACCTGCTGATACAGTTTGTGGAAAAAAGATTTATCGAAGGCTTAAACATTAGTGAGGTAATGGATCATTTTTCTGATGGAAAAATGGATCTGAAATGGTTCCTGCGAAGAACGCTCTATTGGATTGTTTTATTTGTGATAACTCAGTTGTACCTGGAAGTTAACAATAAGTATTCGCCGGGCGTTTTCCTTGACGTGTTGAGAGGAAAATACCTTACCCCGAAAATTGAGAACAGGATCGTAATGTTTATTGACCTGAAAGATTCTACAACTATTGCCGAGAAGCTTGGGCACCAGCAATACTTCCTGTTTATCAGGGATTTTATTTGTTTTGTATCCACTGCACTGATCGAGTACAATGGGATTATCTACCAGTATGTAGGGGATGAAGTGGTTGTATCCTGGGCATATAATAAAAAGAATATCCGCAACTGCCTCAAGGCGGTTATAGAATCCCGCAAAAACATTCAAAAGAAAAGCAATACATTCAGGCGGCTCTTTGGCATAATTCCTGAGTTCAGAGTAGGCATACATGTTGGTGAAGTAACGATCGGAGAAATTGGTGTGATAAAAAAAGACCTTGCAATGAGCGGTGATACTATGAATACCACTGCCCGCATCCGCAGTGCCTGTAATGAATTGAATGAAAAATTTATTGTGTCGAAGGATTTTGTAGAAGCGAGTGACCTTAAAGATTGGCAGGCCGAAAGCCTTGGCAAAGTTGAACTCAAGGGCAAAACAAGTGAGATCGAACTTTTCAGTTTAAAAATATAAACAGGGTTATGTTAGCACGCCAAAGGTATAAACAGCATCTTCTAAACCTGGTCAAACTGATCACTATAGAAATAGGAGCCATCCTGCTTGCCTTTATTATTTCCCTGCTCGTGGTTGTCCTGATTGTTAAACGCATCATCTTGTTAAAAACGGATTGGTTTGACGAGAAAGTATTTGTTTTTTTGAAACGATATGTTTCAAATACAGCAACCTCTGTTCTGAACACCATCACCCAGCTTGGCTCTCATTGTTTCCTAATTCCCGGATTTTTAGTCCTGATCCTGCATTCTTATTTCATTAAAAGGGATAAATGGCTTGCAATCAGGATCTCTGCCATATCTATCAGCAGCGTGTTGCTGATGCTTTTACTCAAATACGTCTTCCAACGGCCACGGCCGTTACTTCCACTGTTGAATGAAGCCCGTGGGCTCAGCTTCCCAAGCGGGCATGCTTTTATGAGCTTTAGTTTTTTTGGCCTCCTGATCTATATTATTTATGAAGAAATGAAAAATGTATGGCTAAAATGGAGCCTCATTTTTCTAATCAGCTGCCTCATTTTATCCATCGGCTTAAGCCGGATCTACCTGAGGGTGCATTATGCCAGCGATGTAATTGCCGGCTTATGCATGGGTTTCATGTGGATCGTTATTTCCCTTAGCATAATCCATATGTTGGAAAAACAAAAGAGTAAACTGCCCGTGGTATAATTACACAACATCTCTTTACCTAGCCCAGGCCGACCTCTTCATGCCTGGATGGTATTTGTACATCTCGGAATCCTTTGCGGATAAGTTTTTGCCGAAAGTCCTGTTGTACGTCATATTCGCCATGTACAAGGAAAAGTTTTTCCACTTGCACCGGGTCCTGGCATCCCAGGAATTGAGCAAGGTCATCATAATCACCGTGTGCACTCATGCTACGCAATTCGCCGATCTCTGCATTCACCTCATGGGGCTGCCCAAAGATCCCAACTTCCAGTGGCTTAGGCTTCCTTACAAGTCGTCCGCCCAGGGAATTTGGTTCGCAGTATCCAGTCATCACGATTGAATTGCGGCTATTTTCAATGTTGTTACTGATATGGTGTTTTACACGGCCTGCATCTGCCATCCCACTGGCGCTAATGATGACACATGGATTTTTATAAAAGTTCAGCAGCTTGGATTCTTCAACAGAATTTACAAATTTTAATCCTTTAAAACCAAAGGGGTCATGATCACTCAATAAAATTTTTTGAATACGCGCATTAAAATATTGGGGATAGCGTTTCACGACCTGGGTAGCCTTTAGACTTAATGGACTGTCCACGAAGTATTCGATCGGTGGCAAACGATTTTCTATCTCCAACTGGTTTAACCCATAGAGGAGTTCCTGTGTGCGGCCTACACTAAATGCCGGAAAGATCAGTTTTCCTTTTTTTCTCAGGCAGGTTTTTTCTATCCATTCCAGTAATGCCTCGGTGGTAGGATGATGTTCATCATGCAGGCTGTTACCGTATGTGGATTCCAGCAATATAAAATCCGCCTGTTCAAAACCCGCGGGGGATTTTAATATCGCATCCCTGTATCGTCCTACATCACCGCTGAATGTTACCTGCCGAGGTTTACCATTCTCCGTTATTCGCACGTGCACTGCAGCACTTCCAATGATATGCCCGACATCGGTAAAACAAAATTCAATACCCGGCTCTATGGTAAACCAGGTTTCGTACTCAACCGTTAAAAAACGATCCGCAGCCAGTAATGCGTCTTCCGTGGTATATAACGGCTGCAGGTATGGCAAGCCTTGTAATGCCCGTCTTTTATTCAAAAATTTTGCATCGGATTCCTGTATACCCGCGGAGTCTTCCATGAGTATAGTTGCAAGATCTTTGGTTGCCGGGGTTGCATAGATCACGCCTGCATAACCATCCTTCACCAACTTAGGGATTAAACCGCAATGATCGATATGTGCGTGTGAGAGGATCAGGTAGTCTATCTCTGAAGGCTCAAAACCCCATTCCCTGTTCATCTCATCGGTTTCTGCTCCCATTCCCTGGAACATACCACAATCCAATAAGATCTTTTTTCCATTTGCCAGTGTAAGCAAATGTTTGGAACCGGTGACGGTTCTTGCTGCGCCGTGAAATGCTATTTTCATAATGCCCCCTGCCCCCCTGAAGGGGGAACCTCAGTTCGCTGTGGTCTGCTGCATAGGACAGTTCACAACAAATGAGATTTTTAAATTAAAAAAAATATTCTATGCAATCGAAAGTTCAATTTCGTATGTGGGATTCAACAGTAGGTTCCCCCTTTAGGGGGTCAGGGGGTTCGTACTCACCGCCATCCACGCCATCATTCCCATACCTTGCTCTATGGCCCGTTCATCGATGTTGAAAGTCGGCGTATGGACACCACTTGTAATCCCATTTTTTTTGTTGCCCGCACCCAGCCTGAAAAAACAGGCGGGAATTTTATGAGAGTAATAAGCAAAATCCTCCGCACCCATTCTTAGTTCCGTTTCCGTCACATTTTTTTCTCCGGCAAACTGTTCAGCTTTTTTTCGTGCATCCGCACAAAGCGCTTCATTATTCAATACAAAGGGATAACCGACATCAATATGGATCAAGGCTTCTGCTCCCATTGCTGCTACCAGTTCAGTTGTTTGTTTACTGATCAATTCGTGTGCCTTAAAACGCCACTCCTCATCCATCGCACGGAATGTACCCATTAATTTGACCTCGGAAGGGATCACATTGGTCGCATTTCCGCCCTGGAAAGAAGTGATAGAAAGTACCGAAGGGTTAAAGGGATCATTATTACGGCTAACGATTTGCTGCAGGCTGATTATAAGATGGGATGCGATAAGAATAGGGTCTGCGGTATACTGTGGGGCCGCTGCATGACCGCCTTTTGCTTTTATTGAAATGTATATTTCATCTGCGCTTGCCATTACCATCCCTCCCCTGAAACTGAACTCCCCCACCTCCAGTCCGGGATGTACATGTAAGGCAAATATTTTTTCGGGGGCCGGATTTTCCAGCACGCCGTCCCTTATCATGTAACTTGCTCCACCCGGGTTCTTTTCCTCACCCGGTTGGAAAATTAATTTGACAGTACCTTCCCAGTCATTTTTTGTTTCACTTAAGATCTTCGCTGCGCCCAGCAAACAAGTGCTATGCACGTCATGACCACAGGCATGCATAACGCCCGGATTTTTTGACCTGTAGTCAACCTCGTTTTCTTCAGTGATGGGAAGAGCGTCCATATCCGCCCGCAGCGCCACAATTTTTTTCCCTGGATTTTTACCCTCTATTAAACCTATCACGCCAGTTTCAGCTTTTACTTCAAAAGGAATATCCCACCCCGCGAGTTTCTGCTGGATAAATTCTGAGGTCTTATACTCCTTGTAGCTTAATTCAGGGTGGGCATGTATATGGTGTCTTATAGCAATGAATTCCTGTGCATACCTATTTGCCAACGCTTTTATTCTATCCAGCATGTAAACAAAATTTGAAAGCGTGAAGTTAGTTATCAAACCACAAAAAAAGAGTTTCAAAAACTGAAACTCTTTAAAGGTTGTATAATCTGGTTTATTTCGGATCTTCTTCTCCTTCCTCGGGTTTCAACTCGATCATTTCCGGAATGATATAAATGTTTGCTGTGGTAAGCTTTTGCTTCAGCAGTTGCTTTCGCAAGTCATCCGCATCTTCACGGGCCTCAAAGTTGCCCATTTTTAATTTGATAAACGGTGACTGAAAAGCCATATAAACTTTGTGTTCGGGATATTGCCTTAATAATTTGGTTCGAAGATTCATGGCCAGATTGCGGTCACTCGTACTCATCAGCATCAGGCGATAGCCTTTCGCGGAACGAATATTTTTAGCAAGCGCGATATTGTATGCAAGCATTCTTTCTCCCAGTAAGTCTATCCGGTCGTCTTTGGTGACGGAAACGGTGCCAAAAACCAGGCTATCTGGTTTGGCAGAAGGCACAGCCTGGGCATTCGCAAGGGAGGTATTGAGTATAACAAGTAAAAAAAAGAGCCAGCATTTCATGGTTCAAATTTAAAAAGATGCTTTGGCAAAAACTGTTCCACATCCACTCAAAACATTAATTTAACTAAATAACCTGCCCAATCCTACCTGCCCCTGCGGCTATCAGCACCGGAAACTCCTGCTGACTGAGAAAATTTCCTGAAACTTTGATCGCAACTGACTCTGCCAGGTGGCTTCTTACTGACCGGATGAGCTTTGCTGAAGGGACCTCATTCAGGGTACCAGTAGAAAGCACAAGAAAATCGATGCCCGCCATACCATACAGGTCACAGCATTTTATCAGTTCATCTTCGGTGAGCAAACTACTTTCCAACACAATTTTGATCAATTTCTTTTTTTTCCTGATCACAGGCAATAAGGTGGTTAACTCGGTTGCCAGGTATTGCCAGTCATTATTTTTAAGTGCCGTCATATTGATCACCACGTCCAGTTCATCCACACCGTCCACCATGGCCATAATGATCTCAGCGAGTTTGGACTCGATCACACTATACCCGTATGGAAAAGAGATCACCGTGGCGAGTTTAACGGGTGACCCGGCAAGAAAAGCCTTTGCCTTATCGGCCAATAAAGGGGGAACACAAATCGCAGCGACATTATCTCCCATCGCTTTTTTACAAAGCAATTCTATTTCCCTTAAACTGGTGTCGGGTTTTATAATCGTGTACTCTGTTTGAGATGCCAGCGTCGTTTCCATTGGTTATTTGTTGCAGGAGATAAGTTAATAACCGGCTTTTGCACCGCCTATATTTTCAATAGGGTGCCAGGTGGTTTTTATTTCCTGTGTGTCCATGATAAAGTAAGGAGACTGCCCCTTATCAATGTTCCAGTTAACCTCATCATAGAATACCACCCTTTTCATATTCATTGCAGCTTTATCCTGTATAAGTTTTTTATGGTCCGGATTTTTTTCGCAATAAAGGATCGCGTTTACATCCATATGATCGGCAAAATACGGAATCAGCTCATCCGGCTTCCCCGTTAGAAAATTCACCACACCGCCCGGCAGATCAGAAGAATTCAGCACTTCCGCCAATGTCACCACACATAACGGCGATGCATAGGAGCCTAAAACCACGCAGGTATTACCGCCTGTTATCACCGGCGCCATCACCGACACCAGTGACAATAGCGAAGTAGATTGCGGCGCAATAATCGATACAACACCAGTGGGCTCCGGAACTGAAAAATTAAAATGAGAGGATGCCACGGGATTAACAGAACTATACAACTGCTGGTATTTATCACACCAGCCTGCATAATAGATTAGCCGGTCTATAGATAAGTCCACATCTGCTTCTGCGGCGACCTTACTCATAGATTGTTTTTGCAATTCATCTATAAACTGCGCTTTCCTTCCTTCGAGCATCTCTGCAATGCGATAAAGGATCTGTCCCCTGTTAAATGCAGCCCTGCTGCTCCAATCCCCAAAAGCTGACCTCGCTGCCACCACGGCCTCCCGAAAATCTTTCCGGGAACTCAGGCACACATTCGCTAGCTTTTCCTTCTTGGCATTTTCAGCAATATAATAACGCCCTGATTCTGTTCTTGGAAATTTTCCACCGATGTAGATTTTGTAAGTTTTTAGTATTTCTAGTCTGGGCATGTGTTTCTTTTTTAGTTCAACAGTTCAGTGGCAATAGGTTCAAGGTTCAAAGTTCAAGGTTAGTGGAAACGTTGCTTTTTGCTTTGTATTTAGCGCCTTTTTAGTCGGAACTGTTCAAATAGTTAATTAGTTTCTGTAATAATTTACTGATCGAAATTGTTTGTAAGGTTATCCTCTCAAATTCCTTTACATCAATATAATTGCGGTCAATAGCCCGGTATAGTTGTGACCTCAATTCTCCACAGGAACCTTTCGCTATGTAAAGGAATTGAACAAACTCCTTGTTTCCCCCTCTTTCAAATCCTTCTGCTATATTATCCATGATCGAACCTGCAGAACCCTCAATTTGAGCTATCAATCTATAATTCTTTTTAAACCGGTCGTCATCTACCAATGTTCCCATTAATTTATTCAGTGACCTGGCTTCCTGCCAGGACTGTATGTCTTCAAACTTTTCAATGGTTGCCATTATTTCAAATTTATAGAGTTACGGAAAAAAATATGACCTGCCCTCACTAACCTTGAACCTTGAACCTTAACCTTGAACCTCGAACCTCTAACTCAACTTCACATACCCCCACAACCCATGTAACCCCCCTTCTCTTCCATAGCCGCTTTCCTTGTATCCGCCAAAAGGAGAAGTGGGATCAAATTGATTAAAAGTATTTGCCCAGACAACCCCGGATCTCAATTTAGTAGTAAGATTAAAAATTTTGGAACCTTTATCGGTCCATACACCCGCCGAAAGCCCATAAGGGCTATTGTTAGCTTTTTCGATTACTTCGTCATCGGTTCTGAATGTTTGAACGGCCAGCACCGGCCCAAAGATCTCCTCCTGGGAGATCCGGTTGCTTTGTGCTACATTGCTGAAGATGGTTGGCCTGCAGAAAAAACCTTTCGAAGGAATAGCTCCACTGGTTTGGTACATCTCGGCACCTTCACTTACACCGATCTTTAAATATTTATTGATCACATTTAATTGTTCACGTGAATTGATCGCACCTATATCCGTGTTTTTGTCAAGAGGATCCCCGACAATAAGTGTTTCCAACCGGTCTTTTAATTTCCTGATCACTTCTTTATAAACAGATTCCTGCACGTACAAACGGCTACCGGCGCAGCATACATGTCCCTGGTTAAAAAATATACCATTGATCACACCTTCCACCGCCTGGTCAATCGGGGCATCGTCAAAAATAATGTTGGCTGCTTTGCCCCCTAATTCCAGCGTAGCTTTTTTACCAGTGCCTGCTATAGATCGTTGAATAATTTTACCCACTTCAGTTGAACCAGTAAATGCAATTTTATCAATCCCGGGGTGATTCACCAGGGCGGCGCCTGTTGCACCCGCACCGGTGATTATATTCACTACACCAGGCGGCAGGTCTGCTTCCTGTATGATCTCTGCCAGTTTTAAGGCTGTAAGGGGTGTGGTTTCAGCGGGCTTTAAAACTACAGTGTTGCCGGTAGCTAATGCCGGCGCGATTTTCCAGGCTGCCATCAGCAAGGGAAAATTCCAGGGAATGATCTGTCCGGCGACGCCGAGTGGTTCGGCGGTACGATTCGGAAAAGCATATTCCAGTTTGTCCGCCCAACCCGCGTAATAAAAAAAATGGTTTGCTGCTGCAGGCACGTCAAAATCGCGGCTTTCCCGGATGGGTTTTCCGCCGTCCAGGGTTTCAATAATGGCAAACTCTCTTGCGCGTTCCTGCATCATACGGGCGATGCGGTATATATATTTGGCGCGCTCTTTGGCCGGCATTTTTTTCCATGTTTTATCGTAGGCAGTCCGGGCGGCTTTCACTGCCTTGTCCACGTCCGCTGCATTTGCTTCTGCTACCTCGCTCAGTTTTTCTTCTGTAGCAGGATTGATGGTGCTGAAATATTTCCTGCTCATCGGCTTCTCAAATTTTCCGTTGATAAACAAATCATACCTGGGCTCGATCTTTGCCGCCGACTTACTTTCCGGCGCGGGAGCATATTTGCGGGCACTTTCAAACTTTAGTTTGAGGGTGTTGTTTTTTGTCGTTTTCTTTACCATCATTTATTTTTTTTAACACGTACAACGGCCACTATGTAGATTTTCCGTTGCAAATACTTTCTGCTGGCATCCTTTGTATTTCGAGCTATCTTATGAACATTTCACGCAAAGAAGCCAAGGAAAATACAAAAGAAGCCAAGCATTCTTTGCTTGCTTTGCTTCTTTGCGTGAAACCCTAATCTATCGAAAAATAATCTTTCCCCTGGTACACCCCTGTCTTTTCTTTCATTAACTGCATCAGCACATCATTGGCCAGGCTGCTGGCACCAAAGCGGAACCAATGATTATTCATCCAGTCTTCTCCTAAAATTTCATTCAGCATCACCAGGTAATGTAATGCCAGTTTTGATTTTGAAATTCCCCCTGCGGGTTTCATCCCGATCATCTTACCCGTTTTGTAATAAAAGTCGCGGATGGCTTCCAGCATCACCAGTGTTACCGGCATGGTGGCAGCGGGGCTGATCTTCCCGGTTGATGTTTTAATAAAATCTGCACCTGCATACATAGCTATATCACTTGCCCTCCGCACTTTATCATAGGTCACCAACTCACCGGTTTCCAATATCACCTTTAGTCTTGCTTCGCCACATGCTTCCTTAATCGCGGCAATTTCATCAAAAACATAATTGTACTCCCCTTCCAGGAATTTGCCCCGGCTGATAATCATATCAATCTCATCTGCTCCATTCTGCACAGCAAATTTTGTCTCACTGATCTTTAAATTCCTTGGGGCCTGCCCGCTTGGAAAACCCGTTGCCACGGATGCCACTTTTACTCCGGAATTACCCAGGGCTTTTTTGGCGGTAGCTACCATGGAAGGGTAAACGCAAACTGCTGCTACGGTTGGCAGGCCGGGATAAGCATCATGAAGATGCACTGCTTTGTAGCACATTTGTTTTACCTTCCCTTCTGAATCTTTTCCCTCCAAAGTCGTGAGATCTATCATATTGAGGACAAGGAGCAGACCATTTACTTTAGTTTCTTTTTTAATACTTCTTTTTGTAAAACGGGCAGCTCTTTCTTCAATTCCAACCTGGTCTATACGGGCGGGCAAACTAAATGACGGAACAGTGATTAATTTTTCTATCATAATATTGATTAGGCAAATGCAAAGTTAGTTTAAAGGTAAAAGAATGTTGATACCGATGCAAACCGAAAATTAAGCAGCCCGCCTCACCCGATTCATTTTTTATAATTAACTTGACTTCGTACACACATTACAAAAACGATTATGTACCGTATCCCCGAATCGGAACTTATACTGGATAAACGCGGAGCCATTTATCACCTCGGTGTGAGACCGGAGGAAATAGCCCCTACGATATTGCTGGTCGGTGACCCCGACAGGGTAAAAGTAGTGAGCAGGTATTTTGATCGCATAGAGTTTGAATGGCAACACAGGGAGTTTATCACCCATACCGGTTTCATTGGCAGCCAAAGGATCTCCGTGATCAGTACCGGCATAGGTCCGGATAATATTGATATAGCGATCAATGAAATAGATGCCCTTGCCAATATTGATTTCAACACAAGAATGGTCAAAGCCAGCCTCAGCTCCTACAACCTGGTTCGCCTGGGCACATCGGGATCGCTCCAGGCAGATATACCCGTAGACAGTTTTGTAGCAGGTACCCACGGCCTTGGGTTTGATAATGTCATGCATTTTTATGAAAAACAAAACACGGCAGCCGAACTTGAATTACTGGAAGCTTTTAAAACGTATACCGGCTTAACCAGCGGCAATGTGCTTCCTTACCTCTATAAGGGTAGTCAAACCTTATTGTCCCTTTTCAGTTCCGGCTACACAAAAGGTATCACGATTGGTTGCCCAGGTTTTTTTGGACCGCAGGGCCGCATCCTCAGGCTGCCACTGGCTTACCCCGGCCTGGTGGACAAACTCACTCATTTTTCACATGGCGAAGATTTTATATCCAATTTTGAAATGGAAAGCTCTGCAATTTACGGTCTTGGTCGGCTGCTGGGTCACCAATGTGTAAGCCTGAATGTAATTGTAGCCAATAGGGTATTGAAAGAATTTTCCAGGGATGGGGCCAAAGCTGTGGACAAACTGGTGCAACACTCTTTAAACATTATTTCTTCCAATACGTTATAAAACGGGCCAGGCAAAAATTATGAACAGCGGTTTGGTAGTCTTCATTAATAGTTGTTCATTTATCCAACAGAAGCTTTTTTACCAAAAAATCATGAGTATGAGAAACATCAAAACAGCATTGCTGTTTTTTTTATTGAGTATGCGGGCCGGCGTAGCCGTTAGCCAGGAAACTTACCCTGTAAATGGCGTGGCAGATATCCGTTCGGGTATTTTTGCCTTTATTAATGCCACGATTATCAAGGATGCTCAAACCCGTATTTCCAACGCGACATTGTTGATCAAAGAGGGTAAGATCATCGCAGTGGGTGCATCAGTGCCTATTCCTGCCGGTGCTACGGTAGTGGATTGCAAAGACAAATTCATTTACCCGTCTTTCATTGATATCTATAGCGATTATGGCATTGCTGCTCCCCAGCGGCAGGCAGGTGGGTTCAATTTTAGTGCGCCTGCGCAGCTCACCAGTAATACAAAAGGGGCGTATGGCTGGAACCAGGCCATTCGCGCTGACGTAAACGGCGCAGGGGTTTTTGCGGCAGATGAAAGCAAGGCCAAAATACTCAGGGATGCAGGTTTTGGTGTAGTACTTACGCACCAGAAAGATGGCATCAGCAGGGGAACAGGAGCAGTAGTAACCCTGGCAGCAAAACCTGAGAACATGACCATCATAAAAGAAAAGGCATCCTCTCATTTTTCTTTCAGCAAGGGCAGTTCCACGCAAAGCTACCCCGGGAGCCTGATGGGAAGCATCGCACTACTCCGGCAAAGTTTTCTTGACGCGCAATGGTATAAAAACAAACCGGCAACTGAGGGTACAAATCTTACCCTACAGGCATGGAATAATAATTTATCCCTTCCGCAAATATTTGAAGCCAATGATAAATGGAACGACATCCGTGCGGACCGGGTAGGCGATGAATTCGGCGTTCAGTTCATCATTAAAGGTGGGGGTAATGAATACCAGCGGTTATCAGAAATGGCTGCTACCAAAGCCAGCTTCATTTTGCCGCTTAACTTTCCGTTAGCCATGGACGTGGACGATCCCAACGAAGCCCGCTTCATTTCCCTTGCCAGCATGAAACATTGGGAAATGGCACCAGGAAATCCTGCTGCATTTGAAAGAGCCGGCATACCTTTCTGCATTACAACTGCCGACCTCAGGGACACCAAACAGTTTTTGCCGAGCCTACGTAAAGCCATAGAATACGGGCTTAGCGAAACCAGGGCACTGGAGGCACTGACTAAAACGCCGGCCATGTTATTGAACGTATATAATGAAACCGGCAGCCTGGAAGCAGGTAAATGGGCAAATTTCATCATCACTAACGGGCCGGTATTTGCCGAAAAAACAGCAATCCTTCAAAATTGGGTGCAGGGTGAAAAATACGGGGTGAAAGAAGACGGGATGCTTGAAGTGAAAGGCAATTATGCATTACAGCTAACTACTCCTGCAGGTGTTAAAAATTTCAGCCTTGATGTAAAAAGCAGTACCAGTGCAGATATTCTCGGAAAGGATACTGTTGCTACAAAATTCAGCCATGATGGCAAGATGGTGAAGATCAGTTTTACCGAAACTAAAAAAGCTAAAAAAGGATTCAGGCTTAGTGGCGTGAGCAACGGGAAAGAGTGGAGCGGAACCGGCATAGACAGCGCAGGTAACTCTTTCTGGTGGACCGCTTCTTATTTGAAAGATATTGCCCCAAAACCAGATAGCAGCAAAAAGAAAGTAGCTCCTACATTAGGAAAATTAACTTATCCCAACATGTCTTTTGGTTGGGAAGAAATGCCAAAAGCTGAAACCATTCTCATAAAAAATGCCACCGTGTGGACAAATGAGAAAGAAGGCATACTGCAGAATGCGGATGTTCTGATGCAGAATGGCAAGATAACAGCAGTAGGAAAAAATCTAAACAGCACGACTGCAAGAATCATAGATGGTACCGGTAAACATCTTACCCCAGGCATAATCGATGAACATAGTCATATCGCTGCAGCTTCCATCAATGAAGGGGGCCAGTCTGTGACATCGGAAGTTCGCATTGCGGATAATATTGCACCAGATGATATTGATATTTATCGCCAGTTGAGTGGTGGTGTTACTACCTCGCATATTTTGCACGGCAGTGCTAATACCATCGGCGGTCAAACCCAGCTGATCAAGCTCCGTTGGGGTGCGAATGATGAAGGGTTAAAATTCAAAGGTGCCGACGGCTTCATAAAATTTGCATTGGGCGAAAATGTAAAACGCACATCTTCCCAGGCCAACAACCGTTTTCCGGATACACGTATGGGTGTTGAGCAGCTGCAGATAGATGCGTTTACCCGTGCAAAAGATTATGAAAATGCTTTAAAGGGCCCGAATGCTAAAACAGTGCGCAGGGACCTGGAACTGGATGCGCTGGTAGAAATTATGAATAAAAAAAGATTCATCACCTGCCACAGTTATGTGCAAAGTGAAATCCTGGAGACAATGAAAATGGCAGATCGTTTTGGTTTCACCATCAATACATTTACCCACATACTGGAAGGATATAAAGTGGCCGACAAAATGAAAGCGCATGGCGCCAGTGCATCCACATTCAGTGACTGGTGGGCTTATAAACTGGAAGTGCAGGACGCCATCCCTTACAACCCTGGTATCATGAGTAAGATGGGAGTAAATGTAGCCATCAACAGCGATGATGCAGAAATGGCCCGGAGACTAAACCAGGAAGCAGCAAAGGCAGTTAAATATTCCGGCATGAGCGAAGAAGATGCACTAAAAATGGTAACAATCAATCCTGCGATCATGTTACATGTAGATAAGACCGTTGGAAGCATAAAAACCGGCAAAGATGCAGACGTTGTGTTGTGGAGTGATAACCCCCTGAGTATTTATGCGAAGGCAGAAAAAACAATCGTTGATGGTACGGTATTTTTCGACAGGGAAAAAGATAAAGAGATCCGCAAGCAGGTAGCTGCAGAAAGAAACAGGCTGATATTAAAAATGATGGAAGAGAAAAAAAGCGGTGGCCCGGTGTCTCCTGCTACTCCCTCGGTACGCCAGGTGAACAGCTGCGGGGATCATGAGCATAACCACGGACTGTTAGTAGAAGAGGTCAACTAATCTTCTAACGAACGGGAAGAACACGCAACAATTTCTTTATCAACACAAATTCTAAAATGAAAAAATATATCATAATAATAGTTTCTCTTGTATCAGGGCTTTCTGGCTTTGCACAGGAAACCATCTACCCTGCACCCGCTTACAAGGGATTGCTTTTTATTAAGAATGGTACTGTTCATACCGGCAACGGGCAGGTGCTTGAGAATACAACGATACAGGTAAACAACGGCAAGATTGAAAAGATAGGCAGCAACCTGCCCATCCCCGCAGGTGATGTAAAAGTGGTGGACGCCACCGGAAAGCACGTGTACCCGGGCCTTATCTTAAGCAATACCAGCACAGGCCTCAAAGAAATTGGCAGCCAGGTAAGAGGCAGCAATGATTTTAGGGAACTGGGTGAAATGAACCCCAATATCCAGTCGATCGTGGCATACAATGCAGAGTCGAAAATTATCAATCCTTTGCGCAGCAATGGTATACTGTTGGCTAATATTGTTCCACAGGGGCCTTTGCTGGCGGGCAGCAGTACAGTTGTGCAGTTTGATGCATGGAGCTGGGAGGATGCCGCTTATAAAACAAACGGAGCTATGCATTTTTACATGCCATCTTTGTTAACCAGGCAGAGAGCGCCCGGTTTTGGAGCAGGTGCGGCACCGGAAACCGACCCTCTAAAAGCTGCTATGGAAAGAATAGAAAAAGTGAAATCTTTTTTAAGAGAGGCTAAAGCCTATCACGCCCAGGCCAACAGGACAACTTCTAATTTGAAATTTGATGCCGTGAAAGGCCTGTTTAGTAAATCGCAAAAGCTTTTTGTGCACTGCGACATCGTAAAGGAAATGTTGATTGCCATCGATTTTGTCAAAGAGTTTGGTTTTGATGTGACCATCGTAGGAGGTAGCGAAAGCTGGCAAATGCCGGAGCTGCTTAAGCAAAATAATTTGTCCGTTATCCTCGCGGCCCTTCACAACGTGCCTACCTCAGAGGACGATGATATTGACCAGCCATTCAAAACACCAGCGATATTAAAAAAGGCGGGAGTGTTGTTCAGTATAACTGATGAAGACGGTACCACAACCGGGCGAAACCTGATGTTTAACGCCGGTACTGCAGCCAGTTATGGCCTGGGCAGGGAAGAAGCGCTGCAGGCTATCACCCTGGATGCGGCCAGGATACTGGGCGTAGCAGACCGCACGGGAAGTATAGAAACGGGGAAAGATGCTAACATCATTATCAGCGAAGGAGACATACTGGATATGAAAGGCAGTATAGTCACGAAAGCGTTTATACAGGGCCGTACTATTAACCTGGATGATAAACATAAACAGCTGAATGAGCGGTATAAAAAGAAGTATGGGATAAAATAAGGTTTTGGGATAACACAATTTTCGACACGAATTACACGAATTACACGAATTAAATGGGACAAAGGATTGCTCAAATAGCGCTGGTGGTAGATGATTATGATGAAGCGATAGCATTTTATATCAAAAAGTTATTATTCACTTTGGTCGAAGACAGCGTACTGAGCGAGACGAAACGGTGGGTGGTTTTGTCTCCCTCTGGTACCGATGGTTGTAATATCCTTTTGGCCAAAGCAGCCAATGAGGAGCAAAAAAGCAGGGTAGGGAATCAGGCCGGCGGAAGGGTCTTTTTGTTTTTACACACAGATGATTTTGAGACCTACTACTGGCATTTAATAAACAACAATGTAAAAATAATCCGTGAACGATCTGTAGAAACCTATGGAAAAGTTGCCGTGTTTGCCGATCTGTATGGCAACCTCTGGGATTTAATAGAACGTGTAAAAAATGATTAAATACCTGTAATATTTTGCCGCAGATTCGCAGTTGTTAATCTGTGAATCTGCGACAAAATTTATTTGTGGGCTTCTTAAAAACGATCAATTGAGATTCAACAACTTCCCTTTGGGGTATTTAACACTATAGCTGATGCGCACTTTTTTACTTTCTCCAGGCGCAAGTTGCAGTTTCCAGGTGAGGACGCCAATCTCTTTATTTATCTCGGCGCCACTACTTTCCAGTAATTCTACCTCGATTTCTTTATTGGTGCTGATAGGATACTGATCTTTCAAGATAAAATGGATCGCATCTTTTTTATTATTCTTTACAGTTAATTCATAGGTGATAGTTTGCAGTTTGTTGGAGCCCATAAATTTTATACTGCTGAAGTCAACCATTTTTTCTCGTTTCACCACTACCCTTTTGTCTTTACCTAAGGTGAGATTCAGCGTATCGTTGGTACTGGCAGGGTCGATGAAAGATTTACCTACATAGGTGCCTTCAAAAATGATGTTGGCTTCCCCGGCCAGCAGGTTGAGTTTTTCCCAGTCGCTTATCTCTGTGAGCAGGTAAGCTGCCTTATCCAGTTTGGGTACAGCATAAAATTTGAATATCCCGTTCACCGATTCTTCCTTTAGGGTAGCGATCTGCTGTTTGCCGTTAGTTGGTACATCGTAAGGCAGGTCAATATCATAGGAAACATCCAGCTCATTATCTGCCACGGACACATAGTCTTCCAAACCTTCTTTTAATGTGATGAGGATTGCGCCGTTGCCTGCTCGGGAACCGTACAAGGCAGCAGCTTCCTCGGACTTAACCACGCGGATATCTTTTATAACATTTGGGTTAAGGCGTTCATAATCGGAAGCACTCATTTCTGCGCCGTTCACAATATAGATGGGTGAATTATTTCCACGCGGCGTATTGGTACCCCGGATCTTAGCAGTCGAATACCCGGAAACAACTACTTCGGAAAGCCCGGCAGCTTTCCCTTCCAACATTGATGGAATGGTGTTTTGTTTGGAATAAAGATCTTTTTCCATCTGCCTCACCGGGTTAATATAACTCAGGAACCAGCTCCTCAGTAAAGGCGCGGCACCATATTGGCTCGGGGCGGAAGTTGATAAAGAAAGTTTTACTTTTTTCCAATCTATCCCGGTGCTCTGGCTGATCTTCGCTTTATAAACGATTTTGATGGGGCTTTTTACGCTTTCAATTTTCATATCGTAATATGGCGTCCAGTAAGCATTTGGAGTGAGGTAGGATATGATGAATTCATTTTCCCCGGATAGTGCCGCAGATAATTGTAAAATGATCCTGCCGGCAGATCTTGTATTTTTTTTCTGCTCCTCCTGTACCTGGCTATTGAGTTTAGCAAGTACCCCCCTATATTTTTGAGACCTGATCCGGAACGAAGACAACTCGTTTTGCAATTCTGTAGACTTGATCTTGTAATAATCCATTAGCCTGATGAGTTCTGCTACGCTTAGACCGGTTTGAGACCCTTTGATTTCTTTGTTTGATTTGAGAACAGATAGCAGATCCTCGGTGGTTGTAATTGAAATGTTGATCTTTTCTATTTCGGTATTGACCATTTCGATGGAGTCCTTCAGTTTTTTCATAGCGGGCGTAGCCACTTCATTCACCAGGTACTGGTTGCTGAACTCCACGCCAAGGATGGTAACCGTTGATGGACAGTTGATCTGCAGGCTGTTGATGTCGATGGTATTACTAATGCCATCGATGATCAATTCACTGCCACCCTGGGGGAGACCTGCACGTGCTCCATGGATCAATTCGGCGCCGTTGCGGTATACAGTAGCAGACTTGATACTGAAGCCAACAGTTTTCGGTTCATCGGCTGCAACAGTAGACAAGTAAATAAGAATGAACAGCCCGGTTAGAAAGAGTAATTTTTGCATGGTAAAAATTTTAGTGGATGTTGTCTTGCATTCATTGTATTGGATGCAGGAAAGAAATGGATTACATAAGGCTTTTAATTTCTACAATTTGGAGAATAAAAAAAAGCCCTGACAGGGCTATGAGAATTTCATCTATGTTTTAAATTTCCGTTTTATTTATCCAGGCGCCGGCCGGTTTGCTAATTTTTGTTCATAGTGTAGTTGAAAGTAAATTGATATATTGGTAACCCATAATCAATCTCCGGAGCTTTGATATATTTATAATAAATTACTTTTATGATAACTAAATTATTTATGTCGACACCAAATCCAGTTGAAAAACCTGTGTAAATTCCATTAGTCTCAATGTCTGGTAGAAACGTTTTTATTTGCTTACTGTTGCTATAACAAAAATGATATCGGCATGCTAACCAGAATACACCGACATTTTTTGCATTGGTACGCTCCCACGCACCTGTTTGAAAATATAAACCAACGGCACCAAAAGTATTTAAAAAATTTGTTGGTTTCCCCGTTTGTGGATTGGAAACTAATCCCTGTTTAAACCCAGTTAAGACTTTTTCTCCCAGTTGATAGAAAATTGATGATTTTGTAACTTTTTCAGTTTTTTTAAAATGTATAACTCCATCTACAGACACATTTACCAAACCACTTAGTGGGTTTATAAAATTATTAACCAGGTGATCATTTGATTTACCTAAAATAGTTTGTTCTTTGGTGAAATTATTTGCAGAAACACCTGAGTAAATAGAAAGGGGGATAGCAAACTTACCGGGTTCTCCTATATAAAGTCTAATAAATCTAGCGCTTGCATTTACTTGACCATTATTTATCACATCAATAAATCCATTTGTAAATATTTCAGGCCTATACCCTTTAACGCTCTCACCATCTTCTATTTTCTCTTTTGTTTGTGCATTTACTGACCCGCACATACAGGTGAGAAAAAATAGTTTAACTAAGAGTAATACCTTAAACATTTTCTTTTCTTATTAATTTCAAATAGTGGAATGATACCATTATAAGTGGGCTAAGCACTACAAAAAAAACTAATGTGCTAATTAAATTCTCAGAAAAGCTTGAGGCAAGGGGAACAACTTTGGTTTCAGTTTTAGTTTGAGCCACCCATGCCAAAGCTGAAGGTATGTTTATAACGAAGTGATATAATGATACCGCTAGAATGTTTTTAGTCAAAGCAAATAAGGAACACAATAATATTCCTATCAAAAAAGAAAAAGCAATCTGGTTGATCACACTCCAAACATCGGAATATCTGAATACATTAATGACGTGCATTCCGGCAAATAGTAAAGAACTTAAAATAATACCTTTGTAAGTTGAATATCCTTCTTTTTTCAGAAGAGTAAATATGTAACCCCTGAAAAAGAGCTCTTCCGAAAAGGCCCCGAAGAACGTTGCACCAATACTTACTAAAAGAACGAGTAGGTTGTCTTGGTAATCTTGTAGAAATTTGTTTGCATTCAGTAAAATATAAACTATCAAAACAACTAAAGCTGGAACCAATTTCTTTAAGACAGTTTTATTAGGAGTGCATAACCAATCAGTAGTGCGAATGAGATTATCTCTTTTAAGTAAAAAAAATATCAGTGAACAATAGATCAGTCGTTGTAAAATCTTTAAGATTGGTTCCAAAAATTCGGATAAACCTAAGAGCCTTGTTGGGAATGCATAGACTGTTATAGTAATGAACAATCCAATAAGAATCTTTTTATACATATAAACCGAAATAAAAGTACCTCAAGATTGCTTACCTAATTAATCTTGAGGTAGTTGATCAAATTAATTGTTGTTTACCATTCAAAACTTACCTCGCATTCGGTTATTCCCCAACAAGACCAACCCATCTGAACGCATGCTGTACAGGTACCACCAGTAGGGGGAGGGCACCCTGTTCTCCCAATTTTGCAACTAATTTTAACTTTGAGCGTCAAAGTTTCATCGTTATTTAATTCATCTAAGCGTTCAAAACCATTGTCGTAATACACTTCATTTCTTTCCAGGTTTGTTCTGTCGTCAGTTTTGAAAATAAAATTCCCTTTGGAAGTATAGACGCCGTCGCCACTTTCCAAGTCATAACCTAAACCGTCATCTCCAAAGAGTTCGTCATTTAACCCGAATCCTTGAGGAAGTGAACTTGTATTTTCATAATCTTTTAACTTAATCTCAACCACATACCCAGTCGAAGAGATTTCCCTAGCCTTGACGCTAGACATTACTACATATTTGTCAAGATATTCTTGTGTTGCTTCGCCTTGAGCAAAACAATTACACAAACATAATAGTAACGACAACCCTAAGATAATTTTTTTCATTAATGTAGAATTAAAAGTTTTGTTGAAGAAGTTTTTGGACTTCTAGCACACTTCAACTGTGTGTCTTACCTTGCTATTTTAAAAGGGCAAAGTGGTCAGAATTTATTCAAGCCCATCAAAAGATTTTTGCGTTTTCATATTCTCTCGAAGTTTTGTCTTTAGTTACAGGGTTGCTTAATGTCCTGCTATTATGCTTCGAAGTTTGATTGGCAGAGTTATTTTTGATTAGGTAAATTTGAAAAAATATCTTTTTCTTTCAAACAAGCTATAACTTGTTTTTCTAAAAGATCTGGATTGTCAATATCCATTAAAAAGGAAATGGATATACCAATTGCAGTTCCTATTTTATGTAATGTCGTGTAACTTGCTGACTCAGCTTTTCTTTCTATTTGCCCGTATGCAGAAGGCTTATGTCACATTTGTAAGCAATTTCTGCTTGAGTTAGATTATATGCCTCCCGAATATTACGAAGCCTTGTTGCTAAATTCATCTTCAAAGGTCTTTCAGATTATTAATTTTATTTCTTTTAATCCAATTGCGAGGCCAGGGATGACAAGCTACATGAGTCCATTGAAATCTGAAGTGGTGTTTTAACCCTTTATTAGTTTAATTCCCCCTTTTTTTTAAAGCGAAAACATAAACCCCTGTATAAGGCGCATAAAAAAAGCCACCCGGCTAAGGATGGCTGAAACCATTATCATTTAATTCAGGCTAATAAAGCATTTAACCGTTCATCGTAGTAGTCATCAACAAAAAGCAGCACATTATCCAAATGAACAAACTCATGTTCCTCATGATAAGTCTTAATCACGACTGCTTTCATCCCTGCTTTCAGCGCTGCTTCCACACCCTTCGGAGAATCTTCAAAAACAATACAATCTTCATAAGCAACTCCCAGCTCATCTGCACATTTTAAAAATACTTCGGGGTTTGGCTTGCTGGTGGGTACATCATCTGCTGTGATAATGGCGCCAAAATATTTTTTTACAGGGATATTGTCAAGCAGGTAGTTCACATTAAAGGGGCTTGCAGCTGTGCCAATGGCCATCGCAATATTTTGTTGATGGGCTTTTTCCAGGAAATTATCCAGGCCGTCAATCAATTTTAAATGCGGCAAAAAAGCTTCCTGGTACCTGAGTTCTTTCTTCATTGAAAAAACATCCATCTGCTCCTGCGTAAAAGTACCTTCACCAAAAACACGAACAAATAATTCCTCGTTCTTTCCATACATGTGTTTTTTGGTATCGGCCATGGTCATATTGGCGTCCAGGTCTTCATTTAAAATATCGAACCATGCTTTTTCATGAAAGTGCATGTCATTGATCATGGTTCCGTTCATGTCGAATAAAAATGCTTTTGGTGGCATAACAAATTTCTTATATGGTAAAGGGCTAAAGCCCCAAAATTATTAATTCCTCTATCCCCGGCCTGAAGGCCGGGCAATATTCAAAACTTTTTTTGCAATTGAAAATGATCTTTTCAATACCTGGACGGCTTGGCAATTCGCAGAAAATGTAAAAGAGCACCCACCAAAATGAATGCTCTTACTTTTTTATTCCTAATTCCTGATTTCTTATTCCTAACTTCTACCTACGCCTCCTTCCCATGACACTGCTTGTATTTCTTACCGCTTCCACATGGGCAAGGGTCATTTCGCCCGATCTTTGGCTCTACCCTCACCGGTGCCTGTTTTACCGGCGTCGATGGATCAAAATAGTCTTTTTCATTTGCACTGTAATCATTTCCTGCCGCATCGATCTCCGCCTTGTTCACGTTCATTTTGCTCATATCTGTCTTAGTTTCACGACCCTCCTTGATTTTACCAGATTCTGTCTGCTCCATGGGAATTCCGGAATGGGATAGAAAACTCACAACCTCTTTATTAACCTGGTCATCCATTTGCTTAAAGGCGTTGTATGCCTCGATCTTATAAATTACCAAAGGATCTTTCTGCTCATATCCTGCTGTTTGTACGCTCTGGCGGAGATCATCCATAGAACGAAGATGTTCTTTCCATGCATCATCAATTAGGGCAAGGGTGATGGTGCGCTCCAGAGACTCACCGAGTTCCATACCCTTATTGGCGAAATATTTATCAAGGTTCGCCAGGGCCTGGATGGCTTTTTTACCATCCGTAAATGGCACCGCCACATTTTCAATATGATTTCCCTGCTCCCTGCGAATGTTGCTGATAATCGGCATCGTCTGCTGGGCAAGGTTCTCTTTTTTCTTGTTGTAATGGGTAATTGCTTCAGCGTATAATTGTTCTGCAAGTTGGGCCGTTGAATCTTTATTTAATTCCTCTGCTGTGATGGACGTATCGATACCAAAATGCATGATCGTAGCAAGCTTCAGCCCTTCGAGATCCCCCATTTCCTTGAATGAGTTCACCAGGCCTTCTGCCACGGAATAAAACGCATTGTCCAGATCCAGCGCAAGTCTTTCTCCAAACAAAGCATGGTTCCGTTTACCGTAAACAACGTTCCTTTGTTTGTTCATCACATCATCATACTCCAGCAAACGCTTCCTTATACCAAAGTTATTTTCCTCTACTTTTTTCTGCGCCCTTTCAATGCTCTTAGTGATCATACTATGCTGGATCACTTCCCCTTCTTTATAACCCATCCTGTCCATCAGGCCGGCAATACGTTCGCTACCGAACATACGCATCAGGTCATCTTCGAGCGAAACAAAAAAGGTGGAACTACCGGGATCTCCCTGGCGACCAGCGCGGCCTCTCAACTGCCTGTCCACCCTTCGGCTTTCATGGCGCTCTGTACCAAGGATAGCAAGGCCACCCACTTCTTTTACGCCTGGGCCAAGTTTGATATCGGTACCACGTCCAGCCATGTTGGTAGCAATAGTAACCGCGGATGCCATACCAGCTTCCGCAACCACCTGGGCTTCCCGGCTGTGCTGTTTGGCATTTAGTACATTGTGTGTAATATTTTTTTGTTTCATCATCCGGCTGAGCAATTCACTCACTTCCACTGACGTAGTACCCACCAGGGTTGGCCTGCCTATTCGGATATTTTCTTCTACCTGTTCTATTACTGCTTTGTATTTTTCCCTCTTGGTCTTAAATACCATATCCTGGTCATCTTTCCTGATAACCTTTACGTTGGTTGGAATAGAAACCACGTCCAGTTTATAGATGCTCCACAACTCGGCAGCTTCTGTTTCTGCAGTACCGGTCATACCACATAATTTATGGTACATCCTGAAGTAGTTCTGCAAAGTGACTGTTGCATAGGTTTGGGTAGATGCCTCGATCTTCACATTTTCCTTGGCCTCAATGGCCTGGTGCAATCCATCGGAATATCTTCTGCCGTCCAGGATACGGCCGGTTTGCTCATCTACAATTTTCACGGCTTCATCCATCACCACGTATTCCACATCCTTATCAAATAAGGTATAAGCTTTCAGTAATTGCTGTAGCGTATGCAGGCGGTCCGCTTTTAAAGAATATTCATTGATAAGATTCTCTTTTCTCTGGAGCTTTTCTTCTGCAGTAAGATCCGTCTGGTCTATCTCTCCCAGTTTCACAGCGATATCAGGTATCACAAAAAAATCCGGGTCTTCACCATTCCGCGTGATAAGCTGGATACCCTGGTCTGTGAGTTCTACCTGGTTATTTTTTTCATCTATACTAAAATAAAGTTCGGCATCCACCTTCGGCATTTCTTTTTGCTGGTCTGCGAGGTAATAGTTCTCGCTCTTCTGCAATTTGACCCGCATACCTGGTTCACTCAGGAATTTGATAAGGGCGCTGCTCTTGGGCAAACCCCTGTGGGCTCTCATTAGAGCCAATCCACTGTCCTTGGGATCATCGTTCCCTTCTGCAATTTTTTTCTTCGCTTCAATCAAATATTGATTGGTTGCGTGTTTTTGCGCCTCTACCAGTTTTTCAATTCTTGGTTTAAGATCAAAAAACTGCTGTGTGTTGTCACTATGCCCGATAGGACCACTGATGATCAATGGCGTTCGCGCATCATCGATCAAGACACTATCTACCTCATCCACCATCGCAAAATGGTGTTTGCGTTGTACCATTTCATCAGGTGAATGCACCATGTTATCCCTCAGGTAATCAAAACCAAATTCGTTATTGGTACCATAGGTGATGTCCGCGTTATAAGCGTTGCGCCGTGCATCACTATTGGGATCATGTTTATCGATGCAGTCCACCCTAAGACCGAGCCATTCGAAGATGGGGCCGTTCCATTCACTATCCCGGCGGGCGAGGTAATCGTTCACAGTCACGATGTGTACCCCTTCCCCTGCCAGGGCATTCAGGTAGGCAGGTAATGTGCTCACCAGCGTTTTACCCTCACCAGTAGCCATCTCAGAGATCTTACCGGAATGCAGTACGGAACCACCAATAAGCTGCACATCATAATGCACCATGTTCCAGGTAACCGTTCCACCGGCGGCCGTCCAGGTATTTTTATAATGGGATTCATTCCCAACAATAAGTATGCTGTTCTTTTTGGCCGCCAGTTCCCTGTCCAGGTCGGTTGCCCCGGACACCAACACTTCATTTTCCTTAAAACGACGGCTGGCTTCCTTTACAGTGGCAAATGCTTCCGGTAGTATTTCTTTTAGTATCTCTTCTATCTTCTGATCCCGCTCTTTTTTGAGCTCGTCCACCTCTTTATATATAGTGTCTCTTCCATTGATATCCGTTACCGGCAGATTTTCTGCGTGGGCCTTTTTGCTGGCAATCGCTTCATCTATTTCTGTAAGGTGCACCCTGATCCGTTCCTTAAACAATAGGGTATTGTTCCGGAGTTGGTCGTTGCTGAGCGAGTGGTATTCTGCAAAATAGCGATTGGTTTTTTCCACCATAGGCAGGATCAGCTTGACGTCCTTTTCACTTTTGCTGCCTCCGAAGATTTTGGAAATGATTCCTAACATAAGTTGTATGATTGAAAATTTCTATAATTCAGTTGGTTTGTTCTTGCCTGCCCAAATATGATGCTACGGATCTGTGATCGCCAAATTGACAGGGGCTGGCAAAGGTACGAATAACTTGGGTTAGCAAATAGCTGGATTTAAGAGCGGGTATTTGCACCTGAGCGAGAATTCATGCCTGGCTGATGGACTATTTCTAACTAATCCTAGCGATTACGGGCATCGGCACCCCGAAAGGAAAGGAGGTTTCCAAACATTTTTTCATCACGTATTTTACGGCATTTGCCCTACCTTTGCCGCTCTAAAAATGGCTTGGACTGGCCAAAACAGCCAATTATCGTTTTAATATTATAATTTACTACCATGAGCGGTGCATTAAAAGAGGTAAGGGTAAGGATTAAGAGTGTACAGAGTACGCAACAAATAACAAAGGCGATGAAAATGGTAAGCGCAGCGAAACTTCGCCGTGCCCAGGATGCCATTACCCAAATGAGGCCCTATGCACACAAACTACAGGAAATGCTCGGGAACATTGTGAGCAACAGTGACGGAGAAGTCTCTTTGGCGTTGGCTGCTGAAAGGCCCATAGAGAAAGTACTGGTTATCGTAGTTACCAGTGATCGTGGCCTTTGTGGTGGTTATAATAGTAACCTGATCAAATTAACCAAACAGGTTATTAAGGAAAAATATACTGAACAGCAGGCAAAAGGAAATGTGCAGGTATTGCCGATCGGCAAAAAAGCCTTTGAACACTTTAGCAAAAACAATTATAAAGTAGTTCCCGATTTCTGGGAGATCTTCACCGGACTTAGTTTCGAAAAAGTGCAGGCCGCAGCGCGATATGCCATGGATGCCTTCGCCAACAAAGAAGTGGATGCAGTGGAACTGGTTTTCAGCGAATTTAAAAATGCTGCCACCCAGCAGTTCATCGCAGAACCCTTTCTACCCGTTCGAAAGGTGGTTAATACCCAAAGTACCAAAAAAGCGGACTTCATTTACGAACCCGGTAAGGAAGTCCTGATCGCGGAACTGATGCCAAAGATCCTGAATACCCAGTTATACAAAGCAGTATTAGATGGAAATGCAAGTGAACATGGCGCCCGTATGACAGCGATGGATAAAGCAAGCGATAATGCCAATGAATTGTTGAAGGCATTGAAGATTAGTTATAACCGTGCAAGGCAGGCAGCCATCACCACAGAATTAACGGAGATCGTGAGCGGAGCGGCGGCGTTGCAGGGTTAAGTCAATTAGCCAATTTGATAATTTGATGATTAGCCGATTGCAATTGCGTTATGAATAGAGCTACCCATCATCAAATTTTCAAATCATCAAATTATCGAATTAATTCCATGGAAATAAGTACAATAATTCCACACATTGAAGCCCTCATCTTTGCCAGTGATAAACCATTGACATCACCGGAGGTGACTGAATATGTGAACAATGCGCTGGGTTTTATTGCAGATCGGGCCAGCATGGAGCAGGTGGAAGCAGCCATTGAAGGGATAAAAGAAAAATACGATTCAGAATTTTATGCCTTTGAATTAAAGCAGAGTGGTGGGGGCTGGCAGTTTCTTACCAAACCGGAGTATCATAAAACGGTCGCACTGATCAACGGCGACAAATTCATAAAAAAACTATCAACTGCCGCCCTGGAAACATTAGCGATCATTGCCTACAAACAACCAATCACTAAAAGTGAGATCGAAAGTATACGTGGTGTGAATTGTGATTATGCGGTGCAGAAGCTATTGGAGAAAGACCTGGTGATCATCTCCGGCAGAAACGAAGATGCCGTAGGAAAACCACTGATCTACTCCACTTCAAAATCCTTTATGGATTATTTTGGCATCAACAGTGCCGATGAACTGCCCAAGATCAGCGAGGTATTGATGGAGCAATTTGAAAAAGCCACCGCTGTCACAGGTATCCTGGGTGGGCAACCACTGGAAGAAGAAGAAGCCGAGTTGCCGGTTACCAACGAGTTTGGCCAGCAGGAAGAACGGATCACCGAAGTAATTATAACAGAAGAGACTATCAATACAGGCATCGTTATTTCAGAAGAAACCGTGCAAGTAGCAACAATATTACCTGCTGAAGATGATAATGTTAAGGAAAATGAAGAAACGGATGAACCAGCAGTGGATGAAGAAATGGAAATTTCCCAAATAATAGAGGAAGATAACAAGGATGGAGAAGAAGCCTGATAAAATTTAACTGGTATTTTATCTGAGGCATTGCATTTACATGGATGCCTTTTTTATTTTAAGCAAAAAACACAATTCAATAAGTAAATGCCTAACCTTAGCCCGCAGCAGCTGACTGGTATCGCAGCAGAATTTGGAACCCCCCTGTACGTTTACCATGCAGAAAAAATAACGGAACAATACAACAAACTCACCTCCGCCTTCAGCAACTGTGATACAAAGATCTTTTTTGCCTGTAAAGCATTAACCAATATCAATATCCTCAAACACATTAAAAAAATCGGCTGCAGTGTGGATTGCAGTTCCATCAATGAAGTAAAGATGGCATTGATGGCCGGCTTTGATGCGCCTGATGTTTTATACACTTCCAACGGCATTCATTTTTCAGAAATTGAGGAAGCGCAAAGCCTCGGCGTGCACATCAATATCGATAGCCTGAGTAACCTGGAAAAGTTCGGAAAAAAATACGGGCACAGCTACCCGGTCGGTATCCGCCTTCGGCCCAATATTATGGCTGGGGGCAATTTAAAAATTTCTACCGGGCACGATAAAAGCAAATTTGGAATACCTGTGGAACAGTTGGGTAAAATTTTATCCCTTGTTAAAACCTATAATCTTTTTATCCAGAATTTGCACATTCATACCGGTAGTGATATCAAAGATGCAGAGGTGTTTGTAAAAGGAATAGAAGTATTGTTTGATATTATTCCTCATTTCAACGAACTCAGGTCAATAGATCTTGGTGGCGGATTTAAAGTGCCTTATAAAGAAGGTGACGGGGAAACCGACATTCCCCTGCTGGCGGAAAGGATCACCCGGGCTTTTGCAAACAACCCCAATCCAAACGGAAAACCCCTGCAGGTTTGGCTGGAACCTGGAAAATTCCTGGTAAGTGCTGCCGGGTATTTTATTACTGAAGTCAATGTGATTAAAGAAAATAATAACACTGTACTGGTAGGTGTAAATAGTGGTTTCAACCACCTGATACGCCCGATGTTTTATGACGCGTTTCACCAGGTAGAAAACATCAGCAACCCCTCAGGCCCGGAAAAGATTTACACGGTGGTAGGTAACATCTGTGAAACAGACACTTTTGCTACGGACCGCAAAATCACAGAAGTCAGGGAAACGGATCTCCTCGTGTTTCACAATGCAGGGGCATATGGTTTCGAGATGAGCAGTAATTTTAACAGCAGGCTGAAACCCGCAGAAGTTTTAATAAAAGATGGTAAGGCACAACTTATCCGCAGAAAGGATGAATTTGAAGACTTGCTCCGGAACCAGGTAATTTAAAAATATCAATGCCCCGCATGGGGTATTTTTTATTTGCACATATTAACAGGGTCAGGCAAATAGAATTGTACATACCAGCATTTCTCGGTATCACTGAAAGATTTCATCAACTGGCAGTCAGTCCCCCTGCCGGGAAACAGCAGCTTACCCTCACGGATGAACAAGGAAATGCGGTATCAAGAGGTTTTGAAATAATAGATAAATAGTTTCCTCTTATTTTTTTAAGAGGCCGATGTTACCCAGGTTGCTTACAAAACAAGTGAATCAATTTTCACAATCTATATTATGATTCGGATAGATAAATACAACATCTTTGCAAAAACCGCGGGTTGCGGTTCAGTTAAATTATATCCAAAAAAATAAACCCCGGTTTGTGATGAAAAAGAGTTTTTTATTCCTGGTAATGATGATCATTTTGTCCATGGTTCATGCGCAGCCAGGGCAGTTATACCACCCCGAAGCGGATGCTGCCAAAGAACTGGCGGCTGTAATACAAAAGGCTGCTGCCCAAAAAAAATATGTCCTGATCCAGGCCGGTGGCAACTGGTGCAGCTGGTGTATCGAATTTGCCCGTCTTTCGAAAGTAACACCTAAATTAGACTCGGTTATTAATGCAGGCTTCATTTTATACCACTTAAACTGGAGCAAAGAAAACCAGAACAAAAAAATATTTAACCAATATGGTAACGCACAACGTTTCGGATTTCCGGTCTTCATTATTCTTAATGAGAAAGGAGAACGCATTCACACCCAGAACAGTGAATACCTGGAGGATGGCAAAAAAAGTTATAACACTTCAAAAGTGCAGTCGTTTTTGGAAATGTGGAGCCCACGGGCTTTGAACCCGGAAATGTATGGCGGTTAAGGAAGGATGGAAGGTTGAAGTTGAAAGGTATAATGTGGAAGGATTGTTGAAGGATTGTTGAATATTGTTTGGAAGTTTGTTGTTACTTGCAAATCCTTCAGACTTGAAATCACCAAATCACCAAATCACCAAATCACCAAATCACCAAATCACCAAATCACCAAATCACCAAATCACCAAATCACCAAATCACCAAATCA
>JAYSYY010000117.1:0-2778 GCA_043727215.1 Chitinophagaceae bacterium | reverse complement strand
TCGCTCTGAATGGGAAAAATGGGGTTGTCTTAATGATAAACGGTAAAGTGAGTTACCTGCCCATGGATGCAGCAGTACAAATGCTTAGTGGCATGAGCGCTTCTAATATCGACCGCATTGAATTAATAACCAGCCCTCCGGCCAACTTTGATGCAGAGGGTAATGCCGGCTTCATAAATATTGTAATGCTTGACAATCCTGACAAGGGATTCAATGGCTCTTCTTCTTTAACCATGGGTTATGGCAATGGCTATTCACCCCAAGGTGCAGTGAATTTTAATTACCGAAACAAAAAAATAAACCTGTTCGGCGACTATTCTTTTACGTGGAAAAACGAACTGCAGAATTGGGATTTCTTTCATAGCCTTACTGCCCAATCGGTGTATACCGCAAACGAGTCGCATTCAGAAAGGCATACGGAGGAAGGGCAACAGATTGCACATTTGGGAATGGATATCCGGCTATCTTCAAAAACAATTGTCGGGGCTATAGTAGGAGGTTATCTCAGACGGTGGGATATGACGGCTTATAATAATCTTTTCATCACAAAAAATAGTACCAGGGATACATCGGTTTCAATCACCAATACAGAGGTGAACCAGTGGAAGCATTTTATGGCTAATATCAATTTTTCACATGATTTTAAATCAGAAGAAAACATTAGCGCCGACCTCGATTACCTGTATTATAAGTATACCAATCCTAATGATTACATCAATGATTATTTCGATGGAAGTGGTGCAGGGTTAGGCAATGAACTTACCCGTAGCAGGAAGCTAACCCCTTTTATAATCTGGGCATTAAAAATTGATTACAAAAAACGACTAAGTAAGAAGATGAACTTAGAAGCCGGCGCCAAACTGGCCTTGTCTGAATTTACCAACGATGTATCAGTGGAAACATTCCGGCAGAGCAACTGGATGAAAGACCCGGAGCTTACTTCAAACTTTCATTTAAAGGAAAATATTGCAGCGTTGTACACTTCATTCAGTATAGCGGCTACCGAGAATATAGATGTAAAACTGGGCTTAAGATATGAATACACCAGTTCCAACCTGGGATCGGCTCAACAGCAAAATATCATCGATCGGAAATACGGTAGATTTTTCCCCAGCCTGTTTGTAAGTCATAAACTGGATGATAATAATTCAGTGAACGTATCCTATATCCGCCGTATTACCCGGCCCACTTTTAAGGATATGGCGCCATTCGTTATTTTTATAGATCCTTACACCTTCTTTTCAGGAAATAGCGGCTTACAGCCTGCTTTTTCCGATACTTACAAAGCAGACTATATTTTTAAGAGTTTTGTTTTTTCTCTTTCCTATACAAATGAAAATGGTTCAATAGCCAGTTATCAGGCTAAAACTTCTGCTGACAATAGGCAAATCTTTGCCGCAGAAAATTTAGAAAATACGAAGACAGCCAATATCAGCTTTTCCCTGCCTTTTAAAATTACCAGCTGGTGGAATATGCAAAATAATATAATGGTAAACTGGCAGAAGTTGAGTGCAGTATTTAGCAAAGGGCCGTTCAGTGCAGAGCAAAAGAATTATAGCTTCAACAGTGCACAAAACTTTAGACTTCCTCACAACTACAGTATGGAAATTTCAGGATCTTACCAGTCAAAAAGTTTATTCGGTGCAGCCGTGGTAAGCCCGATGTGGTTAATCAATTATGGAATACAAAAAAAGTTCAGGAATGATAAAAGCAGGCTTAGGTTTGCAGTAGACAATATATTTAATGGATCTGTGTTTAAGACTGTAACTAACATACCATCTGAAAATATATACTCGGCCTTCAATGTGGCTTTTAATTTCCGAACTTTTAAATTGACTTACTCCTATAATTTTGGAAACAATAAACTAAAGGATAAAAGGACGAGGCGTACCGCTTCAGAGGAAGAACAGGGGAGATTAAAATAGGGTCACATAAAAAGTCACCACTGTCTTTCTACCCCGCTGGTATTTAATTCTGTATTATGCCTATTTCTGTAGAGATGACTTCCCTGTCTTTTATACAGGAGAAAAGCGTGGTAGTCGCTGCGGGCATCACCAGCACCAAAATGGGGCGTTGACATTTCCGTGTCATTTTTCGTCAATATAATGGTTACCCGCACCCAAACCACTCAAAAGCGAAGAGAGGATTAATACATCAATTTTTGGTTGAATCAACATGCAAAACTACAGCCGGCTAATTTTAACCCAAAGCTGTTTCCGGTTGCTATTGCCGGGTAACACCGCCGAAGAATAAGCTATAAAAAAAAGAGGCTGCCCAATTATGAGACAACCTCTTTTTTAAGTATTTCTATAACCCAATCAGGTTAAAATTTATCCCAGAATAGTTTGGTTTCCACTCTGTCGCCACCAATAGCGGTTGACGCAGCAGTGTAATTTTCACCATTTAACTGTTGCTCATTTGCAGGATAAGTCAGCCTGTTAGGAAAGCCCGATCTGGCACCAACCGGAGCAGGTAAAACCGGGTAATCTAACCTCCGGAGTTCGAGCCAACCCTCGTAAGAACGATTGTATAAAGCTATCCATTTTTGGGTGCCGATTTTTTGTCTCCATGTACCTGCGGCAGTGGCATATGCTACCTCAGGCCTGGCCAGGTAGGCTGCAGCATCTGCAGCTGTACCACCCCAGAAGATGATAGAAGCGGTGATGGCTTTGTTGTAATGTTCTGCTGCTGTACCTGCCACATTAAAACCTCGTTCCTTTGCTTCTGCGCGGTAAAATTCCATTTCGGAATACTCTGCCAGTATGCCGGGAAAATCAG
>JAYSYY010000116.1:0-129086 GCA_043727215.1 Chitinophagaceae bacterium | reverse complement strand
TTCTGCCTTTGTAAAGGTGTTATGAAAAGTAGTGTTGATCATCCCGGGAGAAACACAATTTACCCGGATGCCTTTGGGTCCTAGTTCCTTGGCAAGACTTCTTGTTAACGTAAGGACGCCACCTTTAGCAGCTGCATATGCTGCACCTCCAAATCCACCACCATCTCTTGCTGCCTGTGATGAAAAATTTACAATGGCGCCACCTTCTGTCATATAAGGAACAACTTCCTTAGTAACCAGGTAAACTGATTTCAGGTTTACATTCATTACGGCATCCCAAAAGTCTTCATCAATATCTGCCAAAACTTTACGGCCCATTAAACCACCGGCAACATTTATCAGAGTATGAATAATGTTACCATAAGCTGCAACGCATGATTCCACCATCGTTTTTACATCTGTTGCTTTTGTAATATCTCCATAAACAGCAATAGCATCACCACCTGCATCTTTTATTAATTGTATTGTTTCATCAGCCAAAATTCTATTACCAAAATAATTGACACAAACTTTCGCTCCTGTTGCTGCAAGCTTTAAAGAAACTTGTCTGCCAATATCTCTTGAACCGCCGGTTACTATAGCTACTTTTCCTTTCATTATGTTTATGTTATTTCAAGAGCTTAAATATTTTATACTCGGAAGAAAGCTGTATAACAATGAGGAAGTTAATATTCCAACATCTGTTTAGAGTAATCAATTCTTATACGGCCAGCTTGATATGGTAATATTAAGGGGCTATAACCAGCTTCCAATTTTTTACCTCAATTAAAAATTGTAAATAATCCGGCCATTTGTTAGATAACTTCTTAAAAAAACCAAAAACGTTAGTGACATACGAAATTACAAGGACCGATAACGATACCGGTAACGATGCCGGCATTCCCGCAATACTTTAAACAGTAGCTTTACTTTTCAAAAGACTTGCTAATGGATAAACCAGCTACAATAAAAGACATTGCGAGGAAATTAAACATTTCCATCTCCACAGTTTCAAGAGCTATGAGAAATGCGGCCGATGTAAATGGTGATACCAAAAAAGCGGTAATGGAATTATCCAAAGAACTAAATTATCAACCAAACAGGCTGGCTCTTGGCCTCAAACAAAGACAAACACACGCCATTGGCGTAATTGTGCCTAACCTGGATTATGTTTTATCTATGATGGTAAAAGGTATTGATGAAGTTGCATTAGAAGCAGGATATACAGTAATGGTATGCCAGAGCAATGAATCATTTGGCAGAGAAATGGTGAATACCAGGCGATTGCTGGAGAGCCTGGTAGATGGATTTATTATATCTGTTTCCAGCGAAACAAAATCATTCGATCATTTTAAAAAAATACAGGAAAGAAATATACCTATGGTGGTGTTTGACCGTGTTACACCAGACCTGGTGGCTCCAAGTGTAAGACTGGATAATGAAAATGGTGGTTGTATTGCGACAGAACATTTACTGGAACAGGGTTACAGACGCATCGCTATTTTAGCCGGCCCTAAGAATTTAGGAATTAGCAACAGCCGGGTGGAGGGCTATTTAAATGCCTTAAAAAAATACAAAATTAAAAAAGATGATGATCTTATTATTCATTGCGACTTTAACCAGGACTATGCATTTTTTGCTACTCAGGAGTTACTCGCCCTGAAAAAAAGACCTGATGCAATTTTCACCATCAGCGACAGGATGGCCATTGGTGCTATGTTGGCTATTAAAGAAAAGGGATTAAGGATGCCAGAAGATATCGGCCTGATTGGGTTTAATAATGAACCAGTTGTAAGCCTTGTCACACCTCAAATCTCTAGTGTTGACATGTCTTCTTTTGAGTTGGGAAAGGCAGCTGCAAAACTACTGATAGAAACCATGCACCATCATGAAGACATGAGTAAAGTAGAAGAAGTTTTGAAACCTAAACTATTTATAAGAGAATCTTCACAAAAACTAAAACCTACCATTAATCGAAAAAAATAAATTATGCTGTTAAGAATATTAATAATCAAGTGCTGGTTACTGTTAAGTTTTACTTCCCAGGCAAAAACCATTTTAGTAACTAACATGAATGAACTTATAACGGCAAATCAACAAGCAAAACCGGGTGACGTTATAATACTCCGAAATGGGGAATGGAACAATGTACTACTGTCTTTAAACTGCACGGGCACAAAAGGACTGCCTATTACTTTTAAAGCAGAAACAGCAGGGAAAGTTTTCATGACTGGAAATTCAAATTTAAAACTGGGCGGCACTTACATTATTGTTGATGGCCTGTACTTTGCAAACGGTTTCGCAGGAAATGATGCGGTCATTAAATTTTGCATCGATAAAGACCAACTTGCGAACAATTGCCGGGTTACAAACACTGTTATTAACGATTTTAATAACCCTAAGCGGTTAGAAGAAAATTACTGGGTGGCTTTTTATGGGAAAAACAACCGCCTGGACCATTGCAGTTTCTTAAATAAAAAAAATCTTGGCGTATTGCTCGCTGTAATAATGGATGATGAAAGAAGTAGGGAAAGTTTTCATTCGATTGATCATAATTATTTTGGTGTGAGACTACCCCTTGCTTCCAATGCTGGTGAAATTATCCGTGTAGGGGTTTCACAACATTGCGAATTCAACTCCAATACTCAAATCACTGACAATTTTTTTGAAAACTGTGATGGTGAAGCAGAAATTATTTCAATTAAATCCGGCCATAATGTTATCCGCAATAACGTTTTTAAAGAATGCCAGGGTGCTGTGGTACTAAGGCATGGTGATTTTAATACTATTGAAAACAACGTTTTCTTAGGTAACAATAGAAAGGGTACGGGTGGGGTGCGGATCATTAACAAAGGACAGTGGGTGGTGAATAACTATTTTTACCAATGCCTGGGTACGGGATTTCGATCTCCCTTATCCATAATGAACGGAGTACCAAATTCGCCGGCTAACCGTTATGTAGCCGTTACTGATGCGGTTGTTGCCAATAACAGTTTTATTGAGTGTGCCCCGATAAGTTTTTGTGAAGGAAGCGATGCTGAAAGATCAGTTCCCCCAAGTAAAGTTCATTTCAAAAATAATATTTTCTACAACTCTAAAGACCCACAGCTATGTAATATTTACGATGACATCAGTGGGATTTCTTTTTCTGGCAATCTGGTAAGTGACGTTTTCAATATTACTATTAAAAGTGGCTTTACAAAAAGCTTCTTTACATGGAATAAGGCCGCTCAGCTCCCAATTCCTGAAAGGATTATCCATTCGTCCCATTCTATAAGTGATTCGCTAAAACTAGCAAGTCGGTCCAGACTAACTTCTTCCCTTCCCAACAAACCCGGATATGGGCATTTAAAACGGCTACAGGAAACCAAACGGGATATTTTTTCAACGACAGGTGCAAAATGGTACGGAAATAATAACTCTCAGTCAGTCAAAGAAATTAAAAAAGATTGTAGGACAGCTAAAGAAATAGAACAATTGCTGGCAGAGCATAGAAACCTGGATCTGGTGATTAATTTAACGGGAACTGAATATGTTTTTAATGGTCCATTAATCATTTCCAACGATGTGATAATTACAAGTAACCTAAAAGCAATCATCAAATTTTCGATGCAATCGTATGATGCAGATTTTTTCATTTTATTGAAAGCAGGCAAAAAATTACGAATCACAAATGTAAATCTTGATCTGACTTCTGTTGGGGTTGGTACTTTTATCACCACAGATACTTCCGGGAATGGCAATCATTCAAATCTCATCATGAATAATTGCAGCATTACAAATCTAAAGGCAAACTTTTTTACTGCCGCCAAGACAAGTGTTTCAGACAGTATTATTGTCAATAATTGCTCGTTCGCCAAAGGAGCCGGCGTTCTGTTCAAACTGAATAATGAAACCGATAATCGGGGGTATTATAATACAGAAAAAATAAAGATAACCAACTCTTCAGTCAAAGATCATAAAGGACAAATATTGGTCATGCTACGTGGCGGCAAAGATGAAAGTACAATGGGCCCATTGCTTATTTTTTCAAATAATAAATTATATGATTGCTTTTCGGAAAAAGATGAAGCATTATTACATATTTATGGCACGCAACTTTCTTTCATTGAGAAGAACAGTTTCATGAATTGTAATAAAGGCAGATCACTGATTCTCTTTGAGGATATGGTAAGGGCAATGCATATTTTTAGAAATAACAGGATGACCCGTTCGGGACAAACAATCCTGAACAAATTTGTAAAAAGTAATGATAATATTGTAATCTGAAGCCTTCTAAGTTTAGAGTAAATTCCTGATTATAATAAACATCAACATCTAACTGATTAAATTTCCTCGGAAAGTTATTCCACAGAAACTGATTGGCTATGCAGAGCATAACCCAGGTAGCCGGTCCGACCTCATGTGCGTAAGCATTTATAAAAAATTCAGATGCTGATACCCGGAAAGAATGAACTTATTCTTCTGATCCGTATTGATGGAACGCTGTTATAATTTCGAAAAGGATGCTATGAGTCATGAATTACCAGTTGTGAGTTTAGCAACGAGGGCTCACGGTGTATATACAAGGGTCAAACCACGAATGACCTCGGAAAGTTTTACATAGAAACTGGTTTGCGATGGAGAGCATCGCCCAGGTAGCCGGTTCGATCTCATAGGCATAGGCGTTGATGAAAAATTCAGATGCAGATACCTGGAAAGTATGTACTTAAAGTAGTGACTAATAACAAAAATAGCGTGGAACACCGTATTACCACTTCAGAGGGACGACGATCCCGACTCCGCAATAAACCGTGCCTACGCAAAGCGTAGGCGAACAGGCGGTTTTCTGAAACTCAGTAAACAGCTTTCGCTAACTCAATATGTTATATGTTCAACTTGTAGTTCGGGAATAAAGATAGGGGAAAAAGGAAAAAGTTATCAACATAAAAAAAGGGGATTTTCAAGGGAATTTTACCCCTTAATTTCAATGAAGGAAATCTTCCGGCATTAGATGTCAAACCTAAAAGGTGTCGGCCAAATTGTGAAAATTATTGAGTTCCCAGATCGCCAAAAGCGAGTGAAATCAACTAAATAATTAGGTGAGTAATTCGGTGAGTAGAGTTTTGCTGGCTTGTGAAAGGCTTATCTGGCGTAGGTTCCAGGGAGGGATATGAATCCTAACGCGGTCACAAAAGGCTTCATAGAAATATGGAGCTTGTTCATTTTCAAGAAGTTACACTTTTTTGGAAAAATCCTTTTCTGCTCCTTTCTTTGCTCCTGTTACAGATATGTTACAGTAATTTCTTCATACTAAAATTTTACTGTAACATGAACCTAACATTCAATCTGGAATTGGATTACAAGCCAAACAAGAAGGGAGAAAAACTGCTGATGATCAGATGTTCTCAAGGCAGAAATCATAAGAGAATAAATACGGGCATTCATCTTTTACCCAAATATTGGGATGCTACTAAAAAGCAGGTGAAGAAAAGTCATCCTTTAGCTCTGGAACTCACCAAGACAATTTCCAAAAAAATGGTCGAATTAGAGGAGGCATATTTGGAGCTTTTAAGGGATAACGAGCAGGTCTCTTTTCTGGAGCTTGCTATCAGTATACAAAAACCTAAGTCTGTCAATTTTTATCAATTTGCCATAACACACAAGTTGAACCAATTTAAGACAAACAGAAAAATGGGGACTTTTAGAAGATATGAATCTGTCCTTAATAAGCTAAAAGAATTTGCCGGAAATAGCCTTACTGTTATCTACCCCGGCAAGAGGAATGAGACTTTTACCCATTTATTTTTGCATCACTGTCGATGAAATTTCTACAAATGAATCTATCGCTTTTTCAATTGAACCTTCAAAAAAATAGACTTAAAAGAAGTAGTGAAAAAATCAGCACTGGTAATGCAGGGCTGGACATGTACCTGCTCATCCAAAAAAAGTTATGACTTGGTTGACAAAAATAAACCACTTAGCGCACGGTAAAAATGATAACACAATGCGCAAACCACCAGGCCAACCTCCCCCATGAATCACGCTATGAGTACCCATCACGAAATCATACATCTCCTTTTATCTTCCGGGCGTTGTAACCCCGAACTACTATTATATTACCGATTCCGCCTTTTATCCTCCACCTCACCCCCCTATACCAGCATTTCAGAAATATATTACCTATTTCTGCTAAATTCGCCGGAAAAGGCTTAACTTTAATCAAAATGAGTAATATATTACCGATATGAACCTTCCCGAAATAGGCAAATTGATTCAAACACGCCGCGAGTTCTTAAAGCTCCGGCAGGAGGATCTGGCTGATTTTAGCCAGGTCACCATCAAAACGATTCACCTGATCGAGCAGGGCAAAGGCAACCCGTCTTTTAAAACGTTGCTTAAACTTTCCGAGGTATTGGGACTGGAAATAGATATGCGCGTGAAAACGAATAGATAATGGTAAAAGGAGCGGTATACAATAACGGGCGGTTAGCCGGTATAGTCCAAAAAAATGGAGCCGCTAACTATACGTTCACCTACACGGATGAGTATTTTAAAGATGCTTCCGCACACTCTATTAGCCTAAGCCTCCCAAAGTCACGACAACATTTTGAGTCGTTAGAACTGTTTCCTTTTTTCTTCGGGCTGTTAGCGGAAGGAATAAATAAAGACATCCAATGCCGGCTGCTGAAGATTGATGAGAAAGATGATTTTACACGGCTAATAAAAACCGCCGGAGAAGATACGATCGGCGCCATTACTGTAAAAGAATTAATTGAAAAGAAATGATCTGCTACGGATGTTATAAGGTCAATGTAGATGGCTACTGCAATACATGTCGCAAGAAACTCTTTGATGGCAAAAAGGTCAGCCATGTATTGCTGTTTGATGCACCCAAAGAACAAAATCTTCCGGATTACCAAGAAAAAACAAAACGCCTGTCCATATCCGGGGTACAACTAAAATATTCGCTCCGGCTTGAAAAAAATGAATTGCAGATCACCGGGGAAAGAGGTGAATACATTATCAAGCCTGTTCCACCCGCAGGCAGGCTCGTGATGAATGAGCAGGCGCCGGAAAATGAACACCTGACCATGCAGATCGCCAGCCAGGTTTTTGAGATACCGGTGGCAGCCAATGCGCTTATTTTTTTCAACGATGGCATGCCAGCCTACATCACCCGCCGTTTCGATGTGCGGCCAGATGGCACCAGGCACCTGCAGGAAGACTTTGCACAGATAAGTGGAAAGACGGAAAACAATGATGGCGAAAATTATAAGTACAAAGGAACCTACGCCGACATCGGCATGCTTATCAAACAACATGTGGCAGCCTACCCACCTGTATTAGAAGAATTTTTTAAATTGGTGCTCTTCAATTATATTTTTTCCAACGGCGATGCGCATCTCAAAAACTTCTCACTCATCCAATCAGCATTTGGCGACTATACGTTAACCAGGGCCTATGACCTCATGTGCACAGTGCTGCATACCCCACAGGAAGGCGATACAGCTTTAGACTTATACGACGGAGATATGGATGACGAATTTTACGCCAAAAACGGCTGCTACGGCAGATCGAATTTCACTACCCTAGCTGAAAGGATTGGCTTACCTGCCAAAAGAACCGATCTTGTTTTCAAGACCCTTCTAAGCAACGAACCCAAAGTTGTCGCCATGATCGACCGATCCTTTCTCACTCAAAAAGCAAAAGACATTTACGCAAAAAACTTCCTCGATAAAATCAAGAGATTCCGCTAGACGATGGCGTAAAATTGGGATCAATACACAATCATCACCTCCCATTTTTTTGAATCATCTAAACCATACCATTCAATCCAAAAATATTTACCATTGGAAGAGAAGAAGTAATTCTTTTGCGGAATTTCCACCCACACGGCGGAATCCATCAATTTTAAGGAGACTTTGATGGGCAGGTTCCGGTAAATATTTGTATTTGAGGTGTCAACCACAACCGTGCACTCAGGTCCCCAGCAAATTGCCTCCAGGTTCTTAAAAATCATAATGTTAGTTCCTAAAGAATCAACAACAATATTAGCGGTATCTTTTCCCATCAATCCTCCTTTATCAATCACCGTCAACTCAAAACTGTATTCTCCCTTTATAAGTTGTGAAATTTTCGTTTTAAATAAATCCGGCGTTTGAATGATTGCCTGGCGTGGACCGGAGAGCTGTCTCCACTTACGGCTGTCTATGTTATTCTCAGTATCTGTTGCTGAGCCATATAGAAAGGCGGAATCTACAGGCAGAAATACCCTAATGCTGGCACCTGCATCTACTATAGGAGGTTCGTTGACAACAGGCGGAGTTTGCGGCAATCCTGGAGATTGTTTTTCACACCCCATGCTGACAAGTAAAATGATCAGCGGAATCAATGGTTTGAACTTTTTCATAAATGCTTCATTTAATCAGGTAATGGACAAAACTACTCGCGCTTAAAAGAAAAATATTGTAAATGCGCCTGATGACGAATAAGACACGTCACAATATCTTTATCCGAATTTCATGTCGTACATCCACGACGAACGCTTTTCGTGGTGCAACGGCGGACGAATATCGCATCACCGAACGTTGATGCTCTTTCTGCACATCAAATTAATTACTTTTATTAACGCGTGTCTATTATGAAACTCCGGGAGTTTATATTTTCCCAAAAAAAAGAGTGATTGCTTTGCACTGTTACCCTTGTGATAAAAGGCGTTGGCCCTAACACCAACATTGGCGAAAAAAAGATGGAAAGCGTTCATGAATAATCCTCGGCACTGAAGGCGTTGGTCATAAGACCAACACCGGCGAAAAGATGATGACGCACTACATGGCAACTAATTTGACAATTTTATAGGGCTGACGCTGCGGGTGAAAACACCACGCAGCGGCGCCTCACGGGTGGTAGCCTGGATTTTTATTATTGCAACAACTGCATCGGAAAAGAGTCAAACCTCATCAGTATTTGTGGAAGCGCCTCAGCCGCATCGGTGCCGCCGTAGGCGGGATTGACAGGATGGCGATAGCCGTATCCTGGCAAAGATGCGGGTGCAGCGCTGAAGCAAATACGCAGCCCAGCGGCGGTGGAGCGATTTGAAACCTTTCACATTTGATTACGTTCCGCAAAAAAATTGAAAGCGTTGATGGATAATCTTCGGCACTGAGGGCGTTGGTCATAAGACCAACACCGGCGAAAAAAAAAAGTTCCTGACCCAAAAATTCTAACTTTCCTGCAAGCTGCGAACTAAATGAAATTCCGGGCAACAGGACACCGCTGTACGATTTCGAAGAAAGGATGCTGAGTGCACTTTGCAGTGCCGTACCACCTAGCTGAGTCAGCCACCGGCCGTACCCCGGGGGCGGTGCCCTTTTTTGGGTTGAGTTCTCCTTACTTGCCTAAGTTCCGAAGGATAATTACCTTTAGATTATCAGAAAGGGTCGCTCAAATCGAGGGCAAAGGGATGAATGTACGACCACCCGGGTTATTGACCTTAAATCGTTGTATGGCGGGGCCGTGATCCTAATAATACTACGTATCGCAATCTTGCCGTGTTTCACATGTACAACAAATGATCAGACAAATTATTTATATCATGGGGGTTACAGGTTCGGGAAAAACAACCATCGGGAAGCTACTGCATCAAAAAACGGGGATTCCTTTTTTTGATGCTGATGATTTTCACCCGCAGGCCAACAAAGAAAAAATGAAAGCAGGACATGCACTCAATGATGAGGACAGGGCGGCATGGTTGCAGCAAATCAATAGTCTTGCACAGCAACAAATGCATTTGAAGGGTGGCATCATTGCCTGCTCCGCCTTAAAAGAAAAATACCGCAATGTATTAAGTACGGGTGTGACAAAACCCGTATGGATATTTTTACGAGGCAGCTATGAAACGATTATTGAGCGTATGAAACAGCGGCCCGTACATTTTATGCCAGCATCACTGCTGCAGTCGCAGTTGGAAATTCTGGAAATTCCTGCGGAGGCATTGAGCATCAGTATCGAAAAGGAACCTGCTGCAATTGTTGAAATTATTTATACCTATTTGATTTCAGAATAATACATCAAGAAGTAAAACGCCCAATAAACCCATTACTGAAACGATTGTTTCCATTACTGACCAGGAACGCAGGGTATCCTTTAAGGATAAATTAAAATATTCTTTAAACATCCAAAAGCCTGAATCGTTTACATGAGAAAAGAAGAGGCTGCCTGCACCGATGGATAATACCATAAGGTTAGGATTTACGCCCGCACTTATTATTACAGGGGCAATAATGCCTGCAGCAGTCAAACCAGCAACAGTTGCAGAGCCTACGCACACTCTTATAGCAGCGGCCAGCAACCAGCCCAGCACCAACGGATTAAGGGATAAACCCTGCAGTTGCTGCCCGATTACAAGGCTTACACCACTATCTGCCAATACCTGTTTTAAAGCACCGGCACCTGCAACAATTAATAAAATGGGTGCGATATCTTTTACTGCTTCGGTATAAAAATGCATGATCGCTTTTACGGTAATATCCTGTGCAATACCTAAAGACCAGGTAGCAAATAAAAGGGCTGCCAATAAAACAATTACCGGATCGCTGATGAAAGAAAGCATGGGCAAAGCCTTTTCATTTATTGAAGTTACATATGGCAATACGGTAATAATAATGAGCAACAGCGCGGGTAAAAGTGCAGACAAAAAACTGTTGGCTGCGCCGGGTAACTGAGCAAAGGTTTTTGGCTGGGTTTGAAATATTGCCAGGGGTTTGGTGTTAATATTTTTTATAGTGCGTGCAAACAGCGGCCCTGCCACTACCACGGCGGGAATAGCCACCAGCAGGCCATATAAAAGAACTTTACCTGCATTGGCATTTAATTGAACCGCAATAGCCGATGGCGAAGGATGCGGCGGCAAAAAGCCATGTGTTACAGAAAGTGCAGCCAACATAGGCAAGGCGGTGTACACTGCCGGCAAACCCGTGCGGTAAGTAACAGAAAATACTAAGGGCACTAGCAACACAAAGCCTACATTATAAAACAAGGGAATACCCACAATAAAACCCGTGAGCATCATGGCCCAGTGAAAATATTTTTTACCAAAAAGTTGTATAGATGTATCAGCAATTTTCTGTGCTGCGCCACTCTCTGCTACTAATTTACCAATCATTGCACCAAGGCAGATTATTACAACAAGGTCGCCCATGATACTGCCAATGCCGGTTTTTACGGACCCGGTTAATTTATCAACGGGTATGCCCAGCAAGGAACCTGCCAGTAAAGACACTACTAAAAAAGCCAGAAAAGTATTAAGCTTTGCCCAGGCAATCAATAAAATGAGAAGAATCAAACAGAGCAGCACGATGGTGATGATCATACGTTCTTGGTAATTATTTTAAAAATCAGAGTACTCCACCGGCTGTAAAAACATAATATCTATATGCGATACATTATGTTGGTATTGGGGCATGCCAGATAATTTTTTCCAATCAGGAGAATCAACGAAGTTTTTCCAGTGAGCGTCCCTGTCCGTTTTGTTCTCAAAACCAGTCATGTACATTAAGTTGGGCATATGGCTGCCGGCAACTACTTCTGCATAAAACACGGCATTAAAGTTCAGGCGCTTAAATAAATCTATTTCGCCGCCTTCATTAAACATATGCACTTTATTGGCAAATATTTTTTCTGTAGCGCTCTCATAACTGCGCAGTTCATAAATTCTTTGTGTTTTTGCTGCGGTAAGTTTAGGCAGTTTCATTTTTGGAGCTAATGAAAAAGCTTTCAGCAGTATTACCTCCATTCTGGTATAAGCTGGATTGGTGTACACCGAATTGATGTATGCTGCACCTGCTTTTTGATAGTTGCTGTCCCTGGTTAATTTGCCTGCTATGGCTAAATAATCTGCTACATTTTTTATAGGCATATAAACAACCATTGTTTTCACAGCAGCAGTATCATTGGCTATCAATTTGAATACGCCAATATTTTTATACCCATACCTGTGCAACCCCGGCAGCAAAGCATTTTTAAGATAATTATTTAAAACCGTTTCCTGTGCTGTATTGGTATACCGATAGAACGTAAGCTGGTACATTTCTTTTCTGGAACCTATGCTGCCAAAAGTAGATGAGGCGGTTAATAAAAAACAGCAAAACAATACAACTAATTTGTAAGAGAACAATTTCATGAGGATGAAATGTTTGGGTTGAAGTAACAAATTAATTGAATATATCTGTAAGCGCATATTTTCTTTTAAACAAGGTATTGATTTGCTGACTGGGCAGTTCGCAGGGCTACCCAAAGGCCACCGCTTACCAGGTTATGCTGCAAAAAATGCATGGCGCCCCATTTTGTTGTGCCTCATTTTCCCGACCGTGTTCCCCGGATCTGTAAGAAACCAACAGCAGGTATTTTGGAAGGGTATCATTGCCAGGGAAATACTGCCGGTACAAAAGAGTATAGCTGGTCTTGCTAACGTGCTTTTCAAAACTGCAACGTGCGGGTGCTGCAAAGGTTGCTACCAGGGAGGCAAAGACCGTTAGTGATACATGGAAGAATTGGAGTTCTGGTTAATACTTACAATTCCCTGATCCAGATATTTCTAAAACTTACCGGATTGCCATGGTCCTGTAATATAAGCGGTTCTTTGGCACTGTGTTTTTCATATTTGGGAATACCAATATACGCAGTGCTTCCCCACAACTCAAAGTTGTGATGTATGAGAACGCCATTGTGAAATACGGTAATTTTTGCCGGGGATAAAAGCGTGCTGTCACTATTGAAAACCGGTGCTGTAAATACGGCATCGTACGTTTGCCATTCTCCGGGTGGCTTACAAGCATTTACCATTGGCATTTTTTGTTTGTATATGCTGCCTGCCTGCCCGTTGGAATAGGTAGAATTGTTATAAGAGTCCAACACCTGCAGTTCGTACCTACCCATGATTAAGATACCACTGTTACCCCTGCCTTGTCCATCCCCTTTTACAACATGGGGCGTTTGCCACTCAATATGCAACTGGCAGCTGCCAAAGCCCCGTTTGGTACGAATGTCACCTGCACCTGGTTTTACAGTGATGTAATTGTCCTTTACCATCCAACCGAAATTCTGAGACTTAGCTCCCAGCCATTGGCTGCTATCTTTACTGCTGCCATATAAAATGAAAGCGTCAGAAGGTGGATGAACAGGTGCAATGCCGGGCGTTACTTTAGCAGGGATGGGGCGCCAGATTTCTGTAATTACAGGATCCCCTTTTTGGGCCTGGCAAGTCATCATCAGCATCAGCACCGTTATAAAAACACCATTTATAACTTTATATTTCATATTGCGCAAATTTTAAGTTACTGTACATAGAAGAAATTATGCCCGCCTGGAGGTATCAGCTGATCCGAAGGGAAACAACTACGATCAGTAAGAACTGTTTGGAGTTTTGTTTGTATCAGGGAGGTTGAATATTATTCCATTCATTAAGAAAAGCCAAAAATCCAGCACCAATAAAAGCGCACACAACACCAGGGTAAATAGTTAATTGCCCTGTATGGTTAAGCGCAATCACTGTTATGGAACCGTACCATTCGCATGGACATTACCACGATAACCCCTTCATATAAACTGCATCTTCCTTTGCAGCTTGCAGTGAACTGCCAGATGGGTACGCTTCCTGCTCCGCAATATAATATTGCATTCCGTCGGCTTTGGCCACTTTTAAAATACTGGCAAAATCAATAGTGCCGGTTCCCAGGTTTACTGAATTGCTGCTGTTATTGGTAACCGGGGTTTTACTATAGTCTTTCACATGACAAAGGCGGAACCGTTTGGGATATTTCTTGATCCATTCAGTTGGATCTTCGCCAGCCACAACTACCCAGTAAATATCCATTTCAAAATCTACCAGGGCCGGATCGGTTTCAGACATCATCACATCCTGCGGAAATTGCCCTTCCAATTTTTTAAAGGGATAATCATGGTTATGATAGGCGAACCGTAATCCGTATTTTTTGCAAATTTCCCCCTTGACGTTAAACTCGGCTGCAAATTTCTTAAAAGCATCCAAACTGGTTTGCGCACCTTTATTCGGGCAGATAAGGTATTTCATGCCTATTGCTGCTGCCTCCGCGGCTTTGCGCTCGAAGTCTTTGCTAATGTCGCAGTGAGAGGACACAATTGTCATCCCCAATTCATCCATATACGTCTTGAATGCTTTGTTACTCATTCCCCAAAACATTCCTTCTTTCCCCTCATAACTTTCTATTTGTTCATACCCGAATGCAGCTACCTGCTTAAGAATACCTTTCGGATCGGCCGGTAATACATCACGAAGTGTGTACAACTGGAGGCCAAATGGCCTTTTATTCTTGCTGGTCCTGGGGCTGCAGGAAGCCAATAAGGATGATCCGGAAAACTGGCTCAGCAATAAGCTCCCGGCGACGCCACCAGACAGCTTTAAAAAATTTCTCCTGTTATTCATGCGTTTCTTTTGTGGTTATGTATATTATTCAGCCCAGGCTTTGTCAGCTTTAGTATATGCTGCATCCCCATCATATCTACCGGGAACCGGTATATGACGCAACGTTTCAGTCATACCGGTTTTAGAGGTGAAGAACCCCAGCAAGGTAAGTTGTTTCATCATGGTATAATAATGCTTTGGGGTAGGAACAAACTCATACATCTGCCCGTTTTGTGTGTACTTTTCTTTCAGCGGCCTTTCCTTTTCATTAGCATCTTTGTTAAATGTGGAGGCTTCCTTTTCCAACGATAACAGGAACTGATGCCGTTGTTCAGGGCTGGCTTCCACGAAGGATTTACCAGTGGCCTTTTCGCAATTTTCATTGAGGGACGCTAAGCCCTGTTTGAAGGCTTTCTGCTGATCTTTTGTATAGCAGTCTGCCACCATCACACTCATCAATGCGCCTACCTGTGCGGCCTTTGCGCCGGGTGTATCCGTAGCGGGTATGATGGTTTCGCCCACATCATCCAGCAACGCAATCTCATCTGTGGTAAAAAAAGTTTTCTGCTTATCCTGCGTTTTACATCCGCTGATAAAAACGTCTCCGCCCACAAAAGCTGCGCCAGTAAGCACGGCAATCATTTTAAGGAGTTCTCTTCTTTCCATTGTTTGAATTTAGTTTTTACAAGTTTCCTTTTTTTAATTCGCCTACGGCAAAATGAGCCGCCCTTGCCGTGAGGGCCATATAAGTAAGTGATGGATTTACACAGGAGGCTGAAGTCATACATGCCCCATCTGTAACAAACACATTTTGTGCATCCCAAACCTGGTTGTTTCCATTAAGCACAGACGTTTTCGGATCTCTGCCCATACGCGCCGTACCCATTTCGTGTATTCCCATACCAGGCTCGTAGCCGTTATTAGTCACTTTTATTTCTTTAACCCCGGCGGCCTCAAGCATTTCTTTTGCATCGTTCATCATATCTGCCCGCATGCGCTTTTCGTTTTCTTTGATCTCAATATCCATATCCAGCACCGGGAGCCCCCACTTGTCTTTAACATTTTTGTTTAGCCTGATCTGGTTTTCATGGTAAGGAAGCATTTCGCCAAAACCTGTGATGCCCATCTTCCAGGTATCTGACGGAATACTTAATGCCTCTTTAAGCGAAACACCTATACTCAGCTCGGCGACCTCTACCCCGCGCCCACGACCGGCGCCGCCCTGGTAGCCGAAGCCACGCACATAGTCACGCTTATCATCATAGATGTTCCTGAACCTTGGTATGTAAATTCCGGTTGGCCTGCGCCCATAAGTATATTTATCTGCAAATCCCTCCACCTCACCTTCTGCGCCACAGCGAAAATGATGATCCATTGCATTGTGCCCCAACTCCCCGGAACTGCTGCCCAGGCCCTCCGGCCAGATATCGGTTGCAGAATTCATGAGCACCCAGGAAGAATTAAAGGACGAAGCACACACGAATACAATTTTGGAAGTAAAATCGTATGTTTTATTATCATTGGCATCCAACACCTGCACCCCTCTGGCTTTCTTTGTGTCTTTATCGTACAAAATTTGTGTAACAATGCTGAAGGGCCGAAGCGTTAGATTTCCGGTAGCCATCGCCGCAGGAAGTGTTGCCGATTGTGTACTGAAATAAGCGCCAAAAGGGCATCCCCGCCAGCAGCGGTTCCGATACTGGCAGCTGGTTCTATTATGATGTGCTGCAGTAATATTGGCACTTCTGCCAATAAACATGTGGCGGGTACTTTTGAAATGGGATTTAATTTTAGCAGCCACATCCTTCTCCACGCAATTCATTTCCATTGCCTGCATAAAGTCGCCATCTGGCAACACATCCAAACCATGTTTACTGCCCTGAACACCGGCAAATTTTTCGGCATAGCTGTACCATGGCGCCACGTCTTCATACCTTATCGGCCAATCTACACCGTGACCATCTTTTTGATTGGCCTCAAAATCCCATTTGTTGAAACGGTAGCTCTGCCGTCCCCAGGTGAGTGAACGCCCACCAACATGATAGCCACGAAACCAGGAAAACGGTTTGGTTTCTGTGTAAGGGCATTCTTTGTCTTTAACCCACATATCCAGCACGGTTTCATTAAGGGGATAGTCTCTTTTTAAAGCGGGGTATTCCTCGATCATTTTTTGCGTGCGCCCACCCCGGTGAGGAAATTCCCAGGGTTCTTTGCTGGCATTTACATAGTCCTTTACATGTTCGATATTGCGGCCACGCTCCAGCATAATTACTTTTAAACCTAGTTCTGTGAGCTCTTTGGCGGCCCAGCCACCGCTGATTCCTGACCCAATTACAATTGCATCAAAATGATTTTCCGGCATAAGTTATTTTTTTAACCGCCAAACGGTAATTTTTCCCTGGTTAACTACTCAATATTTGTTATCGTTCGCAATGATATAGTTGGTATTTATCTGCTTCATTTAATCTCAACGTATTTTTTTCAAGAACAATCTAACCGTACAACCCAGGGCATTTAAACATCACAAATCTCCACAGCCTTCTTTAAGGCAGCCAGCTTACCCTGGTTTTCTTTCGCGGTAGGCTTAAATTCCTGTGCCACATAACCCTTATAGCCAGTTGCAACAATGGCCCTCATAATGGCCGGGTAATACAACTCCTGCGTGTCATCTATCTCATTCCTGCCTGGTACTCCCGCAGTATGATAGTGCCCGAAGTATTGATGATTATTGGTGATCGTTCTTATTACATCTCCTTCATCTATCTGCATGTGGTAGATGTCGTATAAAATTTTAAAATGTTCCGAGCCAACCCGTTTACATAATTCTATAGCCCATTTGGTATTATCAGCCATATAATCTTTATGATCAACTTTGCTGTTAAATACTTCCAGCTGGATGGTTACCTTATTCTTCTCAGCTAGGCCGATAATTTTTTTAATTCCATCGGTCATATTCATCAGGCCGGTTTCATCATCCATGCCATTTTTATTGCCGCTGAAACATATCAGGTTTTTGTATCCTGCTTTAGCAACCTTCGGTATCGCTTCGGTATACCTGTTTATAAGGGTAGGGTGAAACGCGGTATTGTTCCATCCTTCTGTGGGGTTTATTTTACCATCGATGTAGCACATAGAGCAGGTGAGCCCATGCTTTTGAATGGTGGGCCAGTCTTTTGAGGCTAACAGGTCGATTGCGTGCAGGCCAATGCTTTTTGCATAAATGCAAAGTTCATCTAATGTAATAAACCCGTAAGTCCACTGGCAAACAGAATGATTAATGTTTCCTTTCAAAGTATTTTTTTTTGAGGATCTTTCTGCAGCTGCGCATGACAGTGGCCCGCCGCCAGCCATCAGCAGTACTCCTGCAGTTACGGTCTTGATCATTTTTCTCCTGTTCTGTTTTTCCATGCAAAAAAGTTTATTTAGTTCAGGCTGCCTGCAGTAATGCTTTTTTTCTATTGCGCATGTACACACACAATCCCGTAAAAGCCACTGTGAGTATCAAAGGAATGATAAGGGTGGTGTTGATAATTTCCGGGCCTGCAGCGCTGCTGGCATTGGTAAGTGCCTGCTTCATTTCTGCACTTGCGGTTGCAGTACTATATGCTCTAATATCCGCACCGGGTGGAAGTTTGGCCGCAATCAGCCTGTCATACGCACCGCCCATAAACATCATGTAGAGCGAAACAGCAAACATTCCTGCCCCACCCATCAAATTTAAACCTACCGCTCCTGTCTTTGGCAAATACTCTGACACAAAGCCTAACATGGTTGGCCAGAAATAACATACACCCATCCCGAAAACAAGCGCCCCCACAAAGATCATGTCGCCGGTTGTATGGCCCAGCATATAGAGTCCGATCCCGGAAAGAATGGCTGACATCAACAGAACGCCCTGTGGTGCAAGGCGATGCACGAGCGGGCCTGCGAAGGCTCTGCCTACAACCATCACTCCGGTAGATACAGTCAGTACCAGCAAAGCATTTTCCGTCACATTTTTAAGAAGGATATCAATCCATTGCCCGGTAAACAATTCTGTGATGGCCGTGCCAAACATACAGATGATCATAAAAATAAACAGCGGTTGTGCAAGGGCTTTATACATCTCGCGGGTGGTGATGCCTTTTGAAACCCTTTCTGTGGGTGGAAAAGTTTGTTTTAAAAAGAGAACACCGTAAATCAATGCAGGAATGATCATCATCGCCATTTGTACCTGCCAGATTAATGCAGCTTTATCAAAAAAGTAAACGATGAGCGTACCAATCACAATGCCACCAGGAAACCATAAATGAAAATGATTAAGCTTTGTAGTTTTATTATCAGGGTACAAGGCCGTTACCAAGGGATTACATGCGGCCTCAACGGTGCCGTTTGCGACACCGATCAATAAAGTAGAAATAAACAAAGTCCAATAGGGATCACCCAGTTTGCCAGTAAAAATGGTAAGCAGGATACCAGCCACGTGAAAAATAAATGCAAGTACCAGCAGCTTTTTCATCCCAATGATATCTACTACCATTCCGCCAATGATAACAGCAAGCGGAAAACCCCAGAATGCAGTGGCAGCGATCGTCCCAAGTTCTGCTTTGTCTAAATTAAAATCTGCACCCAGCCTGTTTAAAATTCCCGCCCTTATCCCAAACGAAAGCGATGTAACTAACAAAGCGAGACAACTGGCAACAAATAATTGCTTACGGTTTATGGCATGCATGCTTAGGAATTAATGTACTAAAAAATAAATTTACTGTATTAACATTGAACAGAGTGCTTAAATTTATATTTTTCGATGTATGTTGTTTTTTATAAATATTAATGAAGATGAAAAGAAAATTACGGATGGGTATGATTGGTGGCGGGCCCGGGGCATTTATCGGAGCCGTTCACCGCATAGCGGCAAATATGGATGGAGGTATTGAACTGGTTTGTGGTGCTTTTAGCAGCGATCCACAGAAAAGCCGAATAGCCGGAAAAGAACTTTACCTGTCACCAAACCGTGTGTATGCCAATTATACAGAAATGATTGCGGCAGAAAAAAAATTACCGGAAAGCGAACGGATGGATTTTGTAAGTATAGTTACGCCTAATCACCTGCACTACGAACCTGCAAAACTTTCGCTGGAAAATGGCTTTCACGTGGTGATAGATAAACCAGTGACCTTTAGCCTGGCCGAATCAAAGAAATTAAAGGCATTGATTACAAAAACCGGCTGTTTATTTTGCCTTACCCACACTTACACAGGATATCCCATGATAAAGCAAGCCAGGCAAATGGTGGCCACAGGTTTATTAGGGAGCGTCACTAAAATTTATGCAGAGTATCCGCAAGGATGGCTCAGCAGTTTTGTAGAAGGTACAGGCCACAAACAGGCAGCATGGCGCACCGACCCAAAACGGAGTGGCATTGCAGGTGCTATGGGAGATATCGGCACCCATGCATTTAATATGGTGGAATATGTAAGCGGGCTGCAGGTGACCCGATTGTGTGCAGACATAAATATTGTTGTAAAAGGCAGGCTGCTGGACGATGACGGATCTGTGCTAATGAAATTTAACAATGGTGCCAGCGGAGTATTATTTGCCACACAAATAGCAACCGGAGAAGAAAACAATATCAAGATTAGAGTGTATGGAGAAAAGGGCGGACTGGAATGGAAACAGGACGATGCCAATTCACTGTTACTCAAATGGCCGGACAAGCCGGCACAAATACTGAGAGCCGGGGGCAACTATCCTCACCTGAGTTCTTTTACATTGCACAACAGCCGCACGCCAGGAGGCCACCCGGAAGGATACCTGGAGGCATTTGCAAATATTTACCGTAACTTTTCTCTTACCTTAGATGCCAAACTCAACCATAAAAAACCAAAAGCAGCATGGCTGGATTTTCCCGGAATTGAGGATGGCATAAGGGGAATGGCTTTTGTAGAAGCCGTCATAAAATCGGGAAAAGCAACTGAGAAATGGATCAATTTAAATTGAATAATATTTGATTGGTATGACTACAATGAAAGGACCTGCAATTTTTCTTGCACAGTTCATGGATGATAAAGCACCGTTTAACGATTTGAAATCGATCTGCAAATGGGCAAATGAATTGGGCTTTAAAGGCGTACAATTACCTACATGGGATAGCCGCTGCATCAACCTGCAGCAGGCCGCAGAAAGTAAAACCTATGCAGATGAGTTGAAAGGTCTCATAAATAGTTGCGGCCTGGAAATAACCGAACTGTCCAGCCACCTGCAGGGGCAGCTTGTTGCAGTAAATCCTGCTTACGACAGCCTCTTTGACCGGTTTGCGCCAAAAGAATTACATGGCAATCCTGGTGGCAGAACGGAGTGGGCTGTGCAACAATTAAAATTTGCTGCAAAAGCTTCCCAAAACCTGGGACTGAATGCGCATGCTACTTTCAGCGGTTCCCTGTTGTGGCACACCGTTTATCCGTGGCCACAGCGGCCTTCCGGACTGGTAGAAAGTGGCTTTGCTGAACTGGGTGCAAGGTGGCTGCCAATCCTGCAAGCATTTGATGAATGTGGTGTGGATGTGTGTTATGAAATTCATCCGGGAGAAGACCTGCATGATGGCGTGAGCTATGAAATGTTTTTAAAAGAAGTGCATAATCATCCCCGGGCCTGTTTGTTATATGATCCGTCTCATTTTGTATTGCAATGCCTCAATTACCTTGAATACATTGATATCTACCATCAACGCATCAGGGCATTTCACGTGAAAGATGCGGAGTTCAATCCCACTGGCCGCCAGGGTGTGTATGGTGGCTATCAGTCATGGATCAACAGGGCCGGTCGTTTCCGCTCCCTTGGCGATGGGCAGGTTGACTTCAGGGCTGTATTCAGTAAACTTGCCCAGTACGATTATAAAGGTTGGGCAGTTATGGAATGGGAATGCTGTTTGAAACACCCGGAAGATGGTGCCAGGGAAGGTGCAGCTTTTATCAGAGATCACACTATACGGGTGACTGAAAAATCGTTTGATGATTTTGCCGGCGCTGGTGCTGATGAAATGGTAAACCGAAAATTACTGGGGCTGGGTCAGTAGCACCTGCTATATGTTGTAAATGCCGTTAAACTTAGTCTATTGTGAAAAATGTAATTTCCCCCAGAAGGAAGGAAGTTCTCTCATTATCAATCAATCATTAAAATAAACCCATGCTTAGAATAACCATACCCACCGTGCTTGCCATTGTTTTCTTTGCGGCTTGTGGAAACGATCCCGGTAGCAAGGGGGACAAAAACGCTACGGAAGTTGAAGCAAAATCTTCTGCGGTTGACCATCCGGATTTTATCAAGGGACTGGAATTGGCAGCAGCCAGCGACTGTGGCACCTGCCATAAAGTAGAAGAAAGACTGGTAGGCCCTGGATACAGGGAAATCGCTGCAAAATATTCCAGCCAGTCAGACAGCGTTTTGCCTTACCTGGCATCGAAAATTATAAAAGGAGGAAGTGGAGTATGGGGCCAGGTGCCAATGGCCCCCCATCCGGGCATATCAGGTGAAGATGCTGTTGCAATGGCAAAATATATTTTGCTGCATAAATAGCGCAACTGCGTTTACATCACACCTACATTTAAGTGGAATCATTAAATAATTTGCAACCTGGCCGGTGGGCCACAAAAAAACTTCATAGAATATAGCAGGTTTTTTATTTGCTATAAAGTGTGTTTTGAAACAATTACTCAAAAAATTGTGGCACTATCTCTGAACTAAAACCTACATACGTTCTCCAGCTTTTCCCCTTAAAATATTTAAAATAGGTATCGCTTTTTCACAAATGGCGCAGGAAATAGTTTCCTGGAAGCCTGCTGTGAACCCCGCTTCCGCAAACTCACTTATTGCAACTTCAACCTTTGCACCCGTTTGATGTGCCTGCTTCCCAAAAGCAGCATAGACTTAATTGATGCTGTGCATCCAGGTGGCCTTGCTGTTGGCCAGGGGATGGTGGGCTGCTTGTAGTGGCCGGTTGATATAGCCACCCGACGGCAGATTCTACAGTTGTGTAAGCTGCCATGGCGTAAATTGATTCATTCGTAGAACATTATCACCGGTATATTGTTTAAGTACTTAAAAATTACGGATAGGAATTGCCCCATCTTGCATTATGAAAGAAGCTGTATTGGTTTTCCCGCACCAGTTGTTTAAGCAGCACCCTGCCATGCAAATGAACAGGGAGGTGTTCCTGGTGGAAGAATGGTTATTCTTTCGTCAATATAATTTTCACCAGCAGAAGATAATGCTGCATCGATCCGGTATGAAGTTTTATGCGGCATTCCTGAAAGAGCAAAATTATAAAGTTCATTATATTGATACAACCAATGAACGAAATGAGGCAGGCAAATTGATTACTTTTCTATCGCAAAAAAAGATTTCCCACATTCATATTGCAGATGTAGTGGATGCCTGGTTAACCAAACGCATCAGGGCTGCTTGTAAAAAACATTCAATTAAATTAACCGTTTACGCATCTCCCTCTTTTCTAAATACAATGGAGGATGTAGCGGATTATTTCAGCAAAAAGAAAACTTATTTTCAAACAGATTTTTATGTTCAGCAGCGAAAGCAACGGAACGTTTTATTGGAAACCAACGGAAAACCAACCGGCGGCAAATGGACTTTTGATGCAGAAAACCGGGTGAGATTTCCAAAGAAAGAAATTGGACCTGCCATCCACTTCCCGGAAGTAAGCAGTTACATCACAGAAGCATCGGCGTATGTGCGGCAGCATTTTCCTCAAAATTACGGAAGTGCAGTTGCGCCTCATTTTTTTGTGGCCACTTTTAAAGAAGCAGAAGAGTGGCTGAGTGACTTTTTAAAAAACCGGTTTGACAAGTTTGGGATGTATGAAGATGCGATTGTTGCTGAAGAAGTTTTTTTACATCACTCGGTACTTACGCCGATGTTGAATACCGGTTTACTTACCCCACAACAAATTGTAGATGCAGTAATAAATCATGCCAAAGCATACAATACTCCTTTAAACTCCCTTGAAGGTTTTATACGCCAAATTATCGGCTGGCGTGAATTCATCCGAATTGTTTATGAACGCGAAGGAAGTAAACAACGCAGCACTAACTATTGGAACTTTAAACGAAAAATTCCAAAAAGTTTCTGGACAGGAACCACCGGAATTGCACCCATTGATATTACCATCAGAAAAGTTTTAAAAACCGGGTATTGTCATCATATTGAAAGGCTGATGGTATTGGGGAATTTTATGCTGCTCTGTGAGTTTGACCCCGATGAAGTGTACCAATGGTTTATGGAAATGTTTATTGATGCGTACGATTGGGTAATGGTGCCCAATGTGTATGGTATGACACAGTTTGCCGATGGCGGATTGATGACGACCAAGCCATATATAAGTGGCAGTAATTACTTAATGAAGATGAGCAACTATGAAAAAGGAGATTGGCAGCAGGTGTGGGATGGATTGTTCTGGCGTTTTATGCATGTGCACAGGGATTTCTTTTTGCAGAATCCAAGGCTTGGTATGCTGGTAGGCACATTTGATAAGATGAGCAAAGAAAAAAAAGACACTCATTTAGCAAATGCAAAAAGATATTTAGCCAGCTTATGATAAAAAGAAACCACGGAAACCGGCAGACCTGCCAGTGTATAGCGTTAGTAGGAAAACGGAGATAACTGAAACAAGCACATCCTCCAAGGTAACCAGTAGTTTTGAAGTCGGAGACCCTAAAGATTTTTATGCGATAGGATGGCCTATAAAAACCTGAACGAAGGAGATGTGTTTACGCCCGATAATTTGAGAGAAAAAACCTGAATCGTATTGAATGAAACATATAAAAAAAGAGAACCTGCCGGTGAAAGTTTGTATGGTTTGCAACAGGCCATTTACCTGGCGTAAAAGCTGGGAAAAGGTTTGGGATGAAGTAAAATATTGCAGCGATAAATGCAGAATGAAGAAACCGAAATCAACGGATTGAAAATGGCAAACCCGGAAAGTTTAAGATAGAAAGCCACCGTATTATAGAAATACGCTGGGAAGACAGTACTACTTTTAAAGGCATTGAAATGCAATTTGGCTTGAAACAGCAAGACATCATAAAATAAATGCGAAAGCAATTATAGCCCTCCGGCTTTAAATCCTGGAGAGAAAGAAGAAAAGGCCGCAGCACCCCGCATGCAGCGTTGAGAAGTAAGGAAGTGGACCGATTTACATGCAGCCGTCAAAAAACAATAAGTCACAATAAAACAGTAAGCGGTAATATGAATTTAGATTTATTCTCTGACACTGAAGATAATGCTGCTGTTGATTTTCCAACTTCTTATCATCAAATTATTGAGCGGATAAATCGTATTAATCCTGTTAACTACAGCAAGACAAGAAATTTTATTAATGGCGATGTCACTTACTTATCCCCTTATATCTCTAGAGCTGTCATTTCTGTAAAACAGGTGGCAGATGCTGTTTTGCAAAAGGGGCATAAAGCCAATCAAATAGAAAAGTTTTTGCAGGAACTGGCATGGCGGGAATACTTTCAACGTGTTTGGCAACATACCGGTGATAAAATCTGGAATGATATAAGGTATCCCCAACCAGATGTGCAGCATCACCAAATGATTAAGGCTGTTGAAGATGCAGCCACTGGTATTGATGCAATAGATGAACAGATCAAAAGAATGTGCAGCGTTGGTTATATGCACAATCATGTACGTATGTACACGGCTTCGATGGTTTGCAATATGGCAAAAGCACATTGGCTGCAACCATCCAAATGGATGTATTATTATTTGCTCGACGGAGACATAGCCAGTAATAATTGCAGCTGGCAATGGGTGGCTGCTGCATTTGCTTCAAAAAAATACTATTTCAACCAGGAAAATGTAAACAAATATACTTTCAGTAAACAGCAACATACATTTATAGATAACCCTTATGAAGAAATAATATCCATGCCGGTTCCTGGTACATTGAAGTTAACCACTGATTTATCATTACAAACAAAGCTACCAGCTACCCAGATTCCTGCATTAAATACCAATAAACCAACATTAATTTATAATTCGTATAACCTGGATGTGACCTGGAGAAAAGGGGAAGATGTAAACAGGGTATTATTATTAGAGCCATCACATTTTGAGAAATACCCTGTCAGTGAAAACGTAGTGGCGTTTATTATTAAATTGTCAAAAAATATTCCCGGGATCCTACTGTATACGGGCGAAATTGCTGACTTACTTAGTCTTTATAAAAATCCCTCACCAGGGCACAAGGGTTGCATCATTTCAAAAGAACATCCCGCTTTTAACTATTATCCGGGAATAAAAGACAGCAGGGACTGGATGTTTCCTGAAGTAACTGGCCACTACAACTCCTTTTTTTCCTATTGGAAAAAATGTGAAAAGCTTCTGAAGTAAACCCCTCTCCTGGCATCTGCTATTTTCTGTCTGACACTTGTTGGATTTTCCACTATTGGTTTACAAGAACACCCCCGGCTCACCATTTAAAAATTACCTGGCCGAAGCTTTTAAGCTTTTGTTTAGGTATTACAGCTCATTTTAAAAAGAACGTTCTACGACGCATATGGCAGGTCCCTGATCTATTCCTGGTAACATAGAATTTTAAAAGAATTTAAAAATTCCTAAACTTTTTAACAAACAAACTGTTTACACTTTACGGTAAAAGATTAAACAAAGTAATTCTACTCCCTAAGACAACTGTTGAAGCATTTTTTTCCTTCGTAAACTAAAACCATATACATATGCACCCAACACTTCTTGGGATTCTCCCAATTCCGAATGACAATTACGTGGCGTTCACATTTTTTGTCGGCACTATGGCCATGATGGCCGCCAGTGTTTTCTTTTTCTTTGAATTAAACAATGTGCCGCAAAAGTGGCGAACATCTGTTTTGGTTTCCGGCCTTATCACTTTTATTGCTGCCGTACACTATTACTACATGCGGGGTTACAACCTTGACACCAATGAGTCACCGGTATTCTTCCGTTATGTAGACTGGATCCTGACTGTGCCACTTATGTGCGTAGAGTTTTACCTTATTACCAAAAAGGCTGGTGCAAAAGCAGGCCTGTTATGGAAACTAATCTTTGCCTCTTTGGTAATGTTAGTAACTGGCTACATCGGCGAAGCCATTTATGGCAATGTCACGCAGAGTTGGATCTGGGGATTGCTAAGCGGCCTGGCTTACTTCTACATCGTTTACCTCGTTTGGTTTGGTGAAGTGGCTAAACTAGCAGGGGATGCAGGTCCGGCTGTGGCCAAAGCAGTAAGAACTTTAGGCTGGTTCGTTTTGGTCGGTTGGGCTATCTACCCGATCGGGTACATCGCCGGTACTGCAGGCGGGTTCTTCGGAGTTAGAATTTTTGAAGGCCTCTCCATGGATATTGTATACAATATTGGGGATGCCATCAACAAAATTGGCTTTGGGCTGGTGATTTATGCACTGGCGCAATCTGATAAAACGGTAGCTAACGCCCACGCTTAAATGATTGTAAGAAGTGTAGTACCACCCGGTATTGCACTTCTTATTCCTTACAATTTATCCTCTAAAATAAATAGTATGCTTAGGATTGTTTTATTATTAGCTGGCTGTGTTTTGTTGTTGTTCCAGGAGTATATTTTGCCTTTTAGCAACAGCACACAATTCATCATATTTTTAACCGGCATACTTTTATTGGGGGTACCACATGGTGCGGCGGATCTGCTGGTAGCCACACAAAATGCAAACAGCAGTAAAAGATCATTTTCAAAGCTTCGGTTTTTAACAATCTATATTTCACGCCTTTTTGCCTTTGCGGCAATCCTTTGGTTTTTCCCGTTGGCAGGGAATCTTCTCTTCATTCTTTTTGCTGCTTACCATTTTGGAGAAACCGATTTATACCAGTTCAAGACCAACACACTCGCAGGTAAAGCATTCGTTATCTTTTACGGATTGCTGATTCTCTCTGTTATATTGCTGCACCATTTTGAAGAGGTGAGACCATTGTTCCAGCTGTTTAGTGCAGGCAGGGAAAATGCACTGTTTATTAACTGGCTGGATGTAAACCGTTACAATATCATCTCAGTGTCAGGCATATTATTTTTTACATCAACCTTTATTTATTTTCTGGGGAACAGCAGTACCGGTGCAAATGATAAGGGGCAGTTCTTAATACGCTTTGCCGTTATTTTGTTAATCCTGTTTAATCTGCCTATGTTGCTTGGTTTTACATTCTACTTTGTGGTATGGCACTCTGTTTTATCCCTCCATAATATCACAACCTATTTAAGAAAAAATAATTCTTATACTCAAAGTAGCATAAGGAAGGAAATCGTACTATATAGTGTTTTAGCAATTGGAGGAATCGGCCTGTTTGGTCTAACAGGTTTTATGTTTATCAACAGCAATGCAATGGTGGGCTACCTGTTTTTAGGGCTTGCCGTGCTTACTGCGCCGCATATGCAAATAATGCATGACATGTACAACAGCTTACGCCAAATAAAGCCGGCTGGAAACTAATCACTTATGAAAAAGTTGAGTTTTTATCGTGTAAACCAAATGCCCAATGGGGCTAAAGCGCCTGGCCGATGAACTCATTTAATACAATATTGGGTTTTACTTACCGGCCTTTGGAGGTTCTCTGGCAGGGTAAAAAAATTGCTAAGTTCCAAAGCATACTATTGATTGCTACTTTTACCTGCAGCATGGGTCTTGCCCTGGTAAACCATAGCGGCTGGTTAGTGTTACCCAGTTTATTTGCCCGTTTGCATTTTTTGCAATCAATTGAAATATGCTTTACACTGCTGTTATTTTTTGAAATGATAAGCCTCGTATTTGTCATTCCCCAATCCATTGCTAATTCAATCGGCAAACAAATTGAAATTTTAAGTCTGGTACTATTGCGTTCCTCTTTCAAAGAGTTCTCCCATTTTGATTTTCATCTTCCTGTACAAAACCAATTACAGCCTGTTTATAAAATGATTTCAGATGGTGTGGGTTCATCAATTGTATTTCTCCTGCTATCTGTTTATTATAATATGCAGCAGCACAGGCCGGTAACAGGACCACAGGATAAGGTGCAGTTTGTAATCCTTAAACAATACATTGCGCTGCTTGTATTCATTTCACTGATTGTTCTGGAGACCAATGATGTGTACCATTTTATAAATACCGGCGTTTGGGTGCAATCAATCGATCAGTTTTATATGATATTGATTTTTGCTGATTTACTTTTTATGCTGGTAGCCTTCAAATACACCTTGCACTACCCCGATGTTTTCAGATATGCTGCTTTTGTGCTGGTTACTGTCTTTATAAGGCTTTCGTTGATGGCGCCTGTTTACTACAATGCCATGCTTGCAATTTTCGCAGTTCTATTTGCGATCGCTGTTAGTCATGCCCACAATATATTTACGCAGGGCAGATTAAATTACATAACAAAGAAAAATAATTCTTTAAAATAAAACTTTATTCAATGTTCAAAAAATTCAAGGCGTCGGAAGTGTTAATTGTAGCCATGGTGATTATTTTAATTTTTGTGTCAGAATACTATTATGTAATACTGAAAGACCCCAACCGGGCGATTTTCATTGGACTATGGCCCCCGACCATTCTGGGGCTGCTTATCTTTTTCAACATGAAAAAAAATAATTAAAAACATGGAAAACAATACAGATATCATCGTTTTAACGAGCGTAGTTATTGTACTTTTTCTCGTATTCATTATTGCTACCATCAGGGAATTCAATACCATGAGTACCACCACCTATGTGGAGCATGAAGAAGGTGGGCCGAGGGCCGCGATGCTGCGTTTCATCGGTAAACTATTTACAGACGACAGAATGGATCCTGCTGCAAAAGCCGATCTGATGAATGCAGTAAAAAGTGCACTGGAAGAAATGAATCCACAGGAAACAACGAAGCAAACCCCGGAAAAATAGCCTGGCAACCCTGCAGCATTGGATGAGTGGTGAAACAACGCTTGAACAAAATGAATACAGGACAGTACGATTAATAACCCTATCGCAAACCTTGTATGAAAATATTTTTAATACATCTTTTCAATTCACATTTTAAAATAAAAAAAAAATGAAATCAATTAAATTTTCGTTCCTGCTTTTAGCAGTATCCCTATTTTCCATGAATGTAGTGGCACAATCAGAAAAAGATATTGTAGACATCGCTGCAGGTTCTGAGGCACACACCACATTGGTAGCTGCTGTAAAAGCTGCAGACCTCGTAACCACCTTAAAAAGCAAAGGCCCTTTCACCGTGTTTGCACCCACCAATGAAGCCTTTGCAAAACTACCAGCAGGTACGGTAGAAACCTTGTTAAAGACTGAAAACAAAGCAACACTTACGGGCATCTTAACTTACCATGTAGTAGCCGGCAACCTGGATGCTAAAGCCGTTTTGGCAGCCATTAAAAAAAGTAAAGGAAACCTGGTATTAACAACTGTAGCAGGTGGGAAACTAACGGCTTCTGTTGAAAATGGCAAGGTAGTTTTAACCGATGAGAATGGTGGTAAGTCAACAGTGACAGCTACAGATCTAAAAGCCAGCAATGGTATCATTCATGTGATAGACGCTGTGTTATTACCTAAGTAACCGGTAAGAAATTGATATACCATCATTGCCTGGGTTGACCATTTATTCCCTGCCTTGCTGGTTTCGTCAACAATGGTTTGTCGCGATTTTAATTAAGGATGTCCGTACGCAAGATCATTTAATTATTCATTAAAACTTAAAACGTATGCGCAGATTATTTTCCAGGGCTATCGCCCTGCTCACGCTTTCAGCTGTTGTGCTTTCCGGCTGTTCAAAAGAAATGAACGAGGCCGGCACAACAGCAGGAGAAACAAACACGATTGCGGATCTTCTCCGGGTTGAAACCAGCACAAATGCGGCGAGGGGTGGTAGCAGTGAAGTGAAATTCACTTTGCTGACTTTCGCGCTCACAAAAACCGGCCTTATCAATGATCTCGCAAGGTCGAAAGGGAATTATACCTTATTCGCCCCAACGGATGACGCGTTCCGTGCAGCAGGATTCAATTCCATACGCGACCTGCAGAACACACCCACGAGTGTATTGACGCCGATACTCCTGTACCATGTTGTGGGCGCTAAGGTGCTGGCTGCTGATGTTCCTGCCGGCCCCAATGCTGCCGTAACTACACTGAACGGTGCAGATATCTACCTGACCCGTAAACCAGGTCCCATGGTTTATGTAAATGGCAATGCGGTTATTGCAGCCGACCTCCGGGCCATCAACGGGGTGATGCATGCGATAGATAAAATTCTGATGCCACCATCAGGAAACATTGTGGAAACAGCGAGCGCTAATCCGGATTTCAGTTATCTAGTGGCGGCCGTGGTAAGAGCCAGCCAGGGAACTGTGAATGTGGCTGCGTTGCTGAGCGGCAGCGGCCCCCTGACAGTTTTTGCGCCCACCAACCAGGCATTTATTAATGCTGGCTATCCAACCATCGCGTCTATACAGGTTGCTGCCCCGGACGCGCTGTTGCCGATCCTCGGTTACCATGTTATTGCCGGGAGAATATTTTCTTCGGATCTTTCTGAGGGATTAATGCCTGCCATGTTCGTTGGCGGCACCACCACTATTTCGCTGGCAAATGGCCCCACTATAAAGGGAACCAGTAACCCCGCCCCTTCCAATATCGTTGCAGTAAATATTGTCACTACAAATGGCGTTATCCATGTGATTGACCGCGTATTACTACCCTGATATATTTAAAACGTTTGTACAATATAGAAGCTCCCATTTTTATTGGGAGCTTTCTTTTTCAGGCAAAGTCCTTTATTTTGGAAGCAGGAAAAACTTTTGATCTCTCTAATTTGATTGCAAGTCGCCCCGCTGGCCTGCTCAAACCACCCGGCACAGGAAGATGTGAAAGAAAAGCCACTTGCCATCACTAACGCGGTACCTACCGTCAGCTTGCCTGGCTTGTTAGTTAGTTTGGGAATTGTTGTGCTATTGGCAAAAACACTATCCCTTACCATCGAAAGTATTATCATTAGCAACAATCTGCCACAAACAAAGGTCTATCCGTATTTAGGGTAATGATTTCCCTTAACAGCGGAAGGAGCAACATTATTTATGGGGTGGTGCTGCCGGGTAATTTATTTGCTTCTATATTCCTGATTATACATCCCTGAAGCGGGTGCGGCTGAATCAAATGCTGAAACTTCTGCTGCCGGTCTTTTGAGACAGCAATACCCGGGGATGCGGGATAGAAAAAGCGGCCTCGGGGGAAATTTCAAATACCCTAATTTCGCTTTTCAAAATAACCCCATTGTTACCGGTTCAACCCATCAAATTATCCGAGCTCACCCGCCAGATTGCAAAAGTTATTTCCATCAACTTTAGCAACCACAGCTATTGGGTGATCGCTGAAATTACGAACCTGAAATTTTACCCGGCTAAAAACTATTATTTCCTGGACCTTGTAGAAAAGGATGATTTTAGCAATACCGTTCTCACCAGTATTAAAGCCAATGCCTGGAGCACAGCCGTGCAAAGGATCAAAATTTTTGAAAACCTGACGGGGCAGCATTTTGACAATAACATCAAACTTCTCCTGAAAGTTTCTGTAGAATACCATATTACTTACGGCCTCAAACTGACTATCATTGACGTGGACCCTGCGTTCACGATCGGCAATCTTGAACAACAGCGACAGGCAACCCTGGCAATGCTGGTAAAAAATAATGCGGGTTATATAGATTTTATCCAGGGAGAATACCTGACATTCAACAAATCACTTGATCTCAATCCTGTTATACAGCAAATCGCCCTCATTGCTTCCGCTGATTCTGACGGCTATCGGGATTTCATGCACGAGTTGCAACACAACACATATGGTTACAGCTTTTTTGTGGATATGTATGCTGCACAGGTACAGGGCGCCGGTATGGAAGCCGGGATCGTACACAGGCTGGTAGAGATTTTTCAAACCGGGAAGAAATATGATGCGGTGGTAATAGTGCGGGGTGGCGGTGCGCAAACGGACCTGCTGATCTTTGATTCTTATGAACTCGCAAAGGCAGTTGCAAAATTTCCTATACCCGTTTTCACTGGCATTGGTCATACCAGGAACGAATCCATTACTGACCTGATGGCATTCATGGCCACCAAAACACCCACCAAAGTAGCTGCCAACATCCTGGCGCATAACCGGCGTTTTGAAGAGCAACTGGAAGCACATGAAAAAACAATTGTTGCCAAATCGCTGGAGATCCTTGCCAGCCAATCACTTTTTTTGAACCAGGCAAACAGCAAAATAACGGGTGCTGCCAAAGACGTTTTGCATGGCCAGCTGTTAAAATTGTCGCAGGCCACTGCCAGCATCAGGGAGAGTTCGGTAAGGTTCTTTTCCAATGCAAAAAACATATTGAATAACTACAGCCAGCTGGTAAAACACCTCAGCCCTGAGACGGTGTTGAAGAGAGGTTATGCTCTCGTGTACCATGAGGGCAAAATAATTACAGATGCCAAACAGGTAAAAGAGGGTGCTGGTATTACCACCGTAATGGCAACCGGGGAGATACAATCAACCGTAACAGCAGTAAATAAAAAATGATGACCGAAGAACTAAACTACAGCACAGCGATGGATGAACTTTCAGCGATAGCAGAAGCCATGGAAAATGAGACGATCTCAGTGGACGACCTCTCTGAGAAAGTAAAACGTGCACAGGAACTGATCGCCTATTGCCAGGCCAGGCTTAAATCCGCTGAAGCAGATGTGCGAAAAGTATTGAGCCAGGGAGCGGGAAAAGGAAAAGACAATACGGCATAATCATTCTTATTTTTAAACCCACACCCCCGTGAGAGCCGGGGTGTATGCCGCTTATTTTGAACGCTACTTGCTTCCCGTTGCCTGGTAATTCGTTCTCCCGTACATCCCAATCAATTCACCGAAACCGATAATACACGCACTCATCGCTTTTTCCAGTTGAAGTTTACTGCTGCTAACCGGCAGGTCCAGCAACGATTTTAAAGCATAAACTTTAAAAAAGTACCGGTGTGTACCAGCCGGCGGGCAAGGGCCCCCATAGGCTTGTTGTCTAAAATCATTCATCCCCTCAACCCCGTTTACCTGGTTCTCTTCGATGTGATGAGTGACCGGCATATTCCATACAAGCCAATGGACCCAGTCGCCCCGGGGTGCATCCGGGTCATCTACTATTAAAACGAGGCATATTGCCCCAACTGGAATATTGGCTATGTCAATCGGCGGATTTACATTTTCGCCGTCACAAGTGTACCTGGAGGGTATCAAGCCACCGTCTTGAAAAGCAGTGCTGGTGATCCTCAATACCGCATAGTCCACTGCCTTTTCTATTCGTTTCATTGTCAGAATTTTAGAATACCAGGCGCTTTCCCCAGGAACGATGTCCGACGTCCTGGCTATTGGGGAATATTTTATTTTCTTTGTTTTGGCCTGCATTTTTTTACTTTTACAGTCCAACCGGCTGCTTTCGGGAAGTACTGCCCCTTTCCTTTTTTTTGGATATCCAAACTGTAGATCAACCAACAACAATGCCCTCTCCAAACCTCGCAGTAAAGCAATTTAATTAAATAGCCGTTTCCCATGAGCACTGTCAAACATCTACGTGATGCTGGTCATATGACCGGCTGAGCCGGCAAGTTAGATTTGTCACAATAAAATATATTCCCATGGCAGACAACACACCATTAATCACCACGCTGCACCAATTGCTCGATTATGATGCAAGAAAGTTTACCAGCGCAGAAATTCAGTTAAAAAAAAGCCTGGAAAACTGGATCAGCCAGGCGGGGTCCATGCAGCTAAAGATTGTGCTGCAGAAGTACCATGCATTTGTATTAGAACATGTACAGAAAATGGAAAGTTTTTTTGAGGAAGAGGCCATCAATTCCCTGAGTTTTAACAACCGGATCATGCAGGCTTTTATTGAAGAGTCTAATGAGAAGATCGCATCCTGCGCAGATGCGGAAGTGAGGGATGCGTGCCTGCTTGCCTGTATCCAGGCTATTAATCATTACAAGATCAGCATTTATGGCACAGCTGCCGCCTTTGCCAATGAATTGGCTATGGAGAAATTTGCCGCCGTTTTTCATGAATCTGAGATAAATGAGAAGCAGATCGACGACCGGCTTTCCCAATTGGCAGCGCATGAAATAAATCTAAAGGCAAAAATAGTGATTGCTTTGCCTGCTGAATAGAAACAAGAAATGCCTGCTGCAAAGAAGATAACCGCTTCGCGGCAATGAATGGACCGGTGCGCCTGGGCTGCTGGAAAAATTCCCCGCAGCAAAATCATTGCCGCACCGGTTTTTTTTTACTTTTTAAACGATTGTTATGCTTGGAGAACTGAATGAAACACAAATCAACAATATTCTATCCAGCCAGGTGGTAGGAAGGCTGGCATGTACAGATGGCAAATATCCGTATATCGTGCCAGTTATGTATCGTTATGATGGCAGGTATATATATGGGCAAACCAACGAGGGTGACAAACTTAAAATCCTGCGGGAAAATAACAATGTCTGTTTTGAAACAGACCGGCACACAGACCTTAGAAATTGGCAAAGCGTAGTGGTTTTCGGCATATTTGAAGAATTGCAGAAAGAAGAAGCGGACCAAGCCAGGGAAATTCTATTCGGTAATATTTTCGCCCAGGTTACAGGTAGCAGGGTTCATAAGAACAGCCAGGAAGACACAGGTGTGATTGACGATAACACAAGAATAAAAAATGTGATGTACAGGATCAGGATTAAAAGGCTCACAGGCCGTTTTGAAAAACAATAGTCTGAATGCTTAGGTGAAGTGACATCGGGTTTCATTCCGGGAAAAACGGATTTTTCTAAAAAGAACAAGAGTTTAAGACCTACCGCACACATCCAACTATCCACCCCAGGCACGTAGCCCTTGTAGGTGAAACCTTTCGCATCTTCCCGTGACAGGGTTATACCTGAGGCCAGTTGCCGGAAGTTTTTTATTTTTTTAAACTTGCAACTATGAAGACATTAATCGTAGAGACAAAAAATAATGTGATGGCCCACACCCATCATTTCCCTGCTGTGTCACTGATAATGCCTTTTAACCCAAAAATGAGCAGTAAGAAAGTCATCAGCAATGCGCTCCGGATGGCATCGGTCACGATTGAAAATGATCTTCAGGAACATTTCCCGGAGGATATGGGCAACCTGGTGATGCAAAAGTTGCAGTCTGTATTAAACAACCTTGATTTTAGCACGCACTCCACCAGTATTGCAGTTTATGTATCCCCGGTTTTTGAAAAATTGTTATACCTGGATTTTCCTGTGGAACAAAAAATTGTTGTTGATGAATCATTTGATATCCGTGACCTTGTATACTCTAAGAAAGAGACACATGAATACCTTGTGTTGCAGTTAAGCACAGACGAATGCAGGATCTATCTGGGTTCACCGGGTAGCCTTGTTAGGATCTTGTCCAATAAGCCACAATATGCCCGTATCGAACAGCCCGGCACACCGTTAGCACCGGGTTTATTAACGCGGGGAGATATAACGACCGAAGGTTACCTGTGCTACAATGACAAGGTACTTGATGTCATCCTCGGTGCCTACCAGCTTCCGCTTTTTGTTCTTGGAAATACAAAAATAACAAGCTATTTTAAAGCGGTGACCAAACATGCTGCAGCGATAATCAACTACCAGGAGGGGGACTACGAAAATGCAGGCACTGAACAATTGCATAACGTAATGCAACCCTTGGTTGCCGACTGGAGGAAAGTAAAAGTAAAACAATTATTAAATCAGCTGGAACAAGCTGCTTGCCGCCAACAGCTGGCAACAGGCATGAACAATGTGTGGCGGGAAGCTATTAACAGGGGGGGCCATTTGCTTGTTATTGAAAAGGATCAACTGGATAACATGGAAGACGGTAGTGCACGTAAAGTTTTTGAAGAGGCCATAAAACCGTACAATAGTTTCTCCTGCAACAACGGCCGGTTGGATGAAGCGATAGAAAGAGTACTGGAAAGCGGCGGGGAGGTTGAATTTGTGGATAAAGACGTCCTGGAATGTTATGATCATGTTGCACTCTTGAAATAATCAGACAGCATCGCGCAGCATCTTCCATTAATAACGAAACAACATTCCAAAAAAAAGGAGCTGCATCAACGGATGTTGTACAGGGCAAACAGACTGCCTCAGCCTTTTAAACAATAAGTATGAAGATTCTCCTGGCAGGTTTATGGTTAACAATAATAGTAGGTTCGTGCGGTAAACATACTGAAAAAACCACTCCTGTCGTTGGCCCCATAACAGCATCCGTGTATGCTTCAGGAATAATCAAAACCAAAAATCAATACCAGGTATTTTCTACCGTAACTGGTATAATCAAATCCATCCTGGTTACTGAAAATGACAGCGTAAAAAAAGGTTCCCCTTTACTATTGATATCTAATGAAATTTCCCGGATCAGCCGGGAAAATGCATCCCTGGCTGCATCTTATTCGGAACTGGGCAGCAATGAAGAAAAATTAGCCGATCTGCGAAACAATATCGCTTTTGCAGAAAGCAAATTCCAGAATGATTCCGCAATTTTTAAAAGGCAGCAAAGTTTGTGGGAACAAAATATAGGCTCCAGGCTGGACCTTGAGCAAAAAGAACTGGCCTATAAAAATGCATATACAGCTTTAACATCTGCCAAAATGAAATACAGGGATGTTATAAAGCAGCTTACATTCAACGCTCTCCAGTCGAAAAACAATCTTGCCATCAGCAGAAAAAATGAAGGCGACTTTACCATTAAAAGTGAAATAAATGGCAAGGTATATTCCCTATATAAGGAAGCCGGCGAAATGGTAAATCAGCAAACAGCCCTGGCGCTGGTGGGAGATGCCAGTGTTTTTTTGCTGGAGTTACAGGTTGATGAGTATGACATCGCTAAAATCAGGGAGGGGCAAAAAGTACTTGTGTCTATGGACAGCTATAAAGGACAGGTATTTGAAGCAACCGTGGTAAAGATTTATCCCACCATGAATGAACGCTCCAAATCATTCTCCGTGGAAGCTGAATTTTTAACCGAACCACTGGTGCTTTATCCCAATCTTACGGCAGAAGCCAATATTGTGATCCAGGCAAAAAACAGCGCGCTGACGATCCCGGTAAGCTACCTGGTCAATGATACCACGGTGCTCATTTCGAAAAATAAAACAAGGCAGGTGAAGACAGGTTTAAAAGACTACCAGAAAGTAGAAATCGTTCGTGGGCTGACTGCCGGAGATATTATCTATAAGCCACAACAATGAATTTTACCCTCTTATTAAATATCGCAAAAGCTTTGCTGCTGGCCAGGTGGAGACAAACACTGGTCGCTGCCATCGGTGTCACTTTTGGTATCACAATGTTTGTGGCATTGCTTAGTTTTATGACGGGCTTAAACAAATTGCTGGATGGGCTTATCCTTAACCGCACCCCGCATGCCAGGCTTTACAACGAGATTAAACCTAATGCCAGCCAGCCAATAAACAATTCCCCTTTATATGCCAATGATTACAATTTTATCAGCACACTAAAAGCCAATAGCGCCCGGCGTGAAATATATAATATTGGTTTTATCATGCAATCGCTTGAAAAGGACGAACGGGTGATGGGCTTCACCCCCCGCATAACTGCACAGGCCTTTTTTAATTATGGCAGCCTGGATATAAACGGGGTGGTGAATGGAATAGACGTGGAGAAGGAAAGCTGCCTTTTTTCTTTCACAGACTACGTAATTGAAGGTAACCCGGAGGACCTGAAAAACATACCCAACAGCATCATACTGGGGAAGGAACTTGCCAAAACAATGCTGGCTAATATCGGTGACGTAGTGATCATTACCACGGCAACCGGCACAAGGTATACCTTAAAACTCGTAGGTATATTTCAGTCAGGCATAAACGAACTGGATAAAGTGCAGAGTTATGCTTCCATATCCACCACGCAAAAAATATTAAATAAGCCTAATAATTATATCACGGATGTTGCCATCAAAATGAAAGACATGAAGGATGCACCGGTAGCCGCCCGGCAATTCGCGCAGCTTTATCACACGGCTGCAGAGGATGTTCAAACAGCCAATGCACAATTTGAAACAGGCACCCGGGTGCGGATGATCATTTCTTATTCTGTTGGCATTACCTTATTAATTGTTGCGGGCTTTGGGATATACAACATCTTAAATATGATGATCTATGAAAAAATGGATTCTATTGCTATATTAAAAGCAACCGGCTTTTCGGGCAGTGACGTAAAAAGAATCTTCCTGATCATATCCCTGGGTATTGGATTTTTTGGTGGCCTTGCAGGATTGCTCTTTGGTTTTTTATTATCAACAGGCATTAATAAGGTTCCCTTTAATACGGAGGCTCTACCAACTGTAAAAACATACCCCATTAACAATGACCCGTTGTTTTATATAATTGGCATCTCCTTTTCATTAATCACCACTTACTTTGCCGGCTTATTACCTGCACGTAAGGCTGGCAAAGCTGACCCTGTTGTTATTATCCGTGGAAAGTAATACTCCCCATACCATGTTAGAAGCCAGGCATATCTCCAAGGACTTTCACGACCACGTAACAGTAAGGGTTTTAAATGACATCAGCTTTTCAGTGAACAGAGGAGATTTTGTATCCATTACGGGCAAATCAGGCTGTGGCAAATCAACACTCCTATATGTACTTTCTACGATGGACACTGATTATGAGGGCGAGCTAATCATAGATAATGAGAGCATGACCAATAAAAAGCAAAAACAACTGGCCGGGGTTAGAAATGAAAAGATCGGTTTCGTATTCCAGTTTCACTACCTGGTAAACGAATTCAATGTATTGCGGAATATCATGCTGCCCGCGCTGAAACTTGACCGGTATAGCGAAGAACAGATAGCCGAAAGGGCGTCGGAAAAACTGGCGATGCTTGGTATTAAAAAATTAGCCGCCAAAAAGGTCAATACATTATCCGGTGGAGAAAAGCAACGGGTGGCCATTGCAAGGGCATTAATAAACGATCCCCACATTATCATGGGTGACGAGCCAACGGGTAATCTTGATAAAAGAAACTCAGAAATGGTCTTTGATATCTTCCGGCAATTGTCAACCGAATTCAACCAAACCTTGTTAGTTGTAACGCACGATACTGGATTCGCAGAAAGAACCGATCGGATCATTACCATGGAAGATGGAAAAATAATCAGCCAATAGCAACACAGTTCTGACGGCATTCGTTTTGGGGCGGTTTACAAATAGCATATAATATTTTTCACCTGCGGCTTCCATATGCGTAACCGGCTATGCATACCCGGCACCATTATCACTCCCGCGCCCACGGCGGTTATATAACCTACAGATCTGTTGGTACTTTTAATTTGCCAGCCAGCATCCTGTTTGTATAGATTAAAAGCGATGTACATGGAAAATGAACAATTTTGCCAGAGTTGCAGTATACCGCTGGATGATCCGGAAGATGCTGGTACCTGCAGGCATGACGATAATCATCCATTCTGCCCATCGCAATCATCGGAGCCGGTTGGCTACCGGGCTATCTTGTAACTATAAAATATCCCTCTAATGAAAAGCAGGTTGCCATCTATTAAAGAATATTCTGCTTACCCCGGAGAGTACATGCCCATGCCGGAAACCGTCGTTTTGCTCAAACAAATTAATGAAAGAACCGGTGCAAAGCCCCTTGTGAATATAGAGGAGTATGCGGATTACTTTAAAGTAGACATGATTATCGCTGCGGCAAAAAGAGAAGATATTTTTATAAATGTGAAAGACAGGATTTTATGTATCATAGTATTGCACATGGCATGCGAAAACCTGCAGCAAGGTGCACAATTACATGAGTTTGATGACCGGTCCATAAAGCGGTATGTGTTCCTTCCGGCAAATGCAGATACTGAATTTGTAAGTGCCGAATACAGGAACGGTGCCCTATGTCTCCATATACCCAAAAGCCAGGGGCCACCTACGTTAGGCAACCGGCGAATAGTGCTCTATTAACTACCTGAAATCGCTGACCACACTCAACTAATTTGCTGATCGCCGTTCTGGAATTCTGCAAGGCTACTCTATAGTTTTGTACCGTAAACAATCATTATTAAACAATAAAAATATTTTATCATGTCAACTCAAGCGCTCACAAAAACTAATGGAGGAAGGATCCCATCTGTGTTCAATGACTTTTTTAAGCCCTGGAATGAATGGTTTGATGACAGTGGTTTTTTGGGAAGAACAATGAATGTTCCTGCCGTAAACATCACTGAACATAAAAACGAATACAAAGTAGAACTCGCAGTTCCCGGAATGAAAAAAGATGATTTCAAAATTGACGTTGATGGCAATATGCTCACCATTAGCAGTGAAAAAGAAGAAAGCTCCGAAGAAAAAGAAAAAAGATTTACAAGGAAAGAATACAGCTATTCATCTTTCAGCAGGAGTTTCACCCTGCCAGAAGAAATAAACCTTGAAAAAATTGAAGCAAAATATGAGGATGGCGTATTGAAACTTTCTTTACCAAGGAGAAACGAACTTAAAATGCCTGCTGCAAAACACATCGCAGTTAAATAATCGGCCGCATGTAAAAGGTGCCCCGCGTTAATGGATAGCGGGGCATTTTTTTTTCATGAAGATATTGTTTGAGTGCATGGGTGAATGATTATTGACCAATATCAGTACTTAGCCTGTTCAAGATTCTTACAATATTGTCTGAGTAAAAATAACTTTAGGATGTAAATAAACAAATACAGTTCCATGTCTTAAACAACTTTACCATGAGCCCTAAACTGATTGATATACCCGACCTTAAATTAATTCAGCTGCAGTACGAATCCGATTCCTGGAAACGTGTGCTGGCTTTTATGCGGGATGAAAACATTCATTTGAAATACCGCTTGTCGGACGTCCTCAAAAACAGCTTTGATAAGCAGCTATTATCGCCCCTGGAAAACTTCCAGAGCAATTTTGTAAAAGAGGATGACCTGCTGGCGGTATTGCGAAGTGACCTTGCAGAACTGGATAAGCTGCTCATATGGCAGATGATGAACGATGATCAACTTATGGCTAATGTTGACAAGAAAATGAAAGCGATCCGTTGCAATATCTATAACGCCGAAAAACAATTCAACCAATTAAAATCGGATTTTATCAGTTACCTGACTGAAAATATGTAAGCCCCGTGAAAAATTTACTACAGAAGTTGCTCCCCGTTTTGCTGCTCACCTGTGTCAGCTACTTTTCACCTGTGGCCCAGATCAACCCCGAAGAGCTGCGGGAATTTATTAACAACCATTCAGCCGCCGGGCAAAAGGATCTAAAGGAATTTTACACCCTACGCAATTTTCAAACCGCCTGGATACAAAAAGAAAATAAGAATAACCTGGAAGCTTTGTACCGGGCCATAAAAGAATCCGCAGGTATAGGTTTGCGTGAAAAAGATTACGACCCGGATTTTATAACTGCTGTAAGAAACAGCAACATTACATTTGCTGGTACAGCGGATGCCCTGCAGGCAGAAATTGATATAACCACCACAGCCCTTCTTTTTTATGGTAATGTTACACAGGGGAACGTAAAACCGGCTTTTGGTTACTATGGGCTTGACTACACACCGGCATGCGGTGCCATACCATATACGCTTGCAGAGCGCATCTCTCAGAATAACCCGGCAAAGTTATTTGAACGGCATGTGTCAACATTGCCGGTGATCATTGCACTGCATAAAGAAATTAAATGGTACAACAAGGTAATGGCAGACAGCGGGTATAAGGATGTGAACCTTACCTCCGGCAAAGTGAATAGCAGCAACCAGGTACTGATCACAAAACTGTACCAGGCTGGAATCATTCCCGTCGCGGATAACAAACTACCAGATAGTCTACTTAAACAAAAAGTCAGGGAGGCCCAGCGCCGGTTTGCCCTGCCTGCGGATGCTGTATTAGGAAGTAACCTCATTCGGGAACTGAACCTGCCAATGGCTGCCCGGCTGCAGGCACTAAATCTTGCGATTAATTATTACCGGTGGCTGAATTGTCTTGCGCAAAATCAATCCTGCATTGTGGTGAATATACCGGCGGCGTACATGAAAGTGTACAGCCAGGGACAGGTAAAGCTGGAAATGCGAATGATCGTTGGCAAACAATCAACAGCCACCTCCACCCTGGCCAGCAAGGTAAATGAAGTGATACTGTACCCTTACTGGCACGTGCCATACAAAATCGCAACCAGGGAGCTCCTACCCGCTATAAAAAGAAACCCCGGCTACCTTGAGGCGGGTAATTACCAGGTACTCAATAAAGCCGGGAATATTGTGGATCCCTCATCCATAAACTGGCATGCGTTGAGCACAAATTATTTCCCCTACCTTATCCGTCAAAGTACGGGTTGCGACAATGCACTGGGATTACTGAAATTGAACTTCTACAGTCCTTTTGGCATATACCTGCACGACACGCCGGGCAAAAACCTGTTTAAGCTGAACAGGCGGTTCTTCAGCCATGGTTGCATGCGCATGGAAAAACCCATGGAACTCGGCCATCTCGTCCTGAAAAATAACGGTACTGCCATTGACACGCTTGACCAAAAAGGATCTTTACGAAACCAGTCACCAGTCACGGTCCCGGCGGATGTGCATATGCCTGTAATCGTTTGGTATAACCCTGTGGATATAGATTCTACAGGGCGCCTTATCTACTTTGAAGATGTTTACGGCAAATTCGCATGGCCAGGCAAAAAATAAGATGCCACCCTTCCACCTGTGAACACACACGCAATGGTATTCCATAACAACGATATATAATCTTAAATGCTTTCTTCGTACCTGATGCATTTATTTTTATGCGCCTTTTTACAAAGGATTTTTTTTTGAGCCCGAGGTTCCCACATTTTTTATTTAGGGGCCCCGGGCTCAATATACACGCTGCGAATCTGCGGGAACCATAAGATTCCCATCCGGCAAAAACTGTTTCGCTCTGCTCAGCGCCTGCAGTTCCATCCCCCGGGGGAACATCATTTTTCATCAGTTCAGAAGGGACTCCAGCTTTCTTTGATTGAGGATAATAATACTTCCTTCCTGTATATCTATAATCTTTTCGGTTTTAAAATCAGTCAGGGTCCTGATGAGTGATTCTGTTGCAGTGCCCGCGATGCTTGCCAGGCTTTCCCGGTTTATATGAATGGCAAATTTGTCCGTATCTGTTCCGGGATATTTTTTCTGCAACAATAACAATGCTTCGGCTACTTTCTTCCTCAGTGAATTATAAGCCAGCCCGATGAGCTGACTTTCTTTTTCTGAAACATTTCTTGCCAATATCCGGATGAATTTTTCTGCCACGTCCTGGTTATGATGCACCAGCTCTTCGAAGTCTTCCTTAGGAATCACCGCAATTTCAGATTCTTCCAAAGCTTCTGCTGTATCCTTGTAAACGGATCCTTCGAACATAGCTACAAATCCAAAAAAATTCCCGGCTGTATACAGGTCTACCACCAGCTCTTTACCATCCTCATTCGTTTTAAAGGCCTTAACTTTACCCTTCAGGATGTAATACAAACGGTTGGGATGATTACCAACTGAATAAATCGTTTGCTTTTTTTTATAAGTATTGGTGTTACGGCCTTCAATAAAGTTTTGCAATGCATCCTTGCTAAATGATGATCGGATCAGGTGCTCCACTTTTCCGGCATCAGGCGTCAACTCCTGCAACAGCAGCGCATGTTTCCTAATCCTTCCGTCTACTGCATTCAACAATTCTGTACCTGTAAAAGGTTTAGTAATGTAGTCATCTGCGCCGAGTTCCATACCTTTTCTAAAGTCGTCTCTTTCTGTTTTGGCAGTGAGAAAAATAAAAGGTGTATTCTTTATAATTTCGTTTTTATGTATTGCATGTAATACCCCGTAACCATCCAGTACCGGCATCATAATATCACAAATGATCAGGTCAGGTTGTTCTACAATTGCTTTTTCCACACCGATTTTGCCGTTCTCTGCCGTTATCACCTTATAGTTTGACAACTCCAGCAGTTCAGCGATATTGCTGCTAATATCTTCGTTGTCTTCTATCAGTAAAATCTTCTTCATACCCGCTTCCTGTTTATAAGATCATGAGCCTGTATTTTTGGCACTAATAAAAATAGTTTTATATACTTCAAACCACATCACGCTCACAAATGCCACCGTAAACGAAACCCAGAACTGCCCGTTGCTGATAGCGGCAAGCAGAAAAAGGTGCCTTACAAGAGGAAAAACTGTACAGTGCCACAAGGAATAAAAAAGAGGCAATCGACTTGATATTCAACCTTCAAATATTTCAATTTTTCATCAGACATGCTATGAAAATTATCATCGGCAGGTATGATTACTATCATAAAACAATATTAATGGTAAGGGGAATATCTTCCAGCATGCCTGTAGCAATTACCTGGTCTGCCTTTAATTTCGTTACCAATCGTGCTTTGATGGACGTCTTTTCTTTCTCCCACTCTTCTTTAATAAACGCTGCAAAGTCCCGGTGCTTTGTATGAAGATGATGAAGCCAGAAAGATTCGATTAAGGCTATGGCAGTACATTGATCCTGGTAGTCTCCCATGTCCTCCAGCAGGGGGTTAAAATAATCAGCTACTTTTTCTTTCCAGGTACCGGCTGGCAACCGGTCTTCTAAACGGTAAATTTCAAGGTTATAAACGAGGTCCTTTAAAATCTTGCGGACCGCATGTATCCTTTCATCCGTAAGCACCCCGGACAGGAGAATCCCCCTTGCTGCACTGCATTTGTGTTGAAAATATTCCGGAAAACTGTCTAAGGTAAAACCAAGGAGATGAGCTTCACCAGTTTTCCTTTTACATTTTTTAAGGGGATTGGCGGCTAAAAGTTCCCGGAGGCCAGATTTTATTTCAGTAATCTGCCGGCCGGGTAAAAAGTAATTTCCAGGGAGCCGGGAAAGCCTGTGCTGAGCTGTTTCCTTAACCCTTATCTCCTGCAACTGCTGATCACGCAAGGCGCCCGCCAGGGAATAAACTGCTTTTAATTTTTTAGGAATCTGTAATAGAGGCTTTGCTGTGCTTTCGTTCACCAACCGGAAAAAGGCCCGCAGCTTTTTATATTCTACCCTAAGGTTGTGAATGGTTTCTTTATCAAAATCCAATACCATCTCCCGGCTGTATTCCCCGAGTTTTTTGTAAAACCTGCCGGCCATATGTTTTACCCGGGTTTGTTTCATACCCATGTATTAACCACTGTTGTCGTATTCCGGAATTGCTGCATAAATTTTATCTGCATCTTCCTTGTGGCAAAGTTGTGTACCTGCATTGAGCGTGGCTGCGGTACCACAGGCCACGCCATATCTTGCAGCCTCGCGCAAACTCTTTCCATTGAATAAGTAAAAGATAATACCCGCCAGCATACTATCCCCTGCGCCCACCGTACTTTTGCTCTTTACTTGTGGGGGAATAATTTTTTCTGACAGGTCCCTGGTTACCAGTAAAGCCCCTTCGGCCCCCATAGATACAATGATTACCTCACATTTTCCATGCTCAATCAACGATTTAGCAATGGCAGGTGCCTCGCCAGGTGTTATTGTGTTCTTACCGGTTAGCGAAGCCAGTTCCCCCATATTGGGTTTTAGCAAATAAACACCTTCTGCGGCAGCACGCTGCAATGCTTCGCCCGAGGTATCAACTATTAGTTTTGAATTGTTTTTTTTGACTACCCGGGCTAGCTGTGCATAAATATCTGTCGGCACCCCGGGGGGTAAACTACCACTGGCTACTACGAATGTTGCATCTTTTATGGACTCCACCGCATCCAGGCATAGCTTCCATTCCGTTTTGCTTAGCGCAGTGCCCGGCATCCCAAAACGGTACTGATTGTTATTCGATTCATCCACTACAATGATGTTCTCCCTGGTTTCATGAGTAGTTTCAATGATCACAACAGGAACATTTTCCTTCTTCATTAAGTAATTAAAAAATTTGCCGGTGTAACCGCCTGAAGGAAATATAGCAGTGGCCTGGCCTCCGAGTTTCACGAGCGCCCTTGCCACATTGATGCCACCACCTCCCGACTCCAGGGAAGGATTGGTGCATCTCAACTTTTTTTCAGGAATTAAAAATGGTACGGTGGTGCTTTTATCTATGCAGGGACTAAAAGTAATGGTTACAATAGAAGGCATACTATGGTATTTGCGATAATAATCAAGCTGCAAAAACCCGGCCTTTTACTGTGCCCCGGATTTGAACAATTAAGCGGCAGAAGCAGCTTATTTATTGCGCAACCCAGCCACCATCTACAGGCATGGCATGGCCTGTAACAAAAGATGAAGCATCAGAACACAGCCAGGTCACAGCGGCTGCCACCTCCTCCGGCTCACCTAACCTTCCAATGGGTTCCGCAGATGCAAACTGCTTTTCCACTTCTTTATTTTTGCCGGTAAACCGGTCTATCATTGCCGTTTTAATAACACCGGGGCAAACAGCATTTACCCGTATACCCAACTTTGCATACTCCAGCGCTGCATTTTTTGTAAGCCCGATTATACCATGTTTGGAGGCCACGTAAGCAGGAATGTTGGGAAAACCTACCAATCCTGCTATGGACGCGTTATTCACGATGGCTCCTTTTTTCTGTTTCAGCATCTGGGGAATTTCATACTTCATACAAAGCCAGACTCCTTTCAGGTTTATGCCGATCGTTTTTTCCCAGTTCTCATTAGTGCACTCATGCGTGGGAGCAGGCATCCCTTCAATCCCCGCATTATTAAAAGCATAATCCAACCTGCCAAATTGTTGGACAGTTATATCGATCATAGCTCTCACACTTTCATCATTGGCTACATCACACTTGATAAAAATGGCTTCTCCCCCTGTTGACTTAATAAGTTTCAGCGTTTCTTCATCTGCTACGCAATCTGCTACTACAACTTTTGCTCCTTCCCTGGCAAAGGCCACAGCTGCAGCCCTGCCAATACCAAAACTTGCGCCGGTGACCAATGCTACTTTATTAATAAATATATTTTCCATACTAACCTGTTTAGACGCCTTGCAGGCTGTGTGCCTGTTCGGCTTTAAGAATATTCTCAATTCCTTTTAACAAAGCGTCCTGGTTGAATGAAATGCTGTTGATGCCCTGCTCCACCAGAAACCGGGCAAATTCAGGAAAATCACTTGGAGCCTGCCCGCACAAACCGATCTTCAACCCTGCCTCCCTGGCTTTGTGAATCATTGTAGCGATCATCTCTTTAGCAGCCTCATTTTGCTCGCTGAACAAATTACTGATCAGGGCAGAATCCCTGTCGATACCCAGGGTAAGTTGTGTAAGATCATTTGAGCCGATAGAGAACCCGTCGAAGATTTTTGCAAATTTGTCGGCAAGGATTACATTACTCGGTATTTCTGCCATCACAAAAATTTCCAGGTTGTTCACACCCTGCTCCAGCCCGTACTTCTTCATCACTGCAATCACTTTATTTCCTTCATCGATGGTTCTGCAAAAAGGGATCATGGCTTTTACATTGGTTAAGCCCATATCATCTCTGACGCGCCGGAGCGCTTCACATTCCAGCCGGAAACCCTCCCGGTAGAGCTCATGGTAATAGCGGGATGCGCCGCGGAAACCCAGCATTGGATTTTCTTCATGTGGCTCAAAATCTTTGCCACCGATCAGGTTTGCGTATTCATTGGTTTTAAAATCACTCATCCGCACAATTACGTCTTTTGGATAAAAAGCGGCTGCGATAGTGGCGATACCTTCGGATAATTTATCGACAAAATATTGTTCCTTATCCACGTAGTGATGAGTGAGCTGCTCTATCAACTGCTTAACGGATTCATCTTTTAATTCGTGGAACTTCACCAATGCCATTGGGTGCACCCTTAAAGAATGGGTAATGATGAATTCAATCCGCATTAATCCTACGCCATCATTTGGATAAAAGGAAAGGCTGAATGCCTTATCCGGGTCGCCGGCAATAAGCATCACTTCGATACTTTCCGGTTTTCTCATTTTTGAAAAATCGTGTTCAATTTCTTTGAAATCCAGTTGACCCTTATACCCGAAACCGGTTTTACCTTCGCAACAGGATACGGTTATCATTTCTCCATCAGCTATAGTCTCCGTGGCATCTCCACAGCCTACAATGGCAGGCACACCTAATTCACGGGCAACTATAGAAGCATGGCTGGTTCTGCCACCTTTATTAGTAACAATGGCCCCTGCATTTTTTAAAATGGGATCCCAGTCGGGGCTGGTTAAATCCGTAACAACTATTTCTCCCGGCTTTAATTTATAGGCATCTTTCGGTGACCCTAATATCCTTGCATAGCCGGTTGTTATTTTGGAACCGATTGCCTGTCCTTCTGTAAGTTTTTCCCCCTTTCCCAACAGGACATATTCTTTTACCTGCAATGGATTTTTTTGAGAATGCACGGTTTCAGGTCTGGCCTGGATGATAAACAGTTCATTAGTGACGCCATCTTTTGCCCATTCAATATCCATTGGCTTCTGGTAATGGTCTTCAATGATGAGCGCCCACCTGGCAAGGCTGCTTATTTCTTCATTAGTTAATATGAATTGATCCTGCTTCTCCTTTGTAGTAGCGATGTTAGTGACGGGATTGTTCTCATTATTGCTATAGATCATGGTCTTCGCCTTTTCACCAAGCTTTTTCTGAATGATCGCATTTTTCCCCAACATAAGTGTTGGCTTAAACACAAAGAACTCGTCGGGAATAACAGTGCCTTGCACGATATTTTCCCCCAAACCCCACACCCCGCTTAAATGGATGATATCCCGAAAACCCGACTCCGGTTCCAGGGTAAACCCAATACCGGAGGATGCAAGGTCGGAACGCACCATCTTTTGTATACCAACAGATAAAGCCACTTTTTCATGGGCGAATCCATTGTCTTCGCGATACTTGATAGCCCTGTCCGTATACAGTGACGCGAAACATTTTTTTACTGCATCGAATAAAATAGCCTCGCCCTTTATATTGAGGTAAGATTCATGCTGGCCGGCAAAACTAGCCTGCGGAAGATCTTCCGCCGTAGCACTACTGCGCACTGCCACTGCAATGAACTCTCCTTTTCCAAGTTCAAGGTATGCATCATGAATAGCATCTTTTAATGCAAGCGGGAGTGTTGCATTATACAACAGGTCCCGGATGCGGGCGCCCGTGATAGCCAGGTTGGTAAAGGTTTCCCTGTCTAAATGCGCCAACAACTCATGAATGGATTCCTTCAACCCATTATGGACCAGGAATTTTTCAAAAGCATATGCTGTGCTTGCAAAGCCATCCGGCACAGGAACTCCTCTGGAGGAAAGGTTGGAAAACATTTCCCCCAAAGACGCATTTTTACCTCCTACTACAGCAATATCGCCTATGCTTATTTCTTTGAATCTTTTTATATATTGGCTCATCTGTTTACATTGATAAGGTTAATGTTTATTGCAGGTGAATAGCCATCACTGGCACATGGCTATGCAACACAAACTGTTTTGTAGTACTCCTGTGTAACAGCTTTTTTAAGATACCACGTCGTTTGGGCAATACAACTAACAGGTCGATGTTGTCCTTCTCAACGAATTCCACGATACCCTGATCCGTATTACCGGCCGTAATAAAATGGTATTTGGGATTTAGTGAACCAATCATTTCCTGGAGCAGGCCCGATTCAAAAACTATTTCCGGATTATATTCCGTTCTCTTTCCCGTATTAAGGACATGCAGGCTGGCGTTAAAATCATTTACCAGCATTTTTATCTCATCTACAGGTATGGTGTCTACCACTTTATCAAAATCACAGGCCAGGCCTATTTTTTTTACTGATGAAAAATGAACTCCGGGCGGCACGGTGATCAACGGCCATTCCAGGTGTTGCATGGCATGAACGGCATGCCCACCAAATAAAAATCTCTCCGTGGAAGAAGTGCCCTGGCTTCCCATTACTACGGCATAGGGTTTTATTTCATCACATATTGTTTGTAACTGATAGAAAAATGCTCCTTCTTTAATCCTTGTTTCTATATTTATCCTGTTCCCCGTGCGGGTAGTCAACTCTGCTTTTACCCGGTTAATCCGGGTTTCGGCGTCTAGTACCAGGTCCGTCATATTTACTGCTACCGGTACCTCCGCATAACTTACGGGCACCTGGTAGGTATGCAATAAGAGGAGGTCTGCATGGATTACCTGGGCCATGTCTGCAGCGTAATCAGCCGCATTTAAAGACGCGGGAGAAAAATCGGTGGCGATAAGTATTGTTCTCATGGTATTTTATTTTGAAGTTTATAATCTGCTAAGAAATGTCCCCAAGCCTTTCCCATTTTTTGCGGGTGCATCAAAACATTTTTATAAAAGCAGCGAAGAAAACCAGCAAAAGAACGACAAGGTTTATCTGCTGAAATTACCCCTTTATCCAGGCCGGAACTATGACAGGTATCAGCCATATCTTTGATTGTACTCACTATCCCTGCACTATTTATTGTGTGCGATAAATAAGGGCAGGTTTACCTCTTTCATGAGCATGTCTGCCATACTTTCAGTAAACCATCTGCTTACTGTACTTCTTTTATAAGCGCCCAGAACTACCAATGAGTTAGCGTGTAATTCTTTCACTCTCCGGATAATATCATGTTCTGGCCATCCCTGTATCACGGTGTATTTTACCCCGGGAAAATGCCGCCTCATTAACTCCTTCATTAGCTTGTTATCCGGCAGGTGCAGCGTAGAACCCGGGGGATTGACGGAGATTACTTCTGTGTCCAGTTTTTTTAGTTGTGGCAACAAATAGCTGAACATTTTTATGGCCTGCACGGAGGCAGGTTCCCCATCATATAATAAGACTATCTTCTCAATAGGTTTGAAATGCTGCGGCACGATCATTACGGGGCAATGGGCGTCACTAAGCAGGTCCCGGATGAAACGGGTGGGTATCTTTTCGGGATAATGGGTAAGTGTTTCATTAGCATCTATCACAAGGAGATCGGTATAAATACTCTCATGTTTCAATTCCCGGATCGCAATCAGCTTATCATGGTGTATCGAATAATCCAAACCCGTTTGCTGGCATATTTTTTCAAAATTTTCTGCCGACCGGTGCCGGGTCTCCCGATCCAGTTCGTCGTTTTTTCTCATTTTGCTTTCTGATGTGCCTTCAGTGCCGACGAGGTCATATATTTTGTAGCCTGTATAAGTTTTGTCATCCAAAAAAACGCCGACAAGATGAGAATTGGAAATTTTTGCCAGGGATATGGCATAATCCCTGCAGCTTTCCGAATATTTAAGGCCATCAAAAGCTGCGATAATTTTCTTCATGATCAGGTCTTTTTTAATGAATAATTGAGGGAGTGATTATGACCAGCCCCTGGCTGAAAACCCTTACCCTACTAAGCTATCAAAGGAAAAACCCATTTAGCATGATATAGGTTAGCAGATTTATTGATTGTAATCAAATAAAAGAACCGGCGCAAACCGGCCCCTTTATTAGTATTCCGCTTTGAGTTCAATTATTATCTATGCGCTATAAAAATGGGTAGCCTGTGATCCTTGATCACTTCTGTCATAAAACTTTTTTTGAAGAGTTGCGAGAGGCCGGACCGCCCGTAAGATCCACTAACCAGTATAGGAGCCTTTTTGTCCTTCACCCACGTATTAAAGTACCTGACCGGATTGAGATCCAGTTTAAACAAGGTCAGGTTATGGTAATGCCGGGCTGCCAGTTCCCCTATCTGCATTTCGTTTGGAATAACGGCTTTAGGGTTATCTGAAGCATAGACCAGCAGCGTCTCACTGTTGCACAGCTCGGGGAATAAATACGCAAACTGTTTTATGGCATATACAGAGGTTTCGCTGCCATCATAAGCCAGGAGTATGCTTTCAGGGAAATCAAATTTTTCAGGCACAAGGATCACAGGGCAGGTAAGATCCCGGAGTGCATCCTGCAAAAAGTCATTAGGGCCGTTTTTTATTCCCATGGTTTCATAAAAAACTTCACTACCTAAAATAACAAGGTCAGCAAACCTGCTTTCGTTTTTTAACTCAGGCAGGGCGAAATTAAAAACGTCTTCATGCACGCGGTATTCAATCCCATTATCCTGGCAAAGCTTTTCAAACTTTACGATATTTTGTTGAACAAGAGCTGCCTTACCACCTGCCATTAAAGGGATGAAAGCTGGTCCGGTACTGTGGCCATAACTCCAGAGGTTGGCCAGTTCTACCTGCGGCAAAAAAACACCAGTGAGTAAAACGGGTTGCAAATCATTTAGCCTGCGGGCAAATTCAAAAGCCCCGGCGGAGAAATGAGTACCGTCAAATGCGAGGATTATCTTTTTCATGATGATGCTGTTTAACAGGATGGAGAAACCTGGTTACAACATAAAATTACCAGGCCGGAGAGGAACGGGGTATGACGGAAAATGGTAAAATGAATGATATTGGTTAGGCGATATATGTGCCGGGTCTTTGCAACGTTGCGGGTTAAAGCTGACGCGTGTCCGGCACGAACCAAATACCCAAATTATCAACCAGACAGGGCTTTGATAGGATCAAACGCGGATGGGGAGGATAAAAACAGGTGACGTGGGGAGGAGGCAACGCGGATGACGCCCCACATTCGTCGAAAAGAAAAACGGGTATAAATACCTGCAGGAGGAAGGGCTTCAAACCAAATAATCACCAAAATCATCAAATCACCAAATCATCAAATGAATTCCAGTTTACTCCCCATTTTCTTTCTGGTACCGTTTAAAGAGATCCAGTTTAAATTTTATATTCCCGTCTTCACCAGGCTGGCCCCGCAGAAAAATACTACGGCCGCCTTTTTTGTCTATACCCATATTCTCCGGCTTGTAATCCGTTTCTCTTTTTTTAAGGTTGCTAAATGGAACCTGCACGCTGATATCGGTATTACCCTTTTGACTGAACAGTCCCTCCGCAAAAAAACTCAATACAGAACTTTGCACTTCCATCCGGTTAATCTTTATTTCACCGGCCGAGATTGTCAACCTGTTTTTTAGTTCCGCAAACCTTACATTATCAAAATCCCGGTTTTTGAAGATGATCTGTTGAATTTTTTTTAATGGCTCAAAATTATTCAGCACCCCGTTTTTCAGGGAAAAATCCACCACCCCATTCGTAGACGAGGGCAAGGGTTTGCCATCATCATTTAATGTTAAGCTCACATCAGCCCTGGCGGTAAGGTCTCCTTCCAGGTGTTTATCGGTGATACCATCCTGCCCAAAATTGCCAAAGGAGTAAAAAACATTTTTAACGTCCACATGCTGCAGGTCAGCACTTACGCTGGCATTATGGATGTTTTCGCGAAGATTTACGAGTTGCCCTTTTAGTGCCATACTTCCTCCGGCAAAATTCATACTTACCCTGTCCAGCACATAGCGATCCTGCAGAATGGTAATACCGGCCTGTAAATTGTTACCCCGGAGATTACGGAACAAAAGATTGTTAGCTTTCAGATCCACTTCAATCCTGCCGCGCTCCATCACCGCATCAACCTTGTTGGATAACGACTCGAGTTGGTTGCCGGAAGCCGTTTTTACCGGTGTACGGGATTTTAATAAGTAGGTGAACGAGGCAAGATTCAGCGTAGGCGTAAAAATATTGTAGCGTATACTTACTTTGTTGGGTTCTGTGTCCATCAGTGTCAGCAGGTTGTTTGCACTTCCATTCATGGTTATATTATGCTCCAGCACACGGCACTGGATGTTGTCTATCAGCAGGTTGGAATTGGTAAATTTCAGCAACCCATTTACGTTCGTCATCAATACATTTCGTGGGGCATACAATACCTTTCCATTTTTGAACCGGATAAAACCATTTAAAAACGAATTAGTGTTATTGTTCCGCACAATAGGCCCGGTATAACTTAAAAGCACTTCGCCGTCCCCCTCATTTAGTTTCAGCGATTCAGATTTTACCAGGTTATTAAGGCTTGCTAATGGAAATGAACTTCTAAGATTACAGGTGAGCACCGGGTTGGTCAGGTTCATGATATTAATGGAATCCGCTTTCACTTTCAATCCTTTCCAATCGGCTGTAAACGCGCTGATACTGATCATGGAGTTGGGATCTTTCCGCGGCAGGCCGGGCACCACTTCATTTTTATATACCCCAATAAAACTTGCATGGTCAAAATCCATGAAGATGGATTTAAGTGTTACATCCTTTGCCTTCCACCTCACAATCAGGTAGGGATCACCACCACGGAATGGCCCAAAGATGTCGGCTTCGGCCAGCTCCAGTTTGCCCAGCGATACAATGGAAAGGGAGGAATCAATGCGGTGAGTAAGTAATTTTTTAACACCGTCGTAGGACACATTTTTTGTTTCTAATTTCAACTTGAAAGCCGGATTTTTCTCCCCGAGGTCAAAGCTACCGGTGAGCGTAAAAGGCTGGCCGGAAATAACGGTCTTTATCCCGTTAAAACTGAGCACCTGGTTCTGCTTGCCATACATTAGTTTAAATTTTCCGCGAAAGGTTGCATCGCGCAGATAAGTACCTCTTGACCTCCGGAACGACAAACTTTTTACAAGCAGGTCTGATTCCGTTTTAAGTAACAGGTTGTCCCCTTCATCCCTGAGATCGACCTCAAGGTCCCGTACAACAAAATCATGGTATTTCCCCTTTTGGTTGTTAAGCATCGTGATTCTCATATCCTTCAATACAACATTCCGTAGGCTGATATTTTTCGATGTGGTTTTTGGGCCACCTTTGGGATCCTTTTTTGACTGAAGAAGGTACCCGTTACTGTAGCCGGAAGTGTCTGTATAGAAAAATATACTACCGTTCCTGAGTTTTAATCCGCTAATCGGAGATTTTTTCTGGATCATTTTTACCAGGCTGAGGTTGACAAAAAAATCCTTCGCTTCCAGCAAAGCATGTTTGTGCACGTCATAAAGTGTATCCGAGATCCGGATATGCTGCACATGAAGAGCAATTTTGGGAAAGGACCTGAAAAAACTAATATCTGTGTTGTCAAAAACCACATCCCCATTGATACTTTCACTCAGTTGTTCCTTTACTTGTGCGATCAGTGCCTTCTTGTTGGCAGCTATGTAAATGTACAGGCCGGCAAAAAGCAACACAACCCCCACCACAACAATCTTTAATACCTTTAGGGCAATACGTTTCGTTTGTTTCAAAATCTTGTAGGATGTATAATGATAAATTTAGATAACTTAACTGGTTCTATGGGATATGCTCGTAATATTTGCAAAGGCCCTGCCTGATTTGGGCTAATAATAAAGAAGGACAAATTATTATGAAAATTCAATTTTGGACGATAGGAAAGTTACATGAATCCCATGTAAAAGAAGGGATAGCACTTTTTACGAAACGTATCGGGTTTTACTACCCGGTTGAATGGAAAATTATTTCACCACCAAAAAACGCCGGGTCATTAAATAGTGCAGAAGCCAAAATAAAGGAGGGCGAAAGTATCCTAAACCTGCTGAAGAAGGAAGATTTCCTGGTACTGCTGGATGAAAGAGGTAAACAGCTTACCAGTGAGGAACTTGCGTCTTTGTTGCAGGTAAGAGCCAATGAAGGAGTAAAAACACTTGTTTTCCTGATCGGCGGAGCTTTTGGTGTGAGCAAAGACGTAAGCAAAAGGGCGGCTTTTATATGGAGCCTGTCCAACCTGGTCTTTCCGCACCAGTTAGTAAGGATGATCCTGGCAGAACAGGTTTATCGGGCATGTACCATTAATAAGAATGAAAAATACCATCATTGTTGAGACAGCTGGGCACTTAAAAATTCGCGTACAAAGTATATAAAGCAAATAAGTTGATAAGTCCCCTGTTCGTGCGTAATCGCTCCTCGGGCCACTTTATTAACTTTTCACCTGAACCTTTCCGGCTGACTTGCCTTTCAGCATCTCCCTCCCACTTTCAAAATTACTGCACTCTTTTCCACACTTGGGTAGCTTCTTGCCCATTTGCATTTTTTCCGGTAACCCTGATCTCGTTGTTGTTTACTACATAAATACTGGCGGGCTGGAAGTTTAGCCCATTACAGCCGCTAACCAGGTTACTGATGGTAAAACCGCCACCAGTATCTGCTGCAATGGTTTTCCACACTACGTCATTTTCTCTTAAACAATTGGCAGTTGCTGCAAGTGTTGTGATCCTTCCTTCAGACACAAAAGGTGCTACGGTAATTTTGGTACCGACCAGCACATTTTCCGGTAAGTTGGATGTGAGCTGCCATTGACCGCTTAGCGTAAAGGCGGAGCCGGTGCTGTTTGTAGCCTTCTGGATTGCTTCGCAGCTGAAGAGGCCGAAAAGAATAAAAAGCAAAATGGCGGTCATTAAAAATTTCATTGTCGTGGTTTTGCATTATGGTTTTCAAAAAACGTACCAATGAACATGCAGATCACCCGGGACCGGTATTAAAAGTCCACCCGGAATTTCTCACTCTTATTTTGCTTAGTTTTGAAAAAAAAATATTGCATGGATTTTTCTTCAACCCCAATAACCCTGATCCTGATCGCAGCCAATGTTATTTCCTCAATGATTGGCTTTTCTAATGCCACGCTGTTAAATAAAACCATCGGCTGGCCTTACTATACAAAAAGGCAAAACCAGTATTACAGGTTTATCACATCAGGATTTTTGCATGGCGACTGGATCCACCTGATCTTCAATATGTTTACTTTATTTTTTTTTGGAAGTAACATCGAATTCATTTTTGCCGCATCTTTTGCCAATGGCCAGCTGTGGTACCTGTTGTTGTATTTTTTGGGATTGATCGTTGCAGATATTCCCAGTTATATCAAACATCAGGACAACCAGCAATTCCGGTCCTTAGGAGCTTCCGGTGCTGTATCCGCAGTTGTTTTTGCCGCCATCGTGCTCGACCCCTGGAGCCAGATCCAATTGTATGGTTTTATCAAAATATCCGCCCTGGTATTTGCCATCCTGTACCTGGTGTTTTGTGTGTATATGGGGAAGCAAAACGTGGACAATGTAAACCATGATGCGCATCTGTGGGGTTCCCTTTTTGGTGTGGCACTCATGCTTGTTTTATTGGTTGTACTGCGACCGGATGTATTTCCGTACGTAATGGAAGATGTTACTAACCCCAGCCTTATGGGACGGACGGAGCCAGGTGCAGTGTTAAGGTACCTGTTGACGAACCAGTGATCTTAAACCGGTCATCTATCCTTTTACCCACCACCCAGATGATCTTTTTATTGCTTTCCAACACCCAGGTTTTTTCTTTTTGCAGCATCGACATTTTCTGGTCTATAAAAAAGCGGCTCAGTTTTTTCTTTTTTGGCATCCCGAGAGGATAGAAGTAATCGCCTGTCTTCCATTTCCTGAGTAAGAGGGGAAATTGAACGCCACGTGCATCCAGTTGGGCCACCAAAGGGTTTGTGTCTATAGCCGGTACTTTGTTTTTTTTTGCCAGCGAAAGTTTACCGCCCGGAAAAAGAATTTCCAAATCATCTTCCTCAATTATGTATGGGGAAACCTCCTGGTCACCTAATGCTGAGATAATGAGCCATTGCCGGTTCCGCAGGATACGATGTGTGTTCGATAACACGTATTTGCCGGATTCACAGTACAGAAGTTTTATCACCTCCACCACCTGGTGGGCTGTGAAGCCTACATCTTTTATGATCTCATAGATCACGGTATGCAGGGCCTCCGTTTTTAGTAATTTTAGTACGGGAAGATGTAATTCATTTCCCTTTACCGTTATTAATTTCTTTTTTACCTGCTCTATGGCTGTTTGATAAATAGCATAGATCTCCCTGAAGCGCTCCGCGTTATGTACCAGGTTTTCTTCTACCTGTGGAAATACTTTTTGCAGGTCGGGTATGAGCTGGTTTCGAAAATAGTTCCGGGTATATTTATCGCTGCTGTTGCTGGAATCTTCTCTCCAGGCCAGATCCTGCTCCTCCGCGAAATGCTGTATGTGTTCCCTGGTTGCGAAAAGCACTGGCCGAACAATATTACCCTGCTTCGGAAGCATCCCCTTTAAACCATTGATGCCTGCACCTTTAAAGAAATTCATGAGGATGGTCTCCACATTATCATCTGCATGGTGGGCAGTGAGGAGAAAACCCCCAAACCCCCTGGAGGGGGCTTTTAGCTCTTCCTGTTTCGGGGTATCCTTTATTTCAGAAAGTATTTCTGCAAACCAGTTATACCGCAGTTCGCGTGCGGCAACCTGTATGCTTAATTTATTTTCATCTGCATACTTTGCAGTGTCGAACTTTTTTACAAAAACTTCAACATTGTATTTTTTTGCCAGGTCTGTTACAAATTGCTCATCCGCGTCACTCTCTGCTCCCCTCAACTGGAAATTACAATGGGCAATAGCAAAATCATAACCCGCATGTTTACAAAGCTCGCATAATACCACGGAATCTACCCCACCACTAACGGCAAGGAGTAATTGGTCTTTCGCGTGGAAGAGGTTTTCGGTTTTGATGTATTCAATAAAGGAAAGATAGAGAGAACCCCCTGACCCCCTTCCCGAAATAATCGGGATGTGCCAAAAGGGGGACCCTTGCTTCCATATTTTAATGGATTTGTCACTCATAAATCTTTTAGCTTAAAGCCTCACGTATACAAACTTTCTATTTTTAAAAAAGTAATCACCTAAGTTCCCCTTTAGGAGACAGGGGCCTTAGGTTTCAATCTCTTCCTTCGCCATCTGCAATTCATTGAACGAATGCCTGTCCCCTGCCCTTTTTGCTTCTTCCATTCCCCGGTCATATATCCGGATCGCTTTATTAAAATTCCCCTGCCGCTCTAATAATTTCCCGAGATGGTAATAAGATCCTACATATGTAGGTTCCCGCAGCAAAATTTCGTTGAACAGTTTTCGGGCTTCCTCGTCCTCTCCAATCTTAATATATTCCAATGCAAGTGCGTGTTGGAGAAAGCTGTCCTTGTCGTTGGTCTTTAAATATTCAAGCAATTTCTCTATCCTGCTCATCAACAATATTTTTTTAAGGTAACATTAAATCTATCTTTGCAAGGCTTATATTTGCACTTAGTTGCATAAACAACTTTTATTTCACCCCAGTCTTTCCTGCCTTTGGAAGGGCGATAAAAAGTAGTAATGAAGATATTAGTTTGCATCAGCAAAACACCTGACACCACAGCAAAAATAGCCTTCGCAGATAACAATACGAAATTTGCGGCAGATGGTGTGCAGTGGATCATCAATCCCTACGATGAGTGGTATGCATTGGTTCGGGCTATTGAACTGAAAGAAAAAGATCCTTCCACCGTGCTGCACCTTATCAATGTGGGGCCGGCGGACAGCGACCCCATCATCCGTAAAGCACTTGCCCTGGGCGGCGATGAGGCCATACGGGTAAACAGCGAAAACCCCGACAGTTTTAATATCGCTTCACAGATCGCAGCCATTGCAAAAGAAGGTGGGTATGACCTGGTTTTTACCGGTAAGGAAACCATCGATTACAACGGTTCTTCCATCGGTGGCATGGTCGCCGAATTGCTTGATTTACCTTATGTATCGCACGCCATAAAGTTTGACCTGGAAGATGGTAAAGCAGTAGTGGTAAGAGAAATTGAAGGGGGCGAAGAAACCAATAAAGTAGCCCTCCCTGTAGTGGTAAGTTGCCAGAAAGGTATGGCGGAGCAGCGGATCCCTAACATGAAAGGGATCATGGGCGCCCGCACAAAACCGCTGACTGTTAAGGAGCCCGTGCAGGCAGATGCATTGACGACTGTGGTAAGTTTTGATTTGCCTCCTGCAAAAGCTGGTGTAAAACTAGTGAGCCCGGATAACCCGGAGGAGTTGGTGAGGTTGTTAAGGGAGGAGGCGAAAGCGATTTGATTTAATGGATAATGATTTAGAGGATAATGGATAATTTTTCCATATTTTGATCTGCCTAAATCGTACCCATGAAAGAGAATATTTTAAAAGAGAAGAGTTTTCATTTTGCTATCAGGATAGTGCAGCTTCATAAATACCTGAAAAAGGAGCACAACGAATATGTACTATCCCAACAATTAATCAGATGTGCAACTGCTATTGGCGCTATAATCCGGAAGGCTGAACACGCTGAAAGCACCAGGGATTTTATTCATAAACTGAGTGTGAGTCTTAAAGAGGCAAATGAATCAAAATATTGGCTTGACTTATTACTTGCCACCGGTTTTATCACGAAAGACATGCATAACTCTTTAAATGACGATTGCGAAGAACTTTTAAAAATGCTCATAGCAAGTGTAAAAACCAGTAAAATGAGGATTAACTAAACTAACTATTAGTAACTTATGACTTATCGACTTGTAATAACCGGTCAATAAAATTTACAACATTATCAATTATCCATTAACTATTTATCCATTCATATATGAGCGTATTAGTATTTCTCGACCAGGCCGATGGCCATATAAAAAAATCGTCTTTTGAAGCCGCGAATTACGCTGCAAAAGTGGCAGAGCAACTGGGCACAACAGCGGAGGGCATTTTGCTGGGTACCGTAAATGATGATCTTGCATCGTTGGGCAATTATGGCCTCGCGAAAGTGCATACCGTTGCCGATGCAGCACTCAATAACCTGGACGCACAGGTTTATACCAATGTAATTGCCCAGGCAGTAGAGGCGACCAATGCGGATGTGATAGTGTTTAGTAACAACACTGCCGGTAAAGCGGTAGCACCCCGGCTAAGCGTGCGTATCAAAGCAGGCCTGGTGTCCGGTGCAGTAGCCCTGCCTGATCTAAGCAACGGTTTCGTAGTAAGAAAAACGGTTTTTAGTGGTAAAGCCTTTGCCAATATCGGTGTTACAACCGCTAAGAAGATAATTGCCCTCAACGTAAATGCTTTTAATATAGTAATGGGAACAGGCACAGCGGAAGTGGTGCCTTTTGCTGCCAGTATCGATGCGGCTAAAGTAGAAGTGGCTGCAGTAAATAAAGTGACGGGCGAGGTTTCGTTGAGTGAAGCGGACATCGTAATCAGCGGGGGTCGCGGTCTTAAGGGTCCGGAAAACTGGGGACTTGTTACAGAACTGGCAGATCTGCTGGGAGCTGCTACCGCCTGTAGCCGCCCTGTGGCAGACATCCACTGGCGCCCTCACCACGAGCACGTAGGACAAACCGGTTTGGCAATTGCACCGAATCTATACTTTGCCATCGGGATCTCGGGTGCCATCCAACACCTGGCTGGGGTAAATCGAAGTAAAGTGATCGTTGTGATTAACAAAGATCCCGAAGCGCCGTTTTTTAAAGCCGCAGACTATGGTATAGTAGGGGATGCATTTGAAATAATGCCGAAAATTATTAGCGCAGTGAAAAAATTGAAAGGGGTAGCCTGATTTTTTCTAACAATGTGAATAAAGCCTTTTCAATTAAACCGGAAAGGCTTTTATTTTTTATATTTGTCCTTTGCAAAAAAACAACCGGCAGCATATCAGCTATTTGGATTATGAAAAAAATTGAACTGGAAATAGTCGCCCTTTCGCACAGCATTACCCAAACCCACTCATATGCAGTCGTATTGGGGGAAATAAATGGCCTGCGCCGTCTTCCGATCGTGATAGGTGGTTTTGAGGCCCAGGCCATTGCTGTGGCGCTGGAACGGATGAATCCAAGTCGCCCGCTTACCCACGACCTGATGAAAAACTTCATGATGGCATTTAATGTTGAGTTGCATGAAATTGTGATCAATGACCTGCAGGAGGGTATTTTTTACTCAAAGCTGGTTTGCAGTTCAGCCAACGATACAGTAGAAATCGATTCCCGTACTTCAGATGCGCTTGCGCTTGCAGTCAGGTTTGGCTGTCCTATTTACACGTATGAGAATATCCTGGAGCAGGCAGGGGTAATGATGGAAGACGATCAAAAAAAGGAATCCCAGGCTATCACTTCCACTGTCACATCAGATACCTCCGGAAATAACGACCTCAAAGCACTAAGCCTTACGGAACTCAATACCCTGCTCACTGAAGTACTGGAGCATGAAGACTATATAAGGGCAATCGCCATCAGGGATGAAATAAAAAGCCGGGGAGGAAAATAATTTGATAATTTGGCAATTTGGTAATTTGATGATTGTTTATGGAAGATCGGTATTATATAGGTCAATCTCAGTTAGACAATTATCCGTTATCAAGTAATTAATTATCAATTAAAAATGATTTCTTTTCCCAATTGCAAAATAAATATCGGCTTAAATATACTTGGGAAAAGGCAGGACGGCTACCATGATCTCCAGACCATTTTCTACCCGGTAGCTGTGAAAGATGCGCTCGAAGTTATTGAGGCCAACAATCCAACAAACGACGTAATATTCAGCAGTACCGGCATTCCGGTTCCCGGGAAAGACGAAAATAATCTTTGTATCAAAGCCTATCACTTACTTAAAAAAGATTTTCCCCAAATTTCACCCGTACAGGTTCATTTACATAAGGCTGTTCCAATGGGTGCAGGACTTGGGGGTGGTTCTGCTGATGCGGCTTTCATGTTACAGTTACTCAATAATAAATTTGAGCTAAACTTATCAACGGATCAACTGATCAGCTATGCCCTGCAGCTGGGCAGTGACTGCCCTTTTTTTATCATAAATAAGCCCTGTTATGCAACAGGCCGTGGGGAAGGATTAGAAGAGATTTCGCTGGACCTCTCTCCCTACAAAATTCTACTGGTTCACCCGGGAATACATGTGAGCACCGCCGATGCATTTTCGGTAATCAGCATAAGGCAAAACTCCCCTGACCTAAAACAGCTTATACAACAGCCGCCTGGCGAATGGAAGGGTTTGATCATGAATGATTTTGAAAAAACTGTTTTTGATAAATTCCCGGAGATAGGTGGCATAAAAGATAAGTTGTACCAATTGGGCGCTTTATATGCCAGCATGAGCGGCAGCGGAAGTTGTGTTTACGGTATCTTTCAAAAAGACCATATCCCGGTAATAAATTTCCCTGCACATTACTTCTGCAAATGGGTATAATCTTTTATCTTTGGTATATCAAAATATCTACAACCATAGCATTTTTAAGCAGCAACCTGGATCTGCTGAATCACTAAGGCCCGGCCGGCTGCTCCTAAGAGGAGACCTATACCCCACCATTTAATTTCCGTCAATATTAAAAGCCCGCTGGCTTTCACCATTGACTATTGACCATACACTGATTCAATTATTGACCCATTCACCTATTGACTCATTGAGCCATTCACCCATTCACCCATTGACCCATTGACATTGACTTTATAAAAAATTACCATCATGAATACGACAATCCAGTCTTCCGCCAACACCCAATATTTTTTAGACCTTGAAGATAAATATGGCGCGCACAATTATCATCCCTTGCCCGTAGTGCTGAACAAAGGCCTGGGCGTACATCTATGGGATGTGGATGGCAAACAATACTATGATTTCCTGAGTGGTTACTCCGCGGTAAACCAGGGACATTGTCACCCGGCAATTGTGAATGCTTTAATTGAGCAGGCGCAAACACTCACCCTCACCTCCCGGGCTTTTTACAATGACCAGCTGGGAGAATATGAAAAGTTTATCACAGGCTTTTTTGGATACGATAAAGTATTACCGGTGAACACCGGTGTGGAAGCAGTGGAAACAGCCCTGAAGCTTAGCCGCAAATGGGGTTACACCGTTAAAGGCATTGAAGAAAATAAAGCAAAGATCATTGTTTGTTCCGCCAACTTCCATGGCAGAACGATCGGTGTAATCTCATACAGCACCGATCCCACTTCTACCACAGGATTCGGTCCTTTTGTACCCGGTTTTGAAGTGATTCCGTATAACGACCTGGGCGCATTGGAAAAAGCGCTGCAGGATAAGAATGTGTGTGCTTTTCTTTTTGAACCCATCCAGGGGGAAGCGGGTGTGGTGGTGCCGGATGACGGGTACTACAAAGGCATTCGTGCGCTCTGCGATGAACACAATGTGCTGATGCTGGCAGATGAAATTCAAAGTGGTTTATGCAGAACAGGTACAATGCTGGCCTGTGATCACGAAAGTGTGCGGCCGGATATCCTCATCCTCGGCAAGGCATTGAGTGCTGGCGTGTTCCCGGTGAGTGCAGTACTGGCCGATGATGCAATTATGCTTACGATAAAGCCCGGCGAACATGGCAGTACCTACGGTGGCAATCCCCTTGCCTGTAAAGTAGCCATTGCTGCCCTTACAGTTTTAAAGGAAGAAAATATGGCGGCCAATGCAGCAGCCATGGGTGAATTGTTCAGGAGTGAACTGGCAAAATTAAATTCTCCTTTTATTTCGGTTATCCGTGGCCGTGGGTTGCTGAATGCTATAGTGATCGAACATGCCAATCCCGATGCGGCCTGGGAACTTTGTTTGGAATTAATGGAGAATGGTTTGCTGGCTAAGCCTACACATGGAGATAAGATAAGATTTGCGCCGCCCTTGTTGATAAATCAAGAACAGGTGAAAGATGCGGTAGGTATTATCCAAAAAAGTCTGGTGGTTTTAAATTAAAATAAAACTCATTATTTTCTAAACAGGGTGTTTGGGTAAAACAGCTTGTTTATTACTACGTTACATCTACTTCCGTATAATTAATATATCTTATTTATTCATTATCCGGAAACTAGCCCACGATATACAAATTCATTTCATTGCTTGTCATTCTGCTGTCCGAAAATTGCAACTGCACAACCTCCCCTAGATAGCTGCATCACAAGTACTTTTAAAACTTTTTATTATCATGCGCCACCAGTGCGAAGGTTTTGCGAATGGGAATGGTTCTTATTGCTGTCATCAATATTGATTATTGAAGTTCAATATATAATATTTTGTTTCACCGCGGAGAACGCGAGGTAAATGAGTTGGCGCAGAGGATCATTACCACATCTTGATTCACCCTTTCCGCAGTGAGACAAAGGCTAAAAAGCACAAAAGTGGAAACGGGCAATGACTCGCGGATTTTCTCTTTCGGCTCTTTTTCTCTTTGATGCGCTTACCCAAAAAAATAAAAAACACAGCAGGCAGGAGAATATCTTTATGCTTTTTCCAAATTAATAAACAACTCCGTCCCGCTCCTCGGCCCTATCGAATTATTACAAGCCTCCATCTTTTTTATTGTAAACTTTTCTGCAAACAACTTTTCATACTCCCCCTTGCTTCCGCCAAAAGGCGGGCCGCCTTCAAATTCGCGCCCAAATAATACACCAACCAATTTGCCCCCGGGTTTTAATAACTCATACATTTTATCAACATAAGCTGTTCTCAACCCCGGCTCCAATGCACAAAAAAAGGTTTGTTCCAGCACCACGTCATAGGTAGATTGCAGAGCAAAAAAGTCTGAACAGACCATACGCATCTTTTGCTGATCCTCCACCTTGAATTTTTTTGTCAATGCCTCCACCAGGGATGGTGAGATGTCGATCAATGTAACATCCGTAAATCCATTCGCGAATAGATATTCCGCCTCATATGCATTGCCGCAACCGGGAATTAATATGGAAATATTTTTATCTGGTAGCTGGTCTATGTATGCTTTTAATGGCGTGGAAATGGTTCCGATATCCCAACCCGTTTCGTGGAGTTGGTACCTTGTTTCCCAATAATTTTTATCTAACAGGTTCTTCATTGACGGAAGGAATTCTATGTTTATTATTGCTCGAAATGTTAGCCATCGTCCATTCTATTTTTTGCCGGAACGGGTGCTGGCGAACATGGCATTCGAGCTTATCGCAAATAGAACAACTAAAATCCATGCAACCATCGGAATGCACAAACAGTTCTACCGTATCGCCATAATTTTTTTTCACCAGTGCCGACAATGTGTCAATCTCTTTGTGCGCTTCATGCACATTAAAATACCAGGGTACAGTAAGGTGGCAATCCAGGTGTAAAGTGGGTCCATACTTTATGATCCGGAGATTGTGCAGGTCGATCCAGTTAATGCTGCGGTTCTGATTGAGGGTAGTCACTAATTCCTGCAACAATCTTTCATCTGCTTTGTCCATGATGCCAGCTATTGAACTCCGGATAATCATAAATCCTGTATAGATGATAACAAATGCAAAGATCAACGCCACAGCACTGTCAATCCAGGCTATTTTTGTAAAATAAAGAAGGATCAGTCCGGCCACTATACCCACCGTGGTATAGGTGTCAGATATCAGGTGTTTGCCGCTTGCGATCAGCGCGAGCGAATTATTTTTTTTCCCTGTTTGTACACAAACAGAACCGGCAATGTAGTTAATAACAGCAGTGGCGGCGATGAGGATGATACCCCAATCGAGTTTTTTTATTAGGGAGGGGAAAAGCAGGTTATTAATGGCTTCGTAGATGATGACGAACCCGGCAATGGAAATTAATGTGCCCTCCACGGCTGCAGAAATGAACTCCACTTTGCCATGGCCATAGGGGTGGTCCACGTCTTTTGGCTTGGCGGAAACATATAAACTATACAGGCCAATTAAACCTGCCACAACGTTTACAATACTTTCTAATCCATCGGTGAGAATGGCAACAGAGCCGGTGAGATACCAGGCAAATATCTTTACAATAAAAAGGATGATGGAAATTCCTGCGATCCATTTCTGAACCCTGATACTCTGTTTTGCTGTATTCATGCCGCTTCAAAGATATAAAACTAACATTGCGCATGCAGAAAGTTTAGATGAAAACAAAGGAAACAACCATTACCTTAAACAAACCCAAAATAACGTGCCGGATGACTTAAAACACAGTACCCTTCCCTTATTTTTGCAGCCTAAAAACCTTGCAATATGGATTTCCAACTTTCAGAAGAACACCTCATGATTCAAAAGGCTGCCCGGGATTTTGCCCGGTCAGAGTGCCTGCCTGGTGTTATAGAAAGAGATGAATTGCAAAAATTCCCTAAAGAACAAATTGAAAAACTCGCTGACCTCGGCTTTATGGGTATGATGGTAGATACGGCGTACGGTGGTAGTGGGCTGGATACTATGAGTTATGTACTGGCAATGGAAGAGATAAGCAAAGTAGATGCCAGCGTAAGTGTGTGCATGAGTGTAAACAATAGCCTCGTTTGTTACGGGCTGCAGGAATATTGTACGGACGAACAAAAACAACAATATTTAACGCCACTTGCGCAGGGCAAAAAAGATGGTGAACTGTATATAGGTGCTTTTTTGTTAAGTGAGCCCGAAGCCGGTAGCGATGCTACTTCGCAGAAAACAACAGCAGAGGACAAGGGTGATTTTTACCTGCTGAATGGCACCAAAAACTGGATCACCAACGGCAACAGCGCCAGCGTGTACCTCGTAATTGCTCAGACGGATGTGAGCAAAGGCAGCCGGGGCATCAATGCTTTTATCGTGGAAAAGAAATGGGAAGGAGTGACGGTTGGTGCGAAAGAAAATAAATTAGGGATCCGGGGAAGTGATACCCATACGATCATGTTCACTGATGTGAAAGTTCCGAAAGAAAACCGGATCGGTGAGGATGGCTTCGGATTTAAATTAGCCATGAAAACACTTGCGGGTGGCCGGATTGGTATTGCATCCCAGGCATTGGGCATCGCCAGCGGGGCCTATGAATTATCCCTGGCCTATAGCAAACAACGGAAAGCTTTCGGCACCGAAATCATGAACCACCAGATCATCCAGTTTAAGCTGGCCGACATGGCAACAAGAATTGAAGCGGCCCGGTTGCTTTGCCTGAAGGCTGCTTTTGATAAGGATAATAAACAGGACTATACCCTCAGCAGCAGCATGGCCAAGGTATTCAGCAGTGAAACAGCCATGTGGACCGCTACGGAGGCCGTACAGATCCATGGCGGTTACGGTTTTGTAAAAGAATACCATGTAGAACGAATGATGAGGGATGCCAAGATCACACAGATTTATGAGGGTACGAGCGAGGTGCAGCGGATCGTAATCAGCAGGACGCTACTTAAGTAGTCCATGGTGAATGGTGAATGGTGAATGGTCAATGGCCAATGGCAGGGCGTGCAAAAGGAAGATGATTTAGTTCAAGAGTTACTTCTGAAAATTCCGGGGGGCGTCCTTCCGGAATTTTTTGCTTTGGCTATTCCCGGAAAAATCTCAATCCAAGGCAAAGGGCTATGGAGCATGGACCATGGTCTATGGACCAAATCGTTAACTTTACCTTCTATCAAAACACTTCGATGAGCATCATCACTATCTCCGGACTCAAAAAGCAATACAGCGGTAACTATGTTTTAAAAGGGATCCACCTCAGCATCGATGCAGGCCAGATCGTCGGGTATATCGGCCCCAACGGTGCGGGTAAAAGTACTACCATCAAAATATTATCCGGTATTCTCAGCGACTTTGAAGGAGAGGTAAATGTGCTGGGGATGAACGTGCGGGACCATCCTATTGAGATTAAACAGAAGATCGGGTATATACCGGAGCAGGCGGCTTTGTATGAAGTGCTTACCCCGATTGAATACCTGCGATTCGTTGGTAAATTATACCAATTGGGAGATGTGGAGATCAATACCAAGTCAAACGAGTTACTAAGAATATTTGACCTGGCGGCAAAAGCTGATTTGCGGATGAGCGGCTTTAGCAAAGGCATGAAACAAAAGGTGCTCCTCATCAGCGGACTGATGCATAACCCGGAAATTATTTTCCTGGATGAACCGCTGAGCGGGCTCGACGCGAATGCGGTCATACTCGTGAAAGAAATTTTATCTCAACTAAAGCGGGCAGGTAAAACAATTTTTTATTCCTCCCATATTATGGATGTCGTTGAAAAGATCAGTGACCGCATTATCATCATCGATAAAGGAACAGTGATAGCCGATGGCAGTTTTGAATACCTGCAACAGCAGGCCAGCAGAGGCTCTCTCGAAAATATTTTCACGGCACTCACCGGGGGGTCGGAACAGCATGAGCATACCGCACAGGAATTTATTGATGTTTTAAAAAGTTAAGGATGGATAAATTGCTACTGCGTGTGTTATTGTCTGTCGTCCGCTTCTTCTCTAAACGGGGTGTAGATTTTGAAAGGCTGAAAATAATCACGGAAACAAAAATCCTGATGGACCGCCGCAGGGTAAGGGTCACCTATAACAAAAAGGATAAAGACCCGAAAAACCCGCTGCTGATCACTTTAGTGGTTTACTCAATTTTTGGATTGTTCATGGCGGCGATGATCATTTTTACCGAATCCCTGTTGCTCAGCATGATTTTTTTTCATGCCTACCTGCTCTTCATGATGGCCATGACCTTGATCACCGACTTCAGTGCAGTGTTATTGGACACCACGGATAACCAGATCATTTTACCAAGGCCGGTGAACAGTAAAACCGTCTTCCTCGCCAAACTCATCCATATCCTTGTTTACCTGTTGCAGTTTACTATCGCACTCGCCATATTTCCATTGATCGGCATTTTAATAAGGCATGGCCTGGCTGCCGGTTTGCCGGCTTTGTTTACCATCCTCCTCACCGTTGCATTGGCGGTATTTTTTACTTACTTCCTATACATCCTCATCCTTCGCTTCGGCAATGAACAAAAAGTAAAAGATATCATTGGTTACTTCCAGATCTTTATGACCTTATTGTTTACGGTCGGATACCAATTGTTGCCCAGGCTGATAAATTTCGAAGAGCTCGTACGCACATTCTCGCTGCATTGGTATTCGTATTTCTTGCCGCCCGTCTGGATGGCACTTACGATTGAAAGTTTTCACTCTATTAAATTTGACGGCATTCATTTTCTTATGATCGCCTGCGCGATTTTTGTTCCGGTGATCACGTTCTGGATCATGATCAAATACCTGGCACCCTCCTTCTCCCGAAAATTATCTCTTTTGCAAAGTGACCAGCAAAGTTCACCTGCCACTAAATACAAGGTTAAAAAACGTCCAGGCCTGTCATCCCGGTTTTCCGCATTATTATGTTACAATGCCCTGGAAAGAGCCGGTTATGAAATGGTCTGGAAGATCACCGGCAGGGACAAAGGATTTAAAATGCAGTTTTACCCAAGTATTGGGTATATCGTTGTTTTCGTTTTCGTAACAGTTTTCCGGAGCGGCAGAAATTTCCAGGCGACGATTGACTCGTTGCCCGACTCCAAACTATTCCTCTGGATGATCTACATCCCCATGTTCAGCGTGAGCAGCAGCAAGTCGCTGGTGAGCTATTATGAGAATTTTCAGGCAGCATGGATCTACCAATCCACCCCGGTAAAATACCCGGGCCGGATCATCAGCGGCTCATTAAAGGCTTTGCTCACTAAGTTTTTTCTCCCGGCTTACCTGGTGCTTTTCTTCTATTCCTTTTACACCTGGGGACCTGCCATCATTGACGATTTCATTTTTGGTTTTTTTAATAATATGATCATCTTTTTTTTGCTGGAAGTATTATCCCTGCACAACCTCCCTTTCTCTCAGCAACAAAACCTGAAAGTGCAATCCGGAAGATTTGTGAAAGTCATCCTTCAGATCATTGTCATATCCGCATTGGTGGGTTTACATTATCTTGCCCTGCGCATTAGCTGGCTTATTGCGGTGCTTATTCCCGTAGCGGCCATTGGCGCCTGGTTTCTTATCAAAAAAGTAAGTTCCTTCCGGTGGAAGGATATGACAATTTAAAAAATGGCAGTAGATACAACCGCATATAAAAAAATAAAGGCGCTCACCGACCAGCAAAACGCTACCCTTGTAGCTGTTTCCAAATTCAAATCTCTTGAAGACATAAGTGTATTGTATGATCTTGGACAACGGGATTTTGGAGAAAATTTTGTGCAGGAACTGGCTTTAAAATATGAAACGCTGCCTAAAGACATCCGCTGGCATTTTATCGGCCACCTGCAGCGTAACAAGGTTAAATACATCGCGCCCTTTATCCATTTGATACATGGCGTGGACAGTGAAAAATTATTGGCAGAGATAAATAAAGAGGGTGTTAAAAATAACCGGGTGATTGATTCCCTGCTGCAGGTGCACATTGCAGATGAAGAAACAAAATTTGGATTGGACGAAGGGGAATTGAGCGAATTAGCGACACGCATTTTTGAAATGAATTCCACTATTTATAAAAATGTCTCTATACGCGGTTTGATGGGAATGGCATCTTTTACTGAAAACAAGGATAAGGTAAGGAACGAATTCAAAAAATTGCACAACCTGTATTCAACCTTAAACCTTAAACCTTCCACCTTCAACCTCCTCAGCATGGGAATGAGTGGAGACTTTACTGTCGCCCTGGAGGAAGGCAGTAATATGGTGCGCATCGGCAGCCTACTCTTCGGTGCAAGGTGAGATGACCATTTATCTTCCCGATTTTGTTAAAATTTTTATCATTTTATGCATTTATCTTATTTGATTTCTCTTAAACGCGGATAATCAAATAACTTTAGCCTGTATAAGCATTATACTATGACCGCATCGTTTGAATCAGAAAAAAACAGGAAAGCATTAATATACACAGCCGTGATCTGCGGCTTGTTAATGCTGATGTTTGTGCTGATCAGCTGGACGGACAATCCGCCAAGTCCACCCGTAGTGGAAGATCTCATTGAAATAAACCTTGGCAATAACGAGGACGGTTTTGGTGAAGAGCAACCATTGATTAAAGGAGAAATGTCTCCGTCACAGGAAGCCACAGTAGTGCCAAAACAAGTAGCAGCGGCACAGGAAGAACCGGAGGAAAGGGTTACGCCGGATGATAATGCAGAAGAAGATGCTGCTCCCGTAACCAAACCTGTAAAAGCTGCTCCAAAAGTTACCAACCCTACAACAACCGCACCGGTGACTGTACCGGTTCCAAAACCCCAGAAACCAAAGATTACTTACAATGGCCCGGGAAGCGGCAGTGGCAATAATGCAACTGAAGATAACGGCTACAAGAGCCAGGGAAATAAACCCGGCGGAACCGGTGATGCCGGCGACCCCAGCGGCAATAAAGATTCTTACGGCAATACGCCCGGGGGCAAAGTGGGCGGGCCAAGGGTTACCAGCGGCAACAGGAAAGTGATCCGGTATTATTCCTTTACGGCAGAATTGAAAAAAGCAACCATTTACGCACAGATAAAAGTCGCTCCTTCCGGGCAAGGAACTTTTCTAAAGATTGTAAAACCCAGTACCAGTTTTGACCAGGCTTATGCCAATGCAATCAACGGGTACCTGCGAAACATGCAATTTGACAAAGCTGCAGATGAAAGCATAGTTACTGTACAGTTTAATTTCACGGTAAATTAATAAGTTTTCACCAAAAAGCTTTTGGAAGCCGACTTTGTATGCCCCGGGTGTTGCTCCGCACCATCCATTTAATCGATTGTCTTCCGGGCAGTTTAACCCATATTCCGGTCTTTTGCGAAAATACTGACCATCGCCTTTATTTTACCTTGGTACTTTTCGCTCTTTATATTCAAAGTAAGGCCCGTTGATGATAAAAAACCGGCCTCAATTTTTGTAAAACCGTGATTGCATATTCTTGGTTATTTTTGAGTGATGACTTATTCCGAAACAATCGAATACCTGTATGCGCAGCTACCGATGTTTTCCCGCATAGGTGCTTCAGCCTACAAGAAAGACCTGCACAATACCATAGAGCTCTGTGCTGCGTTGGGAAATCCGCACAACAATTTTAAAAGCATACATATTGCCGGTACCAACGGAAAAGGCAGCACCTGCCATATGCTGGCAGCTATCCTTCAGCAATCGGGTTATAAAACAGGTTTATACACTTCGCCGCATGTAAAACAATTCGGGGAAAGGATACGCGTGGATGGCCAAATGATCGATGAAAATTTTGTAATTGATTTCGTAGAAGGTACGAAAACCCTTACAGCACAAATCCAACCTTCGTTTTTTGAACTCACTGTTGCAATGGCCTTTGAATATTTTTCCAAAGAGAAAGTGGATATAGCTATTATTGAAACGGGGCTTGGGGGTTTGCTGGACAGCACTAATGTTATCTCTCCTATCCTGTCCATCATTACCAATATCGGTTACGACCACACGAATATCCTGGGCAATACCCTCCCGGAGATTGCTTTCCAGAAGGCAGGGATCATTAAACAAAGTACGCCGGTGGTGATCGGTGAGTTATTGCCGGACACTAAAAACATTTTTGTAAAACAGGCCAATGAAAAAGAAGCCCCCCTCCTGTTTGCACAAAGCAGGTTTTTTACTGAATATATTGAACCCACGGGCAACCTTCTTTTTTGTAATGTGAAAGACAACCTTACAAAAACCGTAGAAAAACTCCGGCTGGACCTGAACGGCATTTACCAGGCAAAAAATATCTGCACGGTATTGTGTGCAATTGATGTGCTACGGAAACAGGGTTATGTGGTACCTGAAAGTGACCTGCATTATGCTTTGGAACATGTGAAGGAACTAACGGGAATGCGTGGCCGCTGGGATATTATTCAACTGCACCCTACGGTTATCCAGGATGTAGCACATAATACGGGTGGCATTAGCCAGGTGATATTACAGCTCAGGAATAATTATCCGAAGGCAGGATTGCATTTTGTACTCGGATTTGTGAAAGACAAAGATGTGGCGCATGCACTGGAATTATTCCCAAAAGAAGGCCGGTTCTATTTTACCAATGCGCATATCCCGCGTGCCTTATCCCACGAGGAACTGCGGCAACTGGCTGCCACAAAAGGATTGCCCGGCAACAGTTTTGATGATGTAAATGAGGCGATAGCTGCGGCTAAATCGAATGCCGGCCTGCAGGACGTGATCATGATCTGTGGCAGCTTTTTTATCATCGCGGAAATAGACTGATTATTCAGCCACACTCTCCAGGAGTTGAAAAGCATAAAACAAACACAAAGCGTGCATGCTTTGAACAATAGCATTGTCCCGCAGCAATTGTCTCACTTCGCCGAGGGGTTTGAAGAACAAGGTAATTTCCTCGTTGGCGTCCAATGATTGCTCAGCCGTTTTTTGCCCGCCGGTAGCTAAAAATAAATGGGTGAAATTATCCAGCACCCCGGGATTAGCAGCTGTTTTTCCGAGGTAGTGATACTGATCAAAGGAATAACCCGTTTCTTCCAGCAGTTCCCGTGTTACGGCCTGTTGCGGATTTTCACCTTCGTCCACAAAACCACCGGGAAGTTCAAGGATCTTTTGCGCGATCGGGTGGCGGTATTGTTCCACCAATATCACTTCATTATCCCGGGTAATTGCCATGGCACAGACACTTACCGGCAGCTCCACCACAAAATAAGGATCAACCACCTTTCCATCAGGTGTTTCATAGCCATCTTTGCGGGCTGTGAAATATGGGTGCTTATTGATGTATTCCGTGGAAAAGGTTTTGAATGAAGACATTTGGGGGGAGTTTGTGCTGGTGGGAGAATGTTATGGTGAATGGGTGAATGGGTGAAAATAGTACGTTGTATAAGGAGTTCCTTTTTTTTCCTAAACCTTGATCGGGGACTGCCAATGAAACCTCCCCCACCCTATACAAACTAACACCTACGGTTCCCCCTTTTTGGCACATCCCGATTATTTCGGGAAGGGGGTCAGGGGGCCGTTACCAATCGTATATGCCCTACATGATGTTTTCCGTGCCAGGCATACATCCCCAGCAAATACCAGAGGGTCATTATTTTTTGTTTTTCGGGATGAAAAACGGTCCTGTTCCATTCTTCCTCCTGCATATTTTTCAACATTTCCACCAGACGCCGGTGCACTGCAAATAAAATGGTGATGGAAATATTTATAGGGAGATTTTTGGTATCTGCCATTTCTGCCCAGCGTTGCTCATCGTAGGGTTTAATGGTAGGATTATCTTCTGTAAGGCCAAGCTTGAATCGAATGTAAGCATTCATATGACTATCGGCAATATGATGCACCACCTGGTGCACCGTCCAGCCCCCTGGCCTGTAGGGTGTTTGCAACTGGTATTCGTCCATGTTCAGCACCGCATGCTCCACGTGCATGGGCAGGGTTTCAATATCAAGCAGCCATTCCCTCAATTGCTTTTCGGAAAATGGCTGCTCAATATATTTACCTATTGGGTATTTTAATTCATCCATTATTTGGTAACTGCGACCGCAGGTTTAATGTCCAGTAGTTCAATTTCAAAAATGAGTGCCGCACCGGGGGTAATTGCAGCGCCGGCGCCTCTGTCACCATAAGCCAGGTCACTTGGAATAGCAACTTTCCACTTTGCACCTTTGGTCATCAGTTGCAGGATTTCAGTCCATCCACGTATCACACCGCCCACCGGGAAAGTAGCCGGCTCCCCGCGATCGGTTGAAGCGTCAAATTTAGTTCCGTCAATCAAGGTTCCCACATAATGCACCACCACAGTATCTGCAGCGGAAGGTTTCATTCCGCCCTGTTGTCCGGCTTTCAATATTTCATACTGCAATCCGTTTGGCAACACAATTACACCTGCCTTAGCACGGTTTTTTAACAGGAAGGCTTCTCCTTTTGCTTTTTGTGCAGAAGATTTTTTCTGCTGAAATTCCTGTAATTTTTGTTGAAGTGTCACACTACACTGTTCCAGCGTTAAAGAGGTTTGTTTGCCCTTAAATACATCATCCATTGCTTTTTGAATAAGCGCACCATTTACCTTGCTGATACCCTGCTCTTTCATACTGGTAGCGATATTCACACCTACCGCATAACTAAAACTGTCGATCCCTGTTTTCAGAACAGGCGGAGTAAGTACTGGTTTGGCTGATACGGGTTTAGCTACCGGCTTTTTAACCACCGGTTTGGTAGTTTGTGCATAGGCCCCAAAGGTTACGGTTACAACGGCCATCAGACAAAGGGCTGTTTTTTTCATTCTTCTTGTTTTATGTTTTTTAAAAAGTATGCAAATAAAAGGAAGTTTATTCATCCCGCATCTCCTTGCCTGTTAAATGTATGAAAACGTCTTCCAGGTTCGCGGCTTTTACTTGTTTCGGACGCTCAAAACCAGTAGCCACAAGATCATCGATCATCTTGTCGGGCGAGTCCAGCTTGATGATCCTGCCTTCGTCCAGTATCGCTATGCGATCGCAGAGTTGTTCGGCCTCATCCATATAGTGCGTGGTGAGAATAACGGTCGCCCCGTTATCCCTGATCTCTTTTATCAGGTCCCAAAGATTTCGCCTCGCCTGGGGATCCAGACCGGTCGTAGGCTCGTCCAGGAAAATGATCCGGGGCTGGTTGATAAGTGTAGTGGCAATAGAGAAACGTTGCTTTTGCCCCCCGCTCAATTCTTTGCTTTTATTTTTAGCCTTGTCCTGCAGGTTCACTTTTTTAAGTAACTGCATCGGATCCACTTTTTTGTTGTAGAGCCCGGAGAAAAGTTTAATTAATTCCAGTAATGTCAGGTTGGGATAAAACCCGGATGATTGCAACTGCACCCCGATGATCTTTTTAATTTCATCTGGTTGTTTGTCAAGGTCCAGGCCGTCTACCAATACCTGGCCGCTGCTTTTGGTGCGAAGGGTCTCGATAATTTCAAGTGTCGTAGATTTTCCGGCACCGTTGGGACCCAGCAATCCGAATATTTCTCCTTCATAAACATCGAACGAAATATCTTTCACTGCATGGAACGCACCGTAATTTTTGGAAAGGTTTTTTACCGAAATAATTGTTTTTTGCATAACTGGGGTTCCTCCGATCTTCCAGAATTTACTTACAAGCCGATAATGGCCATGGCCGAAAAATAATCAAACAGTCCATATGCCCCTAAAGATACGGGGTAAAAAATTTTAAAAATACCGGGTGTTTCATCACTTCTATCAGGGGTTAAAACACATCTTAATTGCTCAGGGTCAATTTGCCCGATCGCTGTTTCCGGATGATACGGGTGACCCAATATAGGTTTCCAACTCTTCCATCATCAGCCTGCTGCCCACATAAAAAGGCGTGCGCTGGTGTAAGCCGCTGGGTTGTATTTCCAGGATCCGGATATGACCATTGGTGGCTTTACCCCCGGCTACTTCCACGATAAAGGCAAATGGGTTACACTCGTACATCAGGCGTAGTTTCCCTTTAGGTTTGTTTAAAATGCCGGGGTACATAAAGATGCCGCCTTTGATGAGGTTGCGGTGCACATCACTCACCATGCTGCCAATATAACGTTGCGTGTATGGGCCACCGTTGGACTCATCTTTTTTCTGGCAGGCCGTAATATATTGTTTCACCGGTTCTTCATACTGGAAAAAATTTCCATGGTTCACTGAATACATTTTCCCGGTTGGAGGACATTTAATATCAGGATGGCTTAAAGTAAATTCGCCGATAGAAGGGTCAAGCGTAAACCCGTTTACGCCCCGCCGTGTGGCATATACCAGCATGGTGGAGGATCCGTAGATCACATACCCTGCCGCTACCTGCTGGTTACCGGCCTGCAGAAAATCTGCTTCCGTAGCGGGTTTCCCTAATTCGCTCACCCTGCGGAAAACGCTGAATATTGTACCGATTGATACATTCACATCAATATTGCTGCTGCCATCCAGCGGATCAAAAAGGCAAACATATTTGGATTTGTTGCTGATCTCATCATCAAATACTACAAAGTCATCCATCTCCTCGCTGCCAATGCCGGCGCAACTGATCCCATGCTGCAAAACACCCATCATCTGGTTGTTGGCAAAAATGTCCAGTTTTTTCACTTCCTCACCCTGCACATTGGTGGTACCATAATCCCCGAGAATATCTACCAGGCCGGCTTTATTAACCTCAACGTTGATCCTTTTGGCCGCCAGGCCGATATCTCTTAGCAGGTTGGATAACTCCCCGGTGGCATGAGGAAAATCCCTTAACTGTTGTAGAGTAAATTCATCGAGCGTCTGGACTTTTCTATTGATGGACATAAAACAATTTCAATTTTACCTATTAGCGATTAGATTTGCAGCACAAAAATAAGGGTTCTCAAGGTTAAGGTGGATGGTTAAAGGGAGACGGTTGACGGGAGACGGTTGACGGTTGAAGGTAAAGGGTTGACGGTAGAAGGTGTACGGTTGGAGGGAGACGGTTGACGGATGACGGTTGACATAAGAGGTAGGGCTGGATCGCCCTTTGAGCTGGATACTTTACATACCTGGGTACCTGCTAAAAATCCCCCCTTCTCCATTTCTATATCTAAAAATCAATATGAAAGTATACAAATTTGGCGGAGCCAGTATCAACAGCGTAGAGCGGATAAAAAATGTTGCTTCTATCATAAGAGAATCCGGCGATGACAAATTGCTGGTGGTGATCTCGGCTATGGGTAAAACCACCAATGCCCTGGAATCAGTAGTGAATGCTTTTTTTGATGGCAGGCAGGCAGAAGCGCTACAGTTATTTGAAACCATAAAACAAAACCATCTTTCTACGCTGAAATACCTGGTGACCCTGGAGTGGGAAAAAGCCGAAAACCAGTTGAAAGACTTTTTTACAGAAATAGAATGGCTGCTGCATGATAAACCTGTGCGCCCCTATGATTACTATTACGACCAGGTGGTTTGTTGTGGAGAATTATTCAGCAGCGCTATCTTCTATCATTATTTACTGGAGCAAAAAATAAACGCGACCTGGATGGATGTACGGGATATTATTCGCACAGATAATAATTTCCGGGACGCCGGAGTGGATTGGACTCTCACAGAAAAAAATGTACAGGAGCAGGTTCTGCCGATTTTTAACAATAAGAATATAGTGATCACCCAGGGCTATATTGGTGCTACAGATGAAAATGAAAGCACCACGCTGGGCAGGGAAGGAAGTGATTATTCTGCCGCTATTTTTGCTAACCTGCTGCCGGCAGAATCAGTAACCATCTGGAAGGATGTGGATGCAGTGATGAATGCTGATCCCAAACATTTTGACACTGCTGTAAAACTGGAAGAGTTGAGTTATACCGAAGTAATTGAGATGGCCTATTATGGCGCCCAGGTGATCCATCCAAAAACGATCAAACCCTTACAGAACAAGGGCATTCCATTACTGGTAAAAAGTTTCCTGGATCCTGCTCTTCCCGGCACCAGTATCAGCAGTAAAGGAACACGCGAACTCCCACCCATCATCGTACGCAAAGAAAACCAGGTACTGATGTACTTTAAAAGTAAAGATTATTCATTTGTGGAAGATGAGCCGGTAGAACAGCTGGACCATGTTTTTAAAGAAATAAAGATCAAACCCAACCTTTCTCAAAATACCGCGATATCCTTGTTGTGTTGTTTCGATGATCACCCGGAAAAGATCGATGCTTTGGCCACAGCGGCCGATGCGTTTTTTGACGTGGAGATGGAAAAAAACCTGACACTTCTTACGATCCGGCATTATGATGAAGAAAGTATTCAACAACTCAGCAGAGGAAGGGTGACCGTACTGGAACAAAAAACTTTGCAGACTGTGCAATTACTGCTCCGACAGTAGCCGCTTTGTTTCAAAAGACGAAAGGCCCGACGCGTTTCGACACCCGTGGATCGTAACGCATTCAGACCTTTCCTTTTTTATTGTTGATCACCCGGAACAGAACAAGATCAGTTCAGGTGCACCAATGGATTCGTAGAATTAAATACGCCCATGGGATTATACTCCCAAATCCATGCGTGCAACAGCCATAAAGAGAAACCTACATTTCCATCCCAGACATCCGCAGAGCCGGAAAAACCAGCCGGACGAGGAGCATTTAAGGGGACCGCGAATTCCACAGCTACCAGTTGCTGTGTACCGGAATGATCTTTATTGTATACCAGTATCTCTGGCATGCGGTAGTCAAAGTCTCCGTCCACCAGGTCCATTTTCATGTAATGATGGCCCATATTTTCTACGTTAACCCCAATATCGACATACCCATCCCGTATTGCATTTTCCAGGCGCTTGTACCTGGCAGTAGCAGCTTTTACCTGTTGCAGTTCCCACAGCGTTTCCGGTGCGATACCTGTGTAACGATTAAGAGCTTCCATTTTTATAACCAGCGCCTGCGTACTACCCGCATCGTCTTCCGGACCAGGTGCTGCCTCTTTTTTACAAGAGGAGAAAAGAAAACCACTGAACAGCAGGAAGGCCAAAGTATAAGACTGCCTTCCAGGGTTAATTGTCTTTTGGGCAAATAGTTGCCTTGAGCGATGCAGGGCACCGCTGATGAACTTTTTCATTTGCGTTATTTTTTTAGTTGAAGAATTAAAAACAGCATTAGGCTGAGGTGTGTATCTCAGCATAGTCGAACGGGTTATTCGGCTGTGGCCGGGCTGATACCTGTGGTAATTTCAACGATATTGTTTGCAGGGAAGCCACCTTTAAAAGCATGCTCCCGGATCAGTTTTTCATCAGTGGCTTTATAGATACAATAGATCTTGTTGCCGGTTACATAACTCTGTACCCACTGAATAGAGGGGCCCATTTCTTTTAATACGGAACAGGACTTTTGAGAAATACCTTTGAGCTGTTCGGGTGTTAACGTTCCGGCACCAGGTATCTCCCTTTCAATAAGGAAGGTTTTCATGGTATTTTGTTTAGTTGTTGAAGGATTTTCGTTTTTTGATATAGCCTGGCCGAGCACGCTGTGACTAATAAAAAACATAAACATAAACTGAAGGCAGGCAGTGGTAATTGTTTTCATCATTATTTTTTTAAGGTTAAGTGATGAGGTAAAAGTACAGCCAGCCTGTGCGAAGCGTTAGTCCATATCGTTCAATAAATAGAAAGGGATTTGAAACAAATCGTTCAATGAATGGTAAAAAAAATTCAACCAGGGTTAAACATGGGACAGTTCAACATAACGAAGTGGGAGAAGTCCGTATTTCTTTTTGAAACACTTTGTAAAATAAGATGGACTGGAAAACCCGGATTCAAATGTTACCTGGGAGATAGAATATTGTTGCTTTCTCATTAGCTCCTTAGCTTTTTCCAGGCGGAAATCTTTAAGCAATATATTAGGAGAAACCCCGGTGAGGGCGATACATTTCCTATAGAGTTGTGATTTACTCATCGCCATTGCCTGGCCATATTCCTCCACATCAAAATCGGGCTGGCGCCAGTTGGCTTCCAGGCTGCTGAATATTGCTTCCACCAAATCTTCATCCTGTGGAGATAGCATAATAACATTTTTATCAGCCCGGTTATTTTCTTTGGACACAAGTTGCCTGACGGTGTCTGCTATTACCACAGTGCCATGCCTGGCGACATTCCCCATGTGGCTGGCTTTTTGCAGGGTATCTCCGAAAAGTTTACTGCTTTTTTCGATCGGTTCACCACCCTGCATGCTCATTTTTAAACCGAGGCGTTCCGCGTCACCAGCATCAGTAGTATGTAATATGGCCAATGCGCAGGAAATGGCTTTGGATGCTGAGGCAAAAGACAACACAAAACCGCTCCCCACCGCTTCCACTTCGCTTCCACCAAATGCAGCGATATTGTTCCGGACCAGCTGATTGTGTTTACTGAGCAAGGTTGTTGCTAACTCTTTCCCAAGTTGATGTTCCAACACTACCGGATCGGTCGTATAGGTTAATAGAAGTACACGAAAGGAAGGGTCACTGAATACTTTTAAACCAGTTTCGGATTCCTCTGCCCCTTCAGGATCATATATTCTTCCTAAAAAAGACTGCACGACACTGTTACTAACCTCAATTATTTTGTGTGGGATGAGCCCATGGGCCTTCCGGTGCATTTCCTTCACGGCATCTTTGTCAGGCGCCTCTATCAGGCAAAAAACGGTCTCCCGCACCTCATCTACCCAATAGGTCATACACTTACAGGCATGAGCTTCCTGTACCAGTAGGTCCTGTTGATGAGCCTCTGCAACTGCCCTTGCCTTTACGCCGGGCACCATATGAACGTCCATATAAATAGGCATGAAGATGCAATTAGGTATTGATGAAGTTAATGTATCGGGATAAAAATAGAGTGATTTTGTACCAGCTTTTTTGTAAAAGGAGTGTGGTTTCTAGTAAGTGGTTGCTTTACAATGATTGGCGGCAAAAAAGCTGGCCAGTAAATAACATAACTGTTTCAATTGAACCGCTTAAAGCAGGTGGTCCTAGTTAAAGACGTACTCGCCTTTTTGGTTTACCATGATGATTGGTAATTGTTTTTTTGTTTCAAAAAAATCAAATGCAGGTTTGATATTGTTGCTGAATAGCTGCAGGTAGGCATTGCCTTTAAAGGTCGTATTAAGATAATCCAGGGATTTTTTCACATTATATCTTATGGGAAAAACATGCACCGGGATAAACTCCTGGTGGCCCTGCTCCTTCACCCTGCTGGCAATAATAAAAACTTCTTCCATCGGCACATCGCTGATAGGAATACAACCGGTACTCACACAATTGCCATGAATGTAAATATTGTTGCCCGGCCGTTGTCCATCACTTAGTATCCTGTCTGAGGAATTGGGATAGTTGATGCCCAGCGACAAATGATATGCACTGTTGGGGTTAAATTCATTGATATAATAAAATCCTTCCGGTACCTGGTAGTCGCCTTCAATACGTTTAGGCCCCATAGTACCACTTTGCATGCATACTTTGTAAGTCTTAAATAATTTAAAAGGTTCTTTCGGATCATTTTTCACCCAAACTTCCAGCTGCCGGTCATATTTAAAAGACCGGACGTACATTTCTGCAGGAGGCCAAACCAGGTTCTGCTTTTTAAACTGGCTTTTTATAGAATCCTCCATCCGGTTGTATACCTCAGCCACTTTACCTGCTCCTTTTTTGTTCTCGGCAAAAGAAGGCTGCGCCCATACCAGCTGGCTGCTCGCCAGGCAGCAAAAAAGTAATAATGCGGATTGTCTAAATGTACTGTCCATGAAACGAATAAAAGTTGTGGGTTAGCTATCCTTAAACGTGAAAATATTAAATTTATTGAAAAGTGGACGTTAAAAATGTCGATGGTCTCCGTTCAATTCTCCATAGACATTCCTTTAAATCGCACTATTTTATTTCATGCTACTCCATAATTTCCTAATAATTCTGCCACCCCCTTTCATTTTCCCTGCTTCTTTGACGTCAAGGCCTAAGGGCAACAAGAAAGACTGTTTCTTAATTTTGAGATCATTTTGCACAAAACCTCGTAGTCATGATAGTGTTTAGTGAAAATATCTTCATCGATATATTCCTTCCGCCTGGCGATAAACAAACAGCTCACTACCTCAATAGCGGAACGTAAGCTATACCCAAGAAATTTACCAAATTCAGGATTGGACGGGCCGGTGCAGCCTTCCGCTATCTTCAATACAACAGCATCTGCCGCCTTCCGGATTCGATTGGCAAGGCGATACAATTCCAGCGACGGAAATGCCATCGCCAGTTGATTAATGTACACACTTAGTTCAAGCGCCTGGTGCCAGGTATTTAATTGTTCAAATTTGAATGGCATAAAATCTATCCCGAAAATGCGGGATCCCTGAAAGTTATCGTACCACAATGCCAAAGAGCAAAGGAACATTCACAAAAAATAAACCTTCTTTCCACTTTATTTCCTTTTCTCTGAAACCTGGGGCCTGCTGTGGTCCATCGGCCAGGGGCCATACACCTACAAATTCCCTCTCGCATCCTGTTCTCTCTCCAACGCCTCAAACAAAGCCTTAAAATTTCCTTTTCCAAAACTGCGGGCCCCTTTGCGCTGGATAATCTCGAAAAAAAGTGTAGGCCTGTCTTGTAAGGGTTTACTGAAGATCTGTAAGAGATACCCTTCCTCATCCCTATCAATGAGAATCCCCAATTTTTGTAATGGTGCCAGGTCCTCATCTATGTGTCCTACCCTATCCAACACATCTGCATAGTAACTGGCGGGTATGTTCAGGAACTCTATGCCACGCCGCTGAAGTTCTGACACGCTTTCAATGATATTTGCCGTGGCTATTGCTACATGTTGCACACCTTCCCCGCTGTAAAAGTCAAGGTACTCCTCTACCTGGCTTTTTTTCTTTCCTTCGGCCGGCTCATTGATCGGGAATTTTACAAAGCCATTACCATTACTCATCACCTTACTCATAAGGGCAGAATACTCAGTAGAAATATCGTTGTCATCAAACGTTAGTATGTTTTTAAAGCCCATTACATCCTCGTAAAATTTTACCCAGGGATTCATCTGGTTCCATCCGACGTTGCCCACGCAATGGTCCACATAAAGCAGTCCCGTTTCTGCAGGGTTGTAATTGGATTCCCATTTTTTAAAGCCGGGCATAAAAGTGCCCTTATAGTTTTTTCGCTCAATAAAAAGATGCACGGTCTCACCATAGGTATGAATTCCGCTGACAACCACCTCTCCAAGTTCATCCTTTAAAATCTGCGGCTCCATATAACTTTTACCGCCTCTCTCAGTGGTTTGTTTCCAGGCATCGGCGGCGTCCTCTACTTTTAAAGCAAGGAACTTTACACCATCCCCATGTTTAGCAATATGATCGGCAACTTCGTTAACAGGCCGCAGCGGGGTGGTCAGCACAAAAGTGAGTTTATTCTGCCTGATGACATAACTGACTTTATCTTTCATCCCGGTTTCAGGGCCGGCATATGCCAGGGATTGAAAACCGAAAGCGGTTTTATAAAAATGTGCAGCCTGCTTTGCATTCCCGACATAAAACTCAACGTAATCTGTACCATCCAGTGGCAAAAAATCCGCATTGGTACCGGCTGTATTTTCAATAGCAATCGTTGTTGTTGACATAACAAAAAAATTAAAGTGATTTAAGAAATATCCCGGAACAATTTAGCCGGTGAGCCAGCGATGTACCCGTTATAAAGTTCCGAAGAACCGCAGAAGCAGTGAATTTCGCGTCCTATACGCGGCTCAGGGCAAGGTTTTATCCATGGCAAGAGTGATCATCAGCAGGCTATAGTGCACGCGCTTATCGCCGAAGATTTTATGTGGATAGTCAGGAATCATCCGGGTAAAGGTAATAAAAACTTATCCGGCATTATCCATCATAATCTATATTTGCGCCATGAAAAAAGCCGGCATTTTAGGAGGAGGGCAATTGGGAAGAATGTTACTACAGGCTGCGGCCAATTACCCTGTTGAAACTTTTGTGATGGAAAAAGATCCTGAGTGCCCGGCTGCTCACCTTTGCCATCATTTTACTACTGGTGATATCACGAATTTTGACGACGTCTATAAATTCGGCAAAGCACTCGATGTCCTCACGATCGAAATTGAGTCCGTGAATGAAGACGCACTGGAAAAACTGGAATCCGAAGGTGTGGTTGTCTATCCCAGGCCATCCGCATTACGTACCATTAAAGATAAGATCCTTCAAAAACAATTTTACCAGCAACACCAGATACCAACCAGCCCTTTTGTGATAACAAATAACCAGGAGGAGTTAAAACAACATGAGTCATTCCTGCCGGCGGTGCACAAACTGGCAAAAGGGGGATATGATGGCCGGGGTGTGCAAATATTGAACAGATCCCTGGATATCCACCTTGGATTTAATGCCCCGGCGGTGCTGGAGAAAATGGTACACATTAAAAAAGAAGTAGCAGTTATGATCGCGGTTTCGCGAAGCGGTGAGACAGCGATTTATGCCCCCGTGGATATGGTTTTTGACACCAGGTTAAACTTGCTTAGTCACCAGTTGAGCCCGGCGGAACTCCCTGAAAAAGTATTCTGGAAAGCAGAAGCCATTGCCTTAAAAGTCGTGAAAGAGTTAAAAAGCCCTGGCATTTTTGCCGTTGAATTGTTTACCGACATGGATGATAAGGTCTGGGTAAACGAGACGGCTCCAAGGGTTCATAACAGCGGTCACCATAGCATCGAAGCATGTTACAGCAGCCAGTTTGATATGTTGTGGCGGATCTTGCTGGATTATCCACTGGGAAATACAGATCATATCTTGCCTGCAGCCATCGTGAACGTGCTGGGAGCAGAAGGTTTTTCCGGCCCTGCCCATTATGAAGGCCTTGCCGAGATCCTGTCGATGGACAATGTATTTGTGCATCTTTACGGGAAAACCCATACAAAACCCGGCCGTAAAATGGGCCACATCACTATTCTCAGTAGTGAAAAACAGGAATTATTACACAAAGCCAACCAAATCAAACATACATTGTTTGTAAAGTCACTGTAATTTTTGTCCATCTTCTTTTGCCAATCATACCTTTCTGGGGCAGGCCATGGCTGAATGCAGTAATTTTGAGGATAATTTTATTTAAAATCATTATTTGTGAAAATAAATCCGAGCGATACCTGTGCCCTCCTGTTAACCATTGCCCTGACGTCTTTCTTTTTTGGGGGCTGTGGCGGTAAAAGTAAAAAAGAGGAAAAAACGGCTGCCACTTCAAAAAGAGGGCTTCCCCCTGCTGCTGCTGTAGATGCCTATGTGGTGAGCACGACTCCCCTCAGCGATAACCTGGAACTGCCGGGTACCATCCTGGCAAATGAAGAAACCACTATCAACCCGGAGATATCCGGCAGGCTGGTTTACCTCAATGCCAGCGAAGGAAAGGCTGTAGGAAAAGGGTCGCTGCTAGCCAAAATATATGACGGCGACCTGCAGGCACAGCTAAACAAACTTAGGGTGCAGGTGCAGGTAGCACAGCAAACAGCCATCAGGTACCAGCAATTACTGCAAATTAATGGTATCAGCCAGCAGGAGTATGATCTTGCCAACCTGAACACAAATAACCTGCGGGCAGATATGGCGATCGTGCGGAGCAATATCATGCGCACAGAGATAAGAGCTCCATTCAGTGGTACCATAGGATTAAAAAATACCAGCCCTGGGGCGTATGTAACGCCGCAGACAGTGATTACCACGATCCGCCAGAACAGCCAGTTGAAATTAGATTTTACATTGCCGGAAAAATACAGCAGTAAATTAGAGATTGGGCAGCTGGTAAATTTCACTGCAGAAGGGAATCTAAACCCATACAATGCGAAAATCATAGCAAGGGAGTCCGGGATATCACAGGACAACAGGAGCCTGCAGGTGAGAGCAATGGTCGTGAACAATGACGGAAAAATATTGCCGGGTACCTTTGTAAAAGTGATCACAAACTTTGCTCCTGATCCTGATGCCATCATGATACCGTCCCAGGCTGTAATACCGCAGGCACGTGGCAAAAAAGTTGCGGTCTACAGGAACGGTACCGTAAATATGGAGGATGTAATCACTGGAATAAGAGACTCGGCTACGGTGCAAATAACCAATGGATTAAAAGTCGGTGATACCATCATCACGACTGGCCTGATGAGCCTGAAGCAGGGCGGAAAAGTGAAGCTTGGTAAGATTATTAAATGAGGCAAAAACATGACGAGGCGATGGTCAATAGTCAATCGTGAAAGCAAGAAAATTTTTCTGACCAGATGAGGGTTCCAATGATTAAAAAAATCTCCAAAGACTATTCACCCTTCACAAGCATCCCGATCGCTTTTCTAACCTAAGAAATCAACGCAATGAATTTATCCGAATTTAGTTTACGCCGCCCGGTCTTTGCCATTGTCCTTAACCTGGCCATTGTGCTCTTTGGCGGTATAGGGTATTACTATCTTGGGGTGAGAGACTACCCGGCTTTGGACCCGCCAAATATCAGTGTGCGCACATCTTACCCGGGTGCCAATGCGGAGATCATAGAAACCCAGATCACGGAGCCACTGGAAAAAGCAGTGAACAGCATTCCTGGTATTAAAAACATAACTTCCCAAAGCTCACAGGGAAGCAGCAATATTTCCGTAGAGTTTGAACTGGGTGTAGATCTTGAGACAGCTACCAATGACGTAAGGGACAAGGTTTCCCAGGCACAGCGGTCCCTTCCTACAGACCTGGATGCCCCGCCGGTAGTAAGCAAATCGGATAACAGTAACGACCCGGTAATCACCATGTTATTACAAAGCAATGTCCGCAATGCACTTCAACTGACTGAATTCGCGAACAATAACCTGGTAGAGAAAATACAGACGGTCTCCGGGGTAAGTGGTGTGACTATCTGGGGTGAAAAAAAATACGCCATGCGCATCTGGTTTGATCCCTCCCGTATGAGTGCTTACTCCCTTACGCCACAGGATGTGCAGGCGGCCATGCTTCGCGAAAACGTTGAATTACCTTCCGGCAAACTTTCGGGCGACGCTACGGAATTGGGTATCCGCACTTTCGGAAAACTGAATACCGAAGAAGAATTCAATGACCTCATAATCAAAAATGTGAATGGTGCCGACATCCGGTTGAAGGATGTGGCTGACGCGGTACTTGGGCCCGAGAACGAGGAAAGTAGCCTGAAAGAAAGTGGCGTACCCATGATCGCAATTGCGGTGATACCGCAGCCGGGTACAAATTACATAGCCATCAGCGATGATATCCAGGAACGCCTGGAAGAGATTAAAAAAGAATTGCCGCCGGATATCCGCATGGAGGTTTCTTCCGATCAAACCCTGAACATTCGTAAAAGCATTAGCGAGGTAAAAGAGACACTCATTATTTCCTTTATCCTGGTGGTATTGATCATTTACTTATTCTTCCGCGACTGGCTGATCGCTATCAGGCCACTGATCGATATTCCAATCTCCCTCATCGGTGCATTTTTTATCATGTACCTGTGCGGTTTTACCATCAATGTACTCAGCCTGCTGGCAATTGTGCTGGCAACCGGGCTGGTAGTGGATGACGGTATCGTTGTGACTGAGAATATCTATAAAAAAATGGAAGCCGGCATGAACAAGTGGCAGGCTGCCCGCGATGGATCCAAAGAAATTTATTTTGCTGTTATTGCAACCTCCATCACCCTGGCGGTAGTATTCCTTCCCATCATTTTCCTGGAAGGGTTTGTGGGCCGCCTCTTCCGTGAATTCGGTATCGTAGTGGCAGGCGCGGTATTGATCTCGGCATTTGTTTCACTAACACTTACGCCTGTTCTAAATGTCTTTTTAAGCAGGAAAACTTTTAAGCATTCCAATTTTTATAACAAAACGGAGCCTTTTTTCAGGGGCATGGAAAACGGGTACATGCGCCTGCTGCAGGGATTCATGCGCCAGCGCTGGCTTGCCATTCCAATTATTCTGATTTGTTTCGGTATCATCTTTCTGCTGGGAAGCACTTTACAGACGGAACTTGCCCCAATGGAAGATAAAAGCCAGTTCCGCCTGCAGGTAAGTGCGCCCGAGGGAACATCGTATGATGCGATGGACAAATACATGGATAAGCTCACTACTTTTTTGATTGATTCCATACCGGAAAAAATGTACATCACCAGTATGACTGCCCCGGGATTCAGCGGCACAGGATCTTCCAACTCAGGATTTGTGCGGGTAGCACTAGTAAGTCCCGGTGAAAGAGAAAGGAGCCAGCAGGATATTGTAAGTTGGGTAAATAAAAAAATTCCAAAGTTTAATGAAGGCCGTTCATTTGCCATACAGGAACAAACCATACAGGTGAACCGGAGAAGCAGCCAGCCCGTGCAGTTCATCATTCAGAATACCAATAATGACAAACTCCGGCAAGCCCTGCCCCGGATATTGGATGCTGCAAATAAAAGCACCGTTTTACAGGGGCCCGATGCTGACCTGAAATTTAATAAACCAGAGATCAGGATTTCCATTGACCGCCTTAAAGCGAGTGAACTGGGGGTAAGTGTGCAGGATATTTCCCAGACACTTCAGCTTGCATTAAGTAATCAACGGATGGGATATTTCACCAAAGAGGGTAAACAATATTCTGTGCTTGGGCAGGTGGAAAGAAATGACCGGGATGACCCTAGTGACCTGAAAAATATCTACGTCACCAATAACCGCGGCCAATCCATATCCCTTATTAATGTCTTGAATATTTCCGAGGACGTGACACCGCCCACTTTGTATCATTTCAACCGGTATCGCTCCGCCACCATCAGCAGTGGGCTTGCAGATGGTAAAACAATTGGTGATGGTGTGAACGAGATACAGGCCATTGCAGATTCAGTCCTCGACGACACTTTCCGAACCTCGCTTGGCGGTGCATCCCGCGACTACGCTGAGAGTTCCGGCAACACCTACTTCGCCTTTTTCCTTGCGCTTATTTTGATCTACCTGGTGTTGGCGGCCCAGTTTGAAAGTTTCATTGATCCGTTTACGATCATGGTTACGGTGCCCCTCGCACTGGCAGGTGCTGTCTTGTCACTGTGGCTTTTTGGACAAACTATCAATATTTTTTCCCAGATTGCAATGATCATGCTCATCGGCCTCGTGACCAAAAACGGTATTCTTATTGTGGAATTTGCGAATCAGATACAGTTACAGGGTAAGAAAAAAGTTCCTGCTGTGATAGAGGCTTCGGTGGCCAGGTTTCGTCCCATTCTTATGACGAGCCTCGCAATGGCGCTTGGAGCCCTCCCGCTGGCGCTTTCCCTTGGAGATGCTGCAACCAGCAGGATACCTTTGGGAATAGTCATTGTAGGGGGCATTATTTTTTCTTTATTGCTTACATTGTTTATTGTACCCGCGGTATATTCATTTTTATCTACCCGCAAAGCGAAAAGTAAATTAGACACGCTGGCTCCTGCTACTGTGCCGGCACCTGAAAAAAACATGGAAGGATGAAGAAAAAAATAAGCGTAATAACCAGCTTGATCTGCCTGCTGGTTATTACAGAAGTCTATTCACAGCCAATGCTCACAGTGGAACAGGCAGTGGCAGCAGCCATTGAGAATAATTACGATATCCGCCTTTTGCGAAACGACTCTTCCCTTGCAGCACTTAATAACAATTACGCCTATGCGGCTTTTTTGCCCAGGCTGAATGGAAGTGCAGCCATGGTTTTCAATAATAACAATACCAGGCAGCGGCTCGCCGACGGAACCGAGCGTAAACAGGGAGGTATCAAATCCAATAACGTGAGTTCTTCGGTAAATCTTAACTGGACCATCTTTGACGGGTTCAGAATGTTTGCCACCCGGGATAAACTGGCTGAGATCGTTCGGCTTGGTGAACTGAATACCAAGAATCAACTGGTGGTAACGGTTTCCGATGTGATAAAAACCTACTACAACATCGTGCGCCAGAAACAACAACTGGTTGCCATAGAAGAACAGATGAGCCTGAATGACGAGCGTGTGACGCAGGCTGAGAAAAAATTAAGTGTGGGACTGGGCGCCAAGCCGGAACTGCTGCAAGCCAAAGTGGACCTTAATGCACAAAAGGCAGCCAGGCTGAAACAACAAACCCTTATTGACCAGCTCAAAGAACAGTTGAATCTCCTGATGGTGATGGCGCGGGACACCCGCTACGAGGTGGCAGATACCATCCCCATTCGTACAAACCTTGTAGTAACTGATATTTTACAGGCCGCAGAACAAAACAGCCCTGCGCTGCAGGTAGCGAAACAAAACATCAGCATCGCTAAACTTACACTGAAGGAAGCAAAAGCAGGCAAGTTCCCGGTGTTATCCTTTAATAGTGCTTATAATTTTTCAAAAACGGAGAACCAGCTGGTGGTGAATAATTTTACCCCCCTGCTCAACAGGAACCGCGGGTTTAATTATGGCCTAAGTGCAACAGTCCCCATTTTTAATGGCTTTAATGCGAGGCGACAGGTAAGAACAGCCGAACTGGATATAATTTACCAGAACACCATTTATGATTACCAGAAATGGAGGATGGATATTGCTATCAGTAATGCGTTTAAAGATTATGAATTACAGAAAAAAACTTTGAGGCTGGAAGAAGAAAACATCCTGCTGGCCAGGGAAAATGTTTACATCGCTTCCGAACGGCTCCGCCTGGGCGTTACATCTTATCTTGAACTACGGGAAACGCAAAAAAGTCTTGAAGATGCCTACAACCGGCTGATCGCTGCGCGGTACGACAGCAAGGTGGCGGAAACGGAATTGCTGAGGCTGAAGGGGGAGTTGGTGCGTTAAGGCTGTTCAAAGTTCAAGGTTCAAAGTTGATGGAAGGCAGTTTCGTTTGGCTTCGGTAACTTTGTCAATTAATACCTTGAACCTTGAACCTTGAACCTTGAACCAATAACAACATGCAACCACTCATAGGAATCATCATGGGAAGCCAGTCCGACCTGCCGGTGATGCAGGCCGCGGCGGATTTTTTACAACTAATGAACATTCCTTTTGAACTGACCATCGTGTCGGCACACCGCACACCTGACCGGATGCGTACTTATGCTAGTGAAGCAAGGTCGAAAGGGCTCAAGGTAATTATTGCGGGGGCCGGTGGTGCTGCCCATTTACCGGGTATGGTAGCGGCCTATACCATTCTGCCGGTCATCGGGGTTCCCGTGAAATCTACCAACTCTATAGATGGATGGGATTCTGTTTTATCTATCCTGCAGATGCCCAATGGTGTGCCTGTTGCGACTGTAGCATTAAATGCAGCCAGGAATGCTGGCATTCTTGCGGCACAAATTATTGGAACGTCTGATGGTGAGGTTGCCAAAAAACTGGCTGACTTTAAAATAAAGATGGAGCAGGAAGTGCTGGCAATGGCGGAAAAATTGAATAAATAAGTATAGTCAGTCCCTTATTCCAGCTTTTTATTTAAGCACGATTAAGAAAGAAAATTATTTTTTTCGCATGATTAATTAGCTGACCCCTGCAATAACTTCTTCGTTTACTAAAATCCTGGCTCTGTCAAGCGCTTCTGTAAAAGTTTGTGTAACGTTGCCTTTACCTATAGCAAATAAGAGTCTTGCGGTTTTTAGTTCTCCCAATACCTGGCTGCTATGCACTTCAGATAGGATTAATTTTGTTCCCCTCTGTTTGCTTTCTTTATACACCTCCTCAATGGTTTTAATGCCAGTTGCATCTATAATGGGAACCCTTCGCATACGGATTATCAGCAGCTTCGGGGGCTTTTCTATAAACCGCATGGCATCTTTAAATTTATAAACAGCGCCAAAAAAAAGCGGGCCTGTAATTTCAAAAACTTCCATATTGGCAGGGATATCAAAATTTTCAATTGCCTCCGTATCCTTACTTTCCTTTGTTTCCAGCATCTCTTTTGTGAATAGGCGCACATCGCTGGATTGTATCATTTTTCGCATAAAAAGAAAAACAGCCAGCACCATTCCTATTTCTATTGCTACGGTAAGATCGACCAATACCGTTAATAAAAAAGTAATCCCCATTACTGCTACATCACTTTTGGGCCCTTTTAAAACAGCCCTGAAACTCTCCCACTCACTCATATGATACGCCACCACAACCAAAATACCCGCCAGGGTGGCCATGGGTATTAGGGCAGCCCATTGGCCAATAAACAACATGATGAGTAATAAAGTTAGGGCATGCACGATGCCTGCCACCGGTGTGCGGCCCCCGTTCTTTACATTGGTGGCAGTTCTGGCAATGGCGCCAGTGGCCGGTATGCCGCCAAAAAGTGCAGAAAATATATTAGCCGTTCCCTGCGCTATCAGCTCCATATTGGATTTATGATTACCGCCGATCATACCATCAGACACCACAGCAGATAACAACGATTCTATTCCACACAATAATGCAATTGTAAATGCAGGTTGAATTAAATTTTTAATAGTAGCAAAATCCAGGTGAGGCAATACCGGCATGGGCAAAGAACGAGGGATACTTCCAAATTTACTTCCTATAGTTTCCACAGGCAGATGCAGCAGTTGCATGGCAGCTGTGGTAACCAGGATGGCTATTAATGAACCGGGGATTTTCCGGGTAACTTTTGGCCAGAAAGAAATAATCAACACCGATACTATTGCAATGAAAGCAGCATTCAAATTGATGGATTGAAAATGACTGATATAACTTTTCCATTTATCTAAAAAATCTGCAGGAATAGCACCCACATCTAACCCGAAAAAATCTTTTAACTGCGATGAAAAAATAATAAGCGCAATACCACTTGTAAAACCTATTATTAGAGGATGCGGGATAAATTTTATGACAGCACCCAGGCGGGCAAGCCCCATTAAAATGAGTATTACACCTGCCATAAGGGTAGCAATGATTAAACCATTTATGCCATGCACCTGCACAATGCCATACACAATTACAATAAAGGCACCCGTGGGCCCTCCTATCTGCACCCGGCTGCCACCCATTACTGAAACAATAAAGCCCGCAATAACAGCGGTGTACAAGCCTTTTTCAGGACTCACCCCGGAAGCTATAGCAAATGCGATGGCCAGCGGGAGGGCAACAATACCTACAATTACTCCTGCCAATACATCTTTACCAAACTGCTGCCGGCCATAATTCCTCAGCGTTTCAAATAACTTTGGCTTAAACATTATTCATCAGATTAATTAAACGGAACAGTCAACTGGTTTTTTATGCGATTAAAAAGGATGCCCGCCATCTTTACATTGCTCCATTGCTGTGCCTCCTTTTTCATAGGACTAAACAATTCAAGATGACCGATTATTTTATTTACAAAATGGGTTACGAGTTCCCCGCTCACTTCTTTCTGCTGCCATTCTTTAAAAGTGATATCAATCATGTGTTTTACTTCTTCCTGGCTTTGAGCGAATAAAATTGCATTTATAAGTGTTGTCCGTTGTTCTTCAGATTGTAATGACATGGCATATTTTTTAAAAGAGTATTATCGGAACAAAATAGTATCGTTCTATTTTTTTGTAAATCTATTTTTTCTGAAGTTCATTACGGACAACTCTTAAGGGACGTTATCCGCCGGGTATTGAATAAAATATTATCAGTTACTAACATGCTTTTCTGAAGTAGATTGGCGAAAGGAAGGGACCGCTTTTTTCAAATACCAGGTGCTATCATACTTTACAAAAACCGATAACCAGATGGCTCTGGATAGCCGCATTAAATAAGGCTGTCCCAATAGCAGCAGAAATGTATTAGTGCCCAGCCACCAGAATATCCGGTTATCAGAAGTAGAAAACCCTGCTAATACCCACCATGCTACAAAGGTGGAAACAGAGAAAGCTATTGTAAGTGCATAACTCACATAGCCGGTACCATAATAAAAGCCTGCCTCTAATTCAGTCTTTTGACTACAAACAGGGCATATTGCATTCATCTTCATAAAACTTTTTAAATGAAAAGGATGCGTATCCTCAAACATATTCCCCTCTCTGCAATGAGGACATTTTTGGTTTAAAACTGCCCCTAAATAACTGCGGCCATTTTTCTTCGGTATATGATTCATTTTTATCGTTGTTTTTAAATTAAATTTTAAAGAGTTTCTGATAATTGTGTTAACCCCCCTTTGCACTTATAAGGTATAAATATAAATTCTATTCCTGGGCGTGCACTTCCAGGCAGAAGAATACCTGAGTTCCAAATAAAATTAAATTTTTATCCAAAACTTTAACAGCTCATTCAATGCAGTACCTTCCACCAGGTATCCTTTTGGAACTTCTTCCTCCATGCCATGATAGGTTACCAGCCTTGTGCCTGCAGGTTTTTTTTCCAACTCTTTATACAGGTAACGGTTATAATAATTATACAATTCATAAGAATAATCAATACTGTTATCAATTTTATGAGCGCCGGAAATATTCTCATAAAAAGAATTGTAAAAATAAAAATGGTCGTATTGCTTAAAATCAATTTGAGTAAAGTTTCCCTGCTTAAAGGTTACATTATTAATATCCAGTTTTTCTTTAGCTGCATCAGCATGGCCAATCAAACTTTTTCTTTGTTCAATGCCGTAATAAAAAACATTGGGTTTGGTTAGTGCGGCAGCCAGGCAAAATTTGCCTACGCCGCTTCCTATATCCAATATTTTTACATTGGCTTCTGCTGCCAGATAATCAGCAGCTTTTATGGCAGCCTTTAATGGTGTCCAGTGCCGGTGCGCCAGCTGTTGTATGGAGGGTGGATATAGAAGATCAAACTGAAAGTCTGAAGAAACCCATTCCGTAACATTTACTTTTTGGTGAATTAAAGGCATATTTTATTGATTAAACTTTTACCTGGTGCTGAGATGTTTTTCCATACGGCATTTGCGTTTTCAGACTGCAAAGTTAGCCACCATACAGCTTGAATACAGTAAACCTTATCAATGTAAAAAGTGAATTATATCAATTTTAAAAGGTTAAATTTGAAACAATCATGAGCATCAAAGGTATTTTTCCGATAGACAAATGGGATTTTAAAAGCGAATCTATTCTTGCAGACCTTCCACCGGAAGACCTGGAATTATTGCTTTTGCATAAAACAGAGCACTTATATACAAAAGGGGGAATTATTTTCAGGGAAGGCGCTTACCCCGATGGCATCTTTTATATTACAGATGGAAAAGTGAAAAAATACAAAGTAGATGAAGATGGAAAAGAACAAATTATTTATGTAGCAAACACCGGTGAACTGCTGGGCTACCATGCCATTCTTGCTGAAGATCGTTTCCCCGATTCTGCTGCAGCTTTAGAATTAACCAAGATTGCATTTATACCAAAACCAGATTTCCTGGATACCTTACAGCAATCAGATATTTTTAACCGCAAACTTTTGAAAACCTTAAGCCATGAATTTGCAGTTTTGGCCAACAGTCTCACCCTGTTTTCCCGAAAATCTGTAAAAGAAAGATTAGCCTTGCAACTGATTGTATTGAGAGAAAAATACAAGGTAAATTTCCAGCATGGTTTCCCGGTAGAAATCAATATGGGTCGGGACGATTTAGCCAGCCTTGTAGGTACGGCCAGGGAAAATGTCGTGCGCCTGCTTACGGAATTTAAAGAGGCAGGCATTTTAACGACTAAGGGAAGGAAAATTATAGTACTGGATGTAACTAAACTAATTAAAATTGCCAACTACAAATAATTATCCGGCAAAAGAGGATGTTGTGTAAGAACTAAGTGAGTTAATAGTTAGAAAGCAAATCACAACGCCTTCGCCGTTGTGATTTTAAGGCGGTCTTTAAAAGGCCCTTGCCAGCGCAAGATGAAACCAGCATAACTATCACCGGGCGAAGGCAAAACATCTCAAGGCATCTCCGTAATAATACAAAACTCCTGCTGCAACCCAAGCGAATGCCGGTGGAGCATATCGATAAAGGAGGAGCCATATTTAGCATAGTAAGGCAGCATATTATCTGCTCTTTCCTGCAGGTTGCCCGCAGGAAATAAGTTGCCCTTAATCTTTTCTACCTGTCGCTTTTGTGCTTCAAATTTCTTTATTTCGGCCTTCAGCATTTTTTTCTCTAACTGCTCAATCTTTTTTTTCGCTCTTATAAGTAAGGCCTCCGTATGTAGTTGTAAAGTACTATCAACCAAACCCGCAACTGAGTGGATTTTATCATAAAGAGCAGAAAGTTCCTCTTTTTCGCGGGCAAGATCTAATCGCCGGGTAGAATTATTCTTTACGATCTGCTCTACCAGTCTAGCCGCTGGCTCAAAAAGCTCTGCCGGCTCCAGTTCCAGGGCCTTCACCTTCTCCAACCAGTTTCCAGGCACAACCAAAAACGAATTGCGCAATAAGAGCAGGGGATAGGGCACATTTACCGCTTCAAAAACTTTTTTTAATTCAAGCCAGTAAGCCAGCTCTCCACCCCCGCCAATAAAAACAATATTTGGCAATATTAATTCCTGGAACACCGGCCGTAGAATAACGTTGGGGCTAAAACGCTCCGGGTGTTTCTCCAACTCGGCTAAAACAGATGGGTCGTCAAACCGGACATCACTATTAACTATTGACCATTGACCATTGCCTTTTTCTATTCTCTCCCTGCTACCTTCCTGCAAATAAAATAAGTTAACCTCGCGGCCCGCAGCCTGCACTTTATATTCAGCAGGAAAATGGTTCATAGTTTCCGCCGCTGCTTTATGGGAAAATTGTTCCTGTAATTCTTTTTGTATCACGGGAGCAAAGGATCTTTTGAGTTCAGCATTATCGGGCAAAAGAATGACGAGGCCATATCCTGCAAACAATTCATGCACCAGTTCAAATGTTGCCATTTCAATGGTCTTGTCAAGTGTATATGCATTTCTTAAGCGGGAAATAATTTCATTTCCGTACAATTCTATTGATAGTTGCCCTTCTATAGCATCTATCAGTGAGATAAACGCTTTGTCAATTTTCATGCGCCCTACGGCCCCACCCTGCTTGGTTTCCCAGACATATTTTTTTCCATTGATCGTTATTTCGCCCAATTCTTCAAGGTCTGCATCTTCGGTGCCCATGTAGTAAACAGGCACAAAATTATTTTCCGGCAGTTCCTTTTTTAAGTCTTCCGCCAGCTTTATAGTGTGAAGAATTTTGTAAATAAAATATAAATGACCGGTGAAGATGTTGGGCTGGTGGGCAGTGGTAATGGTAAATGTATTATCCTGCAAAAGGCATTCAATATTAGCCTTTACTTTCGGAGCGGTTTCTATCCCCTTATATTGCTGGTTAAGCTGATCAACTAAAAGCGACCTGTTGGTAGTAAATTGTTTTCTTTTCTCAATGGCATCCTTTATGCCATCCAGGTTGGGCATATGCTGGTATAATGGCCTCAGCGCAGGAGCATCGGTTAAATAAGCTGTAGCAATAGGGGAGAATGCTTTTGTTTGTTCGTAAGAAATATAGTGCGCTGCAAATTTCGTCATAAGCTGATCGAAGGTTCGAAATTTTAGGTTGATGGATAATTCGTCTTAGAAGCGGGGAATGCTAATTTATTACATCCTCGGGTGAAACCGATTCAGCATTCAAAATTTAACATTCAAAATTATTACACCAGCTCTCCTTCCAAATCGAAATCATAAGCTTTTGTAATTTTCACATTTACAAAATCACCGATCGCCAATTTTTTAGGACTGTTTACAATTACTTCATTGTCCACTTCCACGCTATCAAATTCAGTACGACCGAGGTAGCGACCCGCTTCTCTTTTATCGATCATTACTTTAAATGTCTTACCAACCTTCGCCTGGTTTTTTTCCAGGGAAATATCCATCTGCACATCCATGATCTCCTGCGCTCTTTCTTCTTTTTCTTCTGCGGAAATATTATCCGCTAATCCATGAGCGCTGGTATCCTCCTCATGGCTGTAAGTAAAAGTCCCCACCCTGTCAAAACGCATTTTCTGCAAAAAGGTTTTTAATTCTTCCACGTCTTCTCTGGTTTCGCCGGGGAAACCGGCTATCAAAGTGGTACGAAGACAAATATCGGGTATGCGTTGCCGTATCCCCCCCACCAGCTCTTCCATTTCCTCCCGCGTTATGTGCCGCTTCATTGCTTTTAGCATAGAATTGCTCGCGTGTTGCAAGGGCATATCCAGGTAATTGCAGATATTTTCCCTCTGTTTCATCACATCAATGATCTCCATCGGGAATTTGGAAGGATAGGCATAATGCAGTCGTATCCACTCCAGGCCTTCAACATCGGCCAACGCATGCATCAACTTAGGCAGTTCCCTTTTTTTATAGATATCCAGTCCATAGTAAGTCAGTTCCTGTGCGATAAGCATGACTTCTTTAACGCCACGTTGAACCAGCTTTTTTGCTTCATCCACCAGGGATTCAATAGGCCTGCTAACGTGGTTGCCCCGCATTAAGGGGATTGCACAGAATGAGCAGGTGCGATTACAACCTTCGCTGATCTTCATGTAGGCGTAATGCTGTGGCGTGCTCAATAAGCGCTCCCCGATCAATTCCCCTTTATAATCAGCTTCAAATCTTTTTAGAATCAGGGGTAGTTCCATGGTGCCGAAGTAGGCATCTACCTCGGGAATTTCGATCTCCAGGTTCTGTTTATACCGTTCACTGAGGCAGCCGGTGACATAAACTTTGTCTAGTTTTCCTCTTTTTTTCAGTTCCACATGATCCAGGATCGTATTAATGCTTTCTTCTTTTGCTTTTTCTATAAAACCGCAGGTGTTAATGATCACAATATTGTGGTCTCTTTTGGTACTTTCATGCACCGTATCTATCTCGTTTGCCAGCAACTGGCCACTCAAAACTTCACTATCGACCATATTCTTGCTACAACCCAGCGTAATGATGTTTACCCTATCTCTCTTTATACTCTTTGTCTTCATAATTAAGTGCGCAAAGGTAGCAAGAATGAGCAGAAAATGAAGTAAAACAAAAGCTACAAAACTGTTAACTAAAGCTGTTTTCCATAATTTTACACATGGCGTTAATAAAAATACGGCATAGTACGACAACCTATGTTTTAAAAAATAGTTATGTTTGGCGCATGATTTGGAATGATAAACCCATGTTACGCATAGCCATTTTAGACCTATATGAGGGCGCCGGAAACCAGGGAATGCGGTGCATACGGGAAATTATAAACCAGTTTTCAGAATTCAATCACTTCGAAACCCGAAAAGACGAGTTTGAAGTGAGGCTCCGGAAGGAAGTCCCTGATTTGTCTTACGACGTGTATATTTCCAGCGGAGGGCCTGGCAGCCCACTGGAGAGTGAAGGCAGCGAATGGGAAGAAGCTTATTTTGGTTGGTTGCAAAAAGTAGAGGAATTCAATGCGAATGAAAATAATATTGTAAAAAAACAGGTTTTTTTTATTTGTCACTCGTTCCAGCTGGCCTGCAGAAATTATAAAATAGCCCAGGTTGCGAAAAGAATGAGCACGTCTTTCGGGGTTTTTCCTATGCACTACCTCCACGATGCAGAAAATGAACCCATCTTTGATGGATTAAAAGATCCGTTTTACGCCGTGGACAGCCGGGATTACCAGGTTATACAACCCAATCATGCCGCGATCAAACAAATGGGCGGCGCTATCCTCGCCATTGAAAAAAACCGGCCCCACATTCCCCTCGAAAGGGCGATCATGGCTGTGCGGTTTAATGACAATATGATCGGTACCCAATTTCATCCCGAGGCAGATGCCATTGGTATGAGTTTACACCTGCAAACACCTGACAAGAAAAAAACAGTCATCGAAAACCACGGCGAAGAAAAGTGGCAGTCGATGATAGAACACCTGAATGACCCCGATAAAATCCTGCATACCTACTCACATGTACTGCCTAATTTCCTCCAACAAGCCGTGAATAAAATGCAGCCGGCGGAAGTCTGATGCCTGGGGCCGGATGTATTTATATTTCCGCTCGTGAATAGTCAATAGTAAATAGTGAACCCTTCGAGGTTTACACATTCTCCTGCCAATGGCTGAACTTACCGGGATCAGATCAGCAGAGCGTTCTGCCCTTGACCATTCACTATTCACTATTCTCCCACTCACCTTTCCCCCGTCTATCCCATTCCTTTTCATTATTTTTAGCCTAACATCCTTAAAACAGGTTTTTATGCAAAAAGAATTAAGGCAGGCTTTCAACGAAAAATTCAGCGAGGAAAAATATGAAGCATATGTGCGAAAAATACAAGCATTGCACGCCGGTTCACTGGAGTTCAGGAATGCGGAAACACCCATTTTTGTACCTAAAGACTTTACAAAAAAAATGTTGGATGCATGTGAAGATATCCTGGATGTGATAACAGCAGACAATTTTAAAGAGCTTACCGATAGAAGCATCCCTGAAAATATTCATGTGCCGGGAGAAAATGCCTACCCCCAGTGCCTTGTGTTTGATTTCGGTATTTGTGAAAATAAAAATGGCGAACTGGAACCTCAACTGATAGAAATGCAGGGCTTCCCCACCCTCTTTGCATTCCAGGCTTACCATAGTGAAATAACTGCGGAATACGCAGATTTACCCGATACGCATTCTGCATACCTTAACGGATACAACAAAGAAAGTTATGTTGAGTTTTTAAAAGAAATAGTTGTAGGCGATCACTCCCCTGAAAATGTGATCCTCCTGGAAATTTATCCTGAACAGCAAAAAACAAGAATTGATTTTTACTGCACTGAAAAATTACTGGGCATTAAAACGGTGTGCCTGACTAAACTTATAGCAGAAGGAAAACAACTCTTCTATATGAACGATGGTAACAAAACACCGGTTCACCGGATTTATAACCGCCTGATTTTTGACGACCTGCAACAACAAAAGGACCTGGGAGATATCATAGACTTAACCGAAAATTACACCGTAGAATGGGTACCCCATCCGAACTGGTTTTACCGCATCAGTAAATTTACGCTACCGTATATCGATAATCCTTTTGTGCCGCAAACCTTTTTTTTAAATGAGGTCATGCAACCGTTACCGTTAGCCGAATATGTTTTGAAACCCCTCTTCTCCTTTGCCGGCATGGGTGTGGTGATTGATGTATCACAGGCTGACATAGACGCGATAAAGGATCCGGAAAACTGGATACTGCAGCGCAAGGTGAATTATGCGGCGATCATACAAACGATGGACGAGCCTGCGAAGGCGGAGATCCGCCTCTTTTTTTTCTGGAAGGCAGGCGCTAAAAGGCCGGTTGCGGTTCACAATCTTTCCCGCCTTAGCAAAGGCAAGATGATTGGCACCCGCTATAACAAGGATAAAACCTGGGTGGGTGGCAGCGTTTCCTTTTTTGAAAAACTTTAACCGGACCAAATCAAATTTATGACAATCGGAAAATCCCGCTTTGACTTTTACCTGGACAAGGTAGAAGGCTTAATAAACCAGGCTGCAAAGGATAAAAATCCGGCCCTTTGGTTATACAAAAATGATGGCAGAACGCCGATGTTTATGCTGGAGGCACTGAGCCGCCTGTACAGCAACCTCCATAATAAAAATAAATTCAGCAAATTAAAAGAGCACTTCAAATTGCTGGAAGATGGTATGGGCGAGATTGATTACTATGAAAATTATGCAAAAATATTCCTGGAGCATCCAACCGTACCAGTACATATAAGGGAGTATATGCAAGGCCAGGCCCGTGAGAAGATCCAACACCTGAACGATATCCTCCAAAGCAATGGCTGGATAGGTGACAATGCAGTGCGCCTGGGTAAAATACGTAAGAAATTATCTCAGGTAGACTGGTTACCTGCCAAACAGGAGGCAAGCGCTATCCACTCTTTTTATAAAATCGAGATAGAAAAAATAAAAACGATGGTGGCGGAAACAGGGGGGAAATTCACAGAAATGGAAAATCAACTGCATGAATTCAGGCGCGATATACGTTGGCTGAGTATTTACCCGCAGGCTTTGCGGGGCATGATACAACTCACGAAAAGTGATCTGGCAGATGACAGTACACAAAAGTATTTAGTGGATGAGGTCGTACATTCTAAATACAATGTAATGCCGGATGCAGGCAAAAACCAGTGGTTCCTGCTATTGGAAAAAAATTACTTTTTTGCCGTGAGCTGGGTCATTGCAGAAACCGGAAAATTAAAAGATGACGGACTACAATTTTTTGCCGTCACAGAAGCCCTTCAACAAACCGAGGGGTTAAGGCATGACGATGGCCTCAACAAGTCATTTGAAATACTGGGAGCGGGCACGAACCGAATTACGGAAATCCTCCATAGGGCTTCCGGAATCGTAGGTGAATTTATGAGGGAACAAAACCTGGACAAACTGGTATACGGCCTGGCACCTGTTGAAAATACAAAAAAATAAAAATAGCAGGACAGCATCCGCAGGTGCCGAACATCACCGGCTTTATATTAAAAAGACTGCTATTTACAGCAGTCTTTTTTCCTGATAAATATGGCCTTCAATATTTTCTTCAGCACGGTCCCTATCGATCTTAGCGTAATGATCATTATTAAAAGGCATTAAAAAGGTTGTACTCAAATCTTACCAGGACTCCCGCCGGCGCCGTCCTTTGCAGGTCCTTCAGCAGCGGAAACCGGTAGCCAAGGTCCAACCTCATCCTGCTTTTAAAAATAAGCTGCAGGGAGGGTGCAAGGTCCAGGTAGGTATCCCCTGTATTCACGTTCGTCTGGCCAAGGAATTCCGTCATCAGGTTCATGTTCACCTGGTCGTAACTCGTATACTCTTTCGGGAGCATTAATTTCCCTACTGAAATGTGATACCCAATGGCATTTCGGCTTTTTTCCCCATAACCGAATTTATTTCCTTTGCTGTTATCAGCAGCATGCATGTAACTGATGCCTGAAGATATCGCTACTTTATGGATTAGTTTTGTAGCGATTAGCCCGGTTTCTACCCCACTGTTGTGGCCATTCAAATCTATAGCAGCCTGGTGAATATCGCTGTTGTTTACAGAGCCCCTTGCCCAGGCAGCCATACGGAAATGGCTGTGAACATTATCTTTACTATAAAAGCGGTATTTCAGGTACAATGCTCCTCCTTCTGTTACCAGGCTGGTATTCCGGTTACTTAGGAAAACTTCGGCATGGATCATTGTATTTTTCGACAAGCCAACCATAATCTCAGGAATAAGGTGATAGTTGTAAGTACTGGTTCCCGATTTTTTCATAAGGCTGTTGTTTAGCCGGAGACCAACACTTTTTGCGGCCATGTTGCTGGCCGGTTCTGTATAAACAAATAATTCCTGGCTGCGTGCCTGTAAGCAAACAACTACCAGGAAGCAGGTAATTAAAGATCTCATCGCGGTCTGTTTAAAACAGGATCACCGGCACCCGTAGTACCGGCGATCCCCTAAGTTGAATTAAATGGTTACATGAAAAATACGGCTGCCATTGGCTATACTGTCTTTTAAACAGCAGGTTGCGGCAACACCCGTTTTGTAACAGTCCATTTTTGTAAACAATTGGTTTTTCTTAAACTCTTTTGCAGATACAAACCCTTTATCCACCACCTGCACCTCCTTCTCACCATTCAAAATTTCTCCATCGGCATTCAAAAAATGGAGGGTAAGGCCATCATATTTCAGGTGCTGGTCCTTTTCTAGTTTCACATTGTCAAATTTTACAATCGCCTTCATGTTAGCAACGGAAAAACCAGCATCTTCTACTTTTTTCTTCAATTGATCGAAGTCGATCTTTGCACCTGGCTTAAAGCTGATTTCAAAGGTTGAGGTCTTTATATTGGCCATCACTTTCTCCACATAGACCAGTGTTTTCAGGGATTTGTTAATGGCATTACTGCACATACTGCAAGTAAGCCCGCTCGCCTGTAAGTTTACTTTATTAATTTGCCCCTGCGCCCCGGCTGTAAATACCAGTGCTATTATAACCAAAATTTTTTTCATAAATTGTTTATTTAATGGGTTAATTACATTTTACAGCATGTTTCGTCTGCACAACAGCCGGTTGATTTGCAGTCAGCGCTTTCTTTTACGCATTTTTCCGCTGCACAACAGCCCGCTGCTTTAGCGGCATCAGCTTTTCTTTCGTACTTGCAGCAACCATGTAATTTATCGTAGGCTTTATCGGAAGCTTTAAAACCCTGGGTGTCATAACCGGATTTGGCAATTTCCTTCTGTATTTTGTCTGATGAAGTTTTGTTTAAAGCATAGCTTACTTTTAGCTCTTTGCTCTCCTCGTTCCAGTTGGCACTGCTGGCGCCCGCTTTGGTGGCGGCTTTCTCGATAGTTGTCTTACACATACCGCAGTTGCCCCAGACCTTTATGGTCTCATCTTTTACAGTTGTTTGTGCAAAAGACGGGGTAGCAAATAACGCACAGAATAAAATGGCAATAAATGATAATGATTTCATGATTTTTAGTTTATGATCTTTAAATAAATGGTAATACAACTCATCGCCCGCCAAAACAGCCGATGAGAAACTCACTTATAAAAAATCAAATTCTAAAAACGCCGTGAAGGATACGGGCTGGTGGTTTAACGTATTCCGGAGGAGAATGATTGTTCACTACTAATCCGGCTACTGCGGGTGGCAAAACAGCTTCGTGTGTTGGGTAATCATCAACCGCGGCTACTTCACCCACATTGAAATTATAAACATTGATAGCCTTCTGGTGGCTGTCTTCCAACTTTATAAACTTATGTTCATCACTGCAGCACCCTTCTTTATTTTGCTCTTTCATGCCACAGCGGCCGCATTGGTCATCTGAACTTTTGTAAAAATCAATACCGGCCGATTCTCCCATGCAGTAGTGTATTTCCATGGCAATGCCCGAGGACACTGTCATATACATTACCGTTAAAATGGAAAGCAGGAATTTTTTCACGCTTCAAAGTTAGTATTAATAAGTGAATGGTCAATATCCTGTGGGTGAGGTCGTTACACTTTGGGAATTTGTTAACGGGCAGGGGATGGTTTTGGACCATCGACCATGGCTGTCTGAGCCGGGAGACAAGGGTTGTTGCCCCGGCTGTGAGTCCGGCCTTGGTTTTCCCATCTCAAAATTGAAACCGCGAAGATGGCTCCCTATTTAGCCGCCTATGAACGACAGACCACTCACTAATTCACAAACCACCACCTGACTCCAAACCTGATGATCAAACCGGCAGTGGGAATTCCCGGTGCTGCATAATTATTATTAATGAAGCCAAATCCATTCCTGAAACTCACGGTGTTTAAGTTTTCTGCGCGGAGGAAGCCTGTAAAACTCTTGATACGGAAATGCAGGAAAGCATGCACATCTGGCAAGTTTTTTATAGTTACCGTATCCTGGGGAACAAACTGGCCAACAAGCGGCGAATAATTATTGGCGCGGTAAGCTGTAAAATACCTTAGTTCCATCCCGGTACTTAGGTTCAGGTTCTTGAAGAAATTACCTTCGAAGGCAACGCGGCTGCGGGTGAAAAGTAAAGGTACTTTTATAGGCGCAGCAGCATCCGTTTGCTGAACGACCGCATCCAGGTACCAGTTCCAGCGCTTTGAAAGGCGGATTTTTTTCGACGCTGACAACTGTAAAATATTGATCAGCTTACTGCTCTGGGTTGTTTGGTAATAATTATAAAAATAAGTGTAATTGGTCAACAGATGATTGGTGAAACCAAGCTGCACGAAGGGATTGGTAGCAGTTGCCCCGAAACTGGTAATATTTTCTTTACTATAATTACCTGTATTGCCGAGGCTGAATGAGGAACGTTGGTCAAAAATAAAAGACGGGGTCCTGTTCGAATTGGTAAAGAATAACCTTACGTCGCCCAGTTTCCGGTTGAGAAACCGGCTAAGGCTCGCCGTCACGTTAAAGTCGCCCGCATTTAATCCATTGAGGTAAAATTCTCCTTTCAGCAGCATGTCCCATTTCCTGTTGCGGGTGCGGTTCCGGTACTCGCCATGCAGTTTCAAGTTATAAAAATGCTGCTCTCCATCTCTTAATATTCCTTTGATGTTCTGAAGGGATGCCCCAGCCAGCAGGAACTGGGCCGGATTTTTTGCATCAGGGAATTGCACCAGTGAAAAGTCATTCTCGAATGTAACCCATTCCTCGCCGATAGAGATAGTATCGGTAGCGCCCGGCATAATGATATTATACCAGCTCTTATAAATCGCCGAGTCCGCCACGAAATCAGTAAACTTAAACTTACTGCTGTTATAATTAAAACTATGCTGCATCCTCAGCCTCGGATAAAAAAGATATTCCGTGGTACTGTCATTTATAGCAATTGAATCCTTCTGACCAATATCGTAACTCTGGCGAAGGAAAAAACTAAACTCTTTATAGATATTGCCTGTGCCTATCGCGGTAGAGAAGGGGTTCTGACTGATACCATTCCGGTTACCAAGTTTTACATCAATGCCAAATCGATCTTTAAAGTTCGGACTCAACAGGAAAGAATCATTCAGGATGCCACCGTTCTCCGAAGCCCTGATGGTATTGTTGAGAATCACCAGGAAAGAATTATATCTTTTTCTCTTGCCCTGGTAATTTGCAAAAAAACGGGCGTTGTTGTGGTTATTATTCTGGTTCACAAAAAAGCCAGGCGCATTGATCAGCCTGTAATCAAAACCGGCGTTAAAATTTGGTTTGATATTCTGGGTGTGTTGTGCCTGCACCATTTGTTCTTTACCGGAGGCAAGTTGATAACCCAACAAAGAAAAAGGGCGGGTCGTTTTATAAAATTTCGTACCCTCCAGGGTGAAGCGGTAAACATCGTATGCATGAAAACCTGCATCCCAGCCCGCTTTTGCATTAGGCGCAAAGATCAATGGAAATGCGGCAGACCCGTTATTACCAAGGTACTGGTAAGTGGTGGGTACCGGAAAATATCTGTCTATATCATTAACCGAAGAGTCCAGCGCATACCTGCGGATAGCATCCAGGTAGCGGTAGCTGATTGTGATAGAATCTGCGAGGTCATCGCGTTGTTTGAACCCGGAAGAATCTTTTGGGGCCCCTTGTCGTTGTCCCTGCCTGCCCTGGCCCGGCCCCTGGCTACCGGGCTGCCTGATTAATTCCCGTTGGCCATACCCATAATGAACTGCTGATAGAAATAATATTAAAACAAATACACTTTTCATCAGGATTATAGCTGGGCAATCATTTCTTTAAAAATATGGGTAAGTTTTGGTTCTGCTTCTTTCGCAGCCTGTAAAACCTCTTCATGGGTGATCACGTTCTCTTCTTCCCGTATGCCAAGATCTGTGATCACGCTTATGGCAAAAACAGGCAAGCCCATATGTACCGCAACGATCACTTCCTGCACCGTACTCATGCCTACTGCATCGGCGCCCAGCAATTTTACCATGCGGTACTCAGCCTTGGTTTCAAATGTGGGCCCCGTAACTCCGATATATACACCGGTTTTTAGATCATAACCTGCTGCAGTGCCAATAGATTTTGCCTTTGCCACCAGCTCCTTGCTATAGGGTTCTGTCATATCAGGAAAACGGGTTCCTAACTCGTCAACATTTTTTCCGATGAGCGGATTTACCTGGAACTGGCTGATATGATCGGTTATGATCATCAGATCGCCCACCACAAAATCGGGGTTGGTACCACCGGCAGCATTGCTCAACATCAACTGCTGTATGCCCAGCATTTTCATTACCCTGATGGGAAAAACGACTTCGTCTGCCTGGTAACCTTCATAAAAATGAAAACGGCCGGCCATTACTACGATCTTTTTACCGCTAAGTTCCCCAAAAATCAATTTGCCACTGTGACCTTTTACTGTACTAACGGGAAAATGAGGAATGTCTCCGTAGGGAATTTCTTTTTCAATTTTTAATTCCCTGGTAAAACTTCCCAACCCGCTGCCAAGCACAATACCTGCAACCGGATGGATGTCGGTGATGCTTCGTATAAAGTCTGTGGCTTCTTTGATCTTATTCATCATATGTGTGCTGTTGATGTGTGGCTGCAAATGTAAGATGAATAAGGTAAAAGTTCAGGGGATTAGGTTTTCGACCAGGATTCTCTACCGGGGTCCATAGCTAATGGTCCCAGGTCCATGAACCTCAGTAAAAGACACAGGCTGTTTATTTGGTGCCGGGGCACGAAAGGACCGGTTGAATACATACGCGTTCAAGCTTACCCATTTCAGGATTTTATCATTCAGTATTCCACTTTCAATCCTATTCGTTGGCTATGACCTATCGATCATTTGCCATCAACTAATCCCCTTTTTATTTATCTTCGCCAAAATTTTTAGATATGAATCTTCACGAATACCAGGCTAAGGAGTTGCTCAAGAAATACCACGTTCCCGTGCAAGAAGGGATCGCGTGCAATACAACCGGACAGGCGGAAGAAGCATACCGGCAGATACACACCCAGTACGGAAGCAGGTTCGCCGTGGTAAAGGCACAGATCCATGCGGGCGGAAGGGGCAAGGGGACCGTGATTGGTACAGATCAGCGTGGTGTGGCCGTAGCAAAAAATGCGGAAGATGTATCAAAAATTGCTTCCGGTTTATTAGGCGGAACACTGGTAACTATCCAGACAGGTCCGGCGGGTAAACTTGTGAACAAAGTGCTGGTTGCCCAGGATGTATATTATGAAGGTCCGAATCCCGTAAAGGAATTTTATCTTTCTATCCTGCTGGACAGGACCAGGGGACAGAACGTGATCATGTATAGTACAGAAGGTGGAATGAACATTGAAGATGTGGCACATGACACACCCGAAAAAATATTTAAAGAGTGGGTACACCCCGGCGGTGGTTTGCAGGGATTCCAGGCGCGTAAGATCGCCTTTAACCTTGGCCTTGGCGGGGAGGCTATGAAAAACTGCGTGAAATTTGTCACCAATTTATACAGCGCATATGTTGGCCTCGACTGCGGCATGCTGGAGATCAACCCCCTGTTTAAGACCAGCGATGAAAAGATCATTGCCGTGGATTGTAAGATGAACGTGGATGACAATGCATTGATGCGTCACCCGGATGTAGCAGCCCTCAGGGATATAAGCGAAGAGGATCCTACGGAAGTGGAGGCAGGAAAATTCAACCTGAATTTTGTAAAACTCGACGGGAATGTGGGATGTATGGTAAATGGTGCCGGCCTTGCCATGGCCACCATGGATATGATAAAACTGAGTGGAGGAGAGCCTGCGAATTTTCTTGACGTAGGTGGTACTGCGAATGCTCAAACGGTGGAAGCAGGTTTCAGGATCATCCTGAAAGATCCGAAAGTAAAAGCGATCCTTATTAATATCTTTGGCGGCATCGTACGTTGCGATCGTGTAGCCCAGGGCGTTATTGATGCTTATAAAAGCATTGGGAACATCGGGATACCGATCATTGTGCGCCTGCAGGGCACCAATGCAGACGTGGCCAAAAAATTGATTGACGAAAGCGGGCTAAAAGTGCAAAGTGCTATTTTATTGAGCGAAGCTGCAGCACTGGTGAACAAAGCCGTTGCCTGATCTTTCCGCACTTCCTAAATAAATGTACTATCCCGGCTTTTTTAAGTCGGGATTTTTTAATGGCTGCAAGGGAAGTAAGACTGGTGCAACCGGATAATAAGGCAAAACTGAGGAAAGCAGACCGTTTGGGAAAATAATTCGCTGAAGCAGAAGCGAACTGTTCTAACCCGGAGGGAGCAATCTATATTTCCAATGAAAGAAAAAAAGTGACAGGCAATATCCAGCAAGTGGAATATTTAAGAACTGGCACACAATAAAAATTAAGAGAGGCTACCTTTGCGGGTAGCCTCTCCTGTTAAAAGAAACAAGTTATCATTGGTTTATTTCGGCTCCAGTATTCTTTTCAGCCTGTCACCCAGGTCCTGGAAGTGATATTTTGAAGCCTTGCCTGTTGCTGATAAAGCAGCTGCGTCCACCTGGCTCTTTAATTCACGGGAATGTCCCTTCAGGTAAGAAAGAATGTCTGTCTTTTTTGTATCCATCACCGGCGCAGGATTTCCAAAAAAGATTGTGATACCGCCGGTTACCGGGGGAGGATTAATCAGCGTCCCCAATTTTTCCACGTATGCTTTTTGCAGGTTTCTCCTGTAAATATCTACTGGCTTTTTTAAGGCGAGTTCTGTAAAGACACTTTGTTTTAGATCAGCCAGCAGGTCCCCGATAGTGTAAGCCCGGTTGCCCAATAAAGTTTCCGCATTCAACATCTTATTCATGGTAGCGGTGCTTAGCATTTTATTAAGTGCAGTTTCCTGTACCATTAGAATCGTCATTGGTGCGCTGGTGTTTGTTTTAGCAAGCACATCCTTATTCAGTATCCATGATGGGGTGCTAAATACCTGGCGGTTCACAAAATCCATGGCTTCTTTCTGTGTGGCTTTAGACACGTATTCATATACATCCCCTTCCTGGTTATTTTTTTTCAGGGTTTCATATACACCGCCAAAATTGTAGGTGACGTGACTAATATAAGTCCGGAACTGCCCGATCAATTCCTGGTAAACTTCCTTCAGTGACGCAAAATCTTCGTTTGGTTGTTTGGTCCATGTACTTAGATTGGGCAGGATCCTTTGCAGGTTTTTTATTCCATAAGTGGAAGCCTTCATCGCATTATCGCCAATGGCCTCGCTTTGGTCTCTCGGATCATCCGGTTGGCCCTGTCTTCCGTAATAATAGCGTTTATCGGCCACCTTGGCTTCAACCCATTTGTCTAAAATAGCTACTTCGTCCTCGGCGGTTTTTGCTTCCGGAATATACCTGTAACCCCACTCTACCGCCCATTTGTCATACTCACCAATCCTTGGGTAAATGCCAGCTGCAGAGATATTATCTTCCGGCTGCGCCACATAGTTGAAGCGGGCATAGTCCATAATACTGGCTGTATGGCCATTGGCTTCCACCCAGGCTTTGTCTCTTAATTTTTCCACCGGGGTTGCCGCGGAAGAGCCAAAGTTATGGGGAAGTCCCAGCGTATGGCCAACTTCATGAGAAGATACAAACCGGATCAGTTGGCCCATCAAATCATCCTCAAAAATCATTTTACGGGCACGGGGATCTATTGCAGCAGCCTGTATCATATACCAATTGCGCAGCAATTGCATTACGTTGTGAAACCAGCCGATATGGCTTTCTATTATTTCGCCGCTGCGGGGATCCACTGTACTTGGGCCATAGGCATTCTGCACAGAGGAAGGCTTGTATATCACACCGCTGTTCCGTGCATCTTCCAGGCTCCAGGTACTATCCTGCTGCCATGAGGGTGCTTCTTTTCCAATAATAGCATTTTTGAACCCCGCTTTTTCAAACGCTACCTGCCAGTCATTGATGCCCTGGATAAGGTAGGGTACCCACTTTTTGGGAGTGGTGGGGTCAATGTAGTAAACAATTTGTTTTATAGGCTCCACCAATTCACCCCTTTTGTATTTATCCATATCCTCTGGCCTTGGTTCCAATCTCCAGCGGTTGATCATGCTGATGTCTTTCACACCCTGCGAGTTCGCATCAAAATCTGTATACCCCGTGCTGAAATATCCTACCCTGTTGTCTTCATACCTGGGCTTCATTGGCACGTCCGGCAGGATCACCAGGGAACTATTTAACTCTAGTGTAACTGTAGCCTGGCTGGGCGGTGCCCCCGGAACAAGTATACCCCCTGCACTTTTTGAAAATGTCTTTACCGTCTTGATCTCCAGGTTTTTCGGGAACGGCCTGACTGATAAAATATAAGATTTGTCGGGTTGCAGGTTCCCGGCCTGGAACTGGGATTTGGATCTTCCTGAAAAACCAAAAATCTCATTATCCGCTGAAATATTATCGGTAATCTCTATCACGATGCCAGCCCCAAGGCTATCGGGTGCATAGGCCTTTACATCAAATGCAAGCGCAATTGGCTGCACATTACTATTTAACACGGACCGGTACATTTGTTTTGTACTGTCGGGGTTTACACTGTAGGAAATATTCCTTATGAATACCTTATTGTTAGGCCCTTTTTCAAACCTTATCACGTTATCACCAATCTGGTCGCCGGCATATCCACCAAAAGCCTTGGGACTTTCAACAGAAGATTTAGAGACCCGGTTCAGCACGAGGATATCCCGGCCTAACAGTTTTAGGGGCAGCTCTGCAAAATATTTGTCCTCAATTTTGTGAATGGTGAACAATCCTTTACTGGTGACCGCTTTGTTAGTGATCACTTCCTTGTAGGGTTTCGGTGCAGCCCTGGGCGCCGCCGCTGCCGGGGGAGTAACAGGAGCCGCCGGAGTTCCGGCGGGTGGTGCCGGCCTGTCCTGGGCATCCAGTGAAAACAAAGCAAAAACGGCAGCAAACAGCAAACAGGTTTTTTTGATCGGATAAACCATTAATTTGATTTTATTTTAGTTTTTTAAACATATGAACGAACGGGAAAGTTCATGAATCCGATGAAAATACTTTAAAAAGCAACACGGGATTTAGATTTTATTTGAATGGATAAAAAAGGGTGTTTTAGCGGTGCGGTTAAGTATTTTAACCTGAGTTATTCACAAATGCCCCGGGCTTTCTGAGCCCTTGGCAAATAACATATATATTCGCTCTAACTTATTATCCTTACCAAAATCAACTACATGCTTACCCGTAAAATCACGTGTCTTTTATTCGCATTGCTATGCCTCGATCTCACCGCCCTGGCTCAAGAGAAACTAAACATTAAATTTGGAAAAGTAACTGTACAGGACTTTGACGTACGCTCCCCGCTCATTGATTCCGGAACAGCCGCCGTTATTGTTGCCGACATTGGCAAATCTACTTTTATCGCCAACCCCGATGAGCAAAGTTTTTCGTTGATCTTTAAACAAAAAAAACGAATCAAGATCCTTCACAAAAATGGTTTCGACGCAGCTACGATCACCATCCCTCTTTATGTAGCTGGAAGTAAGGTCGAAGAACTGGAAGACCTGGACGCTTCCACCTACAACATCGAAAATGGTAAAGTGGTACAAACAAAAGTGGAAAAAAGTTCCATCTTTACGGAAAGACATAACAAGAACTGGATACACAAAAAATTTACCTTCCCTTCTTTAAAAGAAGGTAGTATCATCGAGTATTCCTACGAAGTAAAATCTGATTTCTTTTTCAACCTTCAATCCTGGGTATTCCAGGGAGATTACCCGGTTTTGTGGAGTGAGTATGATGCAGCTGTGCCCGATTTTTTTAAATACGTAACACTCACCCAAGGTTATCATCCGTTCCATATAAATAAAAAATCCCAAACAAATATTCAGTACACGTTCAACGAGCGCGTAGAAAGAGAGACCAACCGGGCAGGTGTAGCATTAAATTCCGGCCTGAGTCATTTTAATCTCAAAGGCATACTGGAGCAGAACACCTGGGTGATGAAAGACGTTCCGGCTTTAAAGGAAGAGGCATTCACAACCACCGTAAGAAATTCAGTTTCCAAAATTGAGTTCCAGTTAAACCAGGTCGCGTTCCCAAACAGTCTTCCAACGAACTACCTGAACACCTGGGAAAAAGCTGCAGAAGAATTGTACAAGGATGAAAGATTTGGAATGCAGATCGACCGGCCAAACAACTGGCTGGATGATGACATAGCCGCTATTGTAAAAACAGCTCCCGGCAAAAAAGAAAAGGCAGAGGCCATCCTTGAATTCATCCGGGACAACTTTACATTTAATGGTCAGTTTGGCATTTACACAAGTTCAACCCTTCGCGATGTCTTTAAAAATAAAAGCGGATCTGTGGCAGACATTAATATGCTGCTGATCGCCATGCTAAAAACCCAGAAAATAGAAGCAGTACCTGTCATTCTCAGCACCAGGGAAAATGGTTTCACGCACCTGTTTTATCCACTCATGAACCGTTACAATTATGTAATTGCGAAAGTGTTGATTGACAACAAGCCTTTTTACCTGGATGCAACCACCAAAAAACTGGCCTTTGGCCACTTACCAGGGAGAATTTACAACGGCCAGGCAAGAGAGATTTACCCTATGATGGCAGAGCCGGTAGACTTCCTCGCAGATTCACTACGGGAATCAACTAGGACCAGCGTGTTTATCTTCAATGATGAAAAAGAGGGGATGATGGGCAGTTTCATCCAAAATATGGGAATATATAAGTCGCTTGGGTTTAGAAACCTTTTGGCAGGTACTACCCTGGAAGAATTTAAAAAAAGCATGCAAAAAGAAGTGCCAGAGGATATCACTATCAGTAATATTCAAACGGATTCACTGAAGTTGCTGGCAAATCCCGTTGCATTGAAATTTGATCTTACTTTCAAACCTTTTGAAGAGGACATTATTTATTTTAGCCCCATGATGGGAGAAGCTTTAAAAAATAACCCCTTTAAGGCAGCACAAAGGTTTTACCCTGTAGAAATGCCCTATGCAAGGGACGATATTTACATTTTAAAAATGGATATACCGAAAGGGTACAAGGTGGATGAACTCCCAAAGTCAGTGCGACTGATGTTCAATGAAAATGAGGGAATGTTTGAATACCTTATTTCAGCAGATGCAGCCTCCATACACATGAGAACCCGCCTGCAGTTTAACAAGGCTACCTTCATCAATGAAGATTATCAACCACTGAGGGAACTTTACACCTACATTGTGAAAAAAGGAGCTGAGCAGATCGTATTCAAAAAAATCAAGTAATTATTCCCGATGAGAGATCTACCCGGATGTTTAGCATTGCATTGCTGGAAATGGTTACTGAGTGTGCTGTTGTTATTAAACCTTCCTCTATACGCCCAGGATAAAACACCTGTAAATTTTGGAAAAGTGGATAAAAATGATTTCATCATTAATTCCACATTGGTAAATCAAAACACAAGTGCCGTGATCATCGCGGATATCGGAACCACCCAATTTGAAGGAAACAACAAAGGCTGGTTTTCCTACAAATTCAAAAGACAAAAAAGAATCAGGATCATTGATAAAAAAGGTTTTGACCTTGCTACAGTGTCCGTTCTTCTTTACAGGAATGGAGAAGGAGAGGAAAAAATAGACGACGTAAGTGCCATCACCTATAACCTTGAAAATGATAAGGTGGTGGAAACCAGGTTAACGTCAAAGGAATTATATACTGAAAAGCCGGACAAAAATCATTTTTTTAAAAAATTTACTTTTCCAAATGTCCGGGAGGGTTCCATCCTTGAGTATACGTACACGGTAAAATCCGATTTTATTTTTAACCTTCCTTCATGGGAATTCCAGGATGAAAGGCACCCGGCTTTGTGGAGTGAATTTAGCGTGGTGATGCCGGCGTTGTTAAGCTATATGTCCTTCTTCCAGGGATATCACAAATTCCATATCAATAAGACAACTAATGGCCACCAGAATTTTTTTATTCGCAGACAAGTAGACAATTCAGGAGGTATACCCACTTCCCGGGATGAAGGCTTATCGGTAGCCTCGCCGGTAGTAAAACAGAAATGGGTTATTAAAGACCTTCCCCCGTTTGATGAAGAAACTTTTCTTGCTTCTCCAAAAAACTACCTGGATAAAATCAGCTTCCAGTTGTATAAAACTTACGACGGCGAACGTTTTCATGATGTTACCAATAACTGGAAAACAGTCAATGACAATCTCCTTAAACGGGATGATTTTGGACTGCCTTTATCGGAAAACACGGGTTGGCTGGATGTGTTGGTAAAAAAAATACTCGAAGGTAATGAGACAGATATCCAAATGGCAAAAAAGATCTATTACTATGTGCAGGATAATTATACCTGCACCAACCGGTATGATAAATATATCAAGACTTCTCTGCAGGATGTAGTAAAGAAAAAAAGCGGCAGCGTGGGTGAATTAAATCTTTTGTTAGTGGCATTGCTCCGGCGAAAATTTACCAGCGCTTTACCTGTCTTATTAAGTACAACAGAACACGGAAGAAATTCCAAAGACTACCCGGAAATGGAAAGGCTAAACTATGTAGTGGGCACTTTTAAAACCGGCAACGTTGATTATTTACTGGATGCCTCTGTACCATTTCTTCCTTTCGGGAAACTTCCGGCAAATTGTTATAATGGGGCTGCCCACGTGGTGTCTGAAGACAGTGTCACCATCCACCTGGATCCGAAATTACATAGGGAAACCAATGTGGTAAATGTCCTGCTGCTGGTAAACGAAAAAAATGAGCTGGTGGGTACGTATAATAAAAATCTTGGCTTATATGAATCGATAAATGCTAAAGCAAGGATTGCCCAATCTGCATCGGCTTTTAAAACAGGTTTGGCTGCTTCTTTCCCGGAGGAATTCACAGTAATCGGGGTGGCCCTTGATTCTGCCGGGCTGCGGGAAGACCCCGTATCAGTAAAGGTTGATTTCAAGATGCACCCATTGGAAGCAGGTATTATTTATTTCAATCCAATGCTGTTGGAAACCGTGAAGAACAACCCGTTTCATGCAGACAGCCGGAAATACCCGGTAGAAATGCCCTACGCCCGCTTTGACAGTTATGTGTTGAACATGGATATTCCTAAAGGCTACAAGGTGGAAGAGCTTCCTAAATCTGCCCGCATAAGCCTCAATGCCAATGAGGGAGTGTTTGAATACCTTATAAAGGCAGAAAATAATTCAATCAGTTTAAGAAGCAACCTGATGCTCAGCGAAGCCACATTCAGCAGTGAGGATTATCAATCCCTGCGGGATTTCTTTGCCTATGTGGTGAAAAAACATGCCGAACAAATTGTGCTAAAAAAAATCAAATAATCCTATGAAATGTATCCCCCTTGCCCTTTTCCTCCTGCTACCTGCAGTTATCAGTGCCCAGGAATACAATACCCTTTTTATACCTGACTCCTTACGCAAAGCGGCTGATGTGGTAAAACGAAATGAAGAATATATCCTTACTATCAAATCACCGTCAAAATTCACGGTATACGAGAAACATTCCTACACTATCTTAAATAGTTCGGGAAGCAGCCTGGCCAACTATGTGACTTTTTATGACAAATTCACCCATATCAATTCTGTTTCGGGAAAGTTGTTTAATAGCGTGGGCAAACAGGTAAAACATTCAAAGAAATCTGACTGGAAAGATCAAAGCGCGTACGATGGTTTCAGCCTGTTGTCCGATGCAAGGTTCAAGCAGAATGAATTTTATTCTTCGGATTATCCATATACCGTGGAGTATGAGGAAGAGGATGAACACAGCGGAACACAGGGATTTCCGGCATGGATGCCCCAAAGCAGGCATGGTATGTCGGTTGAACAAAGCAGGTTTACAATTATTGCCCCGGCAGATTACACGGTACGATACAAACAGTTCAATCTAACAACCGCGCCTCTGATCACTCAAAAAGGCAATACAAAAGTTTATACCTGGGAAATTAAAAATCTGCCTGCAAAAAAATATGAGGGTTCAGCTCCTTCATTGAGCGAAATAACACCCACTGTTTTTTTTGCTCCTTCTAAATTTGAAGTCCAGGGTTACGCAGGGGACATGTCCTCCTGGAATGCTTATGGTAAATTCATGTATGAACTTATTAAAGGAAGAGACGTACTGCCGGAAGACATAAAAAAGAAAGTGCATGCGCTGACCAGCGGGTTAAAAACCGAGAAAGAAAAAGTTTTCATCTTATATGACTTTCTTCAAAAAAACACGCGCTACATCAGTGTACAACTTGGTATAGGTGGATGGCAACCGTTTGAAGCCAGTTATGTGGCAGAAAAAAAATATGGTGATTGTAAAGCGCTCTCAAATTATATGATAGCCCTGCTGAAAGAAGCCGGGATCACCGGTAAGTATGTGGAGATCTCCGGCGGTAAAAATCCACCCCCGTTTGTGGATGACTTTTCGTTCTCACAATTCAATCACGTTATTTCCTGTGTACCGCTTGGCAAGGACACAATTTGGCTGGAATGTACGAGCCAGACCGCCTCTGCAGGCTACCTGGGAAGTTTTACCGGTAACCGGAAAGCACTGTTGATAGATGAAACCGGGGGACACCTGGTGCATACACCGGTTTACAATATAACCGATAACCAGCAAAACCGCGTCGTGAAAGCTGAAACAGATGCAGCGGGAAATCTAAAAGCAGCCATTAAAAATACTTACACCGGCCTTCAACAGGATATACCGCATTCCCTGATGTATGACGTAGCCAGCGAATACAGGCAAAAATACCTTAACCAGCTATTTTCGCTGCCGACCTATGAAGTGCTGCAGAACGAATACAAGGAGCACAGGGCCAGTATTCCGGCGGTAGAGGAAAACCTACGGATACAGCTTAACAACTATGCAATCATCACCGGTAAAAGACTTTTCATCGCACCCAATATCTTTGGTGGCGCCACAGAAAAATTATCAGCAGACGCCGACCGCAAATATGATTATGTTATCCATGATTCATACAAGGATACTGACTCAGTGGAAATAAAGATCCCGGAGGGCTACCAACCTGAAATGCTCCCAAAAGACGTTACACTTGAAAACAAATTCGGGAAGTATTTTTCATCTATGCGGATGAGCGACGATAAAATAATCTACTACAGGTTATGGGAGCAGTACAGCGGCCGCTGCCCTGCACGGGAATACAATGAACTGGTGAAGTTTTACGAGCAAATCTATAAAGCTGACCGTTCCAGGATCGTTCTCATAAAAGCTGATTAAAAAAATTAGAAAACGCCGATGAGTTGTGTGGGGAGTTTCCAGGCTCTGCCCCGCCAGTTAAATTTTCAATGAAGTTCTGCAGGCATACTACCCACAGAACTTCATGAGGGGGGCTATAGAGAATGTCATCCTTTGAATTATAATTTTGTTACAGAAAAATCCTCAACAGTTGTAGAAAGATTTTTGATCTTGTACACCGTTGTTTTTTTACTGCTTGCCACTTCAAAAGTAGTGCCGCTCACCTGGTCATTGTTTTCTGTGTCAAGTTTGTACATCCTTGAAATGTAATTGCCCTTCAGTCTTTCAGAAAATAGCACTTCGCCGAATTCATCTTTCACGGTGACGATGTACTCTGCAGATTTATCACTGTCCAGTACCAGCCTGAAGACAGGAAGGTTTTTTACTTTGCAAATAAATTGCAGGTCTGCGGTGTTTTTCTGATCTTTTTCATTGCTGGCGAATGTTACATTGCTGAACGTAAGTGAACAAATCATTGCCAGTGCGAGTGCCCTTAGGTTGAAGTTGTTGTTAACTGTTTTCATAAAAACTTAATTTTTAGTTAGTGATTAAATACCTGTTCCAAAAAAAGTTGATATGGCCGCAAGAAAATAAATATGACTGCAAGAAATTGATATGGCGGCAACAGTGGGCAATTGGCCGAAAAGAGAGGAAGAGTGAAGTGCTTCCGGGTAAGTTCAACAAGCTTTTGGATCGCTTGTTTTTAAATTGATAATGCAAACATACAGCAGCATTTTATAGTTTGAAAGCCAACAAATAGCTGAATTCAGCATCACTAAAACACCGGTCACCTCTCAAAACCATTACTAGCAAAGGGTTTCAGAAAAAAATTTAATTACCGTCAACGCATATTGTAGTAAATACACATCGTGGTTTTACTATAGCGGCAGATTTGGATAGTCTACGCCTGTTTTGAAAAAATTCAGCATTCAAAAAGCTGGGGACGAACGAATGAAAACGCCGTACAGCAATTGTCAAATAAGCGCACGATAGATGCTCTTACCTGCTTTCGATAAACTTTGTTTCAGAAAAGCATAATTTCCCTTTGCCAGGATTGGGGGAGCTGTAGGTGTTAAAAGTAACAGTAAGAGATACACCCTTTGGGACTAAAAGATCTATCACCAGGGTGGCGGTTCCCCAAGCGCGGAATGAACCGCTCTGCCCGTTGATGATAACCTCGAACGACTTCCATGCATCCCCGCTCTTGGAATAACTTACCTCCACGGCTCCCCAGGCAAAATCGAAACCTTCTACCAACGGATCAAGCCCGACATAAAAAGCAGTTACATCCATACACCCACCCGTTGCTTTTTGCGCAGTAACGGGAATGGAGACAGATAAAAAAGAGCTGATCAAAAAACCGATGATTACAATAGTTTTAATTAACAATTAGTAAGGTTGAATAATATGGGGTAGGATATTCATATCAATATAGAAATAATTTTTCCCGTTTACAATACGCTCCCTATAATAAATCCGGTTTCGGCAGATGCTTAATTGATTAAATTGCAGGAAAGATCAAGCAGGCATGCAATTCCCAGATGCAACACCCGACGACCTTCCATTGATCGTGGATATCTATAATTCCACCGTGGCCGGGAGGCTGGTAACTGCAGATACAGTACCCGTTACAGTAAATGGCAAACTAAATTGGTTCCATGCACATCATCCAGCCCCAAAGCCTTTGTGGATGATCAGGGAAGAGAACGATGGGATCGGCTGGGTAATTTGAAACGATTTTTTTAAGGCCGCGCGGCTTATAGTGGCACCGTGGAAATAAGCAGCTACCTGCAACCCGAAATGCAGGGAAAAGGATTTGGGAGAATAATACTTGCTTACTGCCTCGATTGGGCAAAAGAACTCAACTTCATGGGCCGCTGTGCTTTACCTTTAATCCTGACGCTCCAGGCATACAACTCTTTCCTCAGGCGGAGTTTACAGATTGAGGGCATGTGAGGGAGGTTGCGGAAATGGATGGTGAAACACATGGCCTGGTAATTTTTGGAAAAAAAAATGGGATAGTATGTTAGCGATTTCATTTACTCCTTTTCCTTCGCTGGTTACGGAGCGGCTGTTGCTGAGGCAACCTGGTGATGCGGATGCAGAACAGGTTCTGCGCCTGCGTTCAAATAAAATATCGATGGAGTTCCTGGATAAACCAGTCATGAAGTCGATATCGGAAGCCAAGCTGCTTATCAACAAGATCAACACCGACGCTGCTGCGAATGATGGTATCACCTGGGCCATCACCTTGAAGGAAAACCCTGGGTTACTTATTGGCACCATTGGCCTCTGGCGGATCATTAAAGAACATTACAGGGCAGAGATCGGCTACATGATATTACCTGAGCATTTTCGCAGGGGCTACACAAAAGAAGCGATCATCGCCGTTACAGCTTTTGGATTTGAAACAATAAAATTGCATAGCATAGAAGCGAATATCAACCCTGCCAATGAAGGTTCTGCTGCTGTATTAAAAAGTACCGGCTACATCAAAGAAGCTTACTTCCGAGAAAATTTTTACTTCGATGGCAATTTTAAAGATTCAGCAATCTATTCAATCCTTAACACAAAACAACAATAAAAAACTCCAAAGCTGCAGTGTAAGGATAGCAGGTCTTATAAGCTTTAAGATTTTGCAACCCATTCCCTGCAGCTTTGAAGCCTGACAGCCCAACTATTTACATCTTTGGAATCAACACGTGATCTACTACGTGTATCACACCGTTGCGCTGGTTTACATCTTTAATGGTCACGTACGCTTTGGTGCCGTTCTCATCTGTGATCGTTACGTTTTTTCCTTCCCTCTTTGCAAATAGTTTGCCCCCTGCAACAGTGGACAGTTCTGCTTTACCTTTTCCTTTTTTAATCAGTTTCACCAGGTCTTTTGCATTTACTTTCCCTGCAACTACGTGGTAGGTAAGAATTCCTGTTAAGGCTGCTTTGCTTTCCGGTTTCACCAGCGTTTCCAGTGTTCCTGCAGGCAGCAAATCAAAAGCGGCATTCGTGGGTGCAAATACTGTAAAAGGTCCTGCACTCATCAGGGTTTCTACGAGCCCTGCTGCTTTTACAGCCGCCACCAGGGTTGTGTGATCCTTACTGTTAACCGCATTTTCCACGATATTTTTACTTGGATACATAGCGGCTCCACCTACCATCACCGTTTTTTCCATTTGTGCAATCGAAACATTGGAGAACAACGAAGCTACTGCTACAACAACTAATTTTTTGAACGTATTCATGATGTAATTTTTGGTTTTTGAAATAATTTTACCTGTTCATCTACGTCGATGACAGCCTATTGGATTGTATACAACTGGTAAAAAAAATTGTGGAAGTGTTCCCGGTTTTTAGGTAAAAAAAATGCAGCAATAACTTTGCTGCAATCTTTTATTTAATAATCGTTATCTTTTTTTGGCGGGGGTTTGGTACCGTTATTTTTATTTTCCGCAGGTTTCATCAATGCTTTAGGGGGAGGGTTATTGTCTTTTTTATTCTCCGGCTTTTTATTGACCGGGGTATCTGGTACGGGCTTTTCCTGGGGCTCTACATCCATGAAATCGTTTGCATCTCCATTGCCATTATCTTCTACAAAACTGTCTCCTTTATTTACCAGTTCTGCAAAATTAATATCTGCGTATATCGGGTCATTTCTTAATTCTGCGGGGGCATCAAATTCTTTTTGTTTGGTCATAGCAAGTTTATTGTCGGCATAAACCTTACTCATGAATAGTCCCCAGTTGGGCGCCGCCATTTCCGAACCTCCGGCATTGGATGTGTAGATCGGAATAAACGGATCTCCACAACCCACCCAGGAACCAGCGAGTAGTTCCGGGGTGTACCCAATAAACCAACCATCGGTGTTATTATCAGTCGTTCCGGTTTTGCCTGCCTTTTGAGTAGGAATGTTATAACTGTTCAGTCTTTTGGCCGTACCTATCTGCACAACACCTTGCATAATTTTTACCATCGTGAAGGCATCCGCTTCGCCGATGACCTGTTTGCTTTGTGCCACCGGGAACTCATGTAACAGGTTGCCGTTTTTATCTTCTATGCGTGTCGCAAATACGGGTTCGGTGTTGTAACCTTTATTTGGAAACATCGTATAAGATTGCAGCATTTGTAACATCGGTATATCAGCCGTACCGAGGGCAATGGATGGATAAGGAGGAAGGTTGGCTGTGATACCGCATTGTTTAGCGAACTCGATTGTCCGGCTTACACCTATGACGGACATCAGGTGCCAGGTAGCGGCGTTCCTGGAAAATGCCAGGCAGTTGGCAAGGGTGCCACCTCCCCCGCTGCTGATCGTTTTACCACCCAGTGTTAAAGGTGAACCGGACACCGGCGTCTCAGGTGTATACCCTGCATCCGTCACGGCAAGTGTATACAGCAATGGTTTAAATGTGGATCCTACCTGGCGCTGCGCTGTCACATGATCAAACTTGAACCATTTGTAATTAATACCTCCTACCCAGGCTTTGATCTCCCCGGTTTTGGGATCCATAGCAGCAAACGAGGTCTGCAAAAGTTGCTTATGGTATTTAATAGAATCGAAAGGAGTCATCACCGTATCCTTTTCGTGCTTGTCATTACCCGTCCACGAAAAGATCTTCATTTTCACAGGAATCATAAAAGTTTTCTTTAAATCCTCTTCCTCCATTTTTTCCTGTTTCAGGGTTTTCCACCTTTCGGAATATTTCATCGCAGCATAAACAATATCATCCTTGCCTTTCCAGAGATTTTTCCTGATCTTAAAATAACTATCCAGCTTTTTTTGCAGCACGGGCATATGTTGTTCCACAGCTTCTTCTGCATATTTCTGCATCCTGGAATCGATAGTTGTATAAATTTTCAATCCGTCCTTATACAGGTTATAAGGTTCGCCTGTGCGGTTATTGATATTTTCTTTACACCACACTTTTAATACATCCAGGAGTGCCCTCCGGTAATATGGTGCAATACCAACTACCTCGTCTATCGGTTTGTAGTTAGTGATAAGGGGCTTGGCTTTTATCTTTGCGGCCTCGGCTTCTGTGAGGAAATGTTGTTTGGCTACCATCATTTGATTGATAACAGTATTTCGCCTGTCGATCGAATTTTTTGGATGCCGTACCGGCTCATAAATAAACCCTTTCAGCATACCGATGAGCACGGCTGCCTCTTCTATCTTAAGGTTGATCGGTTCTTTCTGAAAATACATCCGGCTTGCATTGCGGATGCCATATACGTTACCCCATGGCGCATGATTCAGGTATAGCGTAATAATTTCTTCTTTTGTAAAATTTCGCTCCAGCTTTACTGCAACGATCCACTCTTTCAGTTTTTGCACACCTCTCACAATAATGTTTCCCCTGCCCTGTCCCAGCATCATTTTAGCCAGCTGCTGTGTGATCGTACTGCCACCACCTTGTGTACCAGCAGTGAATGCTACCCGGGCCAATGCCTGTGCATCGATACCGGAGTGTTCATAAAACCTTTCGTCTTCGGTAGCAATCAGCGCATTGACAACGTTCGGAGAAATCTCATGGTATTTAACCTCGCTCCTGTTTTGGGTATAAATTTTTCCCATCTGCACGCCGTCTGCACTAATGATCTCGCTTGCAAGATCTGCCTCCGGGCTTTCCAATTCCTGCACAGAGGGCATTTTACCAAACACGCCAAAATCCGCAAGCAGCAGCATGATCACAACGAAGGCAAATCCACCAAAAAACAGGCGCCATAAAATTTTATTGGAACGGTTCATAGATTATTAGTTGTTTTAAGAAGGATCAGCCCGCTCAATTTTAGAATTTATTCCCCAAGCTGGCATTCAGCAATTTTTTGTATCCTTCAAGGTCTTTATTTGTTTTTAATAGCTGCAGGTTGTCTTCCGAAATGATGAAGAATGAATATTTGTTAGCCGGCAGCCAGGAGACCTCTCTCGGTGCTGCCTTTTTTATTTTATCATGATAAATCACGGCCGATTCTGCGTCTTCAAATCTGGATACCAGGAAGAGCGTCCTTGCTGCATCGAGTGTATCACGGTTGATCACCAGGTTCTGTGTCAGGTAACTCCCTCTATTAAATCGTGAAAATGCATTTTTTGCCTCATTGATATAGACCCCATCAACTTTATCCAATAATACTACTACAAAATGAGCCTTCTCCGGCTGGATGCTAAATCCAGCATTTACAGACACAGGAGGTACGGCAAAAGATGTATCCCTGCTGATAGGTTTAATAACCGGCTCTGTGTTTTGTTTAACAACCGGAGCGGGAGCCTGGGTAGCGGCTTTCACTACCGGGGCCGGGTCATCTGCAATAATTATCTGCTCTTCTTCCACCCTGGTCACTTCCAATTTGGTAAGGTAATCTTCTATTTGCGCTCGTTTGCCCAACACTTCAATCATCGTGCCCGCTTTCTCATTTAAAGGGGATGAGGGGTAGAGTGTCTGCAGATTTTTTAATACAGCAATTGCAAGGCTGTCATTTTTCTCGCGGATGTGGTAAACTGATTCAATGTAGAGCAACTGAGGGGTCCAGTAATTGTTGCCGTGAACACTGTCTGCTTTTTTCTTTGTTTCGAGTGCTTCCGTGAACCTGCCTTCAATAAACAAATTGTAAATACCCTCGTAGCGCGCTGTACCTTCAGCATTCTTTAAGTTTGGCTGCAGCAGCGATGGATTGGTGACAAGCGCAGCAGCAGGACTGCCGGCATGTTTGGAGATAACCAGGTTTTTATAATAATTTGCCTTAGCTATGTTCCCTAATTTGTTGTAAGAAAAATACAAGCCCAGGTAAGCTTCTGCTTCATTTTGATCGCCTGGAAAACGGCTTAAATAATTGTCATAAGCATCAATGGCCATCTGGTATTCCTGCAGATCATTTTGAAATATTTTCGCCAGCTCCAGCATATTGATTGCAATTTTTTTGTTGCTGGTATCCAGTTTTTCCGAGGTGAGTGGCAGCCCAAGCATTAACCCATCGATCGTCAGGTCCGCAATTTTTGCGCTGTCAACCCCCGCCTTATCCATCGGTGTATTCACATCTCCACCAACATTTCCAAGGTTAAGGTTATTGACTGCACTTTTCTTCCTTCTCCAATTATCGACATTGTTCCGTTTACCCCACCTGCTTATAAACTCGTTATACCCTTTGGTTTTAAGATTGTTGTTGTAAAAATACCATTCCCCCCTGCTGTTGTTGGAGGTAAATAAGTCGGTTTCTTCCACCCGCCCCGCGAACGTAATGGGTGCAGTTCCGGCGCCCGCATCTTCTTCTTTTAGTCCCTGTTCTTTCCGGAGCTTTCTTAGTATCTTTTTTACGAATGCTTCCCGTTCAGCCACGGGTAATGCTGCTATCCTTTGCAGGCTATCCTCATAAGCTATATTGTCCAGTCGTTTTACCAGTTTGGCCAACGACTCCTTGCGTTCGTTCAGTGCTTTAAGGTCTATATCCGGCTCAGTCGTACTGAGCTGCAAACTATCGTAAAGCGAGGATGCATCCTTGAACCGAGCCTGGCTGTAGGCAATGTTACCTAACTGGAAAAAACTTTTGTTCCTGTAATCGGTATTGCCGCTATTGTATTTAATGGATTTCTGCAGGTACACTATGCTGTTAGTGGTATCCGGCTTCTTTAAGCCGAGCTGGGCAGCAGAATAATAAATGATATCCCTGTAGTTATCATACTTGTCCTTTTTTGCCATTTTTAAAAGGTTGGCAATACTTACGTCAAGCTGCTTTTCATCCCCATTATCCCGCATCATTTTAGCGTCATTCAGCCTTGCATAAATTTCCATCACGGGATCTACCGTATGCCGGGCAGCCCTGTCATAGTAGCCGGAGGCTTTTTCAAACAACCCCTGCCTTTCAAAAAGTTGCGCAAGTAAAAATTCCCAGCGGCTTTTATCCTGTTTGCTATCAGCCACGGACAAGGCATTTTCCAGGTGAACGGCAGCGCTATCATAACTGTTTTGTGCAAAGAACCAGTAAGCGGTTACTTCTTCCAGGTCGTTCTTAAGGCGGGAAGGCAGATTGCGGTCGTTCCTGAGAATATTGATCAGCCCGGCGGCATCTCCATATTCTTCCTGGGCGGTAAAAGTGCGGGCCAGCCACACAAGGGCATCATTCCGGCTTGGAGCCATCGAAAGGGTTTTGTCCAGCAGGTTCCGGTCTTCCTTATTGGCAATAGAAAGATAACCGGTTCCAGGCTCGTCGTTGGTGCCCACGATCCTGCTATCATCTTCTTTTTTCTTCCTGGGAAAAAGATTGTAGTTAATAAACTGGAAGGTCATTGCTGCTGAGTCCAGTTCATTCCTAAGAAAGTAGGATTTCCCGATGAGCAGGTACATATTATCTACCCAGTCACTTCTAAGGTCATGCAATAAGATAGCCGCGGTGGCTTTATATATTACAGAATCCAGTTCTGTTTTTTGCGCGGCTGTATTTTCTAAAGTATATGGAAAGTATGAAAGTAAGCGGGAGAAATCATCCTTGTGAGCCATCGTCGCTCTTTCCACCACTTCATTCAGCTTATTATTAGCGTTAAAATAGTAATTGTAATGGGTGGTTGTATTTTGCTTAAAACGTCGCCATGCATTAAATTTCTTCTCACCGGTTTTTTCGGAGGGCAGCTTTTTCTCCTCGTATTGCTCCGGTTTTTTTTCTTTGCCGAAAGGATTTAAAGTCCAGGTTGGCTGAGCAAATACCGGTAGGGAAAACAGGGAGAAAGCCGCCAGGAAAAACGCAAAAAGGTTTGTAGTTTTCAACATGTAGAAAAACTGTGATTTAATGCCGTTAAATATCGGTGTTTTTTCCGAAATCAATCCTCAAAATTAAAAGCGGCTGAATGAGAACGAATGCTTTATGCAATTTCATTATGTTAAAACTTAGGGGTGCAGCGGGGAGATTAAACAGGCGATTATGCTTCACATTGAGGTGCGTTTGTTATTTTTACCTACTTAAAAAAGGAAAATGTCCAAACAGGAACCTGTTAATACCTTAAAGCGGCTACGCAATCACTACCGGCTGGTAATAATGAATGAGGATACATACGAAGAGGTTGTAAAATTTAAATTAAACAGGCTGAGTGTCTATATTGCTTTCAGCACGCTTTTTATTCTTATGATCGGCCTGACCACTTCCCTTATTATTTTTACCCCGCTTAAATATTATCTGCCCGGTGTGGGTTATGGTAGTGTGAAACAGGTGAAGGAGTACCGGACCTTGAAAATCCGGACGGATTCCATGGAGCAGGCCCTTAAATACCACCAGCAATACTTTGATAAC